>NZ_JBFBBC010000005.1:0-401601 GCF_040689545.1 Streptomyces sp. NPDC051180
GGCGAAGACGGTTCCCTCGGGGATGGTCAGGTCGATGCCGTCGAGGACGGTCTTGTCACCGTAGGACTTGCGCAGTCCGACGGCCGAGACGGCGGGGGTGGTCATGGCGGGTGCTCCTTCGGGTGTGCGGACGGGTCAGTTGCTGCGGGCGGTGATGTCGCCGTAGGCGGTGGTGGCGTTGATGAAGAGGTCGGTGGTGCCGTCGTTCCGGAGGGAGTTGGTCACCCGGCCGTAGGCGGTGCCGGCGTCGAGGGCGGCGGAGGCGCCGCGGGCGGCGCCGACGGTGATGTCGCCGTGGTCGGTGCGCAGGGTGACGGTGCCGCGGTGGGCCTCGGCGACGCGCAGGGCGCCCTTCCGGGTGGTGATCTCGGCGGGCCCGCCGAGGCGGCCGACGGTGATGTCCCCGGCCTGGACGGCGAGGTGGGCGCCCGCGGTCTCGTCGAGCTTGACGGTGGCCTGGGCGGCCTCGAAGGTGACGTCTCCGAGGCGTCCGACGCCGCGGAGTTCGGCGAGGGCGGCCTTGGCCAGGACCCGGGAGCCGGCGGGCAGCTGGACGGTGATCTCGACGGAGCCGGAGTCACCGAGGAGCCGCTTCTCGGGGGCGGGGGCCTCGATGCGCAGGACGCCGTCCTTGTAGTCGACCTCGATCCGCTCGGCGGCCTTCACGTCGCGGCTCTTGGAGGCGTTGGCGGGGAGGATCTCGACGGTGGTGTCGGTGCGGTCGGCGGCGATGAGGCGGATGGTGCCGGCGGGGATGTCGAGGACGGTGGAGACGGCGGCGGGGGTGGCGAACTTCTGCATGGTCTTTCTCCTTCTCAGGGGCGGGCTCTTCGTCGTCCCGCTCTTTCCGACAAGGGAAAAGCTACGTTGCGTTCGAGGTTGCGGCAACGACTTCGTTGCCCTGGAAACTTGAAATCCCAGGCCAGAGCGGCAATTTCATTGCAATGGTTCTGGATGTAATGCAACGCAATGCGCGGTGAGCATTGCAATGGGCTGACGGTGAACGCTACGCTGACGCTGCCAGGAAGCGCCGAGCACCACAGAGCCCAGCACCACAGAGGAGACCGCGATGCCGGGAGGCCGACTCACCCAGTCCGAACGCCAGCAGATCGCCGTCGGTCTGGCCGACGGTCTGGCGTACGCGGAGATCGCCCGCCGCCTCGACCGGCCGACCTCCACCGTCACGCGCGAGGTCATGCGCAACGGCGGCCCCACCTCCTACCGCGCCGAGCTCGCCCACCGCGCCACCGAGCGCCGCGCCCAGCGCCGCGGGCAGAGCGCACCCCGGGACACGGAGGCGCCGCCGCAGCCCCACGGGCGCGACGCGGAGGCGGTGCGCGCGTACGAGGAGACGTTCACGACCGTCCTCGCGGGCTCGGGCATGCCCGCGATGATGTCCCGGGTGATGGCCTGTCTCACCCTCACCGACAGCGGCAGCCTCACCGCCGCCGAACTGGTCCAGCGGCTCCAGGTCAGCCCGGCGTCCATCTCCAAGGCGATCGCCTTCCTGGAGAGCCAGGGCTTCGTCCGCCGGGAGCGCGACGACCGCCGCCGCGAGCGCTACGTCGTCGACGACGACATCTGGTACCAGTCGATGATCTCCAGCGCGCGGTCCACCGCCCAGATCGTCGGCATCGCCCGGGAGGGCGTGGGCGTCCTCGGCCCCGACACCCCCGCCGCCGTGCGCCTGGAGAACGTCGCCCGCTTCCTCGACTACGTCTCCGAGAGCATCCTGCGCGCCGCCGAGCAGGCCCGCGAGATCCTCTCGGCCAAGCCCGAGAAGGCCCCCGAGGACACCGACGGCGGGGAGCCGGAGGAGTCCTGAGGGGCCGGGGGCCAGTGGGTACGGTCAGCCGAGCCGCTCGACCGTCAGGTGCGGGGCCAGGTCGCGGAGGAAGGCGGGCGCGTCGAAGACCGCCCCGGCCGAGGCGACGCCCACCGTCCGGGTCCGCCCCGTGAGGACGTGGCGGAGGGCCTCCACGGCGAGCGGCGCGCTGACGGCGTAGATGTCCCGCCCGCTCACCGCGGCGCGCCGCTCCTCGCCGCCGTTGCGGACGAGGACGTCGACCAGGAAGGTCTGCGCGGACCGGCCGTGCTCGTCGACCGCCGCCGGTGCGGGGGTGTCCGGGGCCGCGAGCTCCCGCGCGGCCTCGACGGCCATGTAGGTGCGCACGTCGGGGACGGCGAGGTGGCTCGGGACGGTGACGACGTCGGCCATGGTGAACTCCCCGATCACCGCGCGGGCGCCCATCGGCTCGGGGAAGACCCACTCCAGGGTCGGCGCGCTGTCGTCGCGGTACTCGATGCGCCCGTTCGCGAACACGACCCGCCGGCCGTCCCGCCGTTCGCGGGAGACCGTCCCCGCGGCGAGCGTCCCCGCGGTGGGGTGCCAGCCGCTCAGCCCGTACGCGACGTGCGCCTCGTCGGCCGTCTCCCAGTCGCCCATGGCGGCCGTGACCAGCAGGTCTCCGAGGCCCCCGAAGAAGGCCATGGCGGGGATCACCAGGGTGCCCGTGGCCTTCGCGCGGTCCGCGTAAAGCGCGAAGGTGTCGAGGTTGGCCTCGATCTCGGCCGCCACGTCCACGTACGGGATCCCCGCCCGCAGCGCCGCGTCGATCACCGGCGCGGCCGTCGTCGCGAACGGTCCCGCGCAGTTGACCACGGCGTCCGCGCCGGCCAGCGCCCGGTCGAGCGCCGCCGGGTCGTCGACCGCCGCCGGGCGCACGGCGAGCCCGCCGTGCTCCGCCGCGAGCGCCCCGAGACGGGCCGCGTCCCGCCCCGAGAGCACCGGCGTGAAGCCCCGGCGGAGCAGTTCCGCCACCACGAACCGCCCGGTGTGCCCGTACGCGCCGAACACCGTCACCGTGTACCCCGAAGTCATCGCGCTCTCCCGCCGTCCTCGTTTGTTCAACTGTGAACAATCTTGGCGCGGCCCGCCGGCCCCCGCGAGGTCCGGAACCGACACGCCCCGCACACTTCCGGACACGCCCCCGCGGTCGACTCAGGAGCTCGCGACCAGCTCCACCTCGAAGCCGTCGGCGTTCTCCAGGTAGGCCGCGTACGTGCCCTCGCCCCCCGCGTGCGGATGCCGGTCGGGGAACAGCAGCCGCCAGCCGTGCTCCTGCGCCTCGGCGGTGAGGGCGTCGACGGCGGCGCGGTCGCCCGCGTGGAAGGCGAGGTGGTTGAGGCCCGGGCGGAGCCGGTCGTGACGGTCGTCGGAACGGGCGGGCGACTGTTCGAGGACGAGGTAGGTGGGGCCGAGGACCCAGCTGCGCCCGCCCTCCCAGCGCTGGAAGGGCGCGTACCCGAGGGCGCCGAGCAACCAGCCGAAGCTCGCCTCGGCGCCCGCCAGGTCGCCCACCCATACCTCGACGTGGTGCAGGGCCCCGACGCCGGTCACGCGGCGCCCAACTGGGCCGGTAGCGGCGTCGCGTGAAGGACTGTCAGGCCGGAGACGGCGCGGGTCAGGGCCACGTACAGCCGCCGCAGGCCGGTCCGTTCGTCCGGCTCGCCGTCGACGACGGCCGCGGGCTCGTCGAGGACCACGTAGTCGTACTCCAGGCCCTTGGCGAGCGAGGCGGGGACGAGCGTCAGCCGCGACTCGGCCGTCGTCTCCTCGCCGGGGGAGAGGTGGGCGAGACCGGCCGCCGTCAGGGCCTCCGCGAGGGGCGCGATCCGCGCGTCGGCCGCGATCAGACCGACGGAACCCTCGTGGACGAGGGCCTCGACGCAGGCCGCGACGACGTCGGCGTCGAGGTCGTCGGCGGGGCGGACGACCAGCGAGCCGGGGTTCTCACGGACCGACTCCACCGCCGCGAGCCCCGGGGACATGTGCGGGAGGAGCCGCGAGGCGTACGCGATGACCTCGCGCGGCACGCGGAAACCGGCGGTCAGCTCCTCCACCACCGCCTCCGGCTTGCCCAGATGGCCGAGCGCCTGCGCCCAGCTCTCCGTGGCCCACGGGGTGGTGCCCTGCGCCAGGTCGCCCAGCACGGTCGCCGAACCCGTCGTGCAGCGCCGGCCGACGGCGCGGTACTGCATCGGGGAGAGGTCCTGCGCCTCGTCGAGGACCACGTGGCCCAGCGAGTGCGTCCGCTCCACCAGGTCCTTCGCCTCGTCGATCAGGACCGCGTCGGCCGCCGACCACTTCGCCGTCCGCACGCTGCGGGCCGGCTTCGCCCACAGCAGCAGCTTCTGCTCGTCCTCCGTGAGCAGCCCCTCGGCGTGCTCCGCCAGGAACTCCGGGTCGCTCAGCAGTCGCAGCACCAGCTTGGCGGGCTCCACGGGCGGCCAGCACTCCTTCACGACGGCCTTCACCGCGGGGTTGCGCGCGACGGCGTTCTGCACGCGGTCGTCGGGCGCCTCGCCGGCCTGCTCCATCCGCACCAGGACGGCGTGCGCGACGCGCTGCGGCAGCGCGTCGCGGGCCGCCCCGTACCGGATGTCGCGGTCGATCAACTCCTGGACGATCTCCTCCAGTTCGTACGCGGGCACCCGCCAGCGGCGCGAGCCGCGCACCACCATCAGGGACTCCTTGGGCAGCGCGATGTGGGAGCGGACCGCCCGCCGCAGCACCTCCGCCATCCGGGCGTCGCCCTTGACGACCGCCGTCGCCGCCTCGTCGGTGCCGCGGACCTCGACGTGCGCGACGAGGTCGTCGACGGTCGCCTGCCGCACCTCCAGCTCGCCCAGGGCGGGCAGGACCTGCTCGATGTACTGGAGGAAGGACCGGTTCGGCCCGATGACCAGGGTGCCGGTGCGGGCGAGCCGCTCCCGGTGCGCGTAGAGCAGGTAGGCGACACGGTGCAGGCCGACGGCCGTCTTGCCGGTGCCGGGACCCCCCTGCACGCAGACGGACCCCGAGAGGTCGGACCGGACGATCTCGTCCTGCTCCGGCTGGATCGTCGCCACGATGTCCCGCATGGGGCCCACGCGCGGCCGCTCGATCTCCGCCTGGAGCAGCCGGCTCGTCCGCTCCAGCTCCGCCGGGTCGGACAGGTGCTCGTCCTCGTAGGCGGTCAGCTCGCCGCCCGTGTACCCGAAGCGGCGGCGCAGTCCCACGTCCTGCGGGTCCTTCTTCGACGCCCGGTAGAACGGCTGCGACACCGGGGCGCGCCAGTCGATCACCATCGGGTCGCCGTCGGCGTCGTGCACGTGCCGGCGCCCGATGTAGAAGCGCTGGCCCTCCTGCGTGGTGTGCAGGTAGTCGAGCCGCCCGAAGAACAGCGGCGTGCCGGAGAGGTCGGCCAGCGCCTTGATCCGGTCCTCGATCTGGCGCCCCAGGACCAGTGAGTTGACCCAGTTCGCCGTGACGTCCTTGATGTCGAGCGCCTCGACGTCCTCGCGCATAGCGCGCAGGGCGGCGCGGGACGAGGACAGATGGGCACGCTCCCGCGAGAGCGGGTCGGATGCGGACACGGTGAAGCCTCCGGGCAGGTGGATACGCGGACACGACGAGGTGGCCGCCGGTTTCCGACCGGGCGGCGGCGCTCCACGGACGGGAGGCGGGGAAGCCGGCAAGTCTAACTCCGGCCGCCGCACCCCACGAAACCCTTTTCCCCCCTTAGGGGGGAAGGTCCGTCTCAGGTCCCGGGGTCCGTCTCACGACGGACCCCGGGTTCCACCCCCAGGGCGATGTGTTCGGAATGTCCGGATTCCATGATGGAGGCATGACCGCGACGACCTTCACCCTCGTGACCACCGTCCCCCGACCCCACCGCCTCGCCACCGCACTGCGGGCGATACGCGCCTTCGGCGGCGCGGCGGCCGCGGTCACTCTCCTGGGCGACTACGGCCCGCCGGAGGCCGGCGTCGGGAACCCGCGCCCGGTCCCTACGGCGCCAGCAGCTCGTCCGCGTCCATGATCCGGTACGCGTACCCCTGCTCCGCCAGGAACCGCTGGCGGTGCGCCGCGAAGTCCTGGTCGATGGTGTCCCGGGCGACCACCGAGTAGAAGTGCGCCTGGTGGCCGTCGGACTTCGGCCGCAGCACCCGCCCCAGCCGCTGCGCCTCCTCCTGCCGGGAACCGAAGGTGCCCGACACCTGGATCGCCACCGTCGCCTCCGGCAGGTCGATCGAGAAGTTCGCGACCTTCGACACGACCAGCACGCTGATCTCGCCGTTGCGGAACGCGTCGAAGAGCTTCTCCCGCTGCGCGTTGGACGTCTCGCCCTTGATGACCGGCGCGTCCAGGTGCTCGCCGAGCTCGTCCAGCTGGTCGATGTACTGGCCGATGACGAGGATCTGCTGCCCGGCGAACTTCTTCACCAGGGCCTCCGTCACCTTCCGCTTCGTCGCCGTCGTCGCGCAGAAGCGGTACTTCTCCTCCGCCTCGGCCGTCGCGTACGCCAGCCGCTCGGAGTCGGTCAGGTTCACCCGGACCTCGACGCAGTCGGCGGGCGCGATGTACCCCTGCGCCTCGATCTCCTTCCACGGGGCGTCGAACCGCTTCGGCCCGATCAGCGAGAACACGTCCGACTCGCGGCCGTCCTCGCGGACGAGCGTCGCGGTCAGCCCGAGCCGCCGGCGTGCCTGGAGGTCCGCCGTGAACTTGAAGACCGGCGCGGGCAGCAGGTGCACCTCGTCGTAGACGATCAGGCCCCAGTCCCGGGAGTCGAACAGCTCCAGGTGCGGATAGACGCCCTTCCGCCGGGTCGTCAGCACCTGGTACGTGGCGATGGTGACCGGACGGATCTCCTTCTTCGTCCCGCTGTACTCGCCGATCTCGTCCTCGGTCAGCGAGGTCCGCTTCACCAGCTCGTGCTTCCACTGCCGCGCCGAGACCGTGTTGGTCACCAGGATCAGCGTCGTCGCCTTCGCCTGCGCCATCGCGCCCGCGCCGACCAGCGTCTTCCCCGCGCCGCAGGGCAGCACGACCACGCCGGAACCGCCGTGCCAGAAGCCGTCGACCGCCTGCTTCTGGTACGGCCGCAGGCTCCAGCCGTCCTCCGCCAGGTCGATCCGGTGCGCCTCGCCGTCCACGTACCCGGCGAGGTCCTCCGCCGGCCAGCCCAGCTTCAGCAGCGTCTGCTTGATCTGCCCCCGCTCGGAGGGGTGCACGGCGACGGTGTCCGCGTCGATCCGCTCCCCGACCAGCGGCTGCACCTTCCTCGACCGGAGGATCTCCTCCAGGACCGGCCGGTCCGTGCTGGTCAGCACCAGACCGTGCGTCGGGTGCTTGGACAGCGTCAGCCGGCCGTACCGCGCCATGGTCTCCGCGATGTCGACCAGCAGCGCGTGCGGCACCGGGTACCGCGAGTACTCGACCAGCGCGTCGACGACCTGCTCGGCGTCGTGCCCGGCGGCCCGCGCGTTCCACAGCCCCAGCGGCGTCAGCCGGTAGGTGTGGATGTGCTCCGGCGCCCGCTCCAGCTCGGCGAACGGCGCGATCGCCCGCCGGCACGCCTCGGCGAGCTCGTGGTCGACCTCCAGGAGGAGCGTTTTGTCGCTCTGGACGATGAGTGGCCCATTCACGTGCGATCAGGTCCTTCCCGGGCCGCTCCGACGTCGGCCAATCCTCCAGTCTGCCCGATGGAGAGCCGTCCCGGGGTGTCCGTCGGCGTCGCGGGCCGGCCGGAGGCCCGCCGGGTCCGGTCCGGCGGCCACGGGGGAGCGGCCGGACCGGGGCCACTGTCCCGGGGCAGCGGCCGACCGGGACGGCGAGGCCGCCCGGACGTCGTGTCATGAGTACGTGGCACATGCCGGATGAGTAGGCGCACTCTGGTGCAGGGCCGGGCGGGGGCGCTGGGATGGGGGCATGCCGCCGACCGCCGGGGCCGGGGAGCGGCCCGAGCCCGCACTCCCGTCCGCCGCGCACGACCCGATCTGGTGGGCGGCGCCGCTGACCGGCAGCCTCGGCGGGCCGTTGCTCGTGCTGCTGACCGGTGCGACGGTCGGACTGCCGGCCGCGCCCCCGGCCGTGATCGCCGCGAGTCTGCTGCCGCCGCTCCTGACGGCGGCCCCCACGTGGTTCCTCCCGCGCACGCTGCGGTGGCGCCGGGCCCGCCGGCTCCTCGCGGGGCTGGCGTGCGCCGTCGGACTCGCCTTTCCCGTGTGCGTGGGAGTCCTGGGCGTCGAGTCCCTCGCGACGGTGCCGCCGACGGCCGGCACCGTCGGCCCGTGAACGGGGTCAGACCTGGTCGTCGGCGAGTTCCGCCACGCCCGTGATGCGGTGCAGCGGATAGGTGCGGACCTCGTCGGCCGTGTGGTCGTAGCCGGTGACGAAGCCGCCCTCGACCCGGACCGGGGCGATGACGCGCTGGCTGGCGGCGCCGTCGGCGTTCACGTAGCCGATCCAGACGGCCGAACCGGTCATCGCCGCGGCCTGCACCGTGGCGAGGGTCTCGGCGGCGGAGGTACGGGGGAGCGCGCCGGCGGCGGTCGCGGGCGCGGGCTCCCTGCGCACCGCCGTCGCGGCCCGGTCGCCGGCGCGGATCGCCTTCACCGCCGCGCCGAGGAGCGTCGCGTCGGGGGCGGGCGGGCCGTCGGGGACCGGCACGGGGGCCGTGCGGGCGGGGGTGCGGTAGGCGTCGGCGCGGGTGACGAGGACGTCGCCCTCCGCGGACTCGGCCGCCGGCGCGTACCCCATCGACCGCAGCCCGGCGAGCAGGGACGCCGGATCGGTCTGCGCGGCGAGCACGGTCGGCGCGAGCCGGCGCAGCCCGAGCGCCGCCGAGCGCCGGTCGGCCAGGATCTCGCCGAGGACCGTGTCGTCGTCGCACCGCAGATACGCCGACGCCGCCCCCACCTTCAGGTGCCCGTGCCGCCGCGCCACGTCGTCGACGAGGTAGGCCAGCGGCTGCGGCACGGGCGTGCGGGAGTGCGCGGCGAGGAAGGAGTGCAGGTCGGAGGCGGTCTGCCCGGAGTCGAGGGCCCGCCGCACGGAGCCCGGGGTGAACCGGTAGACCGTGGCGCCACCCTTCGACTCCACGTCCGCCAGGACGGCGAGGGCGTCGGCGAGCGGCCGCAGCAGCGGACCGGGCGCGACGGCCGTCAGGTCGGCCTGGAGGAGGACGTGGTCGACGGCCTCGGGGAGCAGCGGCGCCAGGAGCGTCGCCGCGCGCCCGGCGGCCACCGACAGCTCGACCCGGCCGCCGTGGTCGGCCGGGGTCGCGGCCTCCGCCAGCGGCAGGTTGAGCAGGGCGCGGGCCGGCGCCGACAGCGCGCCGCGGCCGGTCAGCCCGAGGAGCTCGGCCTCGGCGAGCGTCCAGCGCGCCAGCCGCGACCGCAGGTCGCCGTGGGTCTCGGGGACCGGAGCGGGCTCCGGGCCGTCGTCCACGCCGTTCGTCGGGCGCGGCGGCCGCGGCGGACCGGCCGGGGCGGCGCCCCGCGGCGGACGCTCCCAGCGCATCCGGGCGAAGAGCGTCCCGGGATCGGCGGCGGCGCCCGGCGGCAGCGTCGCGAGGAGTTCGAGGACCCGGTGGCGGACCTCGGGGGCCGGCGCCCGGTCCAGGTCGGGACCGAGGGCGGAGAGCGTGCGGCCCTTGGTGTCCTGGCCGCCGACCAGACCCGACGTGCGGGTCGCGGTCAGCCAGGGGGTGACGAGCCGCGCCCAGCGCTCGGCGGGCGGCAGGTCGAGCCAGTCGTCCCAGGCGGGCGTCGGGGCGTACCGCTCGTCGGCCTCGCCGTCGGAGGCGAGCAGCCCGGCGCCGAACGCCAGCTCCAGCCAGAAGCAGGCCGTCTCCTCGGTGACGTCCAGGGCCGCGGCCGTCCGCTTGAGGTCCCGCACCGCGAGACCGCCGGCCCGCAGCACCGGGGGGCCGCCCTGGTCCCAGGACTTCAGCAGCTCCTCGACGGTCGCCAGGGCCACGTGCGCCTGCCCGGCGGCCGCGCTGTCCACCACCTGGGGACGGTACTCGCGCAGCACCGCCGGCTCCGGTGCGACCGGCTCCGGCATCCGGTGGGCCCGTCCGCCGCGCAGATGCAGCGCCACCTCGCGCGGCAGCACCATCGTCCGCGGCGACACCGGCAGCAGCAGGCCCCGGTCGCGCAGCCAGCGCACGGGCGGTGCCGGGTTCGCCGTCACCTCGCCGTACGGCGGACCCCAGACGAGGCGGTCCAGGACGGTCAGCGCCTCCGGTGACGCCGTGTCGAGCAGCTCGCCCATCCGCGCCCGGTCGGTGAACAGTCCCGTCAGGACCGCCACCGCCGACACCGGGTCGTGCGTCGACGTCAGCCCGGCCGCCGCGATGATCTCCTGCACGCGGCCCGGCGACATGCCGGCCGTCGCCTCCGCGACCGTCGGCCCCAGGCCCGTCGGGGAGGGGTGCTGCGCCGACGGCGCCAGCAGCTCCCGGGCGGTCCGCACGAGCCGCAGCCGGTCGTCCTCGCCCCACACCAGCGCCTGCTCGCGCAGCAGCGCCACCGCGCCCGGCAGGGCCGCCTCGATCTCGGCGTCCCCCTCGTCGCCGGTCAGCAGCCCGAGGAGGACGGAGTACGGCGCCGGGTCGGGGGCGATCGCGAGCGCTTCCGCCGTCTGGAGGGCGAACCGGTCCAGCCGCTCCAGGGCGCGCACCACCGAACCCCGCGTGCCGGCGCGGGTCGCCAGCTGCGTCAGGTCGTTCGGCACGGGGCTCAGCAGGTCCGGGCGGGCCCGGAGCAGCGCGGCGAGCCCGTCGTCGCCCCGCGTGCGCAGCGCCTCCGCGAGCGTGCGCGGCGCCCCGCCGGCGCCAGTTACCTCGGGCACGTGCGCCTCCCGGTCGAGCTCACCGATCCCCATCCGCCCCACGTTAGCCCCAATCCGCACGGCGGAGCCCGCCGCGCAGGCGCTAACGTCGGCCCGTACCGGGCGAACCGGCCGTGGAGGGGCACCGTGGGGATCGAGAGCGACCAGCTGGTCTACGACTATCTGAGCCGGGTCGGCGATCTGGCCCAGCAACGGCATCTGCCCGCGAGCGACCGCATGCGCCTGGTCTCCGGTCTCCGCAACGAGATCGACCGGCGCCGCGCCACCCACGGCGAGACGAGCCCCGCCGCCGTCCGCACCATCCTCGGCTCGCTCGGCACCCCGGACGAGGTCGTCGACCGCGCCGCCCCGTCCCCTTCCCCGTTCCCGCCGCCCTCCCCGGCGTCGGCCTCCCCGGACGGAGCGCCGTTCCCGAAGCCCCGCGCGGGCGACGGGCCCGGCCGGGACCCGGAGGAGGACGCGGCCGGGGACGCGGCCGGCGGCCGGGGACGCGGCCCAGGGAAGGGCGCCGGCCGGCCGGGCCCCGGGCGGTCAGGGGAGGACCGGCCGGAACGGGGCGGCCTCCTCCGGTTCGGCCGCCGTCGCCGCTCCGGCGCCTCCGGCAAGAAGGTTCCGGGCCCGGGCGCGTCGGTCTCCGCGGAGACGCGGAACGCCCCGCCGACGGATTCCGCCGCCTCCGCCGGCCTCGGGGCCGACGGCCTCGCCGGCCCGGGGGCGGACCGGGACTGGTGGGAGACGGACGCCGCCGACGGCCTTCCCGGGTTCTCCGGCGGCGTCGAGCGGCCGGACCTCTTTACGCCGCCGGAGCCGGAGGAGGACGAGGAGGAGCCGGCGGAGCCCGCGCCGGACGGACGCCGCCGCCTCGCCCGCGTCCTGCGGCCGCGGAGGAAGGACGCCGCATCCGCCCCCGGGACCGAGGCGGCGCCGGAGGCCGTCGACGGGCCGGCCGGGCGGTCCGTCCTGCGGCTGGGCAGCCCGTTCGTCGTCCTCGCCGCGCTGCTGCTCCTCGGCGGCGCGGCCTTCGGATCGCTGCTCGCCCTGGCCGCCGGCTGGCTGCTGGCGTACGCCTCCCGCCGTCTCACCCCGGCCGAGGTGAAGGGCGCGGTCCTCGTCCTTCCCGGCCTGGCCGTCACGGCCGGCGCGGTCTGGCTGTGGGGCCGGGTGGGAGGCCGGTGGGGCGCCGCCGTGGCCCCCGGCGGCGAGGCGCTGGGCGCGGCCCTCTCCGAGACCTGGCCGTGGACCCTCCGGGGCGCCGCGGTCGCGTCCGGCCTGTTCCTGCTGTGGCGCGCCCGCAGGTACTGAGCCCGCGCCCGCGCCACCCCGGCTACGGGACGGTCTTCGCCGCCGCCTCGGCGTCCGCGTGCCAGGGGGCGCCCGGGACGACCAGAGGGGAGCCGGTGACCGGGTCGGGGACGACGACGGACTCCAGGCCGAAGACGTCCCGGACGAGGTCGGCGGTCACGATCTCTTCCGGGGGCCCCTCGGCGACGACGCGGCCGGCCTTCATGGCGACCAGGTGGTCGGCGTAGCGGGCGGCCTGGTTGAGGTCGTGGAGGACGAGGACGACGGTCCGGCCGCGCAGGCGGTTGAGGCGGCGCACCAGGTCGAGGACCTCGACCTGGTGGGAGATGTCCAGGTAGGTGGTGGGCTCGTCGAGCAGCAGCAGGTCGGTCTCCTGGGCGAGGGCCATCGCGATCCAGACCCGCTGGCGCTGGCCGCCGGAGAGTTCGTCCACGGAGCGGTCGGCCAGCGCCGTCACGTCGGTGCGGGCCATGGCGTCGACGACGGCCCGCTCGTCCTCGTCGGACCACTGCCGCCACCACGCCTGGTGCGGCTGGCGGCCGCGGGAGACCAGGTCGGCGACGGTGATCGCCTCGGGGGCCACGGGGGTCTGCGGCAGCAGCCCGATGGAGCGGGCGATCCGCTTGGTGGGGAGCTTCGCCAGCTCCTCGCCGTCGAGGAGGACCGCGCCGCCGGCGGGCCTGAGGAGCCGGCCCAGCGCGCGCAGGGTGGTCGACTTGCCGCAGGCGTTGGGGCCGACGATGACGGTCACCCGGCCGTCGGGGACCGCGAGGTCCAGTCCGTCGACGACCGTGCGGTCCTCGTAGGCGAGCGTCAGCCCGCGTGCGGTCAGCCTGCTGCTCACGCCTTGCCTCCAGCGGTTCCCGAGTGTGCGGCGGTACGGCTCCGGACGATGAGCCAGATGAGGTACGGGGCGCCGACCGCGGCCGTGAGGACGCCCACGGGCAGTTCGACGGGGGAGAGGAGCCGCCGGCCCGCGAGGTCGGCGACGACCACGATCACCGCGCCGGCGAGCGCGGAGCCAAGGAGCGGGATCTGCGCGGTCCGCGTCATGCGGCGGGCGATCTGCGGGGCGAGCAGGGCCACGAAGTCGACGGGCCCGGCGACGCCCGTCGCGACCGACGCGAGGACGACGCCGACGGCGACGAGCCCGAGCCGGACCCGGCCGAGCCGGACGCCGAGCGCGGTCGCCGTGTCGTCGTCGAGGGAGACGGTCCGCTGGGCGCGGGCCGCCCACAGCACGGCGGGCAGCATGAGCAGCAGCGTCCAGCGGACCGGCGCCGACTCCTCCCAGCCGCGGCCGTTGAGCGAGCCCGTCATCCAGATCTGGGCCTGCTGGGCGACGAGGTAGTCGCCCTTCGTCATGAAGAGCGTCGTCAGCGACCGCAGGGCGATCGCGAAGCCGATGCCGATGAGCACGAACCGGGTCGCGTGCAGTCCGCCGCGCCAGGCGAACACGTACACGAGCGCGGCGGCCAGGATGCCGCCGGCGATCGAGAGGTACGGCAGGACGGTGTACGAGGTGAGGCCGAAGGTCATGGCGGCGACCGTGACGGCCCCCGCGCCCTGGCTGATGCCGATGATGTCGGGGCTGGCGAGCGGGTTGCGGGCGACGGTCTGGATGAGGGCGCCCGCGATCCCGAAGGCGGCGCCGACGGCGAGGGCGACGACGAGCCGGGGCTCGCGCAGCTCCGCCACGACGAACGCGGAGGGCGACGGCTGCCCCAGGAGGATCCGCAGCACCTCCGAGGGGGAGACGAACCGCTCGCCGACGCAGAGGTACGCCACCGAGGCCGCGGCCAGGAGCAGCAGGAGGCCCGCGGCGACGACGGCCGAGCGCCGGTGGACCAGGAAGGAGCCCCGTCCGGCGCGCACGAGCCCGTACCCGGCGGGCCGGACGCCGGCCCGGGCGGGGGCGGGGGCGGCCGTACGGACGTCGGCGGGGGCGGTCACGCCGGCACCGCCTTCCGGCGCACGAGGGCCACCAGGAACGGCACCCCGATGAGGGCCGTCATCACCCCGGCCGGGACCTCGCCCGGCGGGAACACGACCCGGCCGGCGACGTCGGCGACGAGCAGCATCACCGGCCCGATGAGCGCGGCCATCGGCAGCACCCAGCGGTGGTCGGAGCCGACCACGGCCCGCGCGATGTGCGGGACGGCGAGGCCGACGAAGGCGACGGGTCCGGCGGCGGCCACCGCGGCCCCGGTCAGCACGGTCGCGCCGAGCCCGCCGACGATCCGCACGGTCGCGACGCGCTGCCCGAGGCCCTTGGCGACGTCCTCGCCGAGCGCGAGGGCGTCGAGGCCCCGCGCCACCGACAGCACCAGGACCGCGCCGAGGAGCAGGAACGGCCAGATCTGCCCGACCAGCTGGGCGTCGCGCCCGTCGAGCGAGCCGATCTGCCAGAACCGGAACTCGTCGAGCGCCGACGCCTTCGTGGTGAGGACGCCGGTGGTGACGGAGAGCAGCAGCGCGTTGATCGCGGCGCCGCCGAGCGCCAGTTTCACCGGGGTCGCCCCGCCGCGTCCGCCGGACGCGATCGCGTAGACGGCGACGGAGGCGACCGCGGCGCCGGCGAAGGCGAACCACACGTACCCGCCGAGGCTGTGCACCCCGAGGAAGGCGATGGCGAGCACGACGGCCACCGAGGAGCCCTGGCTGATGCCGAGGATGCCCGGGTCGGCGATCGGATTGCGGGTGATGCCCTGGAGCGCGGTCCCGGCGAGCGCCAGTGCGGCGCCGACCATCAGCCCGATGAGCGTGCGCGGCACCCGGAGCTGCCGGACGACCTCGGCGTCGGCGCTCGTCCCGCCGTGCAGGAGCGCGTCGACCACGGTGGACGGGGCGATGGCCCGGGCGCCCACGGCGAGGCTGAGGAGGACGGCGACGAGCAGGGCGACGACGGCCGCCGAGGTCGCGAGGACCCGTCTGGAGGGGACTGCGGCTGACATGCGGGACCCCTCGGGGGAGTACAGGTTCGGTAAGGCTCGCCTCAGTGTAAGCAGCACTCAAATGCGGACGGCCGGGGCCGGGTGTCCCCGAGAATGGACCCATGACGACCACGCAACCGCAGCTCACCGTCGGTTTCGACCTCGACCTGACCCTGCTCGACACCCGTCCGGGCATCAGGGCGGCCTACGTCGCCTTCTCCGCCGAGGTCGGCGTCCCGATCGACGCCGACCTCGTCGTGAGCCGCCTCGGCCCGCCGCTGGAGCAGGAGATGGCGAACTGGTTCCCCGCGGACCGGGTCACCGAGATGACCGCCCGCTACCGCGCCCTGTACCCCTCGTACGCGATCGAGCCCACCGTGCCGATGCCGGGGGCGCGGGACGCCGTCGCCGCCGTCCGCGAGGCGGGCGGCCGGACCCTTGTCGTCACCGCGAAGAACGGGCCGCACGCCGAACTGCACCTCGACCACCTCGGCATCGAGCCCGACGCGGTCGTCGGCGGCCTGTGGGCCGAGGGCAAGGCGGAGGCGCTGCGCGCCCACGGCGCCGGGGTGTACGTCGGCGACCACGTCGGAGACGTCCGCGGCGCGGCGACCGCGGGCGCCGTCTCGGTGGCCGTGGCCACCGGCCCCTGCAGCCCCGAGGAGCTCCGCGCGGCCGGTGCCGACGTGGTCCTCGCGGACCTGACGGACTTCCGTGCCTGGTGGGAGGACTACCGCGGCTGAGCCGCCGCGGCGGAACCCTCCCGGGCCTGCCGCCGCTGGGCCGCGATCGACCGCAGCACCCCGGCGGCGGCGACGAGGAATCCGACGCCCATCAGCATCGACACGGTGTACGCGACGGTGGGGAACGGGTCCGTCCCGAGGAACAGCGGAGCCACCGTGACCAGCGTGGCTACCGCGCCGATCGCGAACAGCACGACACCGGCCTTGACGAGGCCGTCGCCGGGAGCGCTGTCGTTCACCGGCACGGCGGGGGTTTCACTACGCATCCCGCCAGGGTAGTTCCCAGGCCGGAGGAACAATCCGGCGACGTCTTCGCGGCGGTCCCCGGAGCACTAGCCTTGGTGCCGGCGGGTCGGGCGACCCGCCGTTCGCCATCCCCAGCGACGAGTACGAGGACGAGGACAGACGTGCCTACCGGCAAGGTCAAATGGTTCAACAGCGAGAAGGGCTTCGGCTTTCTCTCCCGCGACGACGGCGGCGACGTCTTCGTCCACTCGTCGGTGCTCCCTGCCGGAGTCGACGCACTGAAGCCGGGGCAGCGGGTGGAGTTCGGAGTGGTCGCCGGCCAGCGCGGCGACCAGGCCCTGTCCGTCGCGATCCTCGACCCGACCCCGTCCGTCGCCGCCGCGCAGCGCCGTAAGCCCGACGAACTGGCGTCCATCGTCCAGGACCTGACGACGCTCCTGGAGAACATCACCCCGGCCCTGGAGCGCGGCCGCTACCCCGAGAAGACGCAGGGCAAGAAGATCGCCGGTCTGCTGCGGGCGGTGGCGGACCAGCTCGACGTGTAGGACCCGCCCGCCGGTCCTCGGGACCTACGGGAACGACAGCGCGTCCGGCGCGAGGGGCGGCACGAGCCCCTCGGCCGCGGCGCGGGTCAGCAGCCCGCGGACCGCCGCGTAGCCGTGCTCGCCCAGGTCCGCGGTGAACTCGTTGACGTAGAGACCGATGTGCTGGTCGGCGACCTTGGGGTCCATCTCCTGGGCGTGCTCCAGGACGTACGGACGCGAGGCCGCCGGGTCGTCCCAGGCCATCCGCACCGAGGCGCGGGCCGCGTCGGCGAGCCGCCCCAGGGTCTCCGCGCCGAGGGAGCGGCGGGCGACGATCGCGCCGAGCGGGATCGGCAGCCCCGTCGTCGACTCCCAGTGCTCGCCCATGTCGGCCAGGCAGTGCAGGCCGTACTCGCCGTAGGTGAAGCGGGCCTCGTGGATGACGAGCCCCGCGTCGACCTTCCCGTCGCGCACGGCGGGCATGATCTCGTGGAACGGCATCACGACGACGTTCCCGACCCCGCCGGGCACGGCCTCCGCCGCCCACAGCCGGAAGAGCAGGTACGCCGTCGAGCGCTCGCTCGGCACCGCGACCGTCCTCCCCGCGAGATCCGCACCGGAACCGGCGTCCCGGGTCAGCACCAGCGGCCCGCAGCCCCGGCCGAGGGCGCCGCCGCAGGGCAGCAGCGCGTACTCGTCGAGGATCCACGGCAGCACGGCGTACGACACCTTCAGGACGTCGTGGTCGTCGGTGCCGCCCTCCGCCCAGCCGTTGGTCACGTCGATGTCGGCGAACGTCACGTCGAGCCGCGGCGCGCCGGGCACCCGGCCGTGCGCCCAGGCGTCGAAGACGAAGGTGTCGTTCGGGCAGGGCGAGTAGGCGATCTTCAGCTTGGTCACGACGGCTCCACGAAGACGGTGCTGCTGAGCAGCTCGACGGCGCGCCGGAGCGCGTCCAGGGCCGGTCCGATGCGCCAGGCGGCGCGGTCGCGGGGCCCCACGGCGTTCGACACGGCCCGGATCTCGACCACCGGCACGCCGTGCGCGGCGGCGGCCTCGGCGACGCCGAACCCCTCCATCGCCTCGGCGGCGGCCCCGGGATACCGGTCCGCGAGCTCGGCGGCCCGCGCGGCGGTCCCGGTGACGGTGGAGACGGTCAGGACCGGCCCCACGGTGTGCGGCAGGCCCCCGGCGGCCAGGGCGGCGGCGACGGCGGCGGCGAGTGCCTCGGGCACGGGGTGCGCGGAGCGGCCGAAGCCGAGCTCCTCGACGGTCAGATGGCCGTCGGGCGTCTGCGCCCCGAGATCGGCGGCGACGACGGACCGGGAGACGACGACGCTCCCGAGCGGCGCCACCGTCGGGAACCCGCCGGCGATCCCGGCGGAGACGACCAGGTCGTACGGGGCGCGGCCGGGGTCGTCGAGCGCGGCGCAGGCCAGCGCGGTGCCCGTGGCGGCGGCGACGGCGGCGGGGCCCACCCCGCCGACGAGCACGTCGACCCGCACGCGACCGGAGTCACCGGTGTGACGGCGCAGGACGGAGCCTCCCGGCAGCGGGAGGAGCCCGGCGTCGTCGAGGCCGCCCGGGCCGAGGCCCGCGGTGACGGAGTCCGCCTCCGCCGCCACGGCCGTGACGATCAGGATCCGGTGGACCACCGGCGGATCAGGATTCCTTCTTCAGCTGGAAGTGCCAGATGCCGGTGAGCGTCTTGCCGGTGTTCTCGACGATGGTCACCTGGGTCTGGTCGGTGGCCTCGCCGGTCTGGGTCGAGAAGAAGGCGCTGGCCGGAATGGTCCGGTACGTCTTCTTGTACGGCTCGGGCTCGGCCTGCTGGCCGCCCAGGAAGATCGTCCAGCCGCGGTCCGCGATCTCCGGGTCCACGCCGAAGCGGATCTTGTCGTCCATCGCGACGGTGATGGACTTCTCCGCCTTCTTGTTGAGGCACTGCTGGATCTGCGACTCCTTGATGGGGTCGCCGTTGTTGTAGCAGGCGGCCTCGGAGTGGATCGATTCGGTCCCGACCGTCACGGTCGCGAGCGGAGTCGGCTTGTCGCAGGCGGAGAGGACGAGGAGGCCGGCGGAGACGGCCCCGAGGGCGACGGCGGCCCGGCGGCGCGAGCCGGAGAAGAACGCAACGGTCATGAGCCGAAGGCTATCGGGCCGTCGCGTCCGCGCCACGCGGGGGTACGGCGTGCCGCCTCCCGGTACCGCCAGGTGCTACGCCACCCGTGCCTTGGTGCGGCCCTTGGGACCGGGCCGCTGACGGGCCGCGCCCAGCAGGCCACGGACCGCGAGCGCCGCGCCCAGGGCGAGGATCCCGGCCGCCACGGCCATGCCGAGGGTGCCGTTCAGGGGCAGGGCGATGCCGATCGCGCCGCCCACGACCCACGCCATCTGCAGCGCCGTCTCGGAACGGGCGAACGCCGAAGTCCGCACCACCTCCGGCACGTCGCGCTGGATCAGCGCGTCCAGGGACAGCTTCGACAGGGCCTGGGTGAGGCCCGCCACCGCGACCAGGACGGCGACCATCACGCCGCCGAAGAACACCGCCGTGCAGATCGCCGTCCCCAGCACGATGCTGATCATCGTGGCGATGATCACCTCCGGTCCGTGGCCCCGGTCCCGCAGCAGCGAGCCGGCCGCCGTCCCGCAGGCGTTCCCCACGCCCGCCGCGACGGCCACGACGCCGAGCGAGACGGCGGCGCTCTGCCCCGAGAGCGGATGCTCACGGAGCAGGAACGCCAGGAAGAAGATCAGGAAACCCGACAGCATCCGCTGCGCCGCGTTCGCCTGCAGCCCGTGCAGGACCGAGGGCCCGACGGTCCGCAGACTCGGCTTCCGCTCGCCGTGCGTCAGCAGGTGCGCCCGCCGCTCACCCTTCGCCGAGTCCACCTTCGGCGGCATCCGCAGCGCCCAGAACGTGCCCAGCAGGAACAGCGCGCAGGCCCCGTAGAGCGGCCAGCCCGGACCGATCAGCTGAAGCCCCGCCCCGATGGGCGCGGCGATGCCGGTGGCGAGCAGCCCGGCCAGGGTCACCCGCGAGTTCGCCTTCACCAGGGAGAAGTTCGGTGGCAGCAGCCGTGGCACCACCGCGCTGCGCACCACGCCGTACGCCTTCGAGGCCACCAGGACCCCCAGCGCCGCCGGGTACAGCTCGATGCCGCCGGTGGCCACCAGCCCCGACATCATGACCGCCAGGACGGCGCGGGTCAGCATCGCGCCCGCCATCGCCGCGCGCCGGCCGTGCGGCACCCGGTCGAGGAGCGGCCCGATCACCGGCGCCAGGAGGGTGAAGGGCGCCATCGTGACGGCCAGGTAGAGCGCCACCCTGCCGCGGGCCTCGTCGGTGGGCACCGAGAAGAACACCGTGGAGGCGAGGGCGACGGTGATCATGACGTCCCCGGCGCCGTTCACGGCGTGCAGCTCGATCAGTTTCCCGAGCCCCGACTCACCCGCCCCGTGCGCGTGCGTCGCCTTCCTGATGCCCCGTGCCGTGCCCGTGAAGGGCAGGTGCAGGGCACGACCGATCGCCCGGCCCGCTCGGCGGAGCGGTCCGGCATGATCTTCGGATCGTGCGGGAGACCGTGCGGCTGCCACTCCGTCATAGTGCCCCACCGGCGCGCCGGACGAACCGTGCCACGACGGTGGAGAGGCCACGGACCGCCACGACCCGGACGTCCCGCCCGTACCCCGCGGCCCCCGGACGGGCCCGTGTCCGGGCCCCGGACACGCCCGCGATCGGGTCCGCGCGCGGGCCGCCGCCGCCCGCGGACACCCGTGGACGGGGCCGCGCGCGCCGCCCCGGGTGTCCGCGATCCGGGCCACTTGGGACGGGCAGGTGGGCGGAGGCCCGCGAACGGGGTAGCGTGCGTAGCGCGTCACCGGCGGAAGCTCTCGGCCGCGCGCCTCTTCGGCATCCCGCAGAATGGATGGCGTTAGGTGTGCCCGAGACACGCGAGATACGAGTCGGGTGCGCGGACGTCGATGCGGCCCCCTGGTCCGCTCCGCCCGCCGCCCGTGGCTTCGCTCCCGCCCCTCGGCCGGCGCACCCGTGAGACGGCGTAGGAGAGAAGCGAGACCTGTGAGTGCTGCGACGACGCGAAGCGGTACCCCGCGTACCCCGCGAGCCACGCGTACCCCCGACCGCCTGTGCGCCGAGGCCGTGGACCTCGCGCGGGAGGCCGCCGAGGAGGCGGCCGCGCCCGGCATCGTAGGCGCACACGTCGAGGTCGTCGCGGAGGGCGACCGGGTCGTCACGCACTACTTCGAGTCCAAGGAACCCGGATACCGGGGCTGGCGCTGGGCGGTGACGGTCACCCGCGCCTCCCGCGCCAAGAACGTCACGCTTGACGAAACCGTCCTGCTGCCCGGCGCCGACGCCCTCCTCGCCCCCGAGTGGGTGCCGTGGAGCGAGCGGCTCCGGCCCGGCGACATGGGCCCCGGCGACCTCCTCCCCACCGAGCAGGACGACCTGCGCCTGGAACCCGGCTACTCCGGCGAGGACGCGCCGCCGCCGAACTCCGCGGTCTCCGAGGAGATGGCCGACCACCTCGACGCCGAGGACGCCGAGATCGTGACCCGCACCCCCTCGCGGGGTGCGATCGCCGCGGTCGCCGACGAACTCGGCATGCGCCGCGCCCGGGTCCTGTCCCGGTACGGCCTCCACGTCGCCGCGGACCGCTGGGACGAGGCGTTCGGCGCCAAGACGCCGATGGCCCAGGCCGCCCCCGCCTCCTGCGAGTCCTGCGCCTTCCTGGTGCCGATCGCAGGCTCCCTGAAGCAGGCGTTCGGCGTCTGCGCCAACGAGTTCTCCCCGGCGGACGGCCGCGTCGTCTCCCTCGCCTACGGCTGCGGAGGCCACTCCGAGGCCGCCGTCATGCCCAAGCCGCCGCGCCCCGCGCCGCCGGTCCTCGACTCCATGGCCGCGGACGCCTTCCCGCTCCGCCCCGCCAAGGACTCCGGCTCCACCACCGAGCCGGACGCCGGCTCCGAGGACCTCGGCCACTCGTAGGGGGTACCCGGAAAGTCCCGTCCGACCTGCGAGCGGACGGGGCTCCTTTCCGGACACCCGCCGGGCGCCCCGCGCCGACGCCGTCCGCACGGCTCCCCGGGATGTGCTTCCGCGCGCCCCGGGGGACCGCACGTGCCCCGGCGTCCGGCGTGGGCCGGGGCGCGGTACCTTCGGGCCCCGGACCTCAGCGGTCCGGGAGCGTCACCGCCCGATCACCGCCCCGCAGAGTGGAGTCAGACGTGAGCGTCAGCGTCCGGACGACGACCGACGGAACCGACCCCTTCGGCACCGCACGGCTGCGGCGGGGCGTGCTCGGCGCCTGGGGCGCCTCGCCCGCCCGGTTCCGGGAGGACGCCAACGCCGAGGAGGACCTCGCGCTCGGCGGCTACCGCGACCGGCTCGTCGTCGAACTCGCGCAGAACGCCGCCGACGCCGCCCACCGCGCCGGCGTCACCGGCCGCCTCCGCCTCACCCTCCACCCGGCCGACCACGAGGGCCCCGCCGTCCTCGCCGCCGCCAACACCGGAGCCCCCCTCGACGCCGCGGGCACCGAGTCGCTGTCGACGCTCCGCGCCTCCGCCAAGCGCGAGCAGGGCCAGGGCGCCGTCGGCCGCTTCGGCGTCGGCTTCGCCGCCGTCCTCGCCGTCAGCGACGAGCCCGCCGTCCTCGGCCGCCACGGCGGCGTCCGCTGGTCCCTCGCCGAGGCCCGCGAGCTCGCCGCCGACGCCGCCCGCCACAGCCCCGGCCTCGGCGACGAACTGCGCCGCCGCGACGGCCACGTACCCCTGCTGCGGCTCCCGCTGCCCGCCGAGGGCACCGCCCCCGACGGCTACGACACCGTCGTCGTCCTCCCGCTGCGCGACGCCGCCGCCCGCGACCTCGCCGAGCGGCTCCTCGCCTCCGTCGACGACGCCCTGCTCCTCACCCTCCCGGGACTCGCGGAGATCGTCGTGGAGACGCCCGAGGGCGTCCGGACCCTGCGCCGCTCCGAGGACGACGGCTACGTCCGCATCGACGACACCGCCACCGGCACCCACCGCTGGCGCACCGTCTCCCACGGCGGGCCGATCGAGCCCGAACTCCTCGCGGACCGCCCGGTCGAGGAGCGCCTGCGCCCCCACTGGACCGTCACCTGGGCCGTCCCCGTGGACCCCGAGGGCGCCCCCCTCCACCCGCGGACCGCGTCGGTCGTGCACGCCCCCACGCCCACCGACGAGCCCCTCGGCATCCCCGCCCTCCTCATCGCCTCCCTCCCGCTCGACACCGCGCGGCGCCACCCCGCGCCCGGCCCCCTCACCGACTTCCTGGTGCAGCGTGCGGCCGACGCGTACGCCGAACTCCTCGCCGGCTGGCGGCCGGTGACGACCGGCACCCTCGACCTCGTGCCCGGCCCGCTCGGCAAGGGCCCCCTCGACGGGGCGCTGCGCGAGGCGATCCTGGACCGGCTGCCCCGGGTCGCCTTCCTGGCGCCCGCCGCCCCCTCCGAGGAGATGCCCGCGCTCCGCCCCATCGAGGCCGAGGTGGTCGAGGGCGCCGGCGCGGAGACCGTCGACGTCCTCGCCGAGGTCTTCCCGACGCTCCTCCCGGCCGGCCTGGAGCGGCGGCCGGAGCTGCGCACCCTCGGCATCGGCCGCGTCCCCCTGACCGAGGCGATCGACCGGCTCGCCGGCGTGGACCGGGCCCCGATCTGGTGGTGGCGGCTGTACGACTCCCTCGCCGGCGTCGACCCCGACCGGCTGACCGGTCTCCCCGTGCCGCTCGCGGAGGGCGCCGAGGGCGTCCGGATCCGCACGACGATCGGCCCCCGCCAGGTCCTCCTCCCGCAGGACCGCACCCCCGCCGAGCTGACCCGCCTCGGCCTGAAGGTCGCCCACCCCGAGGCCGCCCACCCGCTCCTGGAGAAGCTGGGCGCCCTGCCCGCCACGCCCCGCGCGGTCCTCACGACCCCGCAGGTGCGGGCGGCGGTCGCCGCGTCCCTGGACGCGGGCGAGATCTGGGACGAGGACGCCGACACCCTCGACGCGGACGAACTCGCCGACACGGTCCTCGGTCTCGTCCGCGACGCGGAGCTCGACCCGGGCGAGGAGCCGTGGCTCGGTGCGCTCGCCCTCCCCGACGAGGACGGCGAACTCTCCCCGGCGGGCGAACTCGTCCTCCCCGGATCGCCCTTCGCCGCCGTCATGCGCGAGGACGAACTCGCCTTCGTCGACTCCGAGATCGCCGCCCGCTGGGGCGAGCAGCCCCTCGCCGCCTGCGGCGTCCTGGCGACCTTCGCCCTGGTCCGCGCCACCGACCTCGTCCTCGACCCCGACGAGGTCGAGCCCCGGGACGGCGACTACCCGGAGCCCGACGACGCCGGTCTCCTCGACGCCGTCGACGTGTGGTGCGAGGACGTCCTGGACCGGCTGCCCGACACGCCCGTGCCGCCGGTGGCGACCGAGATCGTCGCCGTCCGGGACCTGGACCTCGTCGACGACGACGCCTGGCCCCAGGCGCTCTCCCTGCTCGCGCGGCCGCCGCTGCGCGACGCCCTCACCCAGCCCGTCCGTATCCTCCTCCCCGACGGCACGACGGAGACGGTCCGCTCCTACACGGCCTGGTGGCTGCGCGACCACCCCGTCCTGGACGGCCGCCGCCCGGCGGGACTCCGCGCCGAGGGCTCCGACCCCCTCCTCGCCGGTCTGTACGACTCCGCCGACGCGACGGGCTTCGACGACGAGCAGGTCCTCCGGGCCCTCGGCGTCCGTACCTCCGTGGCGGCGCTCCTGGACGAGCCGGGCGGCGCGGCGGAGCTCCTCACCCGGCTGTCCGACCCCTCCCGCGAGGTCACGGCCGTCCAGCTGCACGCCCTCTACACGGCCCTGGCCGACCTCGACCCCGAGCAGGTGACCCTCCCCGACGAGCTGCGCGCGGTCGTGGACGGCGCCCTCGTCGTCGTCGACGCGGCGGACGCCGTGGTCGCGGACGCCCCCGACCTCCTGCCGCTGGCGGACGGCGTCCCGCTCCTGCCCGTCTCCCCGTCCCGCGCGGCCGACCTCGCCGAGCTCTTCCAGGTCCGCCGTCTCAGCGAGGCCGTCGAGGCCGAGGTCACCACCGTGGGCGAGGAGCACGAGGTGCCGTCCTCGGTCCACGCCCTGCTCGGACCCTCGACCCCCGCCTCCTACATCGAGCACGACGAGCTCCGCGCGGCGGGCGTCGAACTCGACTGGCGGCACACCCCCGACGGGGTGCTCCACGCCGCCACCCTCGAAGGCGTGGCCGCCGGCCTCGCCTGGGCGGCCGGCCAGTGGCCCCGCCGCTTCGAGGTCGCCGCCCTCCTCGAAGACCCCTCGCGCACCCCGGAGCTCGCCCGCGACCGCTGGTTCGACTGACCCGGCCCGATCAGGCAGGGAACCTGCGGTCCACCCAGCGCCAGGCGATCTCCAGGAGGAGGCCGGCGGCGGCGGCGACGGCGACCGCGGTCCAGGGCATGGTGACGCCGACGAGCTTGAGCGCGAAGAAGTGCTGGAGCCAGGGGACGACGAGGACGAGGAGGAAGGCGCCCGCCATGGAGGCGACCAGGGCGAGGCGCCACCAGGTGTAGGGGCGGGCGACGATCGCGAGGACCCACATGGAGACCAGGAAGAGCGTCAGGGTCGCGGCGCTGGTCTCCGCCTGGAGGGCGTTCGGGCCGCTGTAGTGGTGGCGGGCGATCAGGTACGTGGTGAACGTGGCGGCCGCCGCGATGACGCCGCCGGGGATGGCGTACCGCATGACACGGCGTACGAAGTTCGGCCTGGCCCGTTCCTTGTTGGGGGCGAGGGCGAGGAAGAAGGCCGGGACGCCGATCGTGAGGGTGGAGAGCAGCGTGAGGTGGCGGGGGAGGAACGGGTACTCCACCTGCGAGCAGACCACCAGGACCGCCAGGAGGACGGAGTAGACCGTCTTGGTGAGGAAGAGGGTGGCCACGCGGGTGATGTTGCCGATGACGCGGCGGCCCTCGGCGACGACGGAGGGGAGCGTGGCGAAGGAGTTGTTCAGCAGGACGATCTGGGCGACGGCCCGGGTCGCCTCCGAGCCGGAGCCCATGGAGACGCCGATGTCGGCGTCCTTGAGGGCGAGGACGTCGTTGACGCCGTCGCCGGTCATGGCGACGGTGTGGCCGCGTGACTGGAGGGCGGCGACCATGTCGCGCTTCTGCTGGGGGGTGACCCGGCCGAAGACGGCGTTCTCGTCGAGGACCTTCGCCATCTCCTCCCGGTCGGTGGGAAGGGTGCGGGCGTCCACGGTGTGCTCCGCGCCGGGCATGTCGAGCTTGCCGGCGACCGCGCCGACCGAGACGGCGTTGTCGCCGGAGATGACCTTGGTGGCGACGTTCTGGTCGGCGAAGTAGGCGAGGGTGTCGCCGGCGTCGGGCCGCAGCCGCTGTTCGAGGACGACGAGCGCGGTGGGGCGGGTGCCGTCGGCGACCGCGGGGGAGTCGAGCTCGTGGGCCGTCCGGGCGAGGAGAAGGACCCGCAGGCCCTGCTGGTTGAGGTGGTCGATCTCGGCGAGCGCCGGGTCGCCGGCCCGGAGGAGGACGTCGGGGGCGCCGAGGAGCCAGGTGGAGTCCTCGCCGTCGCCCTCGCTGAACGCGGCGCCGCTGTACTTCCGGGCGGAGGAGAAGGGCAGGCTCTCCGTGCAGCGCCACTCGACGGTCTCCGGGTAGGCGTCGATGATCGCCTGGAGCGAGGCGTTGGGACGCGGGTCGGACTCGCCGAGGGCGCCGAGCACCTTGCGTACGTAGGTCTCGTCCGCGCCGTTCAGCGGCCTCAGCTCGGTGACGTCCATGCCGCCCTCGGTGAGGGTGCCCGTCTTGTCGAGGCAGACGACGTCGACGCGGGCGAGGCCCTCGATGGCGGGCAGCTCCTGCACGAGGCACTGCTTGCGGCCGAGCCGGATCACGCCGACCGCGAAGGCGACGGAGGTCAGCAGGACGAGGCCCTCGGGGATCATCGGGACGATGCCGCCGACCGTGCGGGCGACCGCGTCCTTGAAGTTGTTCTCCTTGACGACCAGCTGGCTGATGACGAGCCCGATCGCGGTCGGGATCATCATCCACGTCACGTACTTCAGGATCGTGGAGATGCCGTTGCGCAGCTCCGAGTGGACCAGCGTGAAGCGGGACGCCTCCTCGGCGAGCTGGGCGGCG
This sequence comes from Streptomyces sp. NPDC051180, assembly GCF_040689545.1. Classification (NCBI taxonomy): domain Bacteria; kingdom Bacillati; phylum Actinomycetota; class Actinomycetes; order Kitasatosporales; family Streptomycetaceae; genus Streptomyces; species Streptomyces sp. NPDC051180. Next base: position 26,614 of record NZ_JBFBBC010000005.1, read on the forward strand.
TACGCCTCGCGGCCGACCTTGGTGGCGGTGAAGGCGCCGCCGCCGGCGACGACGAACGAGCCCGACATCATGCGGTCGCCGGGCTTCTTCAGGACCGGGTCGGCCTCGCCGGTCAGCAGGGACTCGTCGATCTCCAGGCCGTCGGCCTCGGCGACCACGCCGTCGACGACGACCTTGTCGCCGGGGCCGAGCTCGATGAGGTCGCCGAGGACGATCTCGGAGGTGGAGAGCTCGGCGGAGACGCCGTCGCGCCGGACGGTCGGTTTGGCCTCGCCGATCACCGCGAGTCCGTCGAGGGTCTTCTTGGCGCGGAGTTCCTGGATGATGCCGATGCCGGTGTTGGCGACGATCACGAAGCCGAAGAGGCTGTCCTGGATCGGCGCGACGATCAGCATGATCACCCAGAGCACGCCGATGATCGCGTTGAAGCGGGTGAAGACGTTGCCGCGGACGATGTCGGCGGTGGAACGCGAGCTGCGCAGGGGGACGTCGTTGACCTCGCCGCGCGCGACGCGCTCGGCCACCTCGGCGGAGGTGAGTCCGGCGGGGTGGTGCACGACGGGCGGTTCCACCGCCCGGGGCTCGCCGCCGCCGGTGTCGATCTTCGCCCGCTGAGTCATGTCTTCGACGGTACGACCGGTTCCTGCCGTTCACCTGCCGAGGAAGGCGAAGATCAGACCGGGGGAGGAGGGGAATCCGACCCCGGGCCTACCCGCCTACGGGACCTGGGGCGTACCGGGGTCCTGGGCCGCCAGGGCCGCCGCGTGCCGCTTGATCGCCGCGTCGCGCTTGCGCACGTACCAGATGCCGATCAGCCCGAGGCCGGCGCCGGCCAGGCAGGTCCAGATCCAGGAGGTGATCCCCCGCTCGTCGAACCAGCCGTAGAACGGGATCTGGACGAGGAAGAGGACGAACCAGAGGATCGTTCCGCCGGTGATGGTGGCGACGACGGGCCCTTCGAGGGGCTCGGGTGCCTCGTGCTTCGGTGTCCACTTCGCCATGGGCTCAGTCTAGGTGGCCCGAATGCGTCCTCAGACGTGGTCTACGCGCGGAGATGGACGCTCACTCGTTCATGTGTTCATACTGAAACGGTTTGCCTCTGGCGGGTTTCCCTCGTATGAACCGCCAAAAAGGACTTCTTCCGAAGAGGAACCCCATGAGCACCACGGCCACCGCCACGGCCCCGTCCCCCGAGAGCCCCGAAACCCCTTCGTCGGGCCTCGACCGCTACTTCAAGATCTCCGAGCGCGGCTCGACGGTCGGCCGCGAGATCCGGGGCGGTTTCGCCACCTTCTTCGCGATGGCCTACATCATCGTGCTGAACCCGATCATCCTCGGCAGCGCCAAGGACATGTACGGGCACCAGCTCGACAGCGGCCAGCTCGTCACCGCCACCGTCCTGACGGCGGCGTTCACGACGCTCCTCATGGGTGTCATCGGCAACGTGCCGATCGCCCTGGCCGCCGGTCTCGGCGTCAACACCGTCGTCGCGCTCCAGCTCGCGCCGAAGATGTCCTGGCCCGACGCCATGGGCATGGTCGTCCTCGCCGGCATCGTCGTGATGCTGCTCGTCGCGACCGGCCTGCGCGAGCGCGTCATGAACGCGGTCCCGGTCGGCCTGCGCAAGGGCATCGCGATCGGCATCGGCCTCTTCATCATGCTGATCGGCCTCGTCGACTCGGGCTTCGTCTCCCGCATCCCCGACGCCGCCCACACCACCGTCCCGCTCCAGCTCGGCGGCGACGGTCACCTCACCGGCTGGCCGGTCCTCGTCTTCATCCTGGGCACGCTCCTGACGCTCGCCCTGATCATCCGCAAGGTGCCGGGCGCCATCCTCATCTCGATCGTCGTCATGACGATCGTCGCGATGGTGATCAACGCGGTCGCCACCGTCCCGTCCTGGGGCCTGACCACCCCGGAGTGGCCGGGCAACCCGGTCGCCTCGCCGGACTTCGGCCTGGTCGGTCAGGTCAGCCTCTTCGGCGGTTTCGGGAAGGTCGGGATGCTCACCGGCATCCTGTTCGTCTTCACCGTGCTGCTGTCCTGCTTCTTCGACGCGATGGGCACGATCCTGGGCGTCGGCGACGAGGCCAAGCTGATCGACGCGGACGGCAACTTCCCCGGCATCAACAAGGTCCTGCTCGTCGACGGCCTGGCCGTCGCCTCCGGCGGCGCGACCTCCTCCTCGGCCACCACCTGCTTCGTGGAGTCCACGGCGGGGGTCGGCGAAGGCGCGCGCACGGGCCTCGCCTCGGTGGTGACCGGTGCTCTCTTCTCGGTCGCGCTGTTCCTCACGCCGCTGGCGACGATGGTCCCGTCCCAGGCGGCCACGCCCGCGCTGCTCGCGGTCGGCTTCCTGATCCTGGCCGGTTCGGTCAAGGACATCGACTGGAGCGACTTCACCATCGCGGTGCCGGCGTTCCTGGCCATGGTGATGATGCCGTTCACCTACTCGATCACGAACGGCATCGGCATCGGCTTCATCGCGTTCAGCGTGCTGCGGCTGGCGGCCGGACGGGGCCGTGAGGTCCCGGTGGCCATGTACGTCGTGTCGGCGGTCTTCGTCTTCTACTACGCGATGCCGGCGCTCGGCCTCACGTGATCCCCGGGCGCCTCGGGCGCCCCGTAGAACTTCTCCGTCTCGTCGACGGCGGTCTTGAACCGCTCGTCGAAATCCTCGCGAATGAGCGTCCGGGCCACGTAGTCCTGGACGCTCATTCCTCTTTTCGCGGCGTGACTCCTGAGCCGGTCGAGCAGCTCACCGTCGATGCGCAGGCTGAGCACTGTCGATCCCATGCCGTTCAGGGTCGGGGCACCCGGGGCCTCTTTGCGTCACTTTCCGGATCTGACTCACTCATTTGGGTGATACATGGATACGGAAGCGTGACCTGCGGGCGCCCCGTTGTCACCCGCTATGGGGCTTACGGGTGTGATCCGTGCGACGTCGGCGTGTTCCCGTTGGTATTTAGGCAGAGTAATGAGTTAGGCTAACGAACATGCCTGACCTGTCCCACGGCACAGCCGACGACGCCGCGGCCGTGAACGCGCTCCGCTCCTCCGTCATGCGACTGGGCCGACGCCTCAAGCACCAGCGCGTCGACGAGTCGCTCAGCCCGACCGAGATGTCGGTCCTGGGCACTCTGAAGCTCTGCGGCTCGGCCACCCCCGGTGAGCTGGCCCGCAAGGAGCACGTCCAGCCGCCGTCGATGACCCGCATCGTGGCGCTGCTGGAGGCCAAGGGACTGGTCCGGCTGGAGCCGCACCCCGACGACCGCCGGCAGAAGGTGGTCAGCCAGACCGAGCAGGCCGAGGCCATGCTCGAGGAGTCCCGCCGCAAGCGGAACGCCTGGCTGGCAGCCCTCGCCGAGGGACTGGACGAGGACGAATGGGCCAAGCTGCGCGCGGCCGCCCCGGTCCTGGAGAAGCTCGCCCACCTGCCCCCCGCCTCACGGGGGTAGCCCACGGACCGGGGCGGCCCCCGGACCCAGCCGACGCGCCAAGGAGGCGACGCACTTTGAGTACGGGACACGGAGCAGACTCCGCACCCGTCCATCAACCCACCCTCGACACCCGTGGGCGGGGGGACACCTTCTCCTCGCTCAGAATCCGTAACTACCGGCTGTTCTTCACCGGTGCGATCGTCTCCAACACCGGTACGTGGATGGCCCGCATCACCCAGGACTGGCTGGTCCTGAGCCTCACCGGCTCGGCCGCCGCCGTCGGCGTCACGACGGCCCTGCAGTTCCTCCCGATGCTCCTCTTCGGCCTGTACGGCGGAGTCATCGCCGACCGCTACCCGAAGCGGCTCCTACTCCTCTTCAGCCAGGGCGCCCTGGGCCTGTGCGGCCTCGCCCTCGCCGTCCTGACCCTCTCCGGCCAGATCCAGGTGTGGCACGTCTACCTGATCGCCTTCCTGCTCGGCATGGTGACCGTCGTCGACAACCCGGCCCGGCAGTCCTTCGTCTCCGAGATGGTCGGCCCGGACCAGCTGCGCAACGCCGTCTCCCTGAACTCGGCGAACTTCCAGTCCGCCCGGCTCGTCGGCCCCGCCGTCGCCGGTGTCCTCATCGCCGGGGTCGGCAGCGGCTGGGCCTTCCTCCTCAACGGCCTGTCCTTCCTCGCCCCGCTCGTGAGCCTGCTGCTCATGCGGCCGAGCGAGCTCCACAAGGTGGAGCGCGCCCCGCGCGGCAAGGGCCAGCTGCGGGAGGGCCTGCGGTACGTGGCCGGGCGACCGGACCTGATCTGGCCGATCGTCCTCGTCGGCTTCATCGGCACGTTCGGCTTCAACTTCCCGATCTGGCTCACCGCCTTCTCCGGCGACGTCTTCCACGTCGGCGCCGGGACGTACGGCTTCCTCAACACCCTGATGGCGGCCGGCTCGCTGGTCGGCGCCCTCGCCGCCGCCCGGCGCGGCTCGACGCGGCTGCGGATGCTGGTCGTCGCGGCGGCCGTCTTCGGCGCCCTGGAGATCGCGGCCGCCCTGTCGCCCGCGTTCTGGCTCTTCGCGCTGCTGCTCGTGCCGATCGGCATGATCGGCCTCACGGTCAACATCACCGCGAACTCGGCCGTCCAGATGGCGACCGACCCGGCCATGCGGGGCCGTGTGATGAGCCTCTACATGATGGTCTTCGCCGGTGGCACGCCGATCGGCGCGCCGCTCCTCGGCTGGGTCACCGACACCTACGGGGCCCGCGTCGGCTTCGCCACCGGCGGAGCGATCTCGCTGGCCGCCGCCGGCGTCATCGGCCTCGTCCTCGCCCGCGTCGGCGGCCTGAAGGTCGCGGTCGGCTGGCGCCGCGGCCACCCGCAGGTGCGTTTCGTGGCGCGCGAGCGGCTGGCGACGGCGGCGTAGGCCGTCTCTTCCGGATCTTGCCTGACCCGTGCCGCCCGGCACCGCACCTCGCCGTGTTGTCGAGGCACCCGAGTACGTCCAGTACGCGGGAGCCCCTCCGCCTTGCGATGCACGGCACCGGACGACACGGGCTTGACCGGCAAGATCCGAAAGAGACGACCTAGCCCTGGGCGGGCGGCGGTCCGGCGCCGGGTTTCCGCGTGTGCCCGGGGCCGGGGCCTCCGCGGGGGAGGTGGTGTCCGGACTGCGTCTCACCGCGCTTCGCGCGAGTTCAAGACGCTTTCACGTCCGGACACCACCTCCCCCGCTCCGGCCCCGGCCCCTCCCGCCGTCGTTGTCAGACGCGTCGTTCCAGGACCTGGCCGGGCCAGTCGCCGACCTGGAAGGGGTGCGTGCGGGTGAAGCCCTGGTGTTCGTAGTACCGGATGAGGCGGCCCTCGCTGCCGGCGAAGCAGTCCACCCGGAGGAGGGACACCCCCTGGCGGCGGGTCTCCGCCTCGGCGTGGGCCAGGAGCGCCGCGCCCACGCCGTGGCCGTGGAAGCGGGCGTCGGTGGCGAGGAGGCGGACGTAGACCTCCGGCTCGGCGGCGGGCTCGATGTGCGGGCCGGGGTGGGGGGTCAGGGTCATGGTGCCGGCCGGTACGCCGTCGATCTCGACGATCCACGGGTCGCCCTCGGACATCGTCCGTTCGACCTGCTCCACCGCCTTGGGCCGCGCCGAGAACGGCTCCGTGCCCCACTGGGCGGTGATCCCCCTGCCGTTCAGCCAGACCACCGCGCTGTCGAGTATCGCGAGTATCGCGGGGAGGTCGTCGGCCCCGCCCTTTCGGATCTTCATGCCGCCGAGGCTAGCGGCTGCCAGACTTGTCCCATGAGGCTCTTCGCCGCCGTCGTGCCGCCGCCGGCGCGGCTGGACGAACTCGGCCGGGTCGTCGACCGGCTGCACCGGCTGCCCGGGGCCGACGGGCTGCGCTGGACCTCGCGGCCCGGCTGGCACCTGACGCTCGCCTTCATGGGGGAGGTCGACGAGGAGCTGCTGCCCGAGCTGCGGACGCGGCTCGGGAGGGCCGCGCACCGGACGCCGCCGTTCCCGCTGCGGCTGCACGGCGGCGGGCACTTCGGGCGGCGGGCCCTGTGGGCCGGGGTCGCCGGGGACCTGGACACGCTGCGGCTCCTCGCCGAGCGGTCCGACGCCGCCGCCCGCCGGGCCGGGGTGGCGATGGAGGAGCACCGTCGCTACCAGGCGCACCTGACCGTCGGCCGCGTCCGGGGGGACGGGATGTCGCTGCGTTCCCTCGTCGACGAACTCGGCTCCTTCGAGGGCGAGCGGTGGGCCGTCACCGAGCTCGCGCTCGTGCGGTCCCACCTGCCCGGGGACGGGATCCCGGGGGAGCGGCCCCGGTACGAGACGGTCGGTGTCTGGCCCCTTGAGGGGGCCGAGGGGCGCTCGGGTTAACCTCGTCGGGTGGACCCGAAGACCCGTAACCGGATCATGGCCGGCGTGCTCGTACTGATGTTCGCGATCATCGCGGTGGCGTCGCTGGTCGGACGGTAACCCCGCGTAGCCGGACCCTGCCACCCCGTGGGAAGCCTCTTGCTTCGAGCGCACTCGAAGCAGTTGGCTTGGCGACCATGGAGTACACGCAGCTCGGACGCACCGGACTCAAGGTCAGCCGACTCGTCCTCGGGACGATGAACTTCGGACCGCAGACCGACGAACCCACCAGCCACGCGATCATGGACACGGCGCTGGACGCGGGCCTCAACTTCTTCGACACCGCCAACGTGTACGGGTGGGGTGAGAACAAGGGGCGGACCGAGGAGATCGTCGGCTCCTGGTTCGCCAAGGGCGACGGCCGCCGCGACCGGACCGTCCTCGCCACCAAGGTCTACGGGAACATGGGCACCGACGGCGACGCCTGGCCCAACCACGACAAGCTCTCGGCGCTGAACATCCGCCGCGCGGTGGAGGCCAGCCTCAAGCGGCTCGGCACCGACTACATCGACGTCTACCAGTTCCACCACATCGACCGCGCGACCCCCTTCGAGGAGATCTGGCAGGCGGTCGACGTCCTGATCGGCCAGGGCAAGATCCTCTACGCGGGCTCGTCGAACTTCCCCGGCTACAAGATCGCCCAGGCCAACGAGATCGCCGCCCGGCGCGGCTCCGTCGGCCTCGTCAGCGAGCAGTGCCTCTACAACCTCTTCGAGCGGAGCGCGGAGATGGAGGTCGTCCCCGCCGCCCAGGAGTACGGCCTCGGGGTCATCCCCTGGTCCCCGCTGCACGGCGGCCTGCTCGGCGGCGTCCTGAAGAAGGAGTCCGAGGGCAAGCGGCGCACCGAGGGCCGCGCGGCCGCCACCCTCGCCGACCCGGCGGCCCGGGCCAAACTCCAGGCGTACGAGGACCTGCTCGACAAGCACGGTCTGGCGCCCGGCGAGACGGCCCTCGCCTGGCTGCTCACCCGTCCCGGCGTGACGGGCCCGATCGTCGGCCCGCGCACGCCCGACCAGCTCGCCGGTGCGCTGCGCGCGCTGGAGGTCGAGCTGAGCGACGAGCTGCTGGCCGGCCTCGACGAGATCTTCCCGGGCCCCGGCCCGTCGCCGGAGGCGTTCGCCTGGTGATCCCGTGACGGCGCGCCGGGCCCCGGCCCGCCGGGGTCCGGCGCGCGTCAGCGGGCCGGGTACGGGCCGCCGAGCCCCCACGCCTGGTGCATCGCGTCGGCGAAGGCGGCGGCCAGTTTGTGCTCCCCGGTGGGGCCCGGGTGGGTGCCGTCGTAGGTGTCGGCCCCCAGGTCGTACGACTCGGGGATCGTGGCCAGCAGGAGCGGCGAGGCGGCGGTGTCCAGGTCGGCGACCGCCTTGGCGAGGAGCTCGTTGAAGCGGGCGCACTCGGCGGCGAAGGGGGCGTCGTACCCGGCGCGGACGTTGGGGATGACCGGCAGGAGCACGGCCCGCACCCGCGGGTTCGCGGCGCGGGCCGCCGCGACGAACGCCCGGACGTTCTCCTCCGTCTGGTCGCTGTTGGTGTAGAAGCCGAGGTCGATCAGGCCCAGCGAGATCAGCAGGACGTCCGCCCCCGTGGCCGCCACCGTCTCGCCGATCACCGGCGCCATGTGCAGCCAGCCCTCGCCCCAGCCGGCCAGATGGCGCCGGGCCGGGGCGGGGAAGCCGGGGTCGGCGTACGCCTCGGCGCCCTCGGGCGCGTCGGCCGCCTCGGGGTCGTACAGACCGGTCCGCGGACCCACGATCTCGTACCCGCCGGGGAGCGTGGCCTCCAGGTGCTGCCACATCCGGTGACGCCAGGTCCAGTCGCCGACGCGTCCGATGGTCATGCTGTCGCCGACGAACAGAAAACGCATGGTCATATCATCGCGGACCGTCTCCCGCGGCTGCGACGTGATCCGGAACACGGGCCCGGCGCCCCCGCCGCGCCCCGCCCTACGCCACGAACGCGCCGACCTTCTCCACGAACCACTCCGCGTCGTCGTGCCACGGGAAGTGCCCGGCGCCCGGCAGGACGGCGAGCTCGGCCTCCGGGAAGAGAGCGGCGTACGCGGCCGCCGTCGGGACCGGCGTGTTCGCGTCGCCCTCCCCGGCGACGACGAGGACCGGCCGCCCGAACGCGGCGAACACCGCGCGCGTGGCCGCCGGTTCGTACGCGCCCTCGGCGCCGTACACCGCCGCCCCCTCGGCGTTGCGCCGGCGGTCGCTCTCCGCGTGCCGCTCCCGCGCCGCCTCGTCCCAGGTGCCGTGGAAGAACGGCGCGACCGCCGCGAAGGCCGCCGCGGAACCCCGCCCCGCCGCGAGCTCCTCCAGAGCCGTGTACGCCTCCGCGAACCACGGCTCCTGCGTGCGCCAGGGCTGCCGCGCCGCCGCGAGCCGCTCCTCGCCGGTCGTGTCCAGACCGGCCGCCGCCGCGCCCGGCGTGACCAGCACCAGCCGGCCCACCCGCTCGGCGTGCCGGGTCACGTACAGCGCGGCCAGGTTCGCGCCCGCCGAGTGCCCCAGCACGTCGACCGTCTCCAGGCCCAGATGCGCGCGCAGCGCCTCCACGTCCTCGACGAGCCGGTCGCACCGGAACGAGGCCGGGTCGTCCGGCGCCGCGGAGTCCCCGGTGCCGCGCAGATCGAGCCGGACCAGCGGCCGGCGGGCGGCCAGCCCGCCGAGGTCGCCGAGATAGGCGGAGTCCTGGAGCGGACCGCCCGGCAGACAGAGCAGCGGCTCCCCGGAGCCGGAGCCGGAGAGGTGATAGGCGAGTTCCGTGCCGTCGGGCGCGGTGAAAGTGGGCATGCGCGCGACCCTGACAGGGCCTCCGCAGCAGGTCAACCCGGTTTCACGTCCCCGGGCACACACCACCGCCCGGCGTCCGCGCCCCCGCCGTGGCAGGCTGGTGACCATGCGATCTGCTCTGTGCGCCCTCGGTGCCGCGGCGGCCCTGGTGCTGCTCCCGGCCGGCCATGCCCGTGCCGAAGGGCAGGACCCCGACCGGGACTTCACGATCCAGGACGCCCGGATCAAGGAGTCCAGCGGCCTCGCCGCGAGCCGCTCCCACCCCGGGATCTACTGGACGCACAACGACCAGGACGCGCCCCTGATCTACGGCATCGACTCCCGCACGGGGGAGACCGTCGCGACCCTGACGATGAAGGGCGTCGGCACCCCCCGTGACATGGAGGCCATCGCCGTCGGCCCCGACGGCGACCTCTACGTCGGCGACATCGGCGACAACCTCGACGGCAGCTGGGACCACGTCTGGATCTACCGCTTCCCCGAGCCGAAGACCCTGAAGGACCAGACGGTCGAAGCCCGCCAGTACGTCGTGAAGTACGCCGACGGGCCGCGCAACGCCGAGGCCCTGATGGTCCACCCCCGGACCGGCCGGGTCTACATCGCGAGCAAGAACGAGGACGGCGGCGGCCTCTACGCGGGCCCCGAGCGCCTCTCCTCGTCCGGCACGAACGTCTTCCGGCGCGTCGACGAGGTCCCCTGGGTGACCGACGGCGCCTTCTCCCCCGACGGCGGACGGCTCGTCCTGCGCGGCTACTTCAGCGCCCGGGAGTACACCTGGAAGGACGGCCGCCTCGGCGACGACGGCACCTCCGTCGGCGCCCCCTTCCAGGGCCAGGCCGAGTCGGTGACGTACACGCCGGACGGCTCGGCCTTCATGTTCGGCTCCGAGGGCCGCAACAGCCGGGTGGTCCGCGTGGACCGCCCGGAGGCCGACCGCCCCTCCGGCACGCCGACGAAGGCGCCGGGCGGCTCCCCGCAGTCCCCCTCGGCCCCCGCGGCCCAGGGCGAGGGCGGCAACGCCACCCTCGGCTTCCTCGTCCTCGCCGGCGCCACCGTCCTCGTGGTCGGCGCCAAACGCCTGCTGCGCAAGGGCTGACCCCCCGTCCCCGACCGGCCTCACCGGGCGGGGACGCCGAAGGGCCCGGCATCGACGCGCTGCGATGCCGGGCCCTTCGTACCGCTCGTGCGGCGAGAGGTCAGAGCTTCTCGATGACGTAGTCGATGCAGGCCGTCAGCGCCCGCACGTCCGCCGGGTCGATCGCCGGGAACATCGCGACGCGCAGCTGGTTGCGGCCCAGCTTGCGGTACGGCTCGGTGTCGACGATCCCGTTGGCGCGCAGGACCTTGGCGACCGCCGCCGCGTCGATGTCGTCCGCGAAGTCGATCGTGCCGATGACCTGCGAGCGCTTGGCCGCGTCCGTGACGAACGCCGAGGCGTACTTGGACTCCTCGGCCCAGCCGTACAGCGCGTCCGAGGACTCCTTCGTCCGGGCGACCGCCCAGTCGAGGCCGCCCTGGCCGTTGATCCACTTCAGCTGCTCGTTGAGCAGGAAGAGGGTCGAGAGCGCCGGGGTGTTGTACGTCTGGTTCTTCAGCGAGTTGTCGATCGCCGTCGGCAGCGAGAAGAACTCGGGGATGTGTCGGCCGGAGGCGTGCACACGGGCGGCGCGCTCCAGGGCGGCCGGCGAGAACGCCGCGAGCCACAGACCGCCCTCGGCGGCGAAGGACTTCTGCGGGGCGAAGTAGTAGACGTCCGTCTCGGTGATGTCGACGGGCAGGCCGCCCGCACCCGAGGTCGCGTCGACCAGCACGAGCGCGCCCTCGTCGGCACCGGCGACCCGCTTGATCGGGGCGGCGACACCGGTGGAGGTCTCGTTGTGGGTGTACGCGTAGACGTCGACGCCCGCCTCGGCCACCGGCTCCGGGTGCGTGCCCGGGTCGGAGGAGATCACGGTCGGCTCGGCCAGCCACGGCGCCAGCTTGGCGGCCTTGGCGAACTTGGACGAGAACTCGCCGAAGGTGAGGTGCTGCGACTTGTTCTCGATGAGACCGTGCGTCGCGACGTCCCAGAAGGCGGTGGAGCCGCCGTTGCCCAGGATCACCTCGTAGCCCTCGGGCAGCGAGAAGAGGTCACTGATGCCGGAACGTACCTCGCCGACCAGGTTCTTGACCGGAGCCTGGCGGTGGGACGTGCCGAGGAGAGAGGTGCCGGTGGCGGCCAGGGCGTCCAGCGCCTCCGTACGCACCTTGGAGGGGCCCGCGCCGAAACGGCCGTCGGCGGGCTTGATGTCAGCGGGAATCTGGATATCAGCCACGAGGCGGAGAGTATCGGGTCGGGAAGGGGCCGGTCGCCCGATGTCCGCCGGATGAGACGAGGACTGGGACATCCTGGCCTTGTGGGAAGACACCAGGAACACGCGTCCGCACTCGCCGCCGACCTGCGCGCCGCCCTGGCCGGGGACGTCGACTTCTCCGTCACGGCGAGAGCCCTGACGACCATGGACGCCTCCAACTACCGCCGTGTGCCGGTCGGTACGGTCGCCCCGCGCGACGCCGACGACGTCGCGGCGGCCCTGGAGGTGTGCCGCGCGCACGGCGTCACCCCGGTGGTCGCGCGCGGCGCGGGGACCTCGATCGGAGGCCAGGCGACCGGCACCGGCGTCGTGCTCGACCTCACACGGCACATGGGCGGCGTCGTCTCCCTCGACCCCGGGGAGCGGACCGCCGTCGTCCGGCCCGGGCTCGTCCTCGGCCGGCTGAGGGAGGCGGCCCGGCCGTACGGGCTGACCTTCGGACCCGACCCCTCCACGCACAGCCGCTGCACCCTCGGCGGCATGATCGGCAACAACGCCTGCGGGGCGCACTCGGTCGCCTGGGGGACCACCGCGGACAACGTGCGCTCCCTCGAAGTGGTGACGTACCGGGGAGCGCGGCTGACGCTCGGCCGCGACGGACAGGGCGCCCCGCCCGGACTCCTCCCCCTCGTCGACCGCCACCTCTCCCTGCTCCGCACCGGCTACCCGGCCGGGCTCCCGCGCCGCATCTCCGGCTACGCCCTCGACGCGCTGCTCCCCGAGCGGGGCGTCGACGTGGCCCGCTCCTTCTGCGGCAGCGAGGGCACGCTCGGCGTGGTGACCGAGGCGACCCTGCGGCTGGTCCCGCTCCCCGCCGACCCCGTCCTCGTCGTCCTCGGATACGCCGACGAGAGCGCGGCCGCGGAGGCGGCGGCCGGCCTCCTGCCCCTGGGCCCGCTGACCGTCGAGGGCATGGCCGAGGACCTCGTGCGGGGCGCCACGGGCCTGCCCCGTGGCGGGGCGTGGCTGTTCGTCGAGGCCGACGGCCCGGACGCGGCGGCCGCCCTCGTCCGCGCGGCCGACGCCCTCGACAGCGCCGTGGTGCGCGACCCGGCCGGACAGCGGGCCCTGTGGCGGATCCGCGAGGACGCCGCCGGCACCGCGACCCGCATGCCCGGCGGCGGCGAGGCATGGCCCGGCTGGGAGGACTGCGCCGTACCGCCCGCCCGCCTCGGCGCGTACCTGCGCGCGTTCCGCGCCCTGCTCGCCGAGTTCGGTCTGCGCGGCGTCCCCTACGGCCACTTCGGCGACGGCTGCGTCCACGTCCGCATCGACTTCGACCTCCGGACCGACCGGGGCGTCCGCCACTTCCGCCGCTTCTCCGAGGCGATGGCCGACCTGGTCGTCGCCCACGGCGGCTCCCTCTCCGGCGAGCACGGCGACGGACAGGCCCGCGCCGAACTCCTCCCCCGGATGTACGGCGAGGAGCTCGTCGGCCTCTTCGGCGCCGTGAAGGACGTGTGGGATCCCGACGGGGGACTCAACCCGGGCATGCTCGTACGCCCCAGGCCGCTGGACTCCGGACTGCGCTTCGCGGGGCTTCCGGTGATCGTCCCGGATGCCGGCGACGGCTCCGGCGCGCACCTGGGGCAGGCGGCCGCGCGGTGTGTCGGCGTCGCCAAGTGCCGTGTCGCCGGGCCGAGTCAGGGCGCCGACGTCATGTGCCCCTCGTTCCGCGCCACCGGGGAGGAGCGGCACTCCACCCGGGGCCGGGCCCGGCTGCTGCACGAGATGGCGCTCGGCGAGGTCGTCACCGGCGGATGGCGCTCCGAGGAGGTCCGCGAGGCGCTCGACCTCTGCCTCTCCTGCAAGGGCTGCCGCAGCGACTGCCCGGTCGGCGTCGACATGGCCGCGTACAAGGCCGAGTTCCTCGACCGCCACTACGCGGGTCCCACCGGTGTCTGGCGCCGGCCGCGCTCCCACTGGACGATGGGCCGCCTCCCGGGGTGGCTCGCCCGCTTCGGTCGCGGACTCAACGCGGCCATGGCCCTGCCGTTCGCCGCCCGGATCGCCGGCGTCACCCCCGAGCGCGCCCTGCCCAGGGTGGCGGAGCAGTCCTTCGTCTCCTGGTTCGCGGACCGTGCCTCCACGCGCCCGCCCGACCTCACCCTCTGGCCCGACACCTTCACCGACCACCTCGCCCCCCACGTCGGCCGCTCCGCCGTCCGCGTCCTGGAGGACGCCGGCCTCGGCGTCCGGCTCCCCCCGGGCCGCGTCTGCTGCGGCCTCACCTACGTCTCCACCGGCCAACTCGCGGCGGCGCGGAAGGTGATGAGCCGGACGCTCGACGTCCTCTACGGGGCTGAAGGGGCTGTAGGGGTCGAAGGGGGTGGCGGGGTTGGCGAGGCTGGCGGGGTTGGCGGGATGGGCAAGGCCGGCGGGATGGGCAAGGCCAGCGGGGCCGGCGGGATGGGCGGCCCCGTCGTCGTCCTCGAACCGTCCTGCGCCGCGACCCTCCGCACCGACCTGCCCGAACTGCTCCCCGACGACCCGAGGGCGGCCCGTCTCGCCGCGTCCGTTGTCACCTTCGCCGAGGCCCTGGAGACCCTCGCCCCCGACTGGACGCCGCCCCGCCTCGACCGCCCGGTCACCGGCCAGACCCACTGCCACCAGCACGCCGTGCTCGGCGACGCCGCCGACCGACGCCTCCGCGACCGCGCGGGCCTCACCGGCGACCTTGTGGGCGGCTGCTGCGGTCTGGCCGGCAACTTCGGCTTCGAACCCGGCCACTACGACGTGTCGGTCGCCTGCGCCGAGGACCGGCTCCTCCCCGCGCTCGCGGACGCGGCCCCCGACGCCGCCGTCCTGGCGGACGGCTTCTCCTGCCGCACGCAGATCGGCGACCTGACCGACCACCGGGGCCGCCACCTCGCCGAGCTGCTGGCCGAGGCCATCGAGGAGGGGGCGAAGGAGGGCCCTGCGGGCAGACGGCGCTACTTTCCGGACACCCCCTAGGCTGCGGGGATGAGCACCGCACCCCCTCCCGCCTCCTGTTCCTGCTGCGGCGACGCCCTCGCCGACGAACGGCGGATCGACATCCGCTTCGGACTCCCCGACGCGGCCCTCGGGACGCCCGAGGAGGCGCGGCGCACGGCCGGCGCGGACGCGCTGCTCAAGGTGGACGGGGTCGGGTCCTTCGTCCGGTGCCTGCTGCCGCTGAAGCTCTCCGGGGACACCGAACTGGTCCTGGGGACCTGGCTGGAGGTCGACGAGGAGACGCTCCGGCGGACGGCATCCGTCTGGCACGACGAGGCCGCCTACCCCGGCCTCGTCGTGCGCGGCCGGCTCGCCAACGCGGTCGAGCCGTGGGGCGGGGAGGTCCTCGGCCTGGAGATGACGGCGCGGATCGCGGACCCGGGCGAACTGCCGTACCTCGTGGAGGGCCACGAGCCGACCGCGGTGGGGCTGCTCGGGGACGTCTGGGGCCGGGACCACGTCCTGGAGCGCTTCCCGACGCCGCTGCCCGTCGCCGTCCGCACCGACCTGGGCGACGGCTGGTCGGTGGAGCGCAGCGCGGGTCTCTCCGCACGCTTCGCCGACGGTGCCGACCAGTTCGCCGGTCCCGACCGCAGCGTCGCCGTCGCGCTCTTCCAGGACGACCGGGCCGGCCGCGCCGCCGAGGACTTCCTCGCCGCGCTCCTCGACGGCGCGCCCGAGGTCCCGGAGTCCCGGCGGCACACCGAGCACCTGCCGGGCGGCGGTGTGCGGCACGCCTTCTGGTGCACGCCGGAGGACACCGGCCGCGGACGGCACGAGCTCACCGCCTACGCCGTCGAGCCGGACGGGTCCGCCGCCGGGCTCTACTGCTCGCACGCGGAACCCGAGGCGCACACCTGGGCGGGTCACGTCTGGCGCTCCCTGCGACGGCACGAGGCCGCACCGGCGTCCGCCGGCTGACGGTCTCCGGCCGCGACGGCCCGCCCGCGCAACGGCCCGCCCGCACCACGGCCCGCCCGCGCCACGGGCCGACGGGTCGGGCGCGGCGTGGACGCTTCGACCGCTCTTCTCCCGACGGCGGTTCCGGATGCGCTCGCCGGGTGGGGCGGCCTCCCACGCCGCCGGACCGCGTGCGGGCTCAGTCGTCGCCGACGATCTCCCGGGCCATCGCGACCAGCGCGCCCGTCGCCGGGTGCGGGAAGGCGTCGCGCCAGGCCAGGACCACCGGCAGCGCGGGCGCGTCGACGAGGGGGCGGTAGGCGACCCCCGGGTGGGAGTGGAGCGCGGCGGTGGAGGCGGAGGAGACACCGATGCCGCGGCCCGCGGCGATCGCGGTGAGCCAGTCGTCGGTGTTGCCGACGGTCAGGGTCGCGGACGGCCGGACGGCGGGCGGCCAGAGCGCGAGCGTGGTCGCGCCCGAGACCGTGTTGAGGACGACGGTCTCGTGGGTCAGGTCGCCGAGGACGAGGCGGGCGCGGTCGGCGAGCGGGCTGTCGGCGGGCAGGGCGGCGACGCGCTCCTCCGTGGCGAGCTCCTCGGTGACCAGGCCCGGTGCGTCCACCGCGCCCCGGAGCAGGGCGGCGTCGACCTCGCCCCGGGCGAGTCCGGCCGTGCGGTCGTCGATGCGGAGGAGTTCGAGCGGCGTCTCGGGGTGTTCGCGCTGCCAGCGCCGGAGCAGGGGGGTGGTGTACGGCCCGAAGGCCGACCAGGCGTGTCCGAGACGGAGCGGGCGGTGCCGCAGCCTGGCCGGGTCGACGGCGGCCTCGAAGGCGGCGAGCGCTGCGGCGGCCCGGTCCTGGAAGGCGCGGCCCTCCGCCGTCAGGGCGAGGTGGTGGGTCGAGCGGTCGACGAGCCGGGCGCCGAGGTGGTGTTCGAGGGCGGCGAGGGTGCGGGAGACGGCGGGCTGGGTGAGGTGGAGCCGGGCAGCCGCCCTGGTCAGGCTGGATTCCTCGGCGATGGCGAGGAAGCAGCGGAGGTGACGCAGCTCGATGCTCATGCGTCCGGAGCATAACCGCAGCCCAATCGGCATTTCCGGTGCCGCGCGAAGACTTCTAGCGTGGTCGGTGACGGGGGAGGGGAAACAGGACGACAGCCTCGGGCGTAGTGCATTATCCTGAACTTAAGGTTCAGTTTCATGGACTGAATGATCGTGTGGGGCATCAGCGCCGGAAGCAGTGGCGGCGGGAGCAGGAGGAGTAACCGGTGGACAGTCCGGTCAAGGATGCGGCCGCCCTCGCGGCTCCGGCCGCCGCGGGTGCCCCGGCCGTCGGGCAGGCGGGGCCGGACGGCCTCGCGGCCGGAGCCGGTCCGAGCGGCGCCGGCGACACCGGGCCGCACCGCGCCGCCGTGGGCCGGAGGCTCGCGGGCCACCGTCTCGGGCCCGTCGCGCTCGTCGTCGCGGGCGGGCTCTCCGTCCAGTTCGGCTCCGCCGTCGCCGTGCTGCTCATGCCGCGCGCCGGCGCCCTCGGGGTCGTCACCCTGCGGCTCGTCCTCGCCGCCGCGGTGCTGCTGATCGTCTGCCGCCCCAAGGTCCGCGGCTACGGCCGCGCCGACTGGGGCACGGTCCTCGCCTTCGGCACCGCCATGGCGGGCATGAACATCCTCTTCTACCAGGCAGCGGACCGGATCCCGCTGGGCGCCGCCGTGACCCTGGAGGTCCTCGGCCCGCTGATCCTCTCGGTGGTCGCCTCGCGCCGGCTGGTGAACCTGCTCTGGGCCGGGCTCGCGCTCGGCGGCGTCGTCCTCCTCGGCGGCGGGGGCTTCGACCGCCTCGATCCGGTGGGAGCCGCCTTCGCGCTCGCCGCGGGCGCCATGTGGGCGACGTACATCGTCTTCAGCGCCCGCACCGGCCGACGCTTCCCGCAGGCCGACGGGCTCGCGCTCGCGATGGCGTTCGGCGCTGTCCTCAGCCTGCCCTTCGGCATCGTGGAGGCCGGCGACAAGCTGCTGGTCCCGTCGACGATCGGCCTCGGCCTCTGCGTCGCCCTGATGTCCTCCGTCCTGCCCTACACCCTCGAACTCCTCGCCCTCCGCCGGCTGCCCGCCCCCACCTTCGCCATCCTGATGAGCCTCGAACCGGCCATCGCCGCCACCGCCGGCTTCCTCATCCTCAGCCAGGCCCTCTCCCTCCTCGACGCCCTGGCCATCGCCCTCGTCATCGCCGCCAGCATGGGCGCCGT
Organism: Streptomyces sp. NPDC051180; assembly: GCF_040689545.1. Taxonomy (NCBI): domain Bacteria; kingdom Bacillati; phylum Actinomycetota; class Actinomycetes; order Kitasatosporales; family Streptomycetaceae; genus Streptomyces; species Streptomyces sp. NPDC051180. The sequence continues at coordinate 44,226 of NZ_JBFBBC010000005.1, forward strand.
CCGCACCCAGACCCGCCGCCGCGACACGTAGGAGACCCGCCCTCCCCGCACCCCCGAAGCCCCGGCCCCACGGCCGGGGCTTCGCCGCCGCCGAGCCCGATCCCGAGCCCGATCCCGAGCCCGATCGAGGCTCGTACGGGAGTCCGCCGGCCACGGGTCCGCGGGCCACGGGTCCGCCGGCCACGGGTCCGCCGGCCACGGTGCTCGCGCCGGCTTCCGTCCGCGGCACCCGCCCTAGACTCCCCGCATGATCGCCACCCTGCAGTGCCTCGTGATCGACTGCCCCGCGCCCCGGGAACTCGCCGCGTTCTACCGGGCGGTGGTCGGCGGGGAGGTGGACCGGCCGGACCCCCGCTGGTCCCTCGGCGAGGGATGGTCGACGCTCCACCTCCCGGGCGGGTCGGTCCTGTGCTTCCAGGGCGTGGCGGACCACCGCCCGCCGACCTGGCCGGGTCCGGAGCGACCGCAGCAGTCCCATCTCGACTTCGGGGTCGCCGACCTGGACGCGGCGCAGGAGCGGGTCCTCGCGTGCGGCGCGCGCCTGCTCGACGACGGGGCGGGGACGCGGAGCTGGCGGGTGTACGCGGATCCTGCGGGTCATCCGTTCTGCCTGGTCAGGGAGTGACCCGATCCGGTCGACGGTTGGCCGTCAGGCGATTGAGCGGCCCGGCGGCCGGAGCCGATCATGGGGTGTCGCCCGCCGGGCGACGGAAAGGGGGGCCGGTCGTGGCTCTGGAGATGAGGGACCGGTGCGAGCGCTGCGGGACGGCGGAGCTGACGCCGGACGGGCCGGCGCGGATCTGCTCGTACGAGTGCAGCTACTGCGTGCCGTGCGCGGACGCGATGGAGGACGTCTGCCCCAACTGCGGAGGTGAACTCGTCCCGCGTCCGCGCCGGGCCGCCGCCTAGGCGGGGTGGTTTCCCCGCTGGTCGGACGAGGGGTGGGGGCGGGCGTCCATCAGGGTCCCTGATGATAGTTGATACCTTCGCGAAGGTTTTTATTTCATGGGTGCATGACCGCATCCACCAGCTCCACTCCGGAGCCGGCCCCTCGGCCGGCTCGTTCGGGGGCCTACCCGGACGGCAGGACCCCTCTCGCTGACGCCGTACTCGCAGTGGCCCGACGGGACATCGCCACGTTCCACGCGCTGCCGCTGTCGCACGGCCGGTCTATCCGCGACTCCCACATGCGGGAGACCTACGAGGCGCTGTTCGGCGTCGCGCAGCTCGCGGCCGACGTGTCCTACAGCGGCACGATGCTGGACTCCTTCTTCCGGCCGCGCGGTCCGCTCCGCGAGGCCCAGCGCCTCGCCGCCCGCAGCTTCGGCGCCGACGCGACCTTCTTCCTGTCGGCCGGCACCAGCACCGCCAACCGGGTCGCGCTCACCGCGCTGACGCAGCCCGGCTCCCGGGTGCTCGCGGACCGCTCCTGCCACCAGTCGGTGCACTTCGCCCTCAACGAGCTCGGCGTCGACGTCGCGTACGCCCCGATGCAGCGCTGCTGCGACGACTGCCCGCGGACCTACGCGGACCTGCCCCGGCTCCTGGAGATGTTCCGGGCCGCCGCCGTCGAGGGCCGGCCGTTCGACACCGTCGTCCTCTCCGCCGTCTCGTACGACGGGGTCCGCTACGACCTGCCGACCGTCCTCGCCGAACTGGCCGCCGTCCACCCCGGGGTGGCGGTCCTGGTCGACGAGGCATGGGGAGCGGCGCACCGCTTCCACCCCCGGCTGCGCCCGCTCACCGCGCTCCACGCCGTCGAGGCGCTGCGCGCCGCCGACCCCGGCCTCGCCATGAACGTCGCCGTCACCCACTCCGCGCACAAGTCGATGTCGGCCCTGCGCCAGGGCTCGTACCTGCACCTCATCGGTGACGGGGAGGCCCAGGAGCGGACCGCGCAGGCCCTGTTCCAGCACCACACCACCTCGCCGAGCTGGCCCGTCCTGGCCAGCCTCGACCTGGCCCGGCTCCAGGCCGAGACGGAGGGCGAGTCGCTCCTCGGCCGCTCGCTCGGTCTCGCCGGCACCCTGCGCGTCGAGCTCGCCACCGACCCGCGACTCTCCGCGTACCGCCCGCTGGGCCCCGACGGCCACCTCACCGACGCCGCCCAGCTCGTCAGCGACGACCCGACGCGGGTCCTCGTCGACATCAGCGCCCTCGGCATCACCGCGGCGGACTTCCGCCGGATGCTCTTCGACGAGTACGCCCTGTACGTGGCCCGCGAGAGCGGCGACGCCGTCCTCTTCCACATCCACATCGGCGTGGACGAGGCGACCCTGCTGCGGCTGCTCGACGCGCTGCGCACCATCCAGCGCACCTACCGGAGCGCCTCCGCGGCCCTGGCGGCGGGCACGTCCGAGCACTTCATCATCGCCTACCCGCCCGGCATCCCGATCACCGTGCCCGGCGAGAAGCTCTGCGAGCGGACCCTCAGCCAGATCGACTCCCTGCGCTCCAGCGGATGCGAGATCTACACGCTGCGGAACCCGACCGTGTCCGTCGGCGACCTGGCCGCCCATGCCGTCACCGGGCCTGTCACCGGGCCTGTCACCGGCCCCGTCACCGGGCCTGTCGCCGGGTCCGTGAGCGGGCCCCTGACCGGGGCGGTGAAGGGAGCCGTCATCGGCCCGGCGAAGGGGGCCGCGACCGGGCCGACGACCGGGTCCCTGGCCGGGTCCGTCACCGCCGAGCGGCTCGCCGGTGCCGCCGCGGCCGCCGGGGAGCGCCTCACCGCCGCCACCGCCACCGTCACCGTCACCGATCGGCGCGGCGCCACCGCCACCGAGCGCCTCGCCGGCACCGCCGCGGCCGTCTCCGCCGCCGGCACCACCGCGGCGACCGTCTCCGCCGCCGCCGCCACCGCGGCGACCGTCTCCGCCGCCGCCGCCACCGCCGTCGTCACCAGCTGACCGCCCGAACCCGAGGGAGAGCACTTCCATGATCAAGATCGCGGACATCCGCAAGCACGCCGCCCGCTGGCCGCAGCGCGTCGCCGTCGTCGACGGCGAGACCCGCATGACGTGGGCGAGCTTCGCCGACAAGGTCAGCCGGGTGGCCTGCGCCATCCAGGACCTGCTGCCCGATACCCGGCCCGCGCGTGCGGTGTTCCTCGCCGAGAACAGCTGGGAGCTGGTGGTCTCCATGGCCGCCGTCGGCTCGCTCGGCATCCCGTGCGTCGGACTCGACTACACGGCCGGCGCCGTCGCGACCCGCGCGGCCCTCGACCAGCTGGAGCCCACGGTCGTCATCACCTCCCGCGCCCACCGGGCGCTCGTCGAGGAGTGCGGCTGGCCGAACGGCCGGGACATACTCGACATATTCGTGGACAGTGAACCGGTGGGCCTCCCCGACGGGCAGACCGTGGCGGTGAGCTTCACCGACCTCCTCGTGTCGGCGCCCGGCGAACCGCAGCCGGTGGAGCAGCCGTTCGAGGCGTTCTCCTTCACCTCCGGCACCAGCGGCGTCCCGAAGATGGTCGTCCGGCGCACGTCCTTCGAGGCCCGCCGGTTCGCCGACCTGGTCGACCAGTACGCCTTCGACGAGGAGGACGTCCACCTCGTCACGGTGCCGCTCTACCACGCCTCCGGGCCCGGGTGGGCGCGCATCTTCCTCACGCTCGGCGGCACGGTCGTCCTCGGCCCGCACGACGACGCCGAGGAGCTGATCCGGATCATCCAGGAGGAGGGCGTCTCCACCACCCTGATGGTGCCGCCGGTCCTGGCCCGGGTCGTCGCCCACCCGAACTCGGAGCACCTGCACAAGACCTCGCGGCTGCACTTCGTCCTCTCCGGCGGGCGCCACCTCAACCGGTGGGTCGTCAACAACGCCTGGGACCGCCTCGGCCCGGTCCTCCACCTCTACTACGGGACCACCGAGACCGGCGTGAACGTCATGATCGGCCCCGAGGAGCTGCACGTGGCCCCGTGCCGTTCCGGCCGCCCCATGCCCGGCAACACCGTCGTCGTCCTCGACGCCGACAACAAGCCGCTGCCCAAGGGCAGCCGGGGCAGAGTGGCCATCGCCAGCTACCAGTTGATGGACAGTTACGCGACCAGCGAGCCCGACTTCATGACGCTCGACTACGGCGGCCGCACCCAGCGGTTCCTGCTCACCGGCGACAGCGGACTCGTCGACGAGGCGGGCCGTCTCGAACTCACCGGCCGCAACGACGGCGTGGCCAAGGCGGAGGCGGGCAAGCCGCTCGACGTCAACATATTCGGGCTGGAGGCGGACCTCATGGACCTGCCCTGCGTCCGGGAGACCGCCGTCCTGCGGACCAGCCTCCCCGGTGCGGGCGAGGTGCTCGTCGTCCCCTTCACCCCGGTCGCCCCGGAGCGCCAGGAGAGCGGCTACCGGGCGGTGAGCGCCGCCTGCGCCCGCCGCGTCCCCTGCCTCCCGGCGTACGTGGTCCCCGTCGACGCCATCCCGTACAGCCCGACCGGCAAGGTCCGGGCCGCCCAGCTCCTCGCCTCGGTGATGCCCCTCCTCGACATCCGGCCCACGGAGCCGGACGGGACGGACCCGGCGGGCGAGGGCACCGCGCGCGAGGCCCAGCCGGTCGGCGTCTGACCCCGCGGATCCTCCGCGGCCCGTCCGCGGAACCACCGTGGTTCCGCGGGGCGGCCGGGGCCCGCCCCCCTCCCGAGGCCCCGGCCGCACCTCCCCCTCCCCGCTCCACCCCTTCCCCCTCTCCTCCCGTTCCCTCCCCTCCCGGCCGGCTCAGGCCCGACAGGAAGAGTCATGAACAGTCAGAACACGTACATGCGAGGCGTCCTTCTCTGCCTCCTGGCCACGGTGTCCTGGGGCGCGATGTTCCCCCTCATGGACTCCACCCTGAAGCACATCGACCCCTTCACCTTCACCTGCATGCGGTACGCGATCGCCGGCGCGATGTTCCTCGTCTTCCTCCGGGTCCGCGAGGGCCGGGAGGGGCTGCGCCTGAAGGGCGAACGCATCGGCCTGGCCTGGCTGTTCGGCACGGCCGGCTTCGCGGGCTTCCAGTTCCTGGTCTTCTTCGGACAGGACCTCATCGGCGAGCGGGGCGCCCTCAACGCCTCGATCATGATGGCGACCATGCCGATGATGGGCTTCCTGGTGAACTGGGTGCTCAAGAAGGTCGTGCCCCCGAAGGTCTCGCTCGCCTTCATCGCGATGTCCTTCGTCGGCACGATCCTGGTCGTCTCCGACGGTGACATCGGCTCGCTGATCGCCTCCCCGAAGGAGGCCGGCGCCGACGCCCTGCTGCTCTTCGCCGCACTGTGCTGGGTGGTCTACACGTCGGGCGCGAGCTTCTTCCCGACCTGGTCCCCGATCAAGTACACGGCGATCACCACGGTCCTGGGCCTCGCCAGCGCCACCGTCATCACGGCGGTCATCCTGGCCGCCGGCGGCGTCCCGGTCCCGACGGCCGGTTCCGTGGGGTCGATCCTGCCCCAGCTCGCCTACATGAGCGTCGTCGCCGGCTTCGTCGGCGTCCTCGGCTGGAACTTCGGCAACCGCTACCTCGGCCCGCTCAACGGCGTCCTGTTCATGGACGTCGTGCCGATCACGGCCTTCGTCATCTCGGCCCTCACCGGTGTGGTCCCGGCGGGCGTACAGATCGTCGGCGCCTCGCTGACGGCGGCCGCGCTGGTCCTCAACAACCTCTACCTGCGGCGCGCGGCCGCCAGGGCCGCCGCGGCTCCCGCCCCCGCCGCGACTCCGGTCGCGGGCTCGGCCCCGGCTTCCGGTTCGGCTTCCGCTTCCGGTTCCGGTTCCGCCCAGGCTCCGGCGCCGGTCGGATCGGGCACCAGGTCCTGACCCCCGGTACGCACTCGGCGTGGCCTCCCACCTTCGTGGGGGGCCACGCCGTCTTCCGGACGTCCGCGTCTCCGGGGTCTGTTCACCGCGGCCACGCGGCCGATCAGGCGCGCAGGCCGTCGAGGAGGACGCTCCGCATCTCCGCGTACCGCTCGGTGAGGTCCTTGCGCCGGCTGAGCACGTCGGAGATGTGCTGCATGCCGAAGAAGGCGGAGACCATGACGCGGGCCGCCGCGCGGGGTTCCACTCCCTCGCGCAGTTCGCCGGCGTCCCGGGCCTCGGCGATGAGCCGGGAGAGGTAGTCCTCCCAGCCCACGTAGGGCTCGGGGAGTTCGGCGTCGATGAGGGCCCGCTCGATCTGGAGCCGGGCGCCGGCCTGGACGACGATGTCCCGGGCGAACGCCGCGGTGACGGTGTCGAGCACGGCGACGAGCGTGTCGAAGGGCTTCTCGTGGGTGCCCTCCGCGCCCTGGAGGATCCCGGGCCAGCGGGCGTAGTGCTCCTGGACGACCGCGACGGCGAGGGCCTCCTTGTTCGTGTAGTGGAAGTACACCGCGCCCTTGGTCATGGCCGCGCGTTCGGCCACGTCCTGGAGGGTGACCGTCGCGTAGCCGCGCTCCGCGAAGAGCTCGGCCGCCGACTGGAGGATGTGCACCTTCGTGCGCCGGGCGCGCTCTTGCTTCGGTTCGCTCCGGGGTGTCGCCATGCCTGTCCGCCTCTCTCGTTCCTATGCCTTGCAATATACATTCTCGAAGGTATATTTCTTGCTGTCGGGGGACGGACCAAATCCCCCTTCGCCACGATGATTCACCTTGAGGGGGAAAAGGATGTCCATCGGTGTGCTCCAGACCGTGCCGCCTTTCGGGTCGATCGACCCGATGGAGGCACTCGGTCCCCTGGAATCCCTGGAGTCTCTCGTACGGGAGGCCAAGGAGGGGCTCAGCTTCGACCGCACCATCTCCCGCCGCCTCGTCCACCGCGCCTCGGTGACGGAGGTCTTCCTCACCGACTCGGTCGTCGCCGGTGCGGACCGGTTCCTGGTCGGCGCCCAACTGCCCCGCAACCACGCCCTGTACCGCCCGGAGGAGAGCGGACGGTGCGACTTCATGCTGCTCGTCGAGACGGTGCGGCAGGCCGGCATCTTCCTGAGCCACCGCTACCACGACGTACCGCTCGGCCATCACTTCATCTTCAAGGCGCTGTCGCTGCACATCGTCGACCCGGCCGCACTCCGGGTCGGCAGCGGTCCGCTCGCGGTGGCCCTGGACGTGAAGGTCGTGACACCGGCGGGCACGCGCACCTCGCGCCGGTTCGACGCCCGTTTCGACATGGTGATCGAGGTCGGGGGCCGCGAGTGCGCCCGTGCCTCCGCCGGGGTCGTCGTCATCGACGGGGTCCGCTACGGCCGGCTGCGGCAGCGCGGGCGCGTCGCCGAGGCGACGGCGGCGGGCAGACCGGAGGCGGCGGCCGGAAGCAGACCGGAGGCGGCGGCCGGCGGCAGACCGGGGGCCGACCGTCGCACCGGGCCGAGCGGGCAGAAGGGTCAGGGCGATCAGACAGGCCAGATCGACCAGGGGGGTCAGGGGGGTCAGGTCGGCCAGGGGGGTTGCTCCGAGGTCCGGTTCGGGAAGCAGGCGGGCCGGGATCGCGCAGGGACGCGGAGCGGTGCCGGATCGCGGGACGTCCTGCGCCCCGGACCGGATTCCGGCCCGACGACCCGGCCGGACGGGACGGGGGAGTGGCGGCTGCACGTCGACCCCACGCACCCCGGCTACTTCGAGCACCCCTCGGACCACGTGCCCGGGATGCTCCTTCTGGAGTCCTTCCGGCAGGCCGCCGAGCTGGTGACCGGCGAGGGGGGCGTACTGAGCTCCATGGAGGCCGAGTTCGCCGTCTTCGGCGAGCTGGCCGAGCCGGTGAAGGTCCATGCCGCGCGGACCGAGGGCGGCCGGATACGGCTGTCGGCCACCCAGCGCGGACGGCTCCTCGCCACGGCCGGGGCCCGCTGCGCGTGACGGCGCCGCGACACGTTCAGGGCATGTACGGACGAGCGTTCAGAGGAAGAGGCAGAAGAATGGAACTCCAGCACTTACGGGCCTTCCGCGAAGTGGCCCGAGAGCTCAGCTTCACCCGCGCGGCGCACAACCTGCACTACTCCCAGCCCGCGGTGACCGCCCAGATCAAGGGCCTGGAAGAGGACATGGGGGCGTCGCTCTTCCAACGACGCGGCAACCGTTCCGTGGAGTTGACGCCGGCCGGGGCGCGTCTGCGTCCGCTCGCGGAGCAGATCCTCGACCTGGTCGAGACGGCGCAGTACGAGATCGCCTGCCCGGCGACCGGGCGCACGAAGCCCGGCCCGACCGGCGGCGAACGGCGCGTCGGCTCCCTCACCGGAGGCGTCCGGCTCGGGGAGAGAGGGGGGCGGGCATGAGCATCGCCGTCACCCGGGCCGCGTTCTTCGACGTGGACGAGACCCTGATCACCTGCAAGAGCATGGCCTGCGTCCTCGCCCGGTTCTGGGGGCGCGGGGAGGCTGCCGCCCGCCGGCTCGCCGCGGCGCGCTCCTCACTTCAGGCGCAGCTCCGCGACGGCGTGCCCCGTGAGCAGGTGAACCGTTCCTTCTTCCGCTTCCTCGCCGGCAGCCGCCTCGACGAACTGGAGGCGTGCGGGCGGGAGTGGTACGAGAAGGCCCGCGCGGGCGGACTCGTCCACACCCCTGTGTACGACGCGCTGCGACGCCACGCCCACGCCGGCGACCTGATCGTCCTCGTCTCCGGGGCCTTCTCCGCCTGCCTGGACCCGCTGGCCCGCGAGGTCGGCGCGGACCTCGTCGTCTGCACCGTGCCCGAGGTGACCTCGGAGGGCGTCCTGACCGGCCGGCTGAACGGCCCGCCCATGATCGGCGAGGCCAAGGCCCAGGCCGCGCGCGGGATCATGACGGCCTTCGACCTGGATCCCGCGGACTGCTTCGCCTACGCCGACGACGACAGCGACCTGCCCCTCCTCCGTGCGGTCGGCCACCCGGTCCTCGTCGGCGACGGACCGGTCTCCGCCCCGCTCGTCGAGACGGCCGCCTGGTCCTGGCTTCCCGGCCCCGCCCCCGCTCCCTCCGCCCGGCCCGTCCGGTCCACGGCCGTCCGATCGGCCGCCCGACCGCGGAGCACGCAGAGCACGCAGAGTGCGTCGAGTGCGTCGAGCACGCCGAACGCGTCCCGCACGCCGAGCGGTTCGACGGCGTCGAGCACATCGGGCGTGGCGAGCGCGCCGGGCCGCCCCTGCTCCCCGGGCGTCCCTGGCGTCCCGGGTACGGAGCTCGCGCCCGACTCCCCGAGCGGTCCCGGTGCCCCCGGCGCCCCCGGCGTCCCCCGCGCCCTCGCGTCGCAGGCGGCCTGAGGCTCCCCGCCGCCCCCCACATACTTGCTCGGCCGGCTCCCGAAGCCCCGCCGCCACGGTGGCTCCGTCGGGCCACGGACGTCTCGCCCCACCGCGTTCCCCGCACGCGTCGATCCCTCGGCGTCGGCCGCACCGAGGACGTCGCCCGCGACATCGTGGCCCCCATGTCGACCGCGTGCTTCGACCCGTCACGTCGACCGCGCGCTTCGGCCCACCTCGTCGACCGGCCGCGAGCCGTGGGCCCGGTGACCGAACTCCCCTTCCGGAGAACCCGGTTCAGGAGCGATCACCGCCGTCCCCCCGGCACTGGGGATCCCGGCCCGGAGACCCCGGCAGGGATCCCCGCCCGAAACACCGAAACACCGAAACACCGAAGCCCCGAGCCCGTGACCCGGAGACCCCGTGCCACGGCGACCCCGTGGCGCGGCGCCGCGCGTGACCCGGAGACCCCGGACCCGCGGCCGGAAGCCCGCCCGGCCCGCCGCACCTCCCGGCCCGCCGGTCCCGATCGACGTGCCGCGCCTGCCCGACGCGCCGTACCCGCCCGATCCGCCGGACCCGTCCGGCCTGCTCCCGGCCTACCCCGCCCCGGCGCCCGCTCCCGTCCCCGGACCCGATCCGGAGAGGGAGGGTTCCAGGAGGTCCCAGACCTCGGTGACGAGGGCGGCGGGGTCGGCCGTGTCGGTGGCCGTCACGACGGCGGGGGCGCCGACGAGGAGGGCGACGGCGAGCCGGGCGAGGAGTTCGGGGGGGTGGGAGGTGGTGACGGAGCCGTCCTGCCGGCCCCTGCGGACGAGGAGGGCCACGACGCCGCAGAGGTTGGCGAGGTGGACGGGGGTGGTGCCCTCGGCGCGGGCGGCGTCCAGGACCAGGCGCAGGCCGGCGGCGAAGGGGAGGTCCTCGTGCACGCGGCGGGCGAGGCCGAGGAGCAGGGTGCGCAGGGTCGGCAGGGCCGCGCCGGTCTCCTCCGCCTCGCGGACGGCGGCGGCCAGGGTGTCGGCCCAGGCGGACTCGAAGGAGCGGGTCAGCTCGCCGGCGAGGTCGGCCTTGGACGAGAAGTGTCCGTAGAGGGCTCCCTTGGTCAGCCCGGTGCGGGCCGTGATGTCGGCGAGGTTCGTCCCCGCGAAACCGTGCAGGGCGAACTCGGCGGCTGCCGCGCCGAGCACCAGGTCATAGGTCATGCGGGCCCTGTCCTGTTGCCTCACCGAGCGTCCACCTTCCGTTTGCCGTCCACCTGTCCGCCTCTTTCATGACGGGTTCTCAGAAAATACCTTCCAGACCGAATCTTTTTCTACTCGCATCAGCACCGCCACTCAAGGAGTACGCGTCATGACAGTCGTCGAGACCTCCGCAGCCGGGGCCCCTCGTGTCGGAAGCCCCGATCCCCTCGCCGCCGGACACCTCTACGCCGCCGCCGCGCGGCACGCCGAGGAGTCGGAGCGTGCCGGCCGGCTCCACCCCGAGGTCGTCGCGGCGATGACCGCCGCGGGTCTGACCCGGCACTTCGTGCCCCGGGCGTGGGGCGGCGCCGCCGGGACCTTCGCCGCCGTGGTCGACGCGACCTCCGGGGTGGGCGCGGCCTGCACGTCGGCCGCCTGGTGCGGCGTGCTGTTCGCCGCCCATGCCCGCCTCGCCGCGCACCTCCCGGTCGAGGGGCAGCGGGAGCTGTGGGGCGACTCGCCCGACACGCGGATCGCGGCGGCGGTCGTGCCGCCGGCGGGCCGGCTCGCCCGGGTGCCCGGCGGCTGGACCCTGACGGGGGAGTGGGCCTTCGCGAGCGGCGTGGAGCACGCCGAGTGGGTCCTGCTCGCCTCCCTGGACCACGGCGACCCCGAGGCCCCCGCCTACCGGGTCCTCGCGGTGCCGCGCGAGCACGTCCTGATCCGGGAGACCTGGGACGCGGTGGGCCTGCGGGCCTCGGGCAGCCACAGCGTCTCGGTCGACGGGGTGTTCGTGCCGGAGCACCGCACCTTCCTGCGGGAGACCCTGCTCACCGGGGTCCGCGACGCGGACGCGGCGCCCTGCCACCGGGTGCCGTACCAGCTGGTCGCCGCGCTCCTCTTCGCCGCGCCGGCGCTCGGTGCGGCCCGTGGCGCGCTGGAGGCGTGGACGGTCCTGGTGGGGCTGCGCCGCCTTCCCGACGGGACCCCGCTGACGGAGGATCCGGCGGTGCAGCAGACCCTGGCCCGCTGCTCGGCCGAGATCGACGCGGCGCGCCTGATGCTGGAGACCGCCGCCGCGCGCGCCGACCACCCGGCCGGGGGGCTGATGGACGCCGCCCTGAACCAGCGCGACGCCGCCGTCGCCGTCGACCTCCTCGCCGGCGCGGTGGAGCGGCTGATGCGCACCGGCGGCGCCCGCGGCCTCATCGCCGGCGGCGGCCTGGAGCGCGCGTGGCGCGACATCCACGCGGTCGCCGCCCATGCCGCCCTCCAGCCCGCCCCGGCTGCCGCCGCCTACGCGGCGACCGTCTTCCCCTCCCACCGCTGACCCCGCGCCGTGCCGCGCCTCCGGGCCGGGGCGTGGCCGGGCAGGGGGGGCGTGGCCGGGCAGGGGGGGTGCGGCCGGGCGGGGCGCGTGGCCGGGCGGGGCGTGGCCGGGCGGGGCGCGGGGCCGGCCCCGTGGGGGCGGGTGCCGCCGCCCCGGGGAAAGTAAAGCAAGCACGCTTGATTGTTTCTGGCGTCGCTGCCATGCTCCTCGCGAAGGCCCGTGAACGCCCGTCCCCGAGGGGAGCGCACCGTGTCCGACCCCGTCGTCGTCCTCGACGACCTGCGCGACGAGAGTGAAGAACTCGACGCGCTGGTAGCCGAGTTGACCGAGGAGCAGTGGGGTGTGCCGACCCCCGCGCCCGGCTGGACGATCGCCCACCAGATCGCGCACCTGGCCTGGACCGACCGCGCGGCCCTCCTCGCCGCGACCGACGCGGAGGCGTTCGCCGCCGAGACCGCGAAGGCGCTCGCCGCGCCCGACCTGTTCGTCGACGAGGGTGCGGAGGAGGGCACGAAGCTGCCGCCCGCGGAGCTGCTCGCCCACTGGCGGGAGGGCCGGGAGCTCCTCCGGGCGGCCCTGGGCGCGGTCGCACCCGGCGCCCGGTTCCCCTGGTACGGGCCGCCCATGAGCGCGCCCGCGATGGCCACGGCCCGCCTGATGGAGACCTGGGCGCACGGCCAGGACGTCGCCGACGCCCTCGGGGCCGTCCGGGCGCCCACCGCCCGGCTCCGGCACGTCGCCTGGATCGGCGTCCGGGCCCGCGACTACGCCTATCTGGTCCGGGGCGTCCCGGCGCCCGCCGGGCCGTTCCGGGTCGAACTGACCGCACCCGACGGAACGTCGTGGGAGTACGGCCCCGAGGACGCGGCGCAGCGGGTCACCGGCCCCGCCCTCGACTTCTGCCTCCTCGTCACCCAGCGCGTCCACCGCACCGACACCGCCCTGGTCGCGGACGGGCCCGACGCCGAGCGGTGGCTGGACATCGCCCAGGCGTTCGCGGGACCGGCCGGCGGCGGCCGCGCCCCCCGGGAGGCGTGAGGGTGCTCCGCATCGGCAACGCCTCCGGCTTCTACGGCGACCGGTTCGACGCGGTCCGCGAGATGCTCACAGGCGGCGAACTCGACGTGCTCACCGGCGACTACCTCGCCGAACTGACCATGCTGATCCTCGGCCGCGACCAGCTGAAGGACCCGGCGGCCGGATACGCCAGGACCTTCCTCCGGCAGATGGAGGAGGGGCTCGGCCTCGCCCACGAACGGGGCGTGCGGATCGTCGCCAACGCCGGCGGCCTGAACCCGGCCGGACTCGCCGACGCGCTCCGCGCGCTCGCCGCGAAGCTCGGCCTGCCGACCCGCGTCGCCCACGTCGAGGGCGACCGGCTCACCCCGGCGGACGGCGCGCTGACGTCGAACGCCTACCTCGGCGGCGCCGGGATCGCCGCCTGCCTCGCCGCCGGGGCCGACGTCGTCGTCACCGGCCGGGTCACCGACGCCGCCCTCGTCACCGGGCCCGCGCAGTGGCGGTTCGGCTGGGGCCCGGAGGAGTACGACAAGCTGGCGGGGGCCGTCGTCGCCGGGCACGTCCTGGAGTGCGGCACCCAGGCCACCGGCGGCAACTACGCCTTCTTCACGGAGCTCGGCCCCGGGGCCCTGCGCCGCCCCGGCTTCCCCGTCGCGGAGATCCACGCCGACGGCTCGTCCGTCGTCACCAAGCACCCCGGCACCGGCGGCCTCGTCGACATCGGCACGGTCACCGCCCAGCTCCTCTACGAGACCGCCGGCGCCCGCTACGCCGGCCCCGACGCGACCGCCCGGCTCGACACCGTGCGGCTCACCCGCGAGGGGCCCGACCGGGTCAGGATCGACGGCGTACGGGGAGAGGCGCCGCCGCCGACGCTCAAGGTCGGCCGCAGCCGGCTCGGCGGCTTCCGCAACGAGGTCGTCTTCGTCCTCACCGGCCTCGACGTCGAGGCCAAGGCGCGGCTGGTGCGCGACCAGATCGAGGACGCGCTGACCGGCTCCCGGCCGGCCTCCGTGCGGTGGGAGCTCTCCCGCACCGACCGGCCCGACGCCCCCACCGAGGAGACCGCGAGCGCCCTGCTCCGGCTCGTCGTGCGCGATCCCGCGCCCGAGCCCGTCGGCCGCGCCCTCACCGGCGCCGCCATCGAACTCGCCCTCGCCAGCTACCCCGGCTTCCACGTGACGGCCCCGCCCGGCAAGGGCGCCCCCTACGGCGTCTTCGAGGCCGCGTACGTGCCCGCCTCCGAGGTCCCGCACACCGCGGTCCTGCCCGACGGGACCCGCCGGGACGTCCCCGCCCCGGAGCGGACCCTCGACCTGGCACCCGTACCCGACCCGCCGCTCCCGCCGCCGCTCCCGGAAGGTCCCGTGCGGCGGGCGCCCCTCGGCCGGATCGCCGGGGCCCGCAGCGGCGACAAGGGCGGCGACGCCAACGTCGGCGTCTGGGTCCGCACGGAGGAGGAGTGGCGGTGGCTCGCCCACACCCTCACCGTCGAGAGGTTCCGCGCCCTCCTGCCGGAGACCGCGGGGTCGGCCGTGACCCGGCACGTCCTGCCGAACCTGAAGGCCCTCAACTTCACCGTCGCCGGGATCCTCGGCGAGGGCGTGGCCTCCCAGGCCCGCTTCGACCCCCAGGCCAAGGCGCTCGGCGAGTGGCTCCGCTCCCGCGAACTCGACGTACCGGAGGAACTGTTGACCGCCGTACCGGAGAACCGCCCGCCCGGCGACCCCGCCGCGGCCGCCGCACCGGAGAGCCCGACGGAGGGACCCCAGTGACCGTCCTCGCCTCCGCCCTCGACACCGGCGGACCCGACTACGCGGCCCACCGCGCCGCGATGCTCGACAAGCTGACCGTCCTGGAGGCCGAGCACGCCAAGGCCCTCGCGGGCGGCGGCGAGAAGTACACGGCCCGGCACCGCGGACGCGGCAAGATGCTCGCCCGCGAGCGGATCGAGCTGCTCCTCGACCCCGACACCCCGTTCCTGGAGCTGTCGCCGCTCGCCGCCTGGGGCAGCGACTACACCGTGGGCGCCTCGCTGATCACCGGCATCGGGACCGTCGAGGGCGTCGAGTGCCTCATCACCGCCAACGACCCGACCGTGCGCGGCGGCGCCTCCAACCCGTGGACCCTGAAGAAGGCCCTGCGGGCGAACGAGATCGCGTACGCCAACCGGCTGCCCGTCGTCTCCCTCGTCGAGTCGGGCGGCGCCGACCTGCCCTCGCAGAAGGAGATCTTCATCCCCGGCGGGGCGCTCTTCCGGGACCTCACCCGCCTCTCCGCCGCCGGCATCCCGACCGTCGCGGTCGTCTTCGGCAACTCGACGGCCGGCGGCGCCTACGTCCCCGGCATGTCCGACCACACCGTGATGATCAAGGAGCGGTCGAAGGTCTTCCTCGGCGGTCCGCCGCTGGTGAAGATGGCGACGGGGGAGGAGAGCGACGACGAGTCCCTCGGCGGCGCCGCCATGCACGCCCGCACCTCCGGTCTCGCCGACCACTACGCCGTCGACGAGGCCGACGCCCTGCGCCAGGCCCGCCGGATCGTGGCCCGCCTCAACCACCGCAAGGCGCACCCGGATCCGCTGCCCGCCGCGCCGCCGAAGTACGACGAGGAGGAGCTCCTCGGCATCGTCCCCGGCGACCTCAAGACCCCCTTCGACCCGCGCGAGGTGATCGCCCGGATCGTCGACGGCTCCGACTTCGACGAGTTCAAGCCGCTGTACGGGCCCTCGCTCGTGACGGGCTGGGCGAGCCTCCACGGCCACCCCGTCGGCATCCTCGCCAATGCGCAGGGCGTCCTCTTCTCCGCCGAGTCGCAGAAGGCCGCCCAGTTCATCCAGCTCGCGAACCAGCGCGACATCCCGCTGGTCTTCCTCCACAACACCACCGGCTACATGGTCGGCAAGGAGTACGAGCAGGGCGGCATCATCAAGCACGGCGCGATGATGATCAACGCGGTCTCCAACTCCCGCGTCCCCCACCTGTCCGTCCTGATGGGCGCGAGCTACGGCGCCGGCCACTACGGCATGTGCGGCCGGGCCTACGACCCCCGGTTCCTCTTCGCCTGGCCCAGCGCCAAGTCCGCCGTCATGGGCCCCCAGCAGCTCGCCGGCGTCCTGTCCATCGTCGCCCGCGCCTCCGCCGCCGCGAAGGGCCGGCCGTACGACGACGAGGCCGACGCCGGGCTCCGCGCCCTCGTCGAGGCGCAGATCGAGTCCGAGTCGCTGCCGATGTTCCTCTCCGGCCGCCTCTACGACGACGGGGTCATCGACCCCCGCGACACCCGCACGGTCCTCGGGCTGTGCCTCTCCGCGATCCACACGGCACCGGTCGAGGGCGCCCGCGGCGGCTTCGGCGTCTTCCGAATGTGAGGGCTCATCAGATGATGTCGACCGTACTGGTCGCGAACCGGGGCGAGATCGCCTGCCGGGTCTTCCGCACCTGCCGCGAAATGGGCATCTCCACCGTCGCCGTCCACTCCGACGCGGACGCCGACGCCCTGCACGTCCGGGAGGCCGACGCGGCGGTACGCCTGCCGGGGGCGACGCCCTCGGAGACGTATCTGCGCGGCGACCTGGTGGTGGCGGCGGCGCTCGCCGCGGGCGCGGACGCCGTCCACCCCGGCTACGGCTTCCTGTCGGAGAACGCCGCCTTCGCGCGGGCGGTGACCGACGCCGGGCTGCTCTGGATCGGCCCGCCGCCCGAGGCCATCGAGGCGATGGCCTCCAAGACCCGCGCCAAGGAACTCCTCGGCATCCGGCCGCTGTCCGAGGTGACCGAGGACGACCTGCCCGTCCTGGTGAAGGCGGCGGCGGGCGGCGGCGGCCGCGGCATGCGGATCGTCCGCGAACTGGGCGCCCTGGAAGGGGAGCTGCGGGCCGCGTCGGCGGAGGCCGAGAGCGCCTTCGGGGACGGGGAGGTGTTCGTCGAGCCGTACGTGGAGAACGGGCGGCACGTCGAGGTGCAGCTCCTCTGCGACACCCACGGCACCGTCTGGGCGCTCGGCACCCGCGACTGCTCGCTCCAGCGCCGTCACCAGAAGGTGATCGAGGAGGCCCCGGCACCCGGACTGCCCGCCGCCCTGGAGGCGTCGCTCCTGGACACCGCCGTCCGCGCGGCGAAGGCCGTCGGCTACACCGGCGCGGGCACGGTCGAGTTCCTCGTCGCCGACGGCCGGGCGCACTTCCTGGAGATGAACACCCGCCTCCAGGTGGAGCACCCGGTCACCGAGGAGGTGTACGGCGTCGACCTCGTCGCCCTCCAGCTCGCCGTCGCCGAGGGCCGGGCCCTGCCCCCCGAGCCCCCGGCCCCCCGCGGCCACGCGATCGAGGCCCGCCTCTACGCGGAGGACCCGGCGCGGGAGTGGGCGCCGCAGACGGGCGTGCTGCACCGCTTCGAGGTCCCGGCGGAGGGGCGGGTGCGGCTCGACACCGGGTACGCCTCCGGCGACGCCGTCGGCGTCCACTACGACCCGATGCTCGCCAAGGTGATCGTCCACGCGCCCACCCGCGCCGAGGCGGCCCGCAAGCTCGCCCACGCGCTGGAGCGGGCCCGCGTTCACGGCCCGGTCACCAACCGCGACCTGCTGGTCGCCTCGCTGCGCCACCCCGAGTACACCGCCCCGGAAGCCCTCGACACCGGCTTCTACGGGCGGAACCTGCCCGAGCTGACCACGGCCCCGGTCGGCGAGGCGTACGCGGCGGTCGCCGCCGCGCTCGCCGAGGCCGCCGCCGGCGCGGGCCGCTTCGGCGGCGGCTGGCGCAACCTCCGCTCGCAGGACGAGACGAGGACGTACGGCGATCACGAGGTCCGCTACCGGCCGACCCGGGGCGGCGGCCACGAGGTCACCTCCCCGGCGGGCGTGCGGGTCGTCTCCGCGTCCCCCGACCGCGTCCGGCTCGAAGTCGACGGCGTCGTACGCGCGTACACGGTCGACTCCTACGGCGACGGCACCGTGCACGCCGGGCCCCACCGGCTCACCGTCCGCCCCCGCTTCACCGACCCGAGCGAGCAGACCGCCCCCGGCTCGCTGCTCGCCCCCATGCCCGGCACCGTCGTCCGGGTCGCGGACGGCCTCGCCGTCGGCGACCCGGTCACCGCCGGACAGCCCCTGCTCTGGCTGGAGGCCATGAAGATGGAGCACCGCGTCACCGCTCCCGCCTCCGGCACGCTCACCGCGCTCCACGCCGTCCCCGGCCGCCAGGTCGAGGTCGGCGCCCTGCTCGCCGTCGTACAGACCGAGGCACTGGAGGAAGACCCCGTATGAGCACCGACATCGAGCCGCAGGAACACACCGCACTCCGGTCCGCCGTCTCCGCCCTCGGCCGGCGCCACGGCCCCGGGTTCGACCGGGCCGCGCTGTGGGCGGAGGCCGGGAAGCTCGGCTACCTGGGCGTGAACCTGCCCGAGGAGTACGGCGGCGGGGGCGGCGGCATCGCCGAACTGTCCATCGTCCTGGAGGAGGCGGGCGCCGCCGGTGCCCCGCTCCTGATGATGGTCGTCTCGCCCGCGATCTGCGGCACCGTGATCGCCCGCTTCGGCACCGAGGAGCAGAAGCGGGCCTGGCTCCCCGGCCTGGCCGACGGCAGCCGCACGATGGCCTTCGGCATCACCGAGCCCGACGCGGGGTCCAACTCCCACCGGATCACCACCACCGCCGCCCGCACCGAGGACGGCTGGGTCCTGAACGGGCGCAAGGTCTTCGTCTCGGGCGTCGACATCGCCGACGCCACCCTGATCGTCGGCCGCACCTCCGACGCCCGCACGGGCAACCTCAAGCCGTGCCTGTTCATCGTCCCGCGCGACACGCCGGGCTTCGGCCGCCGGCACATCGAGATGGAACTCGACGCGGACGAGAAGCAGTTCGAGCTCACCATCGACGACGTGCACCTTCCGGCGGACGCCCTGGTCGGCGACGAGGACGCGGGTCTCCTCCAGCTCTTCGCGGGCCTCAACCCCGAGCGGATCATGACGGCCGCGTTCGCGATCGGCATGGGCCGCCACGCCCTGGAGAAGGCCGTGGCCTACGCCAAGGAGCGCCAGGTCTGGAAGGCCCCCATCGGCGCCCACCAGGCCATCGCGCACCCCCTCGCGCAGGCGCACATCGAGCTCGAACTCGCCCGTCTGATGATGCAGAAGGCGGCCCGGCTGTACGACGCCGGCGACGACATCGGTGCCGGCGAGGCGGCCAACATGGCCAAGTACGCGGCCGCGGAAGCCTGTGTCCGCGCGGTCGACACCTCCGTCCACACCCTCGGAGGCAACGGCCTCACCCGCGAGTTCGGCCTCGCCCGCCTCGTCACCGCCGCCCGCGTCGCCCGCATCGCGCCCGTCAGCCGGGAGATGATCCTCAACTACGTCTCCACCCACACCCTCGGCCTCCCCAAGTCCTACTGACCCCCTCCGGGGCCCCGCGGGCCGCCCCCACGGCGGTCGGCCCGCGGGGTCGTGGATCCCATCTCGGCGCATTCCGCCCCCAGTTGTGGAGAACGCGTGTACGATCCCCCCATTTCGCTCACATCCGGGCGCCTGGACAGGGGAGACGTACGTGTACCAGCAGCCCGACCCGTACCGGGGACAGCCGTCGTGGGCGCCGCCGCGCCGCTGGTGGCAGCATCCCGCCCTGATCATCACCCTGCTGGTGCTCATCCCCCCGGCCGGCATGGCCCTGGCCTGGCTGAGCCGCTGGAGCGGCCGGACGAAGATCGTGGTCACGGTGGTGTCGGGGCTGTGGTTCCTCGCCGTCCTCGTCAGCGACGACCCGAAGGAGAAGGGCGCGGACGACCCCAAGCCCGCCACGACCGCCACGGCCTCCGCGACCCCGACGACCGCCGAGCCGACGACGCCCCCGGCCACCACGGAGGCGCCCACGCCCACGCCGGAACCGACCACCCAGGCCCCGACGACCGAGGCCCCCGAGCCGACCACCCAGGCCCCGACCACCGAGGCCCCGGAGCCGGCGCACACCACGCCGAAGCCCGTGAAGCCGAGGCCCGCCCAGACGACCCGGCCGGCGGAGACCGCCGAGCCGGAGCCGGAGGTCCACTACGCCAACTGCACCGAGGTGCGCGACGCCGGAGCCGCCCCCATCCACCGCGGGGACCCCGGCTACAGCAGCCGTCTCGACCGCGACGGCGACGGGGTCGCCTGCGAAAGGTGAACCGCCGCGCCGGAAACCATGCAGGCACGCTTGATTGATTTCGGGAGGGCTGACAGGGTCTCCCCGAGTTCCGCACACGGCAGTGATCCCGGCATCCGCCCTTCCTCTCCCCAGGGGGTCAACGCATGGTGTTCCACAGCGCGTACGAGGCCGTTCCCACCCTCTCCCTGCCCATCCACGACGCCGTGCTCGGCGGGGCCGCCGAGCACGGCGACACCCCCGCCCTGATCGACGGCACCGGCGGGGAGGGGGCCCTGACCCTCACCTACGCCCAGGTCGACGCGTTCCACCGGCTGGTGGCCGCCGGCCTGGCCGAGGCGGGGGTGCGCAAGGGTGACGTGCTCGCCCTGCACAGCCCCAACACCGTGCTCTTCCCCATCGCGTTCTACGCGGCCACCCGGGCCGGCGCGGCCGTCACGACCGTCCACCCGCTCGCCACGGCCGAGGAGTTCGCCAGGCAGCTCCGCGACTCCTCCGCACGGTGGATCGTGACCGTCTCGCCGCTGCTGCCCGCCGCCCGCGCCGCCGCCGAACTCGCCGGCGGCGTCGAGGAGATATTCGTCTGCGACCAGGCGCCCGAGGCAGCGGGCGTCCGGTCGCTGCAGTCCTTCCTCGGCAGCACCGGACCCGTACCGGAGATCGAGGTCGACCCCGACGAGGACGTCGCGGCCCTGCCGTACTCCTCCGGCACCACCGGGATCCCCAAGGGCGTGATGCTCACCCACACGTCCATCGCCACCAACCTGGCCCAGCTCGAACCCTTCGTCCCCATGGGCCCCGGCGACCGGATCCTCGCCGTCCTGCCGTTCTTCCACATCTACGGGCTCACGGCCCTCATGAACGCCCCGCTCCGCCGCGGCGCCACCGTCGTCGTCCTGCCCCGCTTCGAGCTCGACACCTTCCTCGCCGCCATCCAGAACCACCGCATCGACGGCCTCTACGTCGCCCCGCCCATCGTCCTCGCGCTCGCCAAGCACCCGGCCGTCGCCGACTACGACCTGTCGTCCCTGCGGTACATCGTCAGCGCCGCCGCCCCGCTGGACGCGGCCCTCGCCGAGGCGTGCTCCACCCGGCTCGGCCTCCCGCCGGTCCGCCAGGCGTACGGCATGACCGAACTCTCCCCGGGCACCCACGTCGTCCCCCTCGACGCCGAGAACCCGCCGCCGGGGACCGTCGGCCGGCTCCTGCCCTCCACCGAGATGCGCATCCTCTCCCTCGACGACCCCTCCGAGGACGCGGCACCCGGCGCGGACGGCGAGGTCGCCATCCGCGGACCCCAGGTGATGAAGGGATACCTCGGCCGGCCCGACGCCACCGCCGCCATGATCGACGCCGACGGCTGGGTGCACACCGGCGACGTCGGACGCGTCGACGAGGACGGCTGGCTGTTCGTCGTCGACCGCGTCAAGGAGCTCATCAAGTACAAGGGCTTCCAGGTCGCCCCCGCCGAGCTCGAAGCCCTCCTCCTCACCCACGACGGCATCGCCGACGCCGCCGTCATCGGCGTCACCGACGCCGACGGCACCGAGATCCCCAAGGCGTTCGTCGTCCGCCAGCCCACCGCCGCCGGACTCACCGCCGAGGACGTCCTCGCCCACGTCGCCGCGCGCGTCTCCCCGTACAAGAAGGTCCGCGCCGTGGAGTTCGTCGACACCGTTCCCCGGGCAGCGTCCGGGAAGATCCTCCGCAGAGAGTTGAGGGACCGCGCATGACCCTGGTGACCATCGGCGAGGAGCGGGGCATCACCACCCTCGCCCTGAACTCCCCCGACACGCGCAACGCCCTCTCCGCCCCCCTCGTCGGCGAACTCGCCGACGCGCTCACCGCCTGCGGCAAGGACCCCGCCGTCCGCGCCGTCGTCCTCACCCACACCGGCACCACCTTCAGCGCCGGCGCCGACCTGAAGGCGCCCCCGAGCCCGTACGCCTTCGTCGACCTGCTCCGGCAGATCGTCGAACTGCCCAAACCCGTCGTCGCCCACGTCCGCCCCGGCAGCCACACCCGGGCCGGCGGCCTCGGCCTGCTCGGCGCGGCCGACATCGTGCTCGCCGGCGAAGGCGCCGACTTCGCGCTCACCGAGGTCCGCATCGGCGTCGCCCCCGCCGTCATCTCCCTGACCCTGCTGCCCCGGCTCGAACCGCGCGCCGCCGCCCGCCACTACCTGACCGGCGAGCGGTTCGGCGTCCCCCAGGCCGTCGCCATGGGCCTGGTCACCGCCCCCGACACGGAGCTCGACACCGTCCTCGACGCCCTGCGCGCCGGCTCCCCCCAGGGCCTGCGGGAGTCGAAACGACTGGTCACCGCTAGAGTCCTGGAGACCTTCGAGCGTGACGCCGAGGACCTGGTGCAGAGGTCCGCCACGCTCTTCGCCTCCGCCGAGGCACGCGAAGGGATGACGGCCTTCCTCGAACGACGGGACCCCGCATGGCGGCTCTGACCGCACCCAAGCCGGACCGGAACCCCAAGCAGGACCGGAGCCGCGCCACCCGGCAGCGGCTCCTGGAAGCGGCCGTGGCCTGCCTCGCCGAGCACGGCTGGGCCGGCTCCACCGTCGCCGTCGTCGCGGAACGGGCCGGTGTCTCCCGGGGCGCCGCCCAGCACCACTTCCCGACCCGCGAGGACCTCTTCACCGCCGCCGTCGAGTACGTCGCCGAGGAGCGGTCCCACGCCCTGCGCGCCCTGCCGTCCCGGGACCGCAAGGAGGCCGTCGCCGCCCTCGTCGACCTCTACACCGGCCCCCTCTTCCGGGCCGCCCTGCACCTCTGGGTGGCCGCCGCCGACGAGGAGCAGCTCCGCGCCCGCGTCACCGAGCTGGAGGCCCGCGTCGGCCGCGAGTCCCACCGCATCGCGGTCGAGGTGCTCGGCGCCGACGAGTCGCGCCCCGGCGTCCGCGAGACCGTCCAGGGCCTCCTGGACATGGCCCGCGGCCTCGGCCTCGCCACCCTCCTCACGGACGACCGCGCCCGCCGGGAACGTGTGGTCTCCCAGTGGGCGCGGCTGGTGGAGGAGGCGCTGAGCGGCTGAGCCGCCCCCCGCCCGGGGGCGGCGGTCAGACGCCCGGGATCGCGCGGGCCCGGAAGGCGTCCCGCACCGCGTCCGCGGCCGCCGTGCCGTACATCTGCCGCGCGGTCGCGATCGTGGTGAGCGCCGCGTCGGCGAAGTCGGTGTCCGCGGCGAAGCCGAACTGCGCGTTCACGATGATCCGGTCGGCCGTCCGCGCACCGAGCCTGCCCCGGATGTCGAACAGCGCCCGGGACCAGATCTCGCCGTCGGCGTGGACCTCGCCCTCGCGGTCCGCGTACGTCTTGGAGGAGTCGGTCCGGCGCAGGCAGTGCAGGGCCGCGCTGTACCCGGTCGAGTCCCAGTCGGCCACGCACGCCTGGTCGGCCTTCATCGGCCAGCCGTACTTCGCGACCGCCTGCGTGCCGACGGCCACCGCCAGGTAGTCGCCGAACGCCTCGCCGATCGCCCCGGCCTCCGGGGAGGTGCCGAACCCGGGCACCTGCGCGTTGTGCACCGCGTGGCCGTACTCGTGGACGATCACCTCCGCGTCCTCGGCGTCGTCCACCCCGCCCTTGCCGAAGCGGATCTCGGCCTTCTTGTCGGTGAAGAAGGAGTTGTCGGCACCCCACTGGTTGAGGCGCACCGGCTGGACGCGGTCGTTCGCGCCCCGCAGCTCGGTGCCGAAGCCGAGGCCCTGGAGGTACTCCTGCGCCTCGTTGACCCAGAAGTACGCCATGACCTGCTCGAAACCGTCGTCGGACCGGTCGTACGCGCCGGCGTCGGCGAGCGCCGCGGGCTTGCCCGTCTCTGAGCGGACGGCCACCCACCTCCCCGACAGGCCGCCGCCCGCGTCCAGGTTGCGCAGGGTGACGGTGGCGTACGCGGAGGCCGGCACGTCGGCCGCCGCGTCCTTGTGGTCGGCGAGGGACTGGTCGCCCGAGGACTGGACCGGGTTCACCATGAAGACCCGGGCCTGGGGCGGCGCGGCGGCCGAGGCGCCCGAGGACGGAAGCAGGGCGGCGGCGGCCGTACCGGCGACGGCGACCGCGGCGACCAGGCCACGAGGGGTGCGGCGGGTCATGGACATCCTCCTGCGTAGGGCTGCTGCGACGGGAAGCTTGGCGTGTACTCAACACGCGTGGCGGCGATCTTCGCGTACCCCCGCCCCTTTGGCCAGCCCCCCGGACCCCCCACCCGAACGTGACCCGGACCACATCCCTCCGCGCCCCTCCGCAGTATTCTGTTCGCATGCCTACGCTCGTACGCCGTCGCCACGTGGACTTCGTCCGCGTCACGAGCATGAGCTGTCGCCGCTCCGCCTGACCCACACGGCACCGGGGCACCACACCCGCCCCCGCCCACCGGGTCCCCTCGTCAGAGCCCCCAGCCGACCGGCACCCGTGGCCCCCGCACCATCCCCAGCGGCCGCCCCGGGCACCCGTAGACCCCGCGGACGCACCCCATGACGCACAGCTCGTACTCCCCGACCCGCACCTCCCGGACCGCGGGCCCCTACGCCTCCCAGCTCCCCATCGTCGACCTCGCCGCCGCCGACCGCGGCCCCCAGGCCCGCAAGCTGCTCCACGCCCAGCTGCACTCGGCCGCCCACGACGTCGGCTTCTTCCAGCTCGTCGGACACGGCGTGACCGAGGCCGAGACCCGGGCCCTCACCTCCGCCATGCGCGCCTTCTTCGCCCTGCCCGAGGCCGACCGGCTCTCCCTCGACAACCTCAACTCGCCGCACTTCCGCGGCTACACCCGCATCGGCGACGAACGCACCGCCGGCGCCCGCGACTGGCGCGACCAGCTCGACATCGGCGCCGAGCGCCCCGCCCGCGTCCCCGCCCCCTGGGAACCGCCCTACTGGTGGCTCGAAGGCCCCAACCAGTGGCCCGCCGCCCTCCCCGAGCTGCGCACCGCCGCCCTGCACTGGATCGACCGCCTCAGCGGCGTCGCCGAGCGCCTCCTCCACGAACTGCTCGCCTCCATCGGCGCGCCCGTGGACTTCTACGACGACATCTTCGGCCCCCGCGCCCACCCGCACCTCAAGCTGGTGCGCTACCCCGGCAGCAGCGGCGAGGGCGACGACCAGGGCGTCGGCGCCCACAAGGACTACGGCTTCCTCACCCTGCTGCTCCAGGACCAGGTCGGCGGCCTCCAGGTCCAGCGCGAGGACGGCGAGTTCCACGACGTGCCGCCGCTGCCCGGCGCCTTCGTCGTCAACCTCGGCGAACTCCTGGAGGTCGCCACCGACGGCTACCTCGTCGCCACCAACCACCGGGTGGTCTCCCCGCCCGGGGCCACGGAACGCTACTCCGTCCCGTTCTTCTACAACCCGCGGCTCGACGCCCGGATCGCCCCGCTCGACTTCCCGTACGCCGACCGGGCCCCCGGCGTCACCGTCGACCCGGCCAACCCGCTCTTCGCCGAGTACGGCCGCAACGAGCTCAAGGGCAAGCTCCGCGCCCACCCCTCGGTCGCCGCCCGCCACCACGCGGAGCTCCTGCTCCACCCCGAGGAGCGCCCCGCGCAGCTGGTCTAGGGGGTCGCTCTCGGCGGGTGCGCGCCGCGCGCCCGCACGGCGACGGCCCCGACTGTGCGGGCCGGGCGTCGCCGTGGCGGGTCGCGGTGTGCGGGATCAGCCCGCGATGTCGCCGTAACCCTCGATGTCGCGCGGGTCCCGGCGGCCGGGACCCGTGTAGCGGGCCGACGGACGCACGAGCCGGCCGGTGCGCTTCTGCTCCAGGATGTGCGCCGACCAGCCGGCCGTCCGTGCACAGCTGAACATCGACGTGAACATGTGCGCCGGGACCTCGGCGAAGTCCAGGACGATCGCCGCCCAGAACTCCACGTTCGTCGCCAGGATCCGGTCCGGGCGGCGCTCGTGCAGCTCCTCCAGAGCGGCCTTCTCCAGCGCCTCCGCGACCTCGAAGCGTGGCGCGGCCAGCTCACGGGCCGTCCGGCGCAGCACGCGCGCACGGGGGTCCTCGGCGCGGTACACGCGGTGCCCGAAGCCCATCAGGCGCTCGCCCTTGTCCAGCGCCTGCCGCACGTACGCCCTCGCGTCGCCGGTCCGCTCGATCTCCTCGACCATGCCGAGGACCCGGGAGGGCGCGCCGCCGTGCAGCGGACCCGACATGGCGCCGACGGCGCCGGACAGGGCGGCCGCCACGTCCGCGCCCGTCGAGGCGATGACCCGCGCGGTGAACGTCGACGCGTTCATGCCGTGCTCGGCGGCCGACGTCCAGTACGCGTCGACGGCCTTGACGTGCTTCGGGTCCGGCTCGCCGCGCCAGCGGATCATGAACCGCTCGACGACCGACTCGGCCTTGTCGATCTCGCTCTGCGGCACCATCGGCTGGCCCTGGCCGCGCGCCGACTGCGCCACGTAGGACAGCGCCATCACGGCCGCGCGGGCCAGGTCGTCACGGGCCTGCTCGGCGGAGATGTCCAGGAGCGGCTTGAGGCCCCACACCGGCGCCAGCATCGCCAGCGCCGACTGCACGTCGACCCGGATGTCACCGGAGTGCACCGGGATCGGGAACGGCTCGGCGGCCGGCAGGCCCGGGTTGAACGCGCCGTCGACGAGCAGACCCCAGACATTGCCGAACGAGACGTGGCCGACGAGATCCTCGATGTCGACCCCGCGGTAGCGGAGGGCGCCGCCCTCCTTGTCGGGTTCGGCGATCTCCGTCTCGAACGCGACGACTCCCTCGAGCCCGGGTACGAAGTCGGACATCAGGCGGCTCCTCTATCGATGATCGATCAACCGAGTTGGTCGATGGTGGGGAATCAACAGTCATCCAGCCCAAGAGTCTGTACGGTTCCGATGATGCCGGGAAGCGTGACATCCGGCACACTGCGCCGATCCGGCGAGTGAGGATTAGGGCCACGTGGTGCCGGGCACACTGCGCCGCTGCGGCAGGATGGCCCTGTGACCGACGCTCTGGACCCCGCCGACATGCGCGAGCAGTACCGCACCACGGAGCTCTCCGCGGCCGACCTCGCGCCCGAGCCGATCGAGCAGTTCACCCGCTGGTTCAAGGAGACCGCCGCCAATCCGGCGATCCACGAGCCGAACGCGATGATCGTCTCCACCGCGACCCCCGACGGCCGCCCGTCCTCCCGGACGGTCCTCCTCAAGCACTACGACGACGCGGGATTCGTCTTCTTCACCAACTACGCCTCCCGCAAGGGCGAGGAACTGGCGGCCAACCCGCACGCCGCCCTCCTCTTCCCCTGGCACCCCCTCGCGCGCCAGGTCATCGTCACCGGCCGTGCCGTCCGCACCGGCCGCGACGAGACCGTCGCCTACTTCCGCACCCGCCCCCACGGCTCCCAGCTCGGCGCCTGGGCCAGCCCCCAGTCCACCGTCATCCCGTCCCGGGCCGACCTCCTCGCCCGCTACGACGAGCTCGCCGCCCGCTACCCCGAGGACGAACAGGTCCCCGTCCCCCCGGAGTGGGGCGGCATCCGCGTCATCCCCGACACCGTCGAGTTCTGGCAGGGCCACGAGAACCGTCTCCACGACCGCCTCCGCTACACCCGCACCCCCGACTCCTGGCACGTCGACCGCCTCGCCCCCTGACCCCGAAAACGCAGACGACCCGTGAGTCGGGTCCCTGTCCGCCTAGGTTCGGACAGAAGCCGGCCGGACTTACCGGCGACTCACGGGTCGGGTGACTGCGTTGGTGTTCGGCAGACTGCCTGCCGAGGTGCACAGAGTGCGACTGGCAGGCGCTAGCCCGCAGTCACCTCGCTGGTCCGGTAAGAAATCACTTCCGGATCACCTCCTTTCATGCGTGACTCACACACTACGAACGCCGGGCGGGGCGCTCAACCGATTTATTCGGACCCCCTGGCTTCCCTCCCCCAGGAGTACGCGAACCCGTCGGCCCGCTGGAGCATGCGCAGGTTCTCGTGCGACGCGTTGAACCGCCCGAACGGTGTGGCGACGCTGTGCCGCCCCGTGCTGCGCACCGCCACCCGCCCCGTCCAGACGCCGGCCCACCGCCCTTTCCGCACCGTGGCCCGTACGAGATCGCCGCTGGCGAACCCCTGGTGCCGCTTCCGACGGGGGCGCACCAGCCGAGGAAAGCCGAACCGGTCCGGAGTGGTGCGGGCGTAGGAGCCGCGACCCGTCGCCGTCAGGACGTACACGGCGTCGGGGATGCGCACCAGGCCGTCTCTTGCTCCGGTACCCGGCGACCCGACCGAGAGCGCGTCGAGCGTGTGGGACTTCGGCAGGGCCGAGGCGGCCCGGTTCGAGGCGGTCAGGGACGCCGGCCAGACGTGGACCGGCAGCCCGGTCTCCACGAGCAGAGTGACCAGCCGAACCCGTGTGGCGTTCATGGCGGCCGCATCGCTCAGAGGGCGCCGCAGACGGCTGAGGACACGGGCCAGAACGTCGGGCTTGTCGGCCAGGAACTCCTCCACGGGGCGAGCCGCCTTGGCCTGATTGCACGGGACGCAGGCGAGCAGAAGGTTCGCGCGTCGGTCCGTGCCGCCCCTCGCCCGTGCCCGGACGTGATCGACGGCCAACGGGACATCGGCCGCACCGCAGTAGGCACAGCTCCCGCCCGCTCGCTCGGGGAGGGCGGCGGCGATGGCGTCCTCCGACGCGCTCAGCGTGGGGATGGCGAAGGCATTCTCCTCGAGGTGGATCGCGAGGACCGGAGCGGAGCGGAGGAGGCGGTCGACGACAGCCCGGACCGATTCGACGCGATGGCGCAGGGACGGGGCGAGCCAACCCGGCCGACGCGCCCGGTTGGCGAAGCGGGCCGGCCGGTACCTGAGCGCGGACCGCCGCCTGCGTCGGTATCCGGCGCGGCGCACCATCGCCTGGTGGATCTGCGGTCCCCGGTGCCGGAGCGAGGCCACGGCGGACCACGACGAGGCTGCCGTCCACCGCGCGCTGCCGCCTCGTCTCGGTGAGGGCGAGCCCGGTACCTCGGGAACCCGGGTCGATCCGCAACTCGACCCCGCTGACCTCGGCTTCGGCGTGGCTGCGGTCCTTGAGCCGGATGGTGAACGGCGTGTGCCGAGCCACCACGGCGCGTCCCCTCGCCAGGAGAGCCCGGGCGCGCGCGGGATGGCACGGCATGAGCGGCAGCCCGTCCCGCGAGAGGACGAAAACGCGGTGACTGCCTCGCCTGATCGGCGCCGGTGGGGCGTTACCGCCCTTGTTCTCTGCCTGTTCGGCGTGACGCCGACGAGCCCGGGTGCCGAGCCCGCCGGTCTCCCCTCGCCCATGTCCCCGACCGGCGCCGCGCGTCTTCGCGAGGTCTCCACGAGCCGTTTCGTCCCTGCTCCCAGGGGTGTCTGCGCTCGCGGATTCCAGAGCAGGCCGCTGAGGAAGCACGGCCTGGTGGGTCTTCCGGCCTGTCGGGAACGTAGTCATCGAAGGCGCCCGCTTCCGATCCGACGATCATGATGACTGGGGCTGGTCACTCCGATTCCGCAGGGGAGTCCGGCGCGCGCCGGGGAGCGAGTGACCTCACGAGTCCGTGTGATCACCCTAGGGATCGCGATGCACGTGGCCTCGCCCACGAGGGGGTGATGTGACATGGGTCACTGTCGGGCGGGCCGGCCGGAGTGCGCCGGTGGCGAAGGGGGTCGCGGGCGCTTCCTTCGAGCGCTGTTTCATTCGTTTTCGTGAGGCGGTGATTTCGGTGAAGGTGGTGTGCTCTGTGTCACGTTCCAGTTGAATGGCCGGAGTATGGGGGGAGTGCCGGATGAGTGCTTTCACGGGGTCGGCCAGCGAGACCGCTTCCGTTCCGGGGGCCGGGGGAGATCTGCTGGCGGCGCTGCTGGACGGGATGGACGCGGCGTTGTGCGCGTTCGACGCCGGGGGGACGGTGACGCACTGGAACCGGGAGGCGGAGCGGATCCTCGGGTGGTCGGCGGGCGAGGCGGTCGGCAAGCGGGGGTTCGCCGGGTGGGCGGCGCGGAGCGCCGACGCCGAGGAGACGCTGGGCCGGCTGATGGGGGCGATGAAGGGTCCGGGGCGGCAGGTCCACGAGTTCGTGCTGCTGCGCAAGGACGGCGGGCGGGTGCTCGTGCGGAGCCAGGCGGCGGGGGTGCGGGGGGCCGACGGGTCGCCGGTGGGGGTGTACTGCGCGTTCAGCGAGGTCCACGTGCAGCTGGACCTGGAGCGGTCGGTGGCCCTGAGCGAGGCGCTGTTCCACGACGCCTCGTGGGGGGTCGTGCTGGTGGACGCCGATCTGCGGCCCGCGATGATCAACGGCCATGCGGCCCGGTCCTTCGGGACGGGGCGTACGGCGCTGCTGGGGCGGCCGCTCGGCGATGTGGTCGTGCACGGCGCGGAGGAGCTGGAGGCGGCCTTCCAGCACGTGCTGGCGGAGGGGACGCCGCCGGCGCCCGCCGAGGTGTGGGTGACGCTGCGGACGGCCTCGGGGGAGCGGCGCAGGTGCTGGCGCAGCGGTTTCCTGCTGCTGGCGTCGCCGATGGCGGAGGAGCCGGTGCCGCTGGGGGTGGCGTGGCTGTTCCAGGACGTGACGGAGGAGCGGCTCGCGGCGCGTGAGGCGGACCGGCTGCGGTTCCGGTGGAGCCAGCTGCACCGGGCGGGCATGGCGGCCGCGGAGTGCGAGGACCCGGGCGAGGCGGCGACGGTCCTGTTGGACTTCGCACTGGCCGGTTTCGCGGACCACGCGGTCGTGGACCGGGTGGCGGGGGAGCGACGGCTGACGCGGGCGCTCGCCACGCCCGCGGGCGGCGCGCCCGGCCCGTCGTCCCCGGTCGTCGGCGGCGGCATCCCGCTGCGGTACGGGCCGAGGCATCCGGCGCTCCAGGCGTGGGACCGGCTCGGCACGGTGCGGGCGAGCGCGGGCCGTACGGCCGAGGTCTGGGCGGAGGCCCACCAGTGGCCGGGGGACGCGGCGCACGCCCTGTGCCTGGTGCTGCGGTCGCGGGGCCGCACGCTGGGTGTGCTGACCTTCCTGCGGGCGGCCTGCCGGTCGCCCTTCGAGCGGGAGGACGTGGTGTTCGGGGAGACGGTGGCCGCGCGGGTGGCCGCGCTGCTGGAGCTGGGCGACCGGGACTGAGGGCCGGGGGGCCTCCGTACACCCACTTTTTTGTGGGTACTTGTCGGTCCCGGGCGCCCGGGAGAACCTGGTGGTGGCCCGGACGCGAGGGAGTGACAGGGCCTCAGGAGGCGGCGGCCGCTTCCGTGAGCCGGTCCAGCCGGCGATGGCCCCAGTCGGACAACGGGGCGAGCAGTTCGGACAGTTCGCGTCCGTACGCCGTCAGGGAGTAGACGGTCTTCGGGGGCAGTACGTCGTGCACCTCGCGGTGCACGAGGTCGTGGGCCTCCATCTCCCGCAGTGCCTCGGTCAGCACCTTCTCGCTGATCCCGGGGAGTTCGCGGCGCAGTGCGCCGGGCCGGCGAGGGCCGGACTCCAGCAGCCACAGCAGCGACGTCTTCCATTTGCCGTCGATGACGGCGATCGCGGCGGTCACTCCGCAGACGCCGGTGTCCTGGGCCCGGAGGCGTGTCATGCGCGTTCCTCTCCTTCGACGGTCGTTTCTCTATTTCACCCATGTGCAAGGGAGTTCAGCCATGTCTTCTTCCCGATCCGACGCTCACGCCTCGGTCACGGTGCTCGGCCTCGGTCCGATGGGCCGTGCGCTGGCCGGCGCGTTCCTGGACGCCGGTGTGCGGACCACCGTGTGGAACCGGACCCCGGGCCGGGAGGGCGATCTCGTCGAGCGGGGCGCGGTCCTGGCGGGGAGCGCCGAGGAGGCGGTCGCGGCGAGCGGCCTGACGGTGATCTGCCTGGTCAACTACGACGCCACGGACGCCGTCCTGCGGCAGCCGGCGGTCACGGCCGCGCTGAAGGGGCGGACGGTGGTGAACCTGAGCGCCGACACCCCGGTGCGGGCCCGGGACACCGGTCGCTGGGCCGAGGAGCACGGCGTCGGCTATCTGGACGGCGCGATCATGACGCCGACGCCGAGCATCGGGACGCCCGCCGGGGTGTTCCTGTACAGCGGCCCCGAGCCGCTGTACCGGGAGCACGCGCCGGTGCTCGACGCCCTGGGCGGCGTCCACACCCACCTCGGCGAGGACATCGGCCGGGCGGCGGCCTTCGACGTCGCTCTCCTGGACATCTTCTGGACGTCGATGGCGGGGTACGTGCACGCCCTGGCGGTGGCCCGGGCCGAGGGGATCTCGGCGCGGGAGCTGGCGCCGTTCGCGCAGGGCATCGGGGCGATCCTGCCGCCGCTGTTCGAGGAGTGGGCGGACGACGTGGACGGCGGCGGGTTCTCGGGCGAGGGCAATCCGCTGACGTCGGCCGTCTCCACGATGGGGCACGTGGTGCACGCGGCCGAGGCGCACGGCATCGACGCGAGCGTCATGCGGGCGGCCGAGGCGCTGGCGGTCCGGGCCGTGGACCTGGGGTACGGCGCGGACGGCTTCACGCGCGTGACCACGGTCCTGGACCGCGGCTGACCCGGACGGCGCTCGGGGTCCGGGGCGCTGACCCGGACCCCGCCCGCCCGGGCCCACCGGGTGCCGGCTCAGTGCCGGTAGAAGATCCGGTCCCCGTACTCGGTCATCACGCGTCCGTTCCACTCGTGCCCGCCGTCCACGTTCCCCGAGCGCAGGAGGGGCGGCTCGATGCCCCGGCGGACGAGGTCCTCGGCGGCGGCGGCCATGGTGGCCTGCATGAGGGCGCTGGTGACGACGGTGGAGGCGGGGGCGAAGGGGGCCTCGATGCCCTCGTGGGTGAGCTCGGCGTCGCCGACGTCGATCCGGGAGTCGAGGACGATGTCGCAGTGGTCCTTGAGGAACGTGCCGGACACGTGGCGCGACTTCGTCCCGGTCGCGTAGGCCACCGAGGTGACGCCGATGACGGTGAGGCCGAGGGCGCGGGCGTTCATGGCCATCTCGACGGGCAGGGCGTTGCGTCCGGAGAGCGAGATGATGATCAGGACGTCCCCGGCCTTGGCGGGGGAGGAGTCGAGGACGGCGCCGGCGAGGCCGTCGACGCGCTCCAGTGCGGAGCCGAGCGTGGCGGGCATGACGTCGACGCCGACGACGCCGGGGACGACGAGCAGGTTCATGAGGGCGAGGCCGCCGGCCCGGTAGACGACGTCCTGGGCGGCGAGGGAGGAGTGGCCCGCTCCGAAGGCGAAGAGCCGGTTGCCGTTCGCGACGGCTTCGGCGATCGCCGCGCCGGCGGCGGCGATCTCGGCGGAGTCCTCGTCGCGGACCTGCTGGAGCAGGCCGATCGCGGCGTCGAAGAACTGTCCGGCCAGCTTGCTCTCGCCCATGGCGGCGGCTCCTTCTCGTCGTGGTCGCGGCTCACGGTGCGGTCTGGACCATTGCTCTGTCAATACCGCCTCACCCGGTGAGGCCCGGTTGTCGGCGCGATGCGTCAGAATTGGTGCCAGGGCCAGCGCACGACTGATCGAGGGGCACGAATGTCCGGACTGATCGACACAACGGAGATGTATCTCCGCACCATCCTCGAGCTTGAGGAGGAAGGTGTGGTCCCCATGCGTGCCCGGATCGCCGAGCGGCTCGACCAGAGCGGCCCGACGGTGAGCCAGACGGTGGCGCGGATGGAGCGCGACGGCCTGGTGGCCGTGGCGAGCGACCGCCATCTGGAGCTGACGGACGAGGGCCGCCGCCTGGCCACCCGGGTGATGCGCAAGCACCGGCTGGCCGAGTGTCTGCTCGTCGACGTGATCGGCCTGGAGTGGGAGCAGGTGCACGCGGAGGCGTGCCGCTGGGAGCACGTGATGAGCGAGGCCGTGGAGCGGCGGGTGCTGGAGCTGCTGCGTCACCCGACGGAGTCGCCGTACGGGAACCCGATCCCGGGCCTGGAGGAGCTGGGTGAGAAGGCGGAGGCGGAGGCGTTCCTCGACGACTCGATGGTCTCCCTCGCCGACCTGGACGCGAGCGGCGGCAAGACGGTCGTGGTGCGCCGGATCGGGGAGCCGATCCAGACGGACGCCCAGCTGATGTACACGCTGCGGAGGGCGGGCGTGCAGCCCGGTTCCGTGGTGTCGGTGTCGGAGTCGCCGGGCGGTGTCCTGGTGGGCAGCAGCGGCGAGGCCGCGGAGCTGGACGCGGAGGTCGCGGCGCACGTCTTCGTCGCGAAGCGCTGACGTCTTCTTCCCGTACGCGATCGAGGGGCGCCCGGCCAGGCCGGGCGCCCCTCGATCGCGTTCCCCGTCGGAGACACGGCGCGGCGTCTCGCCGTGCGCCCCGTTTTACGCCGGAATGGCTACGCCCGCGCCCTCGTCGTGCCACATTGGTAAGGGCCGGGCGTGGAGGGGGTGGGGCCATGAGGGCTACGGAAGACGGAGGGCCCCGGCGCCTCCCGGCGCCGGGGCCTGTCCTCCCCTGTGCTGACCTGGAGCCCCGAGCTCTCAAGGTCATTCCCCTCGGACCGTTTTTCCCCGAGCGGTCCGCCTCCCGCTCAAGATCTCCCCTCGGCAGCGCGCGTCAATCCTTGAGCCCTGTCACTCGAACGAGGGGTGTTGTGTGGCAGGAGCGCATTTTCGAATGCGAGTTCGATAGTCTGGCGAGGTTCGACGGAAAAGAGGGGGTGCCGCAACCATGGCGCGACGACTCGACGTCACCGGGGCCGACGGCGTCCGGCTGGCGGCCTGGGACCACACACCCGGACCCGGCGGCACCGCACCCGGTCCGGGGGGCCACCCGACCGTGCCCGACGGCCGCCCGTCGGTGCCGGGCGGCCATCCGCCCGCGCCCGGCGCCCGCGTCCCCGTGCCCGGCGGCGCCGGCATCGTCCCCCAGCCCGGACCGGACGCCGGCGCGCGCGCCGGAGGCGGCCGGCCGGGCTCCGTCCCCCGCCCCGCGCAGCCGTCGCGGGGCACGTCCCCGGAGGCCGGGCGGGCCCCGGCCCCGGGGGTGTTACTGCTCCACGGCCTGATGGGCCACGCGGGCCACTGGGCCCCGGCCGTCGGCCGCCTGACGGGCGGTCACCGGGTCGTGGCCCTCGATCAGCGCGGTCACGGCGCGAGCGAGAAGCCCGCCGGCGGGCCCTTCACCCGCGAGGCGTACGTGGCGGACGCCGCCGCCGTCGTCGAGCAGCTCGGCCTCGGCCCGGTCACGCTCGTCGGCCACTCCATGGGCGCCCTGACGGCCTGGCAGCTGGCGGCCGAGCGCCCGGACCTGGTGAAGGCCCTGGTCATCTGCGACATGCGCGCCTCGGCGCTCGGGGCGGCCTCGCAGCGCGCCTGGCAGCAGTGGTTCCGCGGCTGGCCGGCGCCGTTCCCGTCGCTGGAGGCGGTCCACCGCTGGTTCGGTGCCGACGATCCCTGGGTGGAGACGCCGAACCCGGCGAGGGGCGCGTTCTTCGCCGAGGTGATGACCCGGCACCCGGACGGCTGGCGGCCGGTGTTCGACCCCGAGCAGATGCTGACCTCCCGCGAGACGTGGGTGCACGACGCCCACTGGGACTCCCTCGCCCAGGTCCGCTGCCCCACCCTCGTCGTCCGCGGCCTCGACGGCGAACTGGGCCGTGCGGAGGCCCAGGAGATGGTCCGGGTCCTGCCCCACGGGGCGTACGCGGAGATCCCCGACGCGGGCCACCTCCTCCACTACACCCACCCGGAGGCATGGAGCGAAGCCGTCGAGCCCTTCCTGAACGGGGTGCTCACCCCCTGACGGCCCGGGCCGGACGTCCTCACGGGAACGGCGGCGGCGTCCGGACGGGCGGCCGTACCATGATCGTTCCCTGACGCCCGGCCCGGAGGTCGCCCCATGCCGCAGCTGTCCCGCCGTACGGTCCTGCGCGGCCTCGGTGCCGGAACGGGCGCCGCGGTCGCGGCCCCCGCGCTGCTCGCCGGCACGGCGGCGGCCGCTCCGGCCGTCCCGCCCGCCCGTACCGGCGACAACCCGGTCGTCCGCGAGAACCGGGCGCCCGGCTCGGGCGGCTGGGCGATCGGCGACGACGAGACCTCCGGGGTGGACCCGGCCCGACCCGAGATCGAGGGCCGCGCGGACCGGGACTCCGTCGCCCCCGGCGAGACCCTGCGGCTTCGCCTCTCCGCGGCGGGCGCGACCGTGTCGGTCTACCGCGTCGGCCACTACGGCGGCGCCCGCGCGCGCCGGCTCCTGACCGAGGCCGCCGCCGGGACCGTCTGGACCCTGGAGGTCCCCGCCGCCTGGGTGTCGGGACTCCACCTCGCCGTGCTCACCACCCCCGCCGGCCGGCGCGCCCACGTCCACTTCGTCGTCCGGGAGCCCGCCCGCCCCTCGGGCGTCCTCCACGTCCTCTCCGGCGACGTGGGCGCGGAGGCGAGCGTCGTCCGCTGGCTGGAGGAGGAGGGCTACGACGTCACGTACGCCACCCGCCGCGACGTCCGCGAGGGCCGGGTGGACCCGGCCCGTCACGGCGTCCTCGTCCATGCCGGCACCCGGCCCGCCGCCGTCCGCGGCGCCCGCGTGGTCGCCCTGCCCCGCCCCCTCGCCCTCAGCGAGCCGGGCCGGACCGAGGAGGCGGCCCGGCGGGCCGCCTCCGAGGCGATCGAGGCGGCCGCCGGGACGGCCGTCAGCAGGTCCAGAAGCTGACGTCGGCGCCGATCCAGCCCTTGAGGCCGCGGTCGTCGTAGAGCGTCACCCAGCCGTCGGCCGTCACCTCCATGCGTACGGTCAGGGGCTGGCCCGTCACGTACGTGCCGGAGACCACGCCGACCAGCCGCTGGGTCCGGTTCGGACGCGCGGGCATCGGCAGCCGGAACAGCTTCGCCGTACTCGGCCAGAGGCTCTCCCTGTCCACCCGGTCGATCGAGAAGTGCAGGTGGACCTGGTCACCGTGGATCCGGTACTGCGGGACGTACGACGAGCTGCTCGGCACGTACTGCGCGGGGTCGAGGGCGACCTGCACCCACGGGTTGGTCTCGGGGTGCGGGAAGCGGCCCGCGTGGTAGCGGTGCGCCCCGACGCTGCCGCTCGCGATGCCGAACGCCAGGGTGGCCGGAGCGCCGTCCCTCTCGTACACGCAGAGTCCCTCGGGCTCGCGGTTCGAGAGCGACGGGAACGCCGTGAGCGGCACGTCCTGCACCACCTCGCCGGTGTCCCACCGGGTGCAGGTGACCCGGGACTCCTCCTTCGGCACGCCGTAGAGGGTGTACACGTGGTCCCCGAGGCTCGTGTAGCCCTGGAGGGTCCGGCCGGACGCGGTGAAGGGCAGTGTGGCCAGCGGGGTGCACGTACCGGCGACGACCGCGTCCAGCGCGTAGCGGTCGATGCCGCCGACCCCCTCGTGGGACGGGTCGTCGTTCGACTGCCAGCGGTAGACCAGCTCCCGGCGCGTCGGGTCGATCGTCGCGGACACCCGGTACACGGACTCGCTCGGCCGGGGCCGGTGGAAGGTGATCCGCGAGGACGGCTCGTCGGCCTTCGAGGCGTCGACCGTGCCGCCCGGCACGTACGGGATGCGGGCCAGGGCCGACGCCCAGTGCCCCTTCGGCATCGCGTCGGTCCACAGGAAGACCGCGTCCCCGGTCCGCTCGACGCCTATGTTCGCCCCGTGCCCCGCGCGCTCGACGTGCATCGAGTCCACCGTCTCGCCGTTCTCGGTGAACCGGGTGACGAGGATCCGTTCCTGGTCGCCGGTGGTGGTGTCCCGCTGGCACACGTACCAGTGCCGGCCGACGACCTCCCAGTACAACGACTGCCCGACGCGGACCGGGGACGCCAGTTGCACCGAGTTCAGCAGGACCGGGGGCGCGACGGCGGAGGCCAGCGTGATCATCCGAACACCTCTCAAGATCGACAAGTGGCCGAGACTACGGCCCGCCCGCCGGACGGGTCGGGGAGACCCGGGTGAAGCGGGCATTCCGGAAAGTGGCCACCCCTGCGGCACCGCCCCCGACCCCGCGCGGTACGTTCCCTCCCACGGCGCGTCGAGCAGCTCGTCTCCGCGCCGGTGGGGAGGAAACCAATGCGCATGTCCCTGCTGCGGCGCGTGGCCACCGTGGCCACGACGCTGGGGCTCACCTCGCTCGGCCTCTTCGGCGCGGGCGCGGCGCCGGCGCAGGCCGCGATCCGCGACTGCCCGTCCGGCTACTTCTGCGCCTGGAAGTCCGACAACGGCACCGGCACCATGTACAAGACGAACGTCAACGCCCCCACGCTCGGGAGCTGGGACAACGCGTTCCGTTCGGTCGTCAACCGCACCAACAAGTTCGTCTGCTTCCACGAGGACGCCAACTACGGACAGTCGGGCGCCGTCTACAGCAGCCCGCCGGACCCGGCCGGCACCGAATGGGGCGGCCCGGGCACCAACTCGGTCAGCTCGCTCAGGTTCGTCCCCACCGAGCGCGAGTGCGTCCTGCCCGCCTACCCCGAGTGGTACGCGGCCACCGGCACCAAGGCGGCCGGCTTCGGCGACATGAACGCCGACAGGAAGCCCGACGCCCTCGTCCGCGACAAGGCCGGCCGCCTCTGGTTCCTGCCCGGCGACACCACCGGCCGCCTCATCGGCACCGGCGGCTGGAACGCGATGAGCGCCCTCACCCGCCACGGCGACTTCACCGGCGACGGCCGCGAGGACGTCATCGCCCGCGAGTCCGCCACCGGCAAGCTGTGGGCCTACCCCGGCACCGGCACCGGCGCGGTCGGCACGCGGAAGCTGATCGGCTCCGGCGGCTGGAACGCCATGAACAAGATCACCGCCTTCGGCGACCTCACCGGCGACGGCCGCTCCGACCTCATGGCCGTCGAGTCCGCCACGGGCAAGCTCTGGCTGTACCCCGGCACCGCCACCGGCGCGCTCGGCTCCCGCCGCCTCGTCGGCTCCGGCGGCTGGAACGGCATGAACGCGCTCGTCGCCCCCGGCGACATGAACGGCGACGGCCGGGCCGACCTGCTCGCCCGCGAACCCTCCACCGGCAAGCTCTGGCTCTACCCCGGCACCGCCGCCGGCGGCGTCGGCTCCCGCGTCCTCATCGGCGCCGGCTGGAACGTCATGGCCTCCTTCCTCGCCGTCGGCGACTTCAACGCCGACGGCCGCAACGACCTCGCCACGATCACCAACAGCGGCTACGTCTCCCCCGAGTGCCGCGGCGTCGGCTGCCTCCTCCTCTACCCGGGCAAGGGCACCGGCACCCTGAACGCGGGCGTCGTCGACGACGGCGACTGGTGGGGCCTCAACGGCGCCTTCTGACCCGTATCCCCTGACCCCACGAGGGCCTCACCCGGAACCGGGCGGAGGCCCTCACCTCTTTCACCTGCTGGCGACGAACGCCTCCCAGGCGGCGGGCGAGACCTCGAACGAGGGGAGGGAGGTGTCCTTGGAGTCCCGGACGAGAACGGCGGCGGGGGAGGTGGCGACCTCGACGCAGTCGCCGCCCTGGGGGCCGCTGTAGCTGCTCTTGAACCAGTTGAGGTCGGTGCTCATAGGTCTCGTGCCACCTGTTCGATGAGTCGTGCGGAGTCCTCCGGGGAGAGAGCCTGTGCGCGCAGAGCGCTGTAGCGGGCGGCGACATCTCCCACGTCCGGTTGTTCGCTGAGAAAGTACCTGCCGCTCTGTCCCTCGATAAAGACGATTTGGCTCCGACGCTCCTCGGTCTCCAGGAGGGTGAACGAACCGTCGAGGCCCGCGTGGGTCCACCGGTCCTCCGGCATCACCTGGATGGTCACGTTCCGTAGATCGGCGCACTCGCGTACGTGGAGGAGGTTCTTCCGCAGGATGTCAGGACCGCCGATGGGTTTGACCAGCGCTGCCTTCTCCAGGACGAAGGTCACGAGCGGTGGGGGCTTGCGGAAGAACAACTCCTGTCGTTTCACGCGCGCAAGGACTCCGGCCTCTATGTCCTCGTCCTCCAGGGCCGGTACGGCGCAGTGGAACACGGCCCGCGCGTACTCCGCGGTCTGAAGCAGTCCCGGGATCAGCTGGATCTCGTACTTGTGGATTCCGGCCGCCCTGGCTTCCTCCTCCAGATAGTCCTCGAACCACGCGGCGACACCACTCGCCGTGACCTCGTCCGCCACCTTCAGCAGTGCACCTTGTGCACCCAGCATCTCGTCCGAGAGTTCGACGAACCGCCCCCTGGCTCGCCGCTCTCCCCGTTCGATCATGGCGACCTGGGACTTGGAATAACCGGTCTCCCGGCCCAGCGCCTCCTGCGAGACGCCCGCCCGCTCGCGATGGAAGCGGAGCAGCGCGCCGAACGCCTTGGCGGCGCCGGGGCTCTTCTTCTCGTTGTTCACACCCGACCTCCCGAGTGCACAGTCCTGCACAACCGGACTGCGGCCCTGGTCACAGGCAATCACGCACAGCAGGCTGGCCGCATGAATCTGCGCAAGTCGCTTGACACGAAGCCCGCTTGGGTGCCGGAGACCGGGCACGCGCTGCGTCACGCGGGGATCCACTTCGACGCGGTACGGATCGGTGGGTTCCTGGGTGAGGACGTGGCGTACCGCCTGATGTCGTTCACGGACTTCCAGGCGGGCCCGATCGTCCGGGAGGCGACGGGGGAGAAGAACCTGTACTTCCTGCTGGCGCCCAGGACGGCGGGGGAGTACGAATGGCCG
Source organism: Streptomyces sp. NPDC051180 (assembly GCF_040689545.1). Classification (NCBI taxonomy): domain Bacteria; kingdom Bacillati; phylum Actinomycetota; class Actinomycetes; order Kitasatosporales; family Streptomycetaceae; genus Streptomyces; species Streptomyces sp. NPDC051180. The sequence continues at coordinate 84,628 of NZ_JBFBBC010000005.1, forward strand.
GCCCCGGCGCGGGCGTTGAGCGGCGGTGGGCGGAGCGAGTCGTACGTCGGGATCCCGGCGCTGCGGGGGGCGACGTGGCCGCTGGACTGGAGGTCGAGGCCGACGCTCGAAGATCCGTTCGTGGAGGGAGAGTTGTTGCATCGTACGGTGATGTGTGCGCTACGGTGAGCTCGCCATCACGCTCCGTGAAAATTGGAGCGGCCCCCGGGGGTGCGCCAACACCATCCGAGGGCCTTCACTGCTAGTGGATCAGGAGTCCACCAGAAATGCTTCGGCATGCTATCGCTCCCGTTCGGTGTTTCACCAAGGTCTCGAACGGTGTCGTGCGCCATCCGCGTCTGAACAGCGACGCGAAGCTCCTCCTCATCTACGTCCAGGGCCTCCCCGAGTCCGAGAGCGACAAGCCCCTCGGGGAGCACGCCGCCGACCTGGGCATGAAGCCGCGGGCGTACAACCGGGCCAGGCAGGGTCTGGCCGAGTGCGGGTTCCTCCACGAATGGAAGTCGCAGAACCGGCGCGGGTATTGGGCGACGTCGCAGCTGCTGTCCACTGTCACCCTTACGCGTGAAGAGGCGGACGCGGTCAGGACCGGGGTCGCGACCGGGTCTCCGGCTCACGGGGAACCGACAGTCGGTTTTCCGAAGGCCCGGCACGTCGGTTCCTGTACACCGGTAGACAAAGACCGGGAGAAGACTTCTTCCCACCCACCCACCGAAGACCAGCCGGAGCCGGAGCCGCAGCGGGAGCCGGAGCAAGGTCCAGTGCAGGACCCGGACCCGGAGAAGGCACCGGACCCGGACCCGGCCCCCGATCAGGCGCAGTCCCCGGAAGTCGCCCAGGCCGAGCGGCTCCTGCTGTCGCTGCGGCATCAGAGCCGGGACCTGCTGCTCGGTGTCAGGGAGGCCCGGGGGCTGGCCGAGATGGCGGCGGAGTGGCTGAGGCGGGGGGTCTCGGCGGCGGACCTCCGGCACGCGCTGACGGCGCACCTGCCGCGCAACGGGATCCGGTCGGCCGTCGGCTTCCTGCGGCACCGGCTGACCGAGAAGCTTCCGGCCCCGGCCCCGGCGGCCGCCTCGTCCGGCCCGTCCGGACCCTCCGCGTCCTCGGTGTGGGACCAGGGCCGCCCGGTGGTCCCGCCGCCCGCCCTGGTCACCTGTGACGGGCTGGGCGAGGAGCACGTCTTCCGTCCGGTGGGCGACGAGACGCGGTGCGGCTCCTGTCGCACGGAACTGGCGCGCAGGGCCCATGGGATCCACCCGCGGGAACGGGCGCCCCGGGCCCCCTGGCGCACCCTCGTGGAGCAGGTGGCCGCAGCGCCGTCACCGTGAGCGGGCCACGTCCCGGAAGACTCGTGTGGATCAAGTTCTCGAAGAGCGATGAGTTTTCCGGGGGTCGCCGGTCATAGTTCATGGATGGTGCGCGACAGCCGCTCAGGAGCGGCGGGCGGGCACCGCCGAGCGACCGAGACCCGGACGACGCGAGACACAGAGGAACCCCAGATGCGCACTCTCATCAGCACCGCCTTCATCTCCCTCGACGGCGTCGTGGAGGGCCCGGGCGGCGAGCCCGGCTACCGCAACTCGGGATGGACGTTCAAGGAGGTCGAGTTCCTCCCGGAGGCGTTCGAGATCAAGGGGCGGGAGCAGAAGGAGGCGGCGGCGCTGCTGCTGGGCCGGACGAGCTACGAGGCTTTCAGCCCCGTGTGGCCGGACATGGAGGAGTTCGCCGAGTACAAGGTCATGCCGAAGTACGTCGTCTCCACGACGCTCACCGACGACGACCTGGTGTCGAACTGGGGCGAGACGACGATCCTCCGCAACCTCGAAGAGGTCGCCGCCCTCAAGGAGACCGAGGGCGGCCCGATCATCGTCCACGGCAGCGCCGCCCTGAACCACGCCCTGTCCGACGCCGGTCTGATCGACCGCTACCACCTGCTCGTCTTCCCGCTCCTCCTCGGCGCCGGCAAGCGCCTCTTCAGCGCCACCGACAAGGACGCCCAGAAGCTCAAGCTGGTCGAGCACGAGGCGTACGCGAACGGCATCCAGAAGAACGTCTTCGACGTCGTCCGCTAGCACCGGGCCCGGGTCGAACCGTGTCCGCCGCCGGGGATCGAGCCGGGCCGTCCGTGCGTGGGGACGGCCCGGTGGTCACCGCGAGGAGGATGGTCGACCGGCGGGCAAGCCCCGTTCGTACCGGCTCACCCAGGTGACGGGCCCCGCCTCGTCCCGCTGTCCGGGGGCGCCGCCCACCGGCACGTCGCCGCGGTGCACGAACCCGCGGTCCTCGTAGTAGGCGCGCAAACGGACGTTGGACCGCACGCAGTCCAGCCGCAGGGCGTCGACGCCGCGGCGGCGTGCGGCGTCGGACGCCCAGTCGAGCATCACCGGCCCCAGCCCGGCGGCCCAGCGGCGGGCGGCCATCCGGTGCACGTAGCCCGCGACACCGCCTCGATCCGCCCACAGCGGGTCGTGCCAGTCCAGCGTGATCGTGCCGGCGGTCCTGTCGTCGACACGGACGAGCCACGTCTCGCCCCGCGCTATCGCCCCGGCGACCCACTCCGCCTCGAACCGGGGCGGCCACTGTGCGATGCCCTGCGCGCCCAGCCACTCCGCCGCCTCGTCGAGCACCCCCAGGACCTCGTCCGTGCGACCGTCGGACGCCACCTCGAAGACAACCCTGCTGCTGTTCCGGTCAACCGACATGCCTCGGATGATCGCAGCGATCCCGCTTCTCGCGCCGGCGCCGGATCACCCGTCGCAGCCGCCGTCGCCGCTCAGCACCTTGCTCACCGTCACGCGAAAGGGGTGGCCCGCGGTCAGCTCCGGCCCGGGCTTCCGGTCGTCGTAGGCGAAGGCATCGGCGGGCAGGAACGCGACCGTCAGCATCGTCCGGGCCGAGTCCCCGTCGCGGGTGAGGCAGAGGAGATCCGGTTCGGCCCGCTGCTGCGTCCAGCCGTCCTGTTCCGCCGCCGTCCGGTAGTACAGGAGGACGTCTTCCCGGCTGCCCGCGTAGGCGTAGGTCCGCTCCGCGTACGCCTGCGCGTGCCCACTGTCGAACCAGCAGGCGGCGTCGACCTTCTCGTATCCCCGGGGAACGGTCGCTCCCGCGGGGCGCATCCCCAGGATCTCCTCCCGCGCCAGTTCCGGCACGCGCCCACTGCTCCCGACGCAGGCCCGGCGGGGCTCGGGCAGTTCCGAGCACCCGCCGGCCCCGCCGGCCGCGATCGCCACACCCACCGCCACGGCCGTCGCCCGGCCGGCCCGCGCGCTCCTCGGCACCCTGGTCCCCCTCACGCCCCGCACCCCATGAGGGCGGCGACGAACCGGAATTGGTTTGTCGACCGCCGTCCGCGTCCGATAGGAAGGTTCGCATGTTGAAGGGCAGCAAGGTCGGGCTGAGGGCCCGCCACGACGATGACATCCCGATCCTGCGGACCGAGCTCTACGACGACGTGGTGAACGGCTCGCGGGCGGAGAGCGGGCCCTGGCGGCCCATCACGCCGGGGTCGAAGGACCCCCGGCTCGTGGTGGACGACACCCGGGAGCAGCACGTCCCCTTCTCCGTGGTGGAGCTGGAGGGCGGGACGCTGATCGGTACGGCGACGCTGTGGGGGATCGACAACCACAGCCGGGCCGCGCACATCGGGCTCGGGCTGCTGCCCGCCGCCCGGGGCAAGGGCTACGGCACGGACGTGGTCGCGGTGCTGTGCCACTACGGCTTCGTCGTCCGCGGCATGCACCGGCTGCAGATCGAGACGCTCGCGGACAACGTGGGGATGCTGCGCTCGGCCGAGCGGAACGGCTTCGTGCGCGAGGGCGTGCTGCGCTCCTCGGCATGGGTGCTGGGCGAGTTCCTCGACGAGGTGCTGCTCGGACTGCTTGCCGACGAGTGGAAGCAGACCACGAACTCCTGAGCCGGGAGTCGGGAGACATGGGCCGAGGACGGGAGGGCCGGCGATCGCCGGCCCTTCGGCGTTCCCCTCCTACCGCGTGAGGTGCCAGACCCGGTCCTCGCCCGTCTCCGCCGGCGCCCGGGGTGCGGTGGGGTCGCCGGGACGCAGGGTGTCGGTGAAGCCGAGCCGTGCGGGGACGGCGCCGCTCGCGTGGTTGGCGGCGTCGTGGACGATCTCGACCCGGTCGACGCCCGGCAGCAGGAACGCCTCCTCGGTGAGGGCGCGGGCGGCCCGCGTCGCGATCCCGCGGCCGGTGGCCGCCGGGTGGAGCCAGTAGCCGATCTCGCGGGTGCCGGGCGGCGAGTCCTCGTACCGGTGCAGCCCCGTGGAGCCGACGATCGCCCCGTCGAGGACGATCGCGTACGTGTGCTCGGTCCCGTTCTCCCAGCGCTCGGCCCGGCAGCGCAGGAAGGCGATCGTCCGGGCCAGGCTGTGCTCGGCGACCCAGGGCATCCAGGGCCGCAGATGGTCGAGCGACTCCTCGATCACCCGGAAGTACTCGTCGAGGTCCGTCTCGGCGTCGAGCGCGCGCAGGACGAGACCGGCGTCGACTTCGAGCAGGGGGCGCGGCTGGATGACGGTCATGGGGCGAGGATCGTACGAGGCGATCACGCCGGGCAAGGGAATTCCACCGGCGGTGGGCGCGAGGCTACGGCTCGGTCACATCTGCCGTCGGCCACGCGGCAGTTCGGGAACATCGCCGAGGATGGGACGCATGCTTCCCCGCCCGTTCTCCCGCCCCGCCGCCGGCGCCCTCCTGCTCCTCGCCCTCGCGCCCCTCGCCGCCGGGTGCGCCGACCCCGCCGACGACCCGCGGGCGACCCCGTCCCGCGAGGCCATGCGGTTCTGCCCGTCCCCCGAGGAACCCCCGCTCCCGCCGGGCACGCAGTGCATCCCCCAGGACCCCGCGCGGAAGTACGCGGAGAACCACGCCTACCGGCAGGAGCAGAAGATCGGCGACGCGGAACGCGCCGCGGCCCAAGGCAAGGCGCGGGCCCTCGCCGAGGCCCTGCGGGACCTCGCGGGCAAGCCGGTGGGCCGGGCGGAGGTCCAGGCCGCGGCCGGCGCCGCGCTCGGCCTCGACCCCGGCAGCGTCGAGTACCGGGAGGGCCGTCGCGGCAAGCCCCTGACCAACATCGAGGTCGGCGGCGGCCCCGCCAAGGTCTGCGTCAACGGCCGCGTGGACGAACAGGGCACCGCCACGGCCGAGGTCACCGGCCGCACCCTGGACGGCACCTGCCTGCCGGGCCTGGGCGGCCACTGACCCGGCGGGGAGGGGAACGCCGACGGCCCGCCCTGAACGCCGACGGCCCGCCCTGAACGCCGACGGCCCGCCCGGAACGCGGGCGGGCCGTCGGGTGCCGGGTGGGCCGGGGGTCAGCCCTTGCTGACCGCCGTGAGGATCTCCGGGAGGCGTGCGGCCGTCCGGGGTGCGGCGAGCCTGAGGCCCGCGTAGAGGAGGACGGCGCCGTAGAGGGTGCCGGCGGGGAGGAGGAGCCAGAGCAGGGAATGCCCGTCGGAGACGTGCAGGTAGATCGTGGCGCCGATGAGCGGGGAGCAGAGGAGCGCGGCCGCGAGCATGCCGCCCATGATCGAGATCCAGGCCAGACCGCCCTGGCCGGGCACCACGTTCTTGTAGCCGCTGTCCTGGGGGATCGAGTACGGGAAGCTGGCCGTGGTCACGGCGCCGGTGCCGACCATCGCGCCGAGGAGGCCGAGCGCGAGCCCGAGGGCCTCGGGGAAGTCGGACCAGTCGCCGAGGACGGCGGCGGTGGCCGCGGTGACGAGCACCGTGAACGGCAGCGTGATGACGAGCAGCGCGAGGGCGCGCGCCCGGAGCTCGGCGTAGGCGTCGGCGGGTGTCGAGATGGTCTGCGCGACCATCCAGAACGCCGAGTTGTCCTGGCCGAACTGGTTGTACATGAGCATGCCGAGCATGCCGGAAGCGAAGCAGGCGAAGTAGATCGAGCCCTGCCCCTGGAAGGCGTTGAAGAGCGGCACGATCAGGCCGATGGCGAGCGAGGTCACCCACGCCGCCTTCGTCTTCGGGTCGCGCCACACGTACCGCAGGGTGCGCTCCATGACGGTGCCGGTGCGTCCGGCCGGCAGGAGGCGGCCGAGCCGTCCCGTGCCGGACTTCTCGCGGGAGTCGGGGGCGGCGCCGATCGTGGAGCCGTCGGGCTCGACCATGAGGCGCACCAGGCTCCGCTGCCACCAGTAGAGGAGCGCGACCAGGGAGGCCGCTGTCAGCAGCAGGCGGGCGACGGCGACGGCGTGGTCGCCCTGGCTCGCGGAGTCGACCGCGCCGATCGCGGCGGCGGGCGGGAGCCAGGCGACGACGGCCGAGGCCGGTTCGAGTGACTCCAGGCCGCCGGCCTGGCCCAGGCGCTGGGCGCCGAAGTTCACGAACTGCATGCCGACGGCGATGACCAGACCGCTGAGGAGGGCCAGGTCGCGGCCCTTGCGGGAGGTGAGGAGACGGACGTTGGCGGCGGCGACGGCCCGCGACAGCGCCACGCACGTCACGGCGGTGAGCGGCACGGCGAGGACGGCGACGGCGACGGCCGCCGCGCCGTGCGCGAGGGACAGGGCCGCACCCAGGGCGAGGACGAGGGTGAGGACGGGCCCGACGCCGACGAGGGAGGCCACGAGCAGCGCCCGGATCAGCGGCCGGGGCATCAGCGGCAGCATCACGAGCCGCGAGGGGTCGAGGGTCTCGTCGCCGCTCGGGATGAACAGCGGCATCACCGTCCAGGACAGCGCGAGGACGCCCACGAGGAGGAGCGCGACGACGTCGGCGTCGGCGTTGCCGCGCAGGAGGACGAAGGCGAGCACTATCGCCGCCGCGAAGAGGGCGCCGAAGACGATCGAGACGATGTAGGCGGCGGTGCGCCCGCCGGACTGCCGCAGCCCGTTGCGCAGCAGCGACAGCTTGAGCCGTACGAAGACCGAGGTCAGCGACGGCACGGGGGCGGCCGGGGCGTCGGGGAGGACGGGGGAGCCGCCGGTGGCGGTCGTGGCGGTGCTCATCGCTGCGTACCGCCCGTGGCGCCCGAGCCCGCCCCGCCCGTCGCACCGGCGCCGGGGACGGCCCCGCCGCCCAGCCAGTCGAGGGAGTCGCCGGCCGCCTCGCGGCCGTTCGCGCCGACCAGCTCCAGGAACGCGGCCTGGAGGGAGGGCGCCGCGCCGCGGACCTCGGCCAGCGTGCCCTGGGCGCGGATCTGGCCGCCGGCCATCACGGCGACCCAGTCGCAGAGCGACTCGACGAGCTCCATGACGTGGCTGGAGAAGACGACGGTCGCGCCGGAGGCGGTGTACCGCTCCAGGACGCCGCGGATGGTCTGGGCGGAGACCGGGTCGACGCCCTCGAAGGGCTCGTCGAGGAAGAGGACCTCGGGGTTGTGGAGGAGGGCGGCGGCCAGGCCGATCTTCTTCCGCATGCCGGTCGAGTAGTCGACGACCAGCTTGTTCTGCGAGCCGGTGAGGTCGAGGACGTCGAGGAGCTGCGCGGCGCGCTTGTCGACCTCGGCGCCCGGCAGCCCGCGCAGCCGGCCGCTGTAGGCGAGGAGCTCGCGGCCGGAGAGGCGCTCGAAGAGGCGCAGGCCCTCCGGGAGGACACCGATGCGGGCCTTGACCTGTGCGACCGACTCCGGGTCGGCCCACACGTCGTGTCCGGCGACGAGGACCCGGCCGTGGTCGGGCCGCAGCAGACCGGTGATCATGGAGAGGGTGGTGGTCTTGCCGGCGCCGTTGGGCCCCACCAGCCCGATGAACCGGCCGGCCGGCAGGACGAGATCGATCCCGTTCACCGCGACCTGCTGGCCGAATCTCTTCCACAGCCCCTCGACACGCACCGCGGGCACCGCACCGTCCCCCGGTGCGGTGCCCGCCTTGTCGAACGCTCCGTCAAATGCCTGGTCAGGCATGGTCGGTCAACCCTTCGGTGGTCCCCGTGTTTACGGGCACCACCATACGGGTGAGGCCGTACGGCCTCCGGGGTTCACGCCCGGCGGTCGCGCGCCTCCGCCGCCTCCCGGCCACACGCGTACGCGAGGGCGCTGATCAGCTCCTCGGCGTCCGGGAGCCAGCGGTTGGCGGGGGTGGGGCGGCGGGCCCACTGGACGGCGCCGCAGCCGCCGACGCGGGTCGGCGGGGCGGCGACGTAGTGGCCCTCGCCGCGCGTCACGAGGTCGATCGCGGCGGGCGTCCAGCCGAGCTTGCGGACGAGGTCGGGCACCTTGGCGGCGGCGCCGGGCAGGACGAAGAAGAACATCCGGCGGTCGGGGGTGCAGGTCACGGGGCCGAGCGTCAGCTCCATGCGCTCCATGCGGGCGAGCGCGAGGAAGCCGGCGGACTCGGGGACCTCGATGGCGTCGAAGGTGCGTCCGGTCGGCAGCAGGATCGACGCCTTGGGCGTCTTGGACCACATGCGCCGCGCGCCGACGCCGCTCCCGGTGGCCTGGGTCGACCAGTCGGGCCTGACCGCGTGGGCGCCGGGGACGGCGCACGCCTCCGCGCCGCAGGAGCAGCGCTCCCTGCCCTCGACGGCCTCCAGCCAGGTCCCGGGGAACACGTCCCAGTGCCGCTCTTCCGCGTACCGCACGGCGCTGTCCAGCAGTTGCTCGCCGCGCTGCTGGGGGATCTGTGCGGCGTCCGTGACTCCCATGGTCTCTTCCACGGTCAGCACAACTTCCCCGGTCACCTGGGGTTACGGGCGTGGTGGTGAGCGTGTTGACGCATCGATCCCGCACGCGGGGCGCATGGGTGCATGTACGGGGGCGCGTGGAGGTGTGGGAAGCGGGGGTGGGTACGGAGTGGTGGGGGCGTCGGCGGGGTCGCGGCGGACGTGTCCGGTTTCGCGTGTTCACATCGGCATTGACCGGATATCCGCCGGGCATTGATCACTCCTCCGGTGATCACCGCACGGCCTCAGGGGGTACACATGGCAGCCAGGCCACTCGTTCCGCGCCAGCTCAACGAACGGCTCCAGGCGCTCATTCAGGAGGCGGCCTGTTCCAACGCCGGCCTCGCGCGCAGGGTCAACATGGTCGGCGCGGAGCGCGGCCTCGACCTGCGGTACGACAAGACGTCGGTGGCCCGCTGGCTGCGCGGGCAGCAGCCGCGCGGCCGGGCGCCGGGGATCATCGCGGAGGCGCTGGGCCGCAAGCTGGGACGCTCGGTCACGATCGACGAGGTCGGCATGGCCAACGGCCGGAACCTCGCCGCCGGGGTCGGCCTCCAGTTCGCGCCCACCGTGCCCGCGGCGATCGAGCAGGTCTGCGAGCTGTGGCGCAGCGACGTGGGACGCCGGGACTTCCTCGCGGGGTCCGCCGTGGCGGCCTCGGCGCTGGTCGAGCCCAGCCGGGACTGGCTGATCACCGTCCCGGACCCGCACGTGGCCCGGCTCGCGGGCGCGCGGGTGGGGGTCGCGGACGTGGCCGCGGTCCGGGAGATGACGAGCGCCCTCGTCGACCTCGACCGGCGGTTCGGCAGCGGGCACGTGCGGCCGGTGGTGGTCCACTACCTCGACAGCGTGGTGTCGGGGATGCTGTCCGGCTCGTACCGGGAGGCGGTGGGCCGGCAGCTCTTCGGGGCGGTCTCCCGACTCACCGAGCTCGCCGGGTACATGGCGGTGGACACCGGCGAACCGGGCCTCGCGCAGCGGTACTACATCCAGGCGCTGCGGCTCGCGCAGGCGGCCGGCGACCGCGGGTACGGCGGATACGTGCTCGCCGCGTCGATGAGCCACCTCGCCGCGCAGCTCGGGAACCCGCGGGAGATCGCCCAGTTGGCGCGGGCCGCGCAGGAGGGCGCGCGCGGGAAGGTGCCGCCGCGGGCGGAGGCGATGTTCCTCGCGGCCGAGGCCCGCGGGCACGCGCTGCTCGGCGACGTCGCCGCCTTCGAGTCGACCGCGGGCCGCGCCGCGCAGGCCCTGGACCAGGCCGACCCGGAGGCGGGCGACGACCCGGTGTGGATCGCCCACTTCGACCACGCGTACCTCGCGGACGAACTGGCCCACTGCCACCGGGACCTGGGGCAGGCGGACGCCGCGGCGCGGGCGGCGGAGGCGTCCGTCGCCGGCCATCCCGCGACGCGCGTGCGGCGGCGCGCGATCGGGCTCGCCCTGCTGGCGTCGGCGCGGATCCAGCAGCGCGAGGTGGAGCAGGCGTGCCGGACGGGGACGGAGGCGCTCGAACTGCTGGGCACCCTGCGGTCGTCGCGGGGCGCGGAGTACCTGGAGGACCTGAGGGAGCGCCTGGAGCCGTACGCGGGCGAGCCGGTGGTGCGGGAGTTCGGAGCGCGCATGGATCTTGCGGCGGCTTAGGTCCTCTTGTCCGGCGTGGACCGCGCCGCCGGGCGGGGAGGTTGTGTAACCGGGCTCACACGTGTGTGCGGAGCCCCGGGCGCACCCGGTAGCGTGAGCCGACGATTCCATAGGTTTATCGGTAGGAGTCCCGGTGACGCAGAACGGACAGGGTCCGGAGCCGCAGTACCCGGCGGTGCCCCCCGCGCACGACGGTGCCCACGGGGGAGCGCAGCCGTGGGACGGCGGCTGGGGTCCCGCCGGTGCCGCGCCGGGCGGGCAGCCGCTGCCGCCCGCGCAGCCGCTGCCCCCGGAGGCGCCGCCGGGCGGCGCCGACATGCAGTCGACGCAGTACCTGCCGCCGGTCCCGCCGCAGCAGGCCGCTCAGGGCTTCCCGCACCAGGCGCAGCCCCAGCCGGGCTACGGCTACCCGCAGCCCGGGGCCGCGGCCGCCGACATGCAGGCGACCCAGCACATCGCGCCGGTCCCGGGCGGGATGCCGCCGGCGCAGCCCGGATACGGGTACCCGCAGCCGGCCGCCCCGACCGCCGGGGACCTCCAGGCCACGCAGTTCATCGCACCCGTGCCGCCGCAGCAGCAGGGCGGCGGGCAGGCGACCCAGTTCCTCGGCACCGGCTCGCTCCCGCAGCAGGGACCGGGCGCCGGGGTCGCCGGCGCGTCGGACGCCACCCAGTACATCGCCCCCGTGCCGCCCCAGGTCCCCGGCGAGCGGCAGCCCCCTGCGGAGTTCGACAGCCTCTTCCGGACCGAGGCACCCCAGGCGCCGCAGCGCCCGCAGCAGACCCAGGGCTACCCGCAGCAGCCCACTCCTCCCGCCTACCAGCAGCACCAGCAGCAGGGCTACCCGCAGCAGGGCTACCCGTCCCAGCAGCAGCCGGGCGGTCCCGGGGCGCAGGGCCCCGGTGGGCAGTACCCCTACCAGGACGCCTACTACGACGACGGCGACGAGCCCGCCCCGCGCCGCAAGTCGCCGGTCGCGCTGATAGCCGCCGTCGTCGTCGGCTGCGCGGTCGTCGGCCTGGGCGCCGGGGCGCTGCTCAGCGGCGGCGACGAGGACAAGAAGCCCGAGAAGGGCGGCCAGAACGTGGCGGCCAGCTCCGCCGCGCCCTCGGCCGGCGAGACCCCCGCCGAGAAGCCGGCCGACCCGGCCGAGCCGCAGGCCCAGGAGCTGAGCAAGCTGCTCGCGACCAGCAGCAGCAGCCGTGACACGGTGATCAGCTCGGTCGAGTCGATCAAGCAGTGCAAGAACCTCGACAAGGCCGCCACCGACCTGCGGGGCGCAGCCGAGCAGCGCCGCGGCCTGGTGACGCGGCTCCAGTCGCTGTCGGTCGACAAGATCCCGGACAACGCGGCCCTGACGGCGGCGCTCACCAAGGCGTGGCAGGCGTCGGCGTCCGCCGACGACCACTACGCGGCCTGGGCCGACCAGATGAAGGCGAAGAAGGCGTGCAAGGGCGGCAAGGCCCGCTCGACCAGCCAGCTCGCCGAGGCGAGCGCCAAGAGCGGCGAGGCCACCGCGGCCAAGAAGAAGGCGGCCGGGCTGTGGAACCCGACCGCGGACAAGTACGGACTGGAGAAGCGGACCTACACCCAGCTCTGAGCGGACTCCGACGGCGCCGCGGGAGCGGCGCCGCCGGCCCGTGCGGGCGCGTCCCTAGGGCGCGCTGAGGACGGTCTCGCCGACGTCGACGAAGCCGGGCTTCTGGGCGACGAGACGGCCCTGGCGGACGACCTGGAAGGTCACCTCGTGGTTGACGATCCGGGGGAAGCCGGGCGCGCCGAGCAGGTCCTCGTACTTCCAGCGCAGGACGGGCGTCAGGCCGCCGGTGTCGATGCGCGCGCCGCGGTCGAGGGCGTGGGAGATCTGCGCGGCGGTGACCCGGTCCTTGTCGAGCGACTCGACGACCTCGCGCAGCACCGTGTAGGCGATCCACGTGGTCTGCACGCCCGCGTCGGCCGGGTCGACCCGGTTGTCGGCGAAGGCGTGCTCCTGGATGACCTTGCGCATCGGCGCCCAGCTCTTGTCGCCGGCCTCCGGGTACCAGCCGGTGACGTACGCGCCCTCGAAGGGGCTGTGGGCGCCGCCGGTGCGGTCGATCACGGGCTGGCCGACGCTGCCGAGTACCGAGGAGATGCGGACGCCGCCCTCCTTGCCGTCCCCTTCCCCGTCCCCTGCGCCGCCCTTCGCCCCGTCGCGCCGCCCGCCGTCGCTCTCCGGAAGGCGGCGGAAGGAGTCGAAGAAGGTCTGGGTGCGCTCGCCGAGCACGGCGGTGACGCAGCCGTCCTCGCGGCCCGCCTGGTCGCGGGCCCGGTCGGCCTGGTGGGAGTACTCGGCCGCGTCCTCCAGCGCCGGGATGTCCGTGGCGCTGCGGTGACTCGCCTTGCGCAGGCCGGAGTTGAGGAGCCCGGGCAGCTTGTCGCCGGCGATGGTGTCGGGGCGGACGAGGGAGACCTTGCGGCAGGACGCGGCGAGCTGCATGCCGTGGCCGGCGATGAGGGACGCCTGCCCGCCGTTGACGGGGTAGGAGAGCGGGCTGGTGAACTCGTCCTCCGAGATCCCGTAGCCGCCGATGTACGGGATGCCCGCGGCCTCCAGCGGGGCCATGAAGGCGCGCCCGTTCTGGCTGTAGGAGCCGACGACCGCGACCGCGTTCTCGCGGACGGCGCGGCGGGCGCAGTCGGAGGCGCCGGCGGAGGTGTTCTGTTCGTTGCAGGTGAGGACGCGCAGTTCGTGGCCGTCGATGCCGCCCTGTGCGTTGACCCAGCGTGCGTAAGCCTGTGCCATGGCGGGCATTCCGGGCATGTTGGTCGCTCGGGTCTGGTCGGGCGCCCAGGTCATCACGGTGACGGGCTCCCTGGAGCCCCCCGTGGCCCCAGGGAGCACGCCGCACCCGGTGAGCAGCGATGCTCCGGTCGCCGCGGTCGTGACGTACGCGAGGAGTGAGGTCAGTCGCCTACCGGTCATGGGCATGCACATTTCCGCCTCATGGGTAACGCGGGAGTGAGCACGGTTCAACGGTGGGTGACGTGAAGGTGAATTACGGGAGCCGGGGCCGGATGAGGAGGGGGTGAGTCCGCTTATGCCGCAAGGGAACGTACGATCGAAACGTGTCCAGTCCAGTCTCCGGTTCGGTTAACTCTTCCCGTCGCGGCCGTCGCTCCTCCACCATGGGCGACATGCCGCTCAACGACATGCCGTGGTGGCGCTGGCGCATCAACGTGCGCTCGGCGCTGCACATGCTCTCCGACCCCGGGTTCCACGAGACGACCTGGCTGGCCGGCCTGGACGGGTACGGCGACGTCACCGACGCCGTCTACCGCCTGGTCGAGGACACCTGGCTCGACAACTGGTCCGCCGAGAAGTACGTCGGCGCGATCTTCCGCGACACCGGCGAGGCCGCCCTCGTCGACGTCGCCGTCCTCCGCGTGCTCCGGATCATGCACCAGGTCGGACCCGACGCCCCCGTCTCCGCCTACCTCCAGCACCACGGCTGGCCCGAAGCCGTACGTGCCTCCCGCGAGGCACACGTACGGATGGCACAGGCCGACGGGGAAGACCCCGACACCCCTCCGCGCCCCCTCGACGTCCTCCGCATCATGACCCGCTCCTGAACCGCTGCCACCCCGCTCGCGACCCCCTCGCGCCCCGCCCGCGAGGCGCTCGCGAACCCTCCCCCGACCGTTCCGCCTGACGGACAGGGGCTCACCCGGCGCACCCGCGTGTGGCAGGCTGACCGACATGACCGACCAGTACGTCCTCACCCTCTCGTGCCCCGACAAGCAGGGCATCGTGCACGCCGTGTCGAGCTATCTCTTCATCACCGGCTGCAACATCGAGGACAGCCAGCAGTTCGGAGACCGGGACACGGGTCTCTTCTTCATGCGCGTCCACTTCTCCGCCGAAGCGCCGGTGAACGTGGACAAGCTGCGGGCGAGCTTCACCGCGGTCGGCGACTCCTACGGCATGGACTGGCAGATCAACCTCGCCGACCAGCGCATGCGGGTCGTCCTCATGGTCTCCAAGTTCGGGCACTGCCTCAACGACCTGCTGTTCCGTTCCCGGATCGGCGCGCTGCCCGTCGACATCGTCGCCGTCGTCTCCAACCACACCGACTTCGCCGAACTCGTCGGCTCCTACGGGCTGCCCTTCCGGCACATCCCCGTCACCAAGGACACCAAGGCCGAGGCCGAGGCCGAACTCCTCGAACTCGTCCGCGAGCAGAACGTCGAGCTCGTCGTCCTCGCCCGCTACATGCAGGTCCTCTCCGACGACCTCTGCAAGCAGCTGTCCGGCCGGATCATCAACATCCACCACTCCTTCCTCCCCAGCTTCAAGGGCGCCAAGCCGTACCACCAGGCCCACACCCGTGGCGTCAAGCTCATCGGCGCCACCGCGCACTACGTCACCGCCGACCTCGACGAAGGCCCGATCATCGAGCAGGAGGTCGAACGGGTCGGCCACGAGGTCACCCCCGACCAGCTCGTCGCCATCGGCCGCGACGTCGAGTGCCAGGCGCTTGCCCGCGCCGTCAAGTGGCACGCCGAACGCCGCATCCTCCTCAACGGCCGCCGCACCGTCGTCTTCGCCTGACCCCCTCACAGGGCCCCGCCCGGTCCCTGTACCCCCGCCCTCGTGCGGGCCCCCGCCCGGTCCCTGTGCGCCCGCCTTCGCGCTGGCCCCTGCGCGGTCCCTGTGCGCCCGTGCCCGTCGTACGGGCCCCCGGCCCGCGCCCTCGTGCGGGCGCACGCCGTGGCTGGGACGGGCCCTGGCCGCCCTCCGTGTGGGCAATCGTCCCGCTGGGGCGGGACGGGTGGGCACATGGGACGGCGCGCTTGGCCGCGCCTCCGCCTCTTGTGCCTGGACCCGCACCAGCAGTGCGCCGCACGGGGGTGCGGGTCAGGGCGCGGAAGCCTGGGCCCGGCAGGGGGCGCCGTTCCGTTGTGCCCACCCGTTCCGCCCCAGCGGAACGATTGCCCACAACGGGGTGGCCCCGGCCAGGCGCGGGGGTGGGCATCGCCCCGGCGGAACGATTGCCCACAACGGGGGGGCTCGGCCCGGCGGAACGGTTGCGCACAACGGGGGCACCGGCCGGGGGTCGCTCGGCCGGGTCGGCAGGGCGCCGTGCGAGGGGCTCGGGCGCGGTGGGGTCAGAGGCGGCTGAGGGAGGCGGCGGCGGAGAGGACGTCGCGGATGGCCTCGCGGTCGCCGTCCTGGCCGGCCGCGGCCTCCTCGGGGGAGATGTGGCCCGCGACGAGCTGGCAGAACTCGACGCCGTCCATGGCGACCTGGGCGACGGAGTGTTCGGGGGAGCCGACGGCCGCGGGGGAGTCGAGGGCGATGTACCAGTGACCGCCGCCGGCGCCCTCGACCTCGAGGTGGAGGGACCGGCCGGGCGAACCCGCGGCGACGAGCTCGCGGGCGGGGGAGGCGAGGCCGGCCCGGCGGCGGCCGGCGAGCGCGGCGGGCAGCAGGCGGGCGGCGAGGTCGATCATGCCGTGCAGGTGGGCGCCGGAGGGCGGGGCGTAGGGGTAGGCGACCGCGGTGGCGATGTCGTCGGCGTGCACCCAGCACTCGAAGGCGCGCTCCAGGAGCGAGTCCCGCAGCGGCAGGGCGAAGTCCTTGTAGGTGACGGTGAGGTCGGCGACGCCGCGCCCGGCGAAGGAGACCGTGCGGATCAGGGTGTGGCTCTGCTCGCGCCAGGGCCCGCGCAGGGCGCGGTTGGGCGGCCGGTCGAGGCCGGACCAGAACGCCTCGGTCCGTTCGGCGGGGGAGAGCTCGGGGGTGCCGGCGCCCAGCGGGTCGTCCAGGCCGAGCGCGGCGGAGACGAGGCCGTCGACGGCCAGGAGGTGGCCGATGACCCCGGCGACGGTGGCCTTGCGGCGGACGACCCGGTCCTCCTCGTACCACTTGAGCCGTACCGGCGCGTGCCATTCGGATTCGCCGATGTCGCGCAGGAGCGCGTCGAGCCGGGCGGTCTCGGCGTCGTACGGCGTGGCCCAGCCGGGGACGGGGATGCGTGCGGGGCGGCGGCCGAGGCAGTTCTCCAGGACGCGGGAGCGCAGCAGCGGGTCGAGGTCGAGATCGCGGTCCTCGTGGAGGAGGGCGACGGCGTCGCGCAGCCGCAGGGCCTCGTCGGCGCAGGGCGCGCAGGCGGTGAGGTGGTCCTCGACGGCCTTCGTCTCGCCGCCGGAGCACGCGGAGAGCGCCCAGGCACCGAGGAGGGACTTGAGCACGGCGTGGCTGAGTTCGGGGACGTCGGGTTCGTCGGCGTCGTCCCGGGGGCCGTCGGTCCGGGGCCACGCGGCGGCCGAGAGGTCGGCGTGGTCGTCGGCGGCCTGGCGCGGCCCGGGTATCCAGGGGGCGCGTGCGACGTCGTCGGCGTCGTCGTCCGTCCCGCTCACAGCGCCGTTCCGTATCCGGGCGGGGAGGAGCCGCCGAGGGGCCGGGTGTTGGCGGTGGAGAGCAGCTGGAGGCCGAGCCGGAGGCGGCGGCGGGCCTCGTCGTCGGTGACGCCGAGGTCGGCGGCGGTCTGCCGGTAGTCGCGCCGCTGGAAGTAGGCGAGTTCGAGGGCGGCGCGCAGCGGGGCGGGCATGGAGGTGACGATGTAGTCGGCGCGGGCCGCGACGTTGGCGCGGCGGACCTTCTGCTCCAGCTCCTCGGCGGAGCCGAGCCCGGTCTCCGCGTACGCCGTGGCCTCGGCCTGCCGCAGGCGGTGGACGGCCTGCCGCTGGGTGAGCCGGGCGACCCAGGAGCGCATGTTGCCCTGCTTGGGGTCGTAGGCGTCGGGGTTCTCCCAGATGTAGCCGAAGACCTCGCGGGTGACCTGGTCGGCCGCGTCGTCGTCGTCGAGGACGCGGTGGGCGAGGCTGTGCACCAGGGAGGCGAACCGGTCGTAGAGCTCGCCGAGGGCGGCGGCCTCGCCGCGGGCGAGGCGCTGCTGCATCTTGCGGTCCCAGCGCGGTGGTGTGTCCATCGCCATCCGACCTGCCGCCCCTCCTGGTTGCCGATGCCTGCGCTTTCCTCTCCAAAGTAGTGCGCCGTGCGGACGACGTACGCCCGTTTGCCGCAAGTGCGCCCTTGACGACCTACCGGATGGTAAGGAACGCGTCATCCCCGGAATCTTTGGTTTCGCCGCCGCCCCAGGGGGGAGGCGCCGTTCCGTGACAGCGATCGAGGTCGACGAGGACGAGTACGGCTCCTGGACTGTTCTGCGGATCCGGGGAGAACTGGACCTGGTCACCTCCCCCCGGATACGCCGCGGCGTCCACGACGCCGTCGCGGTCGGCCGTCACGACCTGGTGGTGGACCTGTCGGGCGTCAGGTTCTGCGACTCCAGCGGGGTGGGCGTCCTGATCGCCGCCCGCCGGCTGCTGCGTTCCTGCGGGGGGCGGCTGCGGCTGATCCTGCCCGGCGAGGCGGACGGCGGCGGGGAGACGCACGTCGACCGGGTGCTGTCCGCGCTGGGCGTGCGGCGCCTCTTCGAGGTGTACGAGGACGTGGACGAGGCGCTCAGCGAGGAGCGGGCCCGAACCGCTCCCTGAGCTTGTACTTGAGGACCTTGCGCAGGGTCTCGTTGCGGGGGAGGGCCTCCACCACCTCCAGCTGCTCCGGCAGCTTGTGGACGGAGAGGCCGGCCTCCCGCAGGAAGGCCGTGAGCGCGGGGAGGGTGAGCGGGGCGGCGCCCGGGGGCTGTTCGACGACGGCGCAGACGCGTTCGCCGCGCTCGGCGTCGGGGAGGCCGACGACGGCCGCGTCGCCGACGTCCGGATGGCGGTGGAGGAGGTCCTCGACCTCCTTGGCCGAGATGTTCTCTCCCTTCCGGATGATGATGTCCTTGATCCGTCCGGTGAGCACGAGATGGCCGGTCGGGGTCAGGTGCCCGACGTCGCCGGTGATCAGGAAGCCCTCGTCGTCGAAGGCGGCCGCCGTCTGCGCCGGGTCCAGGTAGCCGCGGCAGACGGCCTCGCCGCGGAGGCGCACCTCGCCGCCGTCGGTGATGCGTATCTCCATGCCCGCGGGCGGGCGTCCCTCGGTGCCGGCGAGGTTCTCGGCGGTGTCGTCGGGCGCGCCCATGGTGATCATGGGGACCTCGGTCATGCCGTACCCGTGGGTGAGCTGGCAGCCCAGTTCCCGGCGGACGGCGTGGTAGATCTCCGGCGGCTTGGGCGCGCCGCCGCCGGCGAGGAGCCGCAGGGTGGGGATGACGGGCTTGTCGGGCTGCTTGCGCTGCTCGGCGAGGAACATGGAGTAGAAGGCGGTGGAGCCGCCGGCCACCGTGACGCCGTGCCGGTTGTACTCGTCCAGGGCGTCGGGCAGCGCGAACTGTTCGAACATCACGGCGGGGAACCCGTACAGCAGCAGCATCACCGTGTAGTCGGGGCCGGCGATGTGGGCGTAGGGGAAGGCCATCGAGCCGACGTCCGCCTCGGTGAGCTTCAGCGCGTGGGCGAGGCAGGAGCCGCCGGCGAGGAGCGAGCGGTCGGTGTGCAGGACGCCCTTGGGGTCGGAGGTGGTGCCGGAGGTCCAGTAGATCCAGCGGACGTCGGTGCCGGAGGACGGCGGTGGGGGCAGCACGGCCGGGTCGCCGTCCGGCAGGTCGTCGTACGCCTCCAGGACGTGGGGTGCGCCGAGCCTCCTCGCCATCTCCGCATGGTCGAATCCGCGCCAGATTCCGGGGACGGCGAAGAACTCGGCGTGCGAGGCGCGCAGGGCGAAGCCGACCTCCTTGTCCCGGTAGAAGGGGATCACCGGCGTCTGGACGGCTCCGAGGCGGGCGAGCGCGAAGGAGAGCACGGCCGTCTCGATGCGGGTGGGCAGCTGCCAGGCGACGACGGTGCCGGGGCGCACGCCCCGCGCGTACAGCCCGGCGGCGCACCGCTCGGCGCGCTCGCGCAGACCTCCGAAGGTCAGGACGCGGTCGCCCTGGAGCAGGACGGGCCGGTCGGGGGTGAGCTCGGCGCGGCGTTCGACGAGCTCCCAGAGCGTGCGGGAGTCGCCCAGGGCGTGTGCGGTCTCGTTCATCCCGTACTCCTCCTGGCTGACGTTCCGTCAGATAGTGCGGTGAGCGTAGAGGTCCGGCGCTTGTCGGTCCAGGGGTGCGGGGCTAGCCTGACCCCATCGGATCTGACGGGTCATCAGAAATGGGAGAGGGCTCCATGACGGAACTGCCCCGCATCATCAGCGTCGACGACCACGTGATCGAACCGGCCCACCTCTTCGACACCTGGCTCCCGAAGAAGTACCGCGACCGCGGCCCCCGCCCCCTCACCGCCGGCATCGGCGAGCTCGCCTACGTCGCCGGCAAGTACCAGATCACGATGGACCCCGACGGCCCGCCCACCGACTGGTGGATCTACGAGGACCTCAAGTTCCCGTACAAGCGCAACATCGCCGCCGTCGGCTTCGACCGCGACGACATGACCCTGGAGGGCATCACCCGCGAGGAGATGCGCCGCGGCTGCTGGGACCCCGCCGCCCGCCTGAAGGACATGGACCTCAACCACGTCGAGGCGTCCCTCTGCTTCCCGACCTTCCCCCGCTTCTGCGGCCAGACCTTCGCCGAGGCCCACGACAAGGAGGTCGCCCTCGCCTGCGTCCGCGCCTACAACGACTGGATGGTCGAGGAGTGGTGCGGGGACAGCGGCGGGCGCCTCATCCCGCTCTGCATCATCCCCCTGTGGGACATCGGCCTCGCGGTCGCCGAGATCCGCCGCAACGCCGCCCGGGGCGTCCGGGCCGTCACCTTCTCCGAGATCCCCACCCACCTCGGACTCCCCTCGATCCACTCCGGCTACTGGGACCCCTTCTTCGCCGTCTGCCAGGAGACCGGCACGGTCGTCAACATGCACATCGGCTCCAGCAGCCAGATGCCCGCCGCCTCCCCCGACGCCCCGCCCGCCGTCCAGGCCAGCCTCAGCTTCAACAACGCCATGGCCTCGATGATGGACTTCCTCTTCAGCGGCGTCCTCGTGAAGTTCCCCCGCCTCACGCTCGCCTACAGCGAGGGCCAGATGGGCTGGATCCCCTACGCCCTGGAGCGCGCCGACGACGTCTGGCGGGAACACCGCGCCTGGGGCGGCGTCCGCGACCTCATCCCCGAACCCCCCTCCACGTACTACTACCGGCAGATCTACTGCTGCTTCTTCCGGGACAAGCACGGCATCGCCTCGCTCGACGTCGTCGGCCGCGACAACGCCACCTTCGAGACCGACTACCCGCACGTCGACTCGACCTTCCCGCACACCAAGGACGTCGCCCTCGACCACGTCCGCGGCCTCGACGACGAGACCGTCTACAAGCTCATGCGGGGCAACGCCATCCGCATGCTCGGCCTCGACCTCGACCGGGGCCCCGCCTGATGGACCTCACCTGCACCGACGAGGAGGAGGAGTTCCGCGCCGGGCTGCGGCGGTGGCTCGCCGCCACCCTGCCCACCCTCCCGCCGAGGCCGGACCCGCTCGACTGGCCGGGCCGGCGCGCCTACGACTGCGGCTGGCAGCGCAGGCTGTACGACGCCGGATACGCCGACGTCCACTGGGACGCCTCCCCCACCCAGCGGCTGGTCTTCCTGGAGGAGACCGAACGCGCCGGGGCGCCCTACGTCGGCGCCAACTTCGTGGGCCTCCTCCACGCCGGACCGACCGTCGCCGCCGAGGGCACCGACGCGCAGCGCGCGCGCTGGCTGCCGCCGATCCTCCGCGGCGACGAGGTCTGGTGCCAGGGCTTCTCCGAACCCGGCGCCGGCTCCGACCTCGCGTCCCTGCGCACCCGGGCGGTACGGGACGGCGACGACTACGTGGTCACCGGACAGAAGATCTGGACCTCCCACGCCGAGGTCGCCGACTGGTGCGAGCTCCTCGTCCGCACCGACCCGGACGCCCCCTCCCGCCACCGGGGCATCACCTGGCTCGCCCTGCCCATGGACGCGCCCGGCATCACCGTACGGCCGCTGCGCACCCTCGCCGGATCCGCCGAGTTCGCCGAGGTCTTCCTCGACGAGGTGCGCGTCCCCGTCGGGAACCGCGTCGGCGACGAGAACGACGGCTGGCGGGTGACCATGGTGACCCTCTCCTTCGAACGCGGCACCGCCTTCGTCGGCGAGGTCGTCGCCTGCCGCCGCCTCCTGGGCGAACTCGCCGCCGCCGCGCGCAAGAACGGCACCTGGGACGACTCCGCCCTCCGCCGCCGCCTCGGGAGGCTCGCCGCGGAGTTCCAGGCCCTGTGGCGGCTCACCCAGGCCAACGTCAGCGAGGCCCAGGCCACCGGCGGCGTCCCCGGCACCGGCGGCTCCGTCTTCAAGCTCCACTACTCCCACGCCCGCCAGGAGCTGTACGAGGCCGCCGCCGCCGTCCTCGGCCCGGACGCGCTCGACCTCGGCCGCGACTGGACCCTCGACCGCCTGTCCTCGCTCTCGTACACGATCGCCGCCGGCACCTCCCAGATCCAGCGCAACATCGTCGCCGAGCGCATCCTCGGCCTGCCGAAGGGCCGGTGACCCGCCGTGGACTTCCGACTCACCGACGACCAGCGGGCGCTGCGCCGGGGCGTGCGGGAGCTGCTCGCGCGCCGCTT
Organism: Streptomyces sp. NPDC051180; assembly: GCF_040689545.1. NCBI lineage: Bacteria > Bacillati > Actinomycetota > Actinomycetes > Kitasatosporales > Streptomycetaceae > Streptomyces > Streptomyces sp. NPDC051180. The sequence goes on from NZ_JBFBBC010000005.1 coordinate 106,477, forward strand.
CGACCGCGAGGCGCTCCGGGCCGCCGTGGACGCGCCGACGCTCGACCGCGCGCTGTGGCGGGAGCTCGGCGACGCCGGGTTCTTCGCCCTGCGGCTCCCGGAGGAGGAGGGAGGCGTCGGCCTCGGCCTCCCCGAGGCGGTGCTCCTCTTCGAGGAGGCGGGCAGGGCGCTGCTGCCGGGGCCGCTGGTGGCGACGCACCTCGCGGCGGGCACCGTGCCGGGGGCGGCGGAGGGGTCCGCCGTGGTGACCTCGGTCGACGCGGGGCTGGTCGTCTGGCGCGATGAGGCGGACGTGGTGCTGGGGGACGCGTCGGGCGCGGTGCCGATGCGGTCCGTCGACCCGCTGACCCCGCTGCACCGGGTCCCCGGCGCCGGCGCCGCCGTCGCCGCCGGGGGACCGACGGCGGCCCTGCTCCACGCCGCCGAGCAGGTCGGGAGCGCCGAGCGGACCACGGAGGCTGCCGTCGCGTACGCACGGGAGCGTGAGCAGTTCGGCCAGGTGATCGGAGGCTTCCAGGCGGTCAAGCACCTGTGCGCGGGCATGCTGGTGAGGGCGGAACTGGCCCGGGCGGCGGTCCGGGCCGCCTCCGTCACCGCTGATCCCGTCGAGATCGCCGGGGCGAAGCTGCTGGCCGACGAGGCCGCCGTCGGCAACGCGCGGGACTGTCTCCAGGTGCACGGCGGGATGGGCTTCACCTGGGAGGCCGACGTCCATCTGCATCTGAAGCGGGCGTGGGTGCGGGCGCGGCTCGGGATGACGGCCGAGCGGGCCGAGGAGGCGGTGGCGGCGAGCCTGTGACGCTGCGTCATTCCGTGGTCACGGAATGTCGATACCGGGTTGTGTCCTTCGGCGGGGCCGTCACGGCCCGGAGTCGGCCTCCGGCTCCGGTACGCTCCGTGGGATGCGAGTCTCCGCCTGCCCGGATCGTCTGGGTGTCGCCCCCGGGGTGGCCCCCTGTCCGGGAATGCCCGGCGCTCGCACCCGGCGTTCGACTACCCGCAGCGTGCGTCGCACAGTATGGACTACGCGTACTCCTTCGCGCTGGAATATGCCCGAAGCGCTTGTTGCGGTGACTGTACGTCAACCATGCTGTCCCACAAGGAAATCACGTTCCGTGAAGGTGTGTTGTCCGCCGGTTCGGATGGTGTGAGCGGTGCAGGTGCTTCAGGTGCAGTTGGAGGTCGGGCCCGACCCGGCCGAAGTGGGGCGGGCCCGGAGGTGGGCGCGCTCGCGGCTCGCCGGATCGGGCATAGGCGATGACGAGCCGCTGGCCGACACGCTGGTGCTGCTCATCTCGGAGCTCGTGACCAACGCCGTGGTGCACACGGGCTGCCCGGCCGTGCTGCGGATGCTCTTCGCGGCGGAGGGCGGGGTGCGGGTCGAGGTCGCCGACACGAGCGACCGCCCGCCGCGGCCCCGGCACGCGCAGGGCGACGACACCAACGGGCGCGGCCTGGAGCTCGTGGACGGCCTCGCGGACCGGTGGGGCTGGCAGCCCGAAGGGGCCGGGAAGAGCATCTGGTGCGAGGTGGACCGGGTCGCCGGGGCCCCCGCGCACGTGCAGGCCGTGGTGTCGCCCGGACGGGTGCACTGTTGACGGTTCGTGTCGTTTTGCCCACTCTGGTGTGAGCGATTCGTGGCGAGGGGAGCCGAGGGCCGTGTGCCCTCGGCGTGTGCGGGTCGTGGCCGGGTGGCGGCGGCCGTGCCGTGCTCGGGGCGCGCGCGAGCGCGCCGCCACCCGTCGAAACCCGCTCCGCCTGGGGTTTTCCGCCTCAGAGGACGGCGACCGGAGCCACCGGCGTGCCCGTGCCGCCGACGAAGGGCTCCGGCATGGCGGAGAGCAGGAACGCGTAGCGCCGCTCTTGTGCACAGGCTGTGGACAGCTCTTCGAGATTCCAGTTCTGCCCCTGGAGCATCCCCATCTCGACCAGGTCGAGGGCGTGCACGGGCAGCCACAGGTCCTCGATCTCCGGCGGGAAGATCTCGAAGGTGAGCGTGTCGTTGGCGACCGCCGCGACGTCCCGCGCGTGGAACCACTCCGGGGTGCGGACCGAGAGCCCCGGTGAGGGGAAGGCGTACCCGTGCTTGTCCCCGGCCAGGTACACCTGCATCTGGCCCGTCCGTACGAGCACCACGTCCCCGGGTCCGACCGTGACCCCGCCGAAGTCGGCGGCCTCGTCGAGGTCCTCGGGGGTGACGGCGTGGCCGCCGGGCAGCCGGTCCAGGCCCTTCGCGGCGGCGACGTCCAGGAGGACCCCGCGGCTGACGACATGGCGGGCGGTGTGGATGCCGCTGAACTCGGAGCGGCCGTGCGCGGTGACGGTGGCGGCGGGGCGGCCGTTGTAGATGTGGCCCGAGTGGGAGGCGTGGGTCAGGGCGTCCCAGTGGGTGCCGGCCTGGAGGCCCAGGGTCACGGCGTCGTCGCTGGTGGCGACGGTTCCGGGGCCGAAGAGCTCCTGGTTGACCTGGACCATGACGTGGAGCGGGTTCACCCGGCCGGGGATCATCCCGGTCTGCACGCCGTCCTGCTTCAGGTCGACGGCGAGGGGGACGCGCCGGCCGGTGCGGACGGTGGCGACGGCCGCGCGCACGACCTCGTCGGTGACGAGGTTGAGGGTGCCGATCTCGTCGTCCCGGCCCCAACGGCCCCAGTTGTTGACGCGCTTGGCGATCTCGTGAAATGCGGCGGGGAGGGACATCGGGGCCTCCGGGGTCTTGTTTTCCGGTATCTGACGGACCGTAGAATCCTGACGACGAATGAATCTAACGGACCGTCAGAAAGTGCGGGAAGGGGCCGGGCGTGGGGAACTTCTTGGCTGGCAAGGTCGTCGCCGTGACGGGCGCGGGGCGGGGCATCGGCCGCGCCGTCGCCCTCGCGTGCGCGGCGGAGGGCGCGAAGGTCGTCGTCAACGACTACGGGGTGTCGATCGAGGGCGGTGAACCGACCTCCGAGGTCGCCCTCGCGGTGGTGAAGGAGATCGAGGCGGCGGGCGGCTCGGCCGTCGCCGTCGCCGACGACATCTCCACCATGGCGGGCGGACAGCGGATCGTCGACGTCGCCCTCGCCGAGTACGGGCGCATCGACGGGGTCGTCTGCGTCGCCGGCATCCTGCGCGAGCGGATGCTCTTCAACATGTCCGAGGAGGAGTGGGACCCCGTCGTGGCCACCCACCTCAAGGGCACGTTCACCGTCTTCCGGGCGGCCTCGGCCGTCATGCGCAGGCAGGGCACCGGCACCCTCATCGGCTTCACCAGCGGCAACCACCAGGGCTCCGTCGCCCAGGCCAACTACTCCGCCGCCAAGGGCGGGATCATCTCGCTGGTCCGCTCGGCCGCGCTCGGACTCCACAAGTACGGCGTCACCGCGAACGCCGTCGCGCCGGTCGCCCGCACCCGGATGTCCGCCAACGTCCCCATGGAGCTCAAGGAGATCGGCGAGCCCGAGGACGTCGCCGCCCTCGTCGTCTACCTCCTCTCCGAGCGGGCCCGTGCCGAGCGGATCACCGGCCAGGTCTACACGATCGCCGGCCCCAAGATCGCCGTCTGGGCCCAGCCCCGCGAACTGCGCGCCGGATACGCCGAGGGAGCCGCCTGGACCCCCGAGCGGATCGCCGACTTCCTGCCCGGGACCGTCGGCACCGACCCCATGCCCATGCTGGCCCGGCTGGAGGAGATGGCCCGCGCCGCGGCCGCGGGGGACCGCCCGAACGCCGCGGGGGACCGCCCGAACGCCGCCCGGGGGGAGTCGTCATGAGGGGCGTCGTGTTCGACGGCAAGGAGGTCCGGGTCGTCGACGACCTGGAGGTGCGCGACCCCGGGCCCGGCGAGGTCCTCGTCGCCGTCGCCGCCGCCGGGCTCTGCCACAGCGACCTGTCCGTCATCGACGGCACCATCCCCTTCCCGCCGCCCGTCGTCCTCGGCCACGAGGGCGCCGGCGTCGTCGAGGCCGTCGGCCCGGGCGTCGTCCACGTCGTCCCCGGCGACCACGTCGCCCTGTCCACCCTCGCGAACTGCGGGGCCTGCCCCGACTGCGACCGCGGCAGGCCGACCATGTGCCGCAAGGCGATCGGGATGCCCGGGCAGCCGTTCTCCCGCGACGGGCAGCCGCTCTACCAGTTCGCCTCGAACTCCTCCTTCGCCGAACGGACCGTCGTCAAGGCGGTCCAGGCCGTGCGGATCCCGCAGGACATCCCGCTCGCCTCCGCCGCCCTCATGGGCTGCGGCGTCCTCACCGGCGTCGGCGCGGTGCTCAACCGCGCCAAGGTCGGCCGGGGCGAGACGGTGGTCGTCATCGGCACCGGGGGGATCGGGCTCAACGTGATCCAGGGCGCCCGGATCGCGGGGTCCCTGACGATCGTGGCCGTCGACACCAACCCGGACAAGGAGGCCGTGGCCCGGCGGTTCGGCGCCACCCACTTCCTCGGCTCCACGGACGCCGTCCGGGACGTCCTGCCCACCGGCGCCGACCACGTCTTCGAGTGCGTCGGGCACACCGGCCTCGTCCGTACCGCCGTCGACCTGCTCGACCGCCACGGCCAGGCGGTCCTCCTCGGGATGACCGCGCCCAGGGCGGAGGCGACGTTCCTGCCCGCCGCCATGTTCCTGGACAAGTCGATCCTGGGCTGCCGCTACGGCTCCTCCCGCCCGCAGAAGGACATCGCCCTCTACGCGGAGCTGTACCGGACGGGCACCCTCCTCCTCGACGAGCTGGTCACCCGGACCTACCCCGTCGAGGAGTTCGCCCGGGCCGCCGAGGACGCCGAACGGGGCAGGGTCGCCCGAGGCGTCCTCACCTTCTGAGGCCGGGCGGAGCAGGCGGGGCCGGCCCGCCCGCCCCCGGACGGGGCGCGGTCGAAACGCACTGGGCACCAGGGCCGTAGGCCGTTACGGTCCTGGACATGTCCTACCGCGAGCTCGCCACCCGCCCCGTCCTCGCCTGGTCCGCCGTCACCGTCACCGGCCGGCTGCCCGTCGCCATGGCACCGCTCGCGCTGGTGTTCCTCGTCCGGGAAAGGCCCGGCGGGTACACCCTCGGGGCCGTGCTCGCCGCGGCGTACGTGCTCGGCGAGATCGTCGCCGCGCCCGTCCTCGGGCTGCGGATGCGGGCCGAGCGGGCACGGCCGCAGCTGGTGGCCGGACTCGCCGTCGGAGCCCTGGGGTTCGCCGGACTCGGGGCCGTCCCGCAGGCCCACCCCGCCGTCCTCGCCGCGCTCGCGGTGTGCGCCGGGGCGGGTCCCGCCGCCGTGCCGGGCGGGCTGCGGGCGATGCTCACCAGCCTCGTGCCGGAGCGCGCCGTCACCCAGGCGATGAGCATGGAGTCCGTGCTGACCTTCGCCATCTGGGCGGCGGCCCCCGCGCTCGCCACCGGCCTCGCGCTCGGCGTCGACCCGGCCGTGCCGCTGCTGCTCCAGGGCGTCCTGATGGGCCTGTCGGTCGCCGGGCTCTGGCTGCTGCCGGCCGGCTGGGCGGCGGCGGAGCCCGCCAAGGGGGCCGAAGCGCGACGGGCCCTCCTGCGGGTCTGGCCCATCTACGTCCTCGGAGCCGGCGCCCTCACCCTCCTCGCCCTCGCCGAACTGATCCTGCCCGCCCTGCTCGAACAGCGCGGCATCGGCATCGGCTGGGCGGGCCCGCTGCTCGCCGGCTTCTCGGTCGGCTCGGCGGTCGGCGCGTTCCTGTACGGGCTGCGCGGCGGCGGCTGGCCCGGCTCGCTGCCGGTGCAGTCCGTCGTCCTGATCACGGGCGTGACCGCCGGGGTCGCCCTCGTCGCCGTGCTGCCCGGCGCGCCCGCCGTCGGCGTCGCCCTCGCGGCCTCCGGGCTGCTCATGGCGCCCGCCATGCTGACCCGCAACCTCGCCCTGCGCGAACTCCTCCCGCCGTCCGCGCTCGCCGCCGGGTACTCCGTGATGTACGCGGCCGTCGGCGCGGGGTACGCCCTCAGCGGCACCCTCGCGGGCGCCCTCCTGAAGGTGGTGGCGCCGTCGACGGCGATCCTCTGCGGGGTGGGCCTGACGGTGCTGCTGACGACGGTCGGCGCGGTGGGCGAGCGGCGCATCGCGCGCGGCGGCGGCGCGCCGGAGGTTCAGACGGCGTCGGCGCCGGCCCGGAAGGTCCGGCGGTAGGCCGTCGGCGTCACCCCGATCGCGCTCATCAGATGCACCCGCAGCGACTGCGCGGTGCCGAAGCCGGCGTCCCGGGCGATCCGGTCGACGGGCAGCCCGGTGGACTCCAGGAGGTGCCGGGCGCGTTCGACGCGCTGCTGGGTGAGCCACTGGCCGGGGCTGATGCCCACCTCGTCGCGGAAGCGGCGGGTGAACGTCCGCACGCTCATCGACTCCTTCCCGGCGAGGTCCCGCAGCTGGATCGGCTCGTGGAGGTGGGCGAGCGCCCAGGCCCGCGCCGTGGTCGTGGTGTGCGTGCCCGCCTCGGGCAGGGGCCGCTCGATGTACTGGGCCTGGCCGCCGTCCCGGTGCGGCGGCACGACCGTCCGGCGGGCGACGTCGTTGGCGACGGCCGTGCCGTGGTCGCGGCGCACGATGTGCAGGCAGAGGTCGATGCCGGCGGCCACGCCCGCGGAGGTGAGGACGTCGCCGTCGTCGACGAAGAGGACGTCCGCGTCGACCCGGACGCTCGGGAAGAGCCGCTGGAAGTGCGCGGCCGAGGACCAGTGGGTGGTGGCCGGTCGGCCGTCGAGGTAGCCGGCGGCGGCCAGCACGTACCCGCCGGTACAGATGGAGACGAGCCGGGTGCCGGGCCGGATGTGCGCGAGCGCGGCCGCCAGCTCCTCGGTGAGCCTGCCCTCGGCGTAGACCGGCCCGAGTTCGTACGAGGCGGGAACCACGACCGTGTCGGCGGTGGCGAGGATCTCGGGGCCGTGCTCCACGTACACCGCGAAGTCGGCGTCGGTGGGCACCGGGCCCGCCGCCGTCGAGCAGGTGACGATCTCGTACAGCGGCCGCCCCTCGGCGTCCTTGGCACGGCCGAAGATCCGGTGCGGGATGCCGAGCTCGAAGGGGAGGAGCCCGGGCAGGGCGAGGACGGCGACGCGGTGCGGACGGTGCACGGGCGGTACTCCTCCGAAATTCGGTGGTGGTCCAGACCACTTTCCGGTAGTTCTGCTTGTCCGTGACGGACAACACGTACAAGTCTGAGGCAGCCGCGCGGATTCCCGCCCCGGCCGAGCCCCCCGCACTGTGGAACCGCAACTTCCGGCTCTTCTTCGTCGCCCGCGCGGTCGCCGTCCTCGGCGAGGGCATGGTCCCGGTCGCCTTCGCCGCCGGACTCCTCGGCGCGGGCCACCCCGGCTCCACCGTCGGGTACGCGCTCGGCGGCTGGACCGCCGCCTTCGCGCTCTTCGTCCTCTTCGGCGGCGTCCTCGCCGACCGGTTCACCGCCCGCCGCATGATGATCCTCGCCGACCTCCTGCGGCTGCCCGGAGCCGCCGTCCTCGCCGTCTCCTTCAGCCTGGGCAGCCCACCGCTCTGGGCCGTCTACACCCTCTCCGTGCTCAGCGGCGTCGGCGCCGCCCTCTTCCAGCCCGGCGTCGCCTCCACCATCCCGCGCATCGCCCCCGACGTGCAGCGCGCCAACGCCGTCCTCCGGGTCGTCGAGGCCCTCATGACCATGGCCGGACCCGCCGCGGCCGGCCTCCTCGTCGCCCTGTGGAACGCCGGCGCCGCCTTCGCCGTCAACGGTGTCACCTTCGCCGTCAGTGCCGTCTGCTTCACCCTGATGCGCCTCGTGCCGCTCCCCTCCGACACCGCCCGGCGTGACTCCCTCGGCGCCGAACTCGCGGGCGGATGGCGCGAGTTCCGCTCCCGCAGCTGGCTCTGGGGCGTCATCTCCATCTGGACCGTCTACGGGCTGACCGTCGCCGGCCCCATGGTCCCGCTCACCGCGAGCCTGGTCACCGAGGACCACGGCTCGGCCGCGTACGGCGTGCTCATGGCCGTCAACGGCGCCGGCAGCGCCGTCGGCGGGCTCCTCGCCATCCGGCTCCGCCCCCGCCGCCCCCTCGCCTCCGGCGCGGTCGCCCTCCTCGGCCTCCCCGTCAACCTCCTCCTGCTCGGCCTCGGCGCACCGGTCGCCCTCCTCGGCGCCGGCCAGTTCGTCGGCGGCGCCGCCTTCGCGTTCTGGCTGGTGATGTGGTCCACCTCCGTGCAGACCCACGTCCCGCAGGAGGCCCTCAACCGGATGCACGCGTACGACGTGGCCGGCTCCCTCCTCATGATGGGCGTCGGCCGCACCCTCTCCGGGCCCGTCGCCGCGGCCGTCGGCACCGACCGGGTCCTGCTCACCGGCGCGGGGATCGCGGTGCTCGTGGTGGCGGCCCTCCTCGTCGTCCGGCCGATCAGGACGCTGCCGCGGCTCTGAGGCGGGGGGCGGAGGCCGGGCGTGCGCATGCGGCCACCGGCCGTGTCCCGATCCTTTGGAAAGCTGTCGTTCGGGCCAATGGTGGGGGGCGCGGCCCGGACGGGATGCTCAGTGGCATGGCCCAGACAACCGAGCGCCCCGCCGGCCCCGCATCCGACCGTCCCCCCGCCCACGCCCCCCGGGTCCACCGCGCCTGGTTCGTCGCGGCGGTCACCTTCGTCACGATCATCGGCGCCGCGGCCTTCGCCTCCCTGCCGGGCCTGCTCATCGAGCCGCTGCACGCCGAGTTCGACTGGTCGCGCGGCACCATCGGCTTCGCCGTCTCGGTGAACCTCGCCCTCTACGGCCTCACCGCCCCCTTCGCCGCCGCGCTCATGGACCGCTTCGGCATCCGCCGGGTCGTCGCCGTCGCCCTCACGATCATCTCCGCCGGGTCCCTCCTGACGGTCTGGATGACGGCGGCCTGGCAGCTCGTCCTCTACTGGGGCCTCCTCGTCGGCCTCGGCAGCGGCTCCATGGCCCTCGCCTTCGCCGCGACCGTCACCAACCGCTGGTTCGTCGGCCGCCGCGGCCTGGTCACCGGCATCCTCACCGCCGCCGGCGCCTCCGGCCAGCTCGTCTTCCTGCCGCTGCTGTCCTGGCTGGTGGAGCACCACGGCTGGCGCCCCGCCGCCGTCACCGTCGCCCTCTCCGCGCTCGCCGTCGTCCCGTTCGTCTGGCTGCTGCTGCGCGACCACCCGGCGGACGTCGGCCTCGCCCCGTACGGCGGGGAGTACGCCGACAAGCCCGCCCCCGTCACCGGCGCGGCCCGCCGCGCCGTCACCGTCCTCCTCAAGGCCGCCCGCACCGGCCCCTTCTGGCTCCTCGCCGGCACCTTCGCGATCTGCGGCGCCTCAACGAACGGGCTGGTCAAGACCCACTTCGTGCCGGCCGCCCACGACCACGGCATGCCGGTCACCGCCGCCGCCGGACTCCTCGCCGTCATCGGCGTCTTCGACGTCGTCGGCACGATCGCCTCCGGGTGGTTCACCGACCGCTTCGAGGCGCGCCGGCTCCTCGCCGTCTACTACGCCCTGCGCGGCGTCTCGCTGCTCTTCCTGCCGATGCTGCTCGCACCCTCCGTCCACCCGCCGATGGTGTTCTTCATCGTGTTCTACGGACTGGACTGGGTCGCCACCGTCCCGCCGACGATCGCCCTCTGCCGCGAGCACTACGGGGACGACTCCGCGATCGTCTTCGGCTGGGTCCTCGCCTCCCACCAGGTCGGCGCCGCCGCCGTCGCCTTCGCCGGCGGCGTCGCCCGCGACGTCTTCGGCAGCTACGACGTCGTCTGGTACGCCTCCGGCGCCCTGTGCGCCGCGGCGGCCCTGATGGCCCTGGTCATCCGGCGGCCCCGGACGAAGCTCCCCGCCCCGGCAGGAGCATGATGGGCCCCAGGGGGTGATCGCCGATGAGCGGTCCTGACATGGGGCGCACGCACGCCCGGATGCTGAGGGTCTCGACGCTGGCGCTGTGCCTGGAGGCCGGGGTGGCGCTGGCGGCGCTGATGACCGTCGGTCTGAGCCGTGAGCCGGCGTCCGGCGAGGAGTCCGGGGGCGGCGGCGGCCTGTTCCTGCTGGGCCTGCCGCTGGTGGCGGTGTTCGGCGTGCTGGCCGCCTTCGCGGTCTCCGCCGTCCTCGTCCTGCCCGCCGTCCTGTTCGGTGAGGACCTCGGCCGCCGCTTCGAGAGCGGTCCCCTCCGCTGGCAGCTCGCCCTGGCCGCCCTCGCGGGCGGCCTCCTCGCCCCCCTCGCCGGGGCCTGGGGCTGGGCGGCCGGCGCGACGGCCCTGGCCGTGGCGGTGCTCCTCACCCGCCACGTCCGCCAGGGCCACTTCGTGACGCTCCTCCTGTGGGGCGCCCTCGTCGTCGTCACCGCCTTCCTGGCCGGCGGGATCGTCCTGTACGCACAGGACTGACGAGCGGGCCCCCGGGCGGTTCAGGCGCTGAACCGCCCGAACCGGCCCCGGTGGAACAGCAGGGGATCCCCTTCCTCGGCCGCTCCCAGGGCGTCGACCCGGCCCACCACGATCAGATGGTCGCCGCCCGTGTGGACGGCGGTGATCGCGCAGTCGATCCACGCCGGGGCGCCCGCGAGCCGCGGGGCGCCGGTGACCGGGGCCGGAGCCCACTCCACCCCGGCGAACTTGTCGGCGCCGCTCACCGCGAACGACCGGCACAGACCGCCCTGGTCGGCACCCAGCACGTTCACGCAGAACGAGCCGGCGCCCGCGATCCGCGGCCATGTCGTCGACGTACGGGCGACCATGAACGCGACCAGCGGCGGATCGAGCGACAGCGACGCGAACGACTGGCAGGCGAACCCCGCCGGCCCCTCCGCGTCCACGGCCGTCACGATCGTCACCCCGCTCGCGAAGTGACCCAGGACCCGGCGGAACTCCGCCGGATCGACCGGTGGCCGCTCGTCCTCCCGCACCGCGCGCAGCACCGGTCGGGGCAGTGGCTCCACGGCCGTCGGCGAACCGGCCGCTCTCAGGTGTCGGACGACGGTGGCCGCCATCCCCGCATGTCCCATCACATCCCCCATTGAAACTGACGCTTCGTCAGATAGGAAGCCCCCGGCACGACGGACGAACCGCCGCGCCGGGGGCCTCCCGGACCGCCCCGGTGGGACGGCCTCCGCTAGGGCCTGTCGTCAAAATCCCCTCGTTGCCCGCGGGGCAGAGGGGAATGTGACGACAGGCCCTAGCGGCCCTCGTACTTCGCCTCCCGGCGCTCCACGAAGCTCGCCACGCCCTCCTGGGCGTCGCGGGTGGTCATGTTGAGCTCCTGGGCGACGGCCTCGGCCGCGAAGGCGGTGGCGCGGTCGGAGTCGAAGGAGGCGTTGACGAGCTGCTTGGTGAGGGCGAGGGCGCGGGTGGGGCCCTGGGCGAGGCGCTCGGCCCACTCGCGGGCCGCCTCGTCCAGATCGGCGGCCGGGACGACGCGGTTCACCAGGCCGAGGTCCTTCGCCTCGGCCGCGGACACCGCGTCGCCGAAGAACAGCAGCTCCTTGGCGCGCTGCGGGCCGACGAGCCGGGGCAGCAGGTAGGCGCCGCCGCCGTCCGGGACCAGGCCGCGCCGCGCGAACACCTCGACGAAACGGGCCGAGTCCGCGGCGATCACCAGGTCGCAGGCGAAGGCCAGGTGCGCGCCGATGCCCGCCGCGGTGCCGTTGACGGCGGCGACGACCGGCTTCTCGCAGTCCAGTACGGCCCCGATGAAGCGCTGTGCGCCGCGACGGATCATCCGGGCCACGTCCCCCGCCACCCGCTCGCCGCCGGCCGCCGGACCTCCGCGCAGGTCCGCGCCCGCGCAGAAGCCGCGGCCCGTGGCGGTCACCACCACCGCCCGGACGGCGGCGTCGGCCGAGGCGTCGGCGAGGAGGGAGATGATCCGCTCGCGCTGGTCCCAGGTCACGGCGTTCATCGCCTCGGGGCGGTTGAGGGTGATCCGCAGGACGCCGTTCTCGACACTGTGCAGGACGTCGGACATCGAGGAGGACTCCTATCGGCAGACCGCGAGGGCGTCCAGGGCGACCGCGCCCTGGCCGCGCGGCAGCACCATCAGCGGGTTGATGTCGAGTTCGGCGAGGTCGCCGTCGAGCTCCAGGGCCATCCGCTGCACGCGCAGGACGACCTCGACGAGCGCGTCGACGTCGGCCGGCGGGGCGCCGCGGACGCCGTCCAGGAGGGCCCGCCCGCGCAGCTCGTCGAGCATGGAACGCGCCTCGGGCTCGCCGAACGGCGGGACCCGCACGGCCGTGTCGCCCAGGACCTCGACGAGGACACCGCCGAGACCCACCGTCACCGTCGGGCCGAACAGCTCGTCCCGGGTCACGCCCACGACCATCTCGACCCCGCGCCCCACCATCTGGCAGACCAGGATGCCGTCGAGGTCGATCGACTCGAACCGGGCGATGTCCGTGAGCTCGCGGTACGCGTCCCGCACCTGGCTGGCCGAGGTCAGCCCCACCTTCACGAGCCCGAGCTCCGTCTTGTGCGCCAGCTGCGCCCCCGACGCCTTCATCACCACCGGATAGCCCACGAGCCCCGCCGCCCGCACCGCCGCCGCCGCGCTCGTGACGAGCTGCTCGCGCGGCACCCGTATCCCGTACGCCCGCAGCAGCTGCTTCGCCGCGTGCTCGCTGAGCCGCCGGCCCGGCCGCATCAGCGCCTGCGCCTTGCGGAACGACGGCGACGGGGTGCGCGGGGCCTCGTCGAACGGGGAGCGGTAGCCGGTGGTGAAGGCGTGGTGGTCGAGATACGCCTTGACCGCCCCGATGCAGTTGCCGAACGTTCGGAAGGTGGCCACGCGCGACGACCCCAGCAGCGTCGTGCGGTACGCCTCCTCCGTCCCGAGCGGCGACCCCCACACCACGCACACCAGCTTGTCCGTCGCCTCGGCCGCGTCGACCAGGTCCTGCGCGAGCTTGTCGCTCATGGGCGGGAAGGGGCCGGTGATCGGACAGATGAGGACGCCGACCGACGGGTCCGCGAGGATCGCGTCGATGATCTTCCGGCCGCGCCAGTCGCCCACCGGATGACCGCCGTTGTCCACCGGGTTGGCGACGTTCAGGTACTCCGGGATCCACTGGTGCAGCTCGTCCTGCTTGCCCTGCCCGAGCGTGGGCAGTTCGAGCCCGGCCGCCGTGGCGAGGTCCGCGAAGTGGGCGCCCGTGCCCCCGGAGATCGAGTAGACGACGACCCCGTCCGCCAGCGGCCGGCGCGCCCGGGCGAGCAGGGTCGCGGTGTCCTGGAGCTGGTCGAGCCCGTCGACCCGGATCACCCCGAACTGGCGCATGGCCGCGTCGACGACCCGGTCCGCCCCCGTCATCTTCCCCGTGTGCGACGCGGCCGTACGCGCCCCGGTCTCCGTCCGGCCCACCTTCACGGCCACGACGGGCACCCCCTGGCGCGCGGCCCGGTCGGCCGCCAGCAGGAACGACCTGCCGTCCTTCAGCCCCTCCACGTAACAGGCGATGGCCCCCACCTCGGGCCGCCCCGCGAAGTACGACAGGAAGTCCGCGGTCTCCAGGTCCGCCTCGTTCCCGGTCGGCGCCCAGTGCGAGAGCCGCACGCCCAGCTCCTGCAGCGTGAACACCGGCCGTCCCTGGTGGCCGGACTGGGTGATGAGCGCCACGGCCGGACCGTCCAGGTCCTCCCGGAACCGCTCGAACGCGTTCAGGTTCGTGTTGGGGCCGAGCAGCCGCAGCCCCGAGCCGCGCACGGCGGCGGCGAGACGTTCCTGCGCGGCCGCCCCCGTCTCCCCTGTCTCGGCGAAACCCGAGGCGAAGGCCACCGCGAACTTCACCTTCGTCTCGGCCAGTTCCTCGATCAACGGCAGTGGGTCGGCCACCAGCAGCACCGCCAGGTCCACCGGCTCCGCGAGGGCGCGCACCGACGGCACGCAGGCGATCCCGAACACGCTCTCCCGCGTCGGGTGCACCGGCACGATCCGCGCCCCCACCCGCTCCGCCCACGCCATCAACTGGCGGGTGATCCCGGTGTTCGGCCGTCCCTCCGCGTCCGACGCCCCCACCACCGCCACCGACTCGGGCCGGAAGAAGCGGTCCAGGTCCGGCACCGGCGCGTACAGCGGCCTCCCGCTGACATCCGTGTCGCCCGGCGCCGCGGTCACGCCGTGCACCGCCGTCCTCGGCCCCTCCCCGCACGCGTCCACCCGTGCGCGGAGATCGGTGGTGAAGGTGCCGTGAGTCGATCCGAGCATCGTTCCGCTCCACCTTTCCGCCCCTGCCAACTGACCTGACGCATCATCAGATTACCTAACTGACACTCAGTCAGGAATGCTCGTGCGCTGGTCTCTTCGCGTGGGCTTCCCCTCCCCCTCCCTCGCTCCGTGGACCCGGCGGCGCCCCCGGGCGTCCTCTAGTCGCGTGCCAGCCGGTCGAACCAGCGCACGATCTGCGGACCCGCCAGCTTGAAGGAGCCGTTGTGGTCGGCCTTCCCGTGGTCGATCACGGGGGCCTTCACGCCGTTGCGGGCCAGGTCGGCCGCGCAGCTGACGGAGTTGGCGATCACCACGTCCGTGTCGCCGGCCGCGGCGTGCAGCCGCACCGGGACCTCGGGCCTCCAGTCGCAGGTGCCGTCCTGCGCCTTGAGCGCGGACAGCAGGCCGCCGGTCGGGTGGCCCAGCCGACGGAGGAACGCGTCGGTCAGCAGCTCCCGCACGGAGCCGGGGAGCTTCGTGACGATGTCCTCCTCGGTGTGCCGGGTGTCGAAGAGCCGCTCCACGTACCCCGCGTACGGCTGCCGGAACGCCTCGGCCGCGTCGGCGTAGACGGGGTGGAGCCGGTTCTGCGCGGTGAGGAAGTACGCCATGTAGAAGACGCCGCTGATGTCGTTGACCCGGCCGTCGAGCAGGGCGGGGACCTCGGCGCCCCGCAGGTCGTACGGTCCGGCCACCGGCGCGAGGGCCCGCAGCCTGAAGCGCCGGTCCGCGCCCCGCGCCAGCTCGCGGCCGAGCGCCATGGCGACCTGGCCGCCCTGCGAGAACCCCGTGCCGTACACGTCCCCGGTGAGCGGCCTGCCGAGCGAGGCCGCTGCGGTCCGGGAGGCCCGCAGCATGTCGAGCGAGGCCGAGACGGAGGAGGCGGTGTCCATGTACGGGTGGAGGCCGGGGCCCTTGCCGAGCCCGAGATAGTCCGGGGCGGCGACGGCGCGGCCCGCCGCGGCGTGCAGATAGGGCGCGTAGAGGCCGAAGTCCTCCGCCACGGAAGGTGCGTAGTCACGGTGGACCATCGTGCCGTGCGTGTCCGCCACCAGATCGAGCCGACGCTCGCCGCCCTGGGGGAGCACCAGCAGTCCGGTGGCGGTCGTCGGCGCCCCCTGTGGCGTCACCGTCCGGTAGGTGAGCCGGTAGCCCCGCAGACCGTGGCGCACGGTCGACGTGTCGACGCCGGCACCCTCGAGGAACGCCGCCACCTCGGCCCGGCTCAGGTCGGCCACGGGGGTGACGCCGAGGAGGGTGCCGCGCCCGAGGGCCTGGTGCGCGGGGGCCGGGGCCGGCGCGGGACGGGGTGCGGACGCGGCCGACGCCGGGGCGACGGCCAGGGCGGTGACGACGACGGCCGTCGCGGCGGCGAGTGCCCGGCGGGCCCTGCGTCGCCGCCCGGGCAGACCCGCGCGGGCGGGCGTCGTGGCGCGGGGCGTGGCCCGGCTCGCGGTGCGGGCCGTGGTGCGGTCCTTGGTGCGGTCCGTGGTGCGGTCTGTCGTCCGGTCTGTCGTCTGGGTCATGACGACGACGCTACGGAGCCGGTGATCGCCGGGACATCCGACGGCCCCCCGGCGAGGAGGGTGGCCAGCCCTACCCCGGAACCGGGGAATCCCCCTGAGCGGGCGTACGTGAAGCGGGTGGTGACGAGCAGTCGGGTGCGTGCCACCCGGCACGTGACGAGGGGTGGCCGGGTGGCCGGGTGGCCGGGTGGTCAGGTGGTGGCCGGGTGGGGCTTGGTCTTCGAGATGCGGCGGGCGATGCGTTCCGCGTCGAGGGCGAGTTCGCGGAACATGCCGCTGATGGGGTTGGTGAAGCCGGTGAAGTAGAGGCCGGGGGCGGAGCGCGCGGTGCGGGCCCCGTGGACGACGGGGCGGCCGGTCGCGTCGAGGACGTCGAGGTGGCCGAGGAGCGGTTCGAGGCCGCGCCGGTAGCCGGTGGCGGCGATGACGCTGTCGGGGGCGACACGGGTGCCGTCGGCGAGGAGGACCTCGCCGGCGTCGAAGCCGTCGACGGCGGCGACGATCTCGACGGTGCCGGCCCGTACGGCGTCGATGAGGCCGACGTCCTGGACGGGGACGGCGCCCTGGCGCTGGCGGGTGGCGAGGCCGGTGGTCGGCCGCGGCAGCCCGTACGCGGAGAGGTCGGGCACGGCGAACCGGGCCATCAGGCCGCCCATCCGGTCGACGAGGGGGACGGGGAGCCGGCGGACGAGGATGCCGGTCCGCTGGGCGGGCCAGCCGGCGGTGGTGCGCCGCACGATGTGCGGCACGGTGCGGATCGCGAGGCGTACCCGCGCGGCGCCGCCCCCGGCGAGATCGGCGGCGATCTCGGCCCCGGTGTTCCCGGCCCCGACGACGAGGACGTCCTTGCCCCGGTACGGCTCGGGGTTGCGGTACTCCCGCGCGTGCACGAGCCGCGGGGTGCCGGAGGGGGCGACGGGTGCCTCGGGGTCGGCCACCACCGCGACGGCGGAACCGTCCGCGGCGGCACCGGTCTCCGCGCCGCCGCCGGTCTCGGCGGGGGAGTCGGTCACGGCTGCGGCATCGGTCTCCGCGCCGCCCCCGGAAGCCCCCGCGTCCCCGCCCGCGTACTCCGCCAGCCCCGGCCAGTCGGGTATACGGGGGGTGTGGTTGTAGCCCGTGGCCACGACGACGGCGCGGGCGGTGAGGCGGCGGCCGCCGGTGGCGTGGAGGATCCACTCGGTGCCGACCCGTTCGACGCGGAAGACCTCGACGCCGGTGACGACCTCCAGCTCGTGCTGCTCGGTGTACTTCTCCAGGTAGCGGACGACGTCGGCGCGGGCCACCCAGCGGCCGAAGGAGCGGGGCATCCCGAGGCCGGGGAGGGCGGAGAGCCGGCGGGTGGTGTGGAGCCGCAGCCGGTCGTAGTGGGTGCGCCAGGAGGCGCCGACGGCGTCGGACTTCTCCAGCACGACGGCCCGGACGCCTCGCGCGCCGAGGGCGGCGGCGACGGCGAGCCCGCCGGGGCCGCCGCCGATGACGTACACGGGCTGGGCGGGCGGTTCGACGTGCGGTGAACGGGGGGTGGTGGCCATGAATGCTGAGCGTAATGACGTGTACACGTAGTGGGTCTCGGTCAAGAGGGATTTCGGTTGCGAATCGGTCACGTACCGACCGGAATCCCCGCTACCGGACCCGGCGGCGGGTCCCGGCTGCGGGTCCGGCACCCGCCGCCCGGGCCTCTGTCCGCGAGGGTCAGGAGGGCGACGCCGTGGGTTCGACCGAGGTCGGGGACGGGGGCGACGTGGGCTCGAGGGACGACGGCGAGGGCGCGTCGGTGGGTTCGCCGCCTTCCTCGGTGGGCGCGTCGGTGGGGGTGCCGCCGGGGCCTTCGTCGGCCGTGGCGGTGGCGACGGGGGCCTCGTACGACGGCGCCGTCCCCGCGTCGCCGCTCGACGCAGCAACGCCCAGGGTGAGCACGCCGAAGGCGATCACCGCCGCCGCCGCCCCGATCAGGACGGCGGTCCTCCGCCGCGTGGGCGACGGGAGCGGCGAGGGGGTCGGGGGCGGCGGGAACGAACCGGTCGCGGCGGGAGAGGGGGGAGAGGGGAGGGGGTGGGGCGCGGCGAACGACCCGGTCGCGCCTTCGCTCCCGCCCTCGGCCTTGTCCAGGGCGGGCGGGGCCGGCGGGACGGGCGGGGCCGACGGGGCGGGCGGGGTGCTCGGGGGAGCCGTCGGGGGGATCGCCGGGATCACCACCGGGGTGGACCCGGTCGAGCGCGGGCCGCCCACTTCGGCCGCGACGATGTCGGCGGGGGGTCCGAGGCGTTCGAGGACGCTGCGGACCACTGCGGAGTGGACGGCGTCGGCCTCTTCCAGACCGGCGTCTATGTGCTCGACGATCTCCTGCCTGAGTTCCTCCCGGCGGTCGGCGGGGAGGAACACGGCCGCGTTGTCGAAGCGGCGCAGGTACTCGTCGATGAGCTGTTCTCGCCTCGAGATCACCCGTGGCTCCCTTCACTGCTGAGGAGGTTGTCGACGGTGGTCTTGAAGGTGCCCCACTCGCCTGAGAACTCGTCCAGGGCTGCCCGCCCGGTGGGGGTCAGGGTGTAGTAGCGCCGAGGGGGGCCCGAGTCGGACTCCCGCCAGGCCGTGTCGACCCAGCCTTCCTTGCGGAGGCGGGAGAGCAGCGGGTAGATGGTGCCCTCGCTGGTGACGAGGCCGTGGGCGTCGCAGAGCTCCCGCACCAGGTCGAAGGCGTACCTCTCGCCGTCGCGCAGGAGCGCCAGGACGCAGAACTGCAGGATTCCTCGGCGGAGTTGACTCACTCCTGATCGCGACCCACCCGGCAGTACCATGTGTCGCAAGGTACCTGCTGACGAATGATTCCTGCAAGCCTTGCCGGCGCCGGAGTTCCGGGATGCCGGCGCCGGAGTTCCGGGATGCCGGCCGGAGTGCCCCGGGGTGACCTCGGAGTGCCCCGAGGCTCCCGCCTCTTGCGCTCCCCGCCCGCCCTGCGCTGAACTGACGTACCGTCAGAAACGGGCGAACGCCCCACCCGGTCCATCGAGCTCCGTCGAGAGGACGCCCATGCAGACCCTCTGGCTCACCGGCGCCGAATGGCTCGCCGTCCTCCGCATCGGCCTCGGCCTGTGGTGGCTGGAGAGCTGGCGGCACAAGGACAGGAAGGGCTGGTTCGAGCGCGGCACCGGCATCGCGTGGGCGGCCGACGTCGCGGGCAGGCACCGCTGGGCGCCGGTGAGGAAGGGCTTCGACGCGGTCGTCGCGCCGCGGCCCCGGCTGATGGCGTACGTCGTCGTCTACGCCGAACTCGCCCTCGGCCTGGGCCTGGTGGCGGGTCTGCTCACGCCGGTCGCCCTCGTCGGCGGCCTGCTCCTCAACCTTCTCTACCTCGTCCTGATGATCCACGACTGGGCCGAGCAGGGGCAGAACGCGATGATGGCGCTCATCTCCGTCGTCGCGCTCTTCGCCGTGTCCTGGCAGACCTGGTCCCTCGACTCCGCGATCGGACTCTTCTGATGACCGCCGGCCCCGACGTCGACGCCTTCACCCGCCCGTACTGGGACGCCGCCGCCGAGGGGCGTCTCCTCGTCCGCCGCTGCACGGCCTGTGCCCGCGCCCATCACTATCCGCGCGAGTTCTGCCCGTACTGCTGGAGCGAGGAGGTCGGGTGGGAGCCGGCGAGCGGCCGCGCCACGCTCTACACCTGGTCCGTCGTGCACCGGAACGACCTGCCGCCGTTCGGCGACCGCGTCCCCTATGTCGCCGCCGTCGTCGACCTGCCCGAAGGCCCCCGCATGATGACGCAGGTCGTCGACGTGCCGCACGACGACCTGCGCATCGGCATGGACCTGGAGGTCGCCTTCCGGCCGGAGGGCGAGGTCACCGTCCCCGTGTTCGGGCCGCCCCGCTCACAGGGCTGAGATGTTCCGCCAGAGCTGGCCGGCGCCGGAACCGCAGGTGTAGGTCATGGCGAAGGAACCCGACGTCAGACACCGTCCGTCGCTCATGTTCCTGAAGCTCCGTCCGGACGACGACGAGGAGACGACCTTCCAGGACTGGAGACTCGCGCCGTTGCAGGCGGCGGTGGTGACGGCGGTGTTGCCGGCCGGCTGGAGGCAGCGGCCGGAGTGCCTGTTGACCAGGCGGAAGGTTCCGTTCGCGCCGGGCGAGTACGTCCAGGAGTACCAGTAGGTCGCGCCGCTGTTGCCCGGGGCGCCGCACTCGGCCGTGGTGACGATGTCGCCGAAGCCGGCGTTGTACTCCGCCAGGCAGTCGCCGGTGTTCGCGTTCTCCAGGGAGTACGTCCCCGACGGCGCCGAACTCCCTCCGGACGGCGGTGGCGCCGGCTTCGTGGTCGTCGGGGCCGGCGGGGGAGCGGGCCGGGTCGTCGCCGCCCCACCGGACCCGGAACCGGACCCGGAACCGGACCCGGAACCCGACCCGGCCCCCGATCCGGAAGCGGAGCCCGAACCGGACCCGCCGGGCACCGCGCCCGTGCCGCCCGCACCGCCACCGCCACCGCCCGCCGCGCCGCCGACGGCCGCGCCTCCGTCCGCCCCGCCCCCGTCGGCCGGCGGCGGGACGGGGACGCCGGGAGAGGCGCCGGGCGGGGTGGACGCCGGCGGCTTCGGGGCCGGGGTCGTGCCGGACGGGGAGCCGGTCCCGCCCGACGGCGGCACGGCCGCCGGCTGCGAGACGACCGCGGAGGGGGAGGGGGAGGCGCCGGGACCGGCGCCCAGGCGGCCCATCTCGTACGGGCCGAGGGCGACGGTGAGGGTGGTGCCGGTCGCCACCACGACGGGCACGGCGAGCATGACGAAGCGGTTGCGGCGCTTGCTCCGCTCGCCGGGGGCGGCCCCGCCGCCGGTGACGGCCAGCGGGTCGGGCGAGGCCGTCGCAGGCTCCCGGCCGCCCTGCGGGGTCAGCGACGCCGTCGCGACGTCCTCGGCGGGCTCGGCCTCCTCCAGCGCCGCCAGCTGCGCGGCCGTCGGTGCCTCCGCCGCGAACGCCGCCCGCTCGCCGATCCGCTCGGCCACCGCCGCGGGCCACACGGCGCCCGCCGCCCGCTCCTCGGCGAGCCCGACGAGGTCGTCGGCGGTCGGCCGGTCCGCCGGATCCTTCGCCAGACACCGCCGTACGAGCTCCGCCAGCGCGGGCTCGGTCTCGGCCAGCCCCCCGAAGTCGGGTTCCGCGTGGACGACCCGGTAGAGCAGGTCCGGACCCGAGCCGTCGCCGAAGGGAGGCCGGCCGTTGGCCGCGTAGAGGAGGAGGCTGCCGAGCGCGAAGACGTCCGCCGCGCCGCTCAGCCGGCGGTCCGCGACGGCCTGCTCGGGCGCCATGTAGGCGGGCGTCCCGATCACCATGCCGGTCCTGGTCAGCCGGCTCTGGTCGGCGGCGCGGGCGACGCCGAAGTCGATGAGGGAGAGCCCGTCGCCGGTCAGCATGACGTTGGACGGCTTGAGGTCGCGGTGCACCATCTCGGCGCCGTGCACGACCCGCAGGCCCGCCGCCGCGCCGCGGAGGAGGCGCCAGAGGGAGTCGCCGGGCAGCGGGCCGCCGTGCAGGCGGATCGCCTCGTTGAGCGTGATCCCGGGGATGAACTCGGTGGCGAACCACGGGGGCTTCGCCGTGCGGTCGCTGGCGAGCAGCCTGGTGTTGGCGCCCGCGGGCAGCCGGGCGAGGTTGTCCAGCTCGTGTCCGAAGTGGTTGAGGAAGTCGACGTCCTCGGCGAGTACGGGCAGGACCCGCTTCACCGCCGCGAACTTGCCCTCCACCGCGCCGAGATAGACGCGGCCCATCCCTCCGGACCCCAGCACCCCGAGCAGCCTGAACGCCCCGATCCGCCGGGGGTCCCCCGGCTCCAGCGGCATGGCCCCGCTGCCCTTCAGGCGCTCGAAAGTAGAACGATTCTCCGGTTCCCCCTGCATGGGCCACACCCTAGCCGAGGGTGATTGCCATCTGAACGGAACCCAACTCCTCGTTGCGGTCCTGTTGTTGAGGGTGAGGAAAGGGGTCTGGCCGGAGGGCTCAGGTCCGGATCAGCGGCGCCAGGATCTCCTCGGCCGCCTCGGCGAGGGTGGGGAAGTGGCGGTGGGCGCCGGCCACGGGAGCCGGGCCGTTCACCGACCAGACCGTCATGCCGGCGGCGAGCCCCGAACGGACCCCGGACGGCGCGTCCTCGACGACCAGGCAGTCGGCCGGATCGACGCCCAGCCTCTCCGCGGCGAGCAGGTACGGGACGGGGGAGGGCTTCCCCTCCGTCACCGACGCCGCGTCCACGACGAGCCCGGGAAGGGGGAGCCCGGTCCGCTCGAAACGGCCGCGGACGCGGTGCTCGTAGTTCGACGTCACCAGCGCCCAGCGGTCGGCGGGAAGCGCGGCGAGCAGCTCGGCCGCTCCGTCGAACGCCGTGTACGTCCCCGTACGGACGTCCTCGTCCTCCAGCTCGTGGAGCAGGGCGAGGCAGGCGTCCGCGTCGAGCCCGGGAGCCACGGTCGCGAACGTCTCGACCGGACGCGTCCGCAGCGCGACGGCGTACACCTCCTCCCCGTCCAGCCCTTGCCGCCCGGCCCAGGCGTGCCACATCCGCCGCTGGTTGGCCACGGCGTCCATCAGCGTGCCGTCGACGTCGAAGAGGACGTGGGTGTGGGCGGGTACGGGGGCGGGGTTCTCGGTGATCACGCCCCGGATGCTACGTCGTCCTCGCATCCGGGGCGCCGGCCGCTTCGGGAACCCGTCAGTGGACGGTCTCGCCGTATCCGCCGAGGGCGATGCCCGACGGGTCCATGTTGTGCAGGGGGTAGTTGTACAGCGAGGAGCCGGACGCGAAGGGTGCCTTCCAGCTGCCCGTTCCCCGGTACAGGATGACGGATGTGACGGAGTCGGTGTCACGGTCGTAGGCGACGAGGTCGTTCCTGCTGTCGCCGTCGGTGTCGCCCGCGGCGACGAGGGTGTCGAACCTGCTCCAGCCGCCGCTGACGCGGGTGCGGGTGTCGAAGGTGCCGTCCCCCTTGCCGAGGTACGTCCAGAGGACGCCGGCCTTGTCGCGGGCGACGAGGTCGCCCGCGGGGGCTCCGGCGAGGTTGCCGGTCGCGGTGACCCGGTCGTAGATGTTCCATCCGGCACCGACGCGGACACGGTTCGCGTACGGGGTGGAGGTCGATCCCGTGCCCTTGTAGAGCCACATGACGCCTGCTGTGTCGGTGGCGAGGAGGTCGGTTCGGCCGTCGCCGGTGACGTCGCTGCCGGCGGCGAGCTTGTTGTAGATCTGCCACCCGCCGCCGATGCGGGCGCGCGTGGAGAAGCCCTTCCCGGTGCCCTGGTACAGCCAGAGGACGCCGGTCCTGTCGCGGCCGAGGAGGTCGGGGTACGGGGTGCCGGCGGCGTTGCCAGGAGTGAGGATCTCGTCGTACACGCCCCAGCCGGCGCCGAGGGCGTGAGGCTGGAAGACGTTGGTCTCCGCGGTGTTCAGGACGTGCTTGCCGTCGAAGGCGTTCAGGAGGCCCTGGCGGCTGCGGATCAGCAGGTCCGGCGATCCGTTGTCGTTGAAGTCGTGCGGGCGCACCGCGCGGGCCACCGTGAAGGCGCCGTTCCGGACGACGTCCGGGCCGATGCCGTTGGCGGGCTGCGCCGTCATCGTCCAGGTGTAGTCGCCGTTGTGGGCGGGAAGGCCGGCGCCGGTGCCGTTGAAGGTGCCGTCCCAGGTGATGTCGAAGGGCTTGTCCGCCGTGCGCGGCGCCTGGGCGAGGGAGTCCCACTGCCTGCCGGTCCCGGTGTGCCGGATGACCAGGCGCACCGTGGCATTGTGGCGGTTGAACGTCCACGACGTCTTCAGCGAGCCGCCGTTGCGGTCGAGGTCGACCACGCCGCTGGGAGGCGCGGTCTCGCCCTTGACGGTGAGGACCGTCGGGACGCCGGTGGTCACCCGGAGGGACGCGGCGGGCCTGCCCGTCTCGTCCGGGGCGATCCGGTAGATGCCCTCGCCCTGGGCGACCGTGCCGGCGGTGACCATCAGGGAGCCGTCGGCGGACTGTGTGACGTTGGACGCGTGGTCCAGGAGCTCGACCGTCTCGCCGGTCTTCAGCGAGCGCGCGGTCAGCTTGTGAAGAGGGGTGGAGAGGGTCGAGGTGCCCCCGCCGAGCGTGCCGTAGACGACCCAGTCGCCCATCAGCTTCACGCTGGACGAGGAGTACGCCTTGCCCAGGGGCAGTCGCTCGGTCTCCGTGCTGCCCCGCCGGGTCACGGCGAGGGCCAACCCGCCCGGGCTGGGCCACTCGGTCCAGACCGCGTGGGTCGACGACACGGCCGAGGCGGACGTCGATCGGGTCCCGGGGGCGTCGTACGTCTCCACTACGGCGGCCGTGGCCACGTCCACCAGCGCCACCCGGTACTTCTCCACGCGGTCCGGGCGGGTGCCGTAGAGGACGAGGAGCGTGTCCGGCGCGCCGGTGCCGGACCGCGCTCCGGTGTCGAAGCGCATGTAGGCGGCGTCGTCGGGCACGCCGGTCAACTTGCGGTCGACGAGCCGCCCCTGCCCGTCCCTGCTGAACAGGTGCACTTCGCGATGGTTGTTCACGTAGGTGGCCGCGACGAGCGTGGTGCCCGTGTGGTGGAACAGCGAATAGGCTCCGCCGAACGTGGCGGTGTCGAAGGCCGCCACCTCGGCCCCGGTGGACATGTCGACGTACGTGTACGTGGTGCCCTCGATGCGCACGACGATGTCCGTGCCGGGGCTCGCCGCGTACCGCGACCCGGGCAGCCGGGTCTGGACACCGTCCTCGTGCCGCGTCCACGTGTAGACGCGCGTCGTGCCCTCCAGGTGCGTCGCAAGGAACCCCGAAGGGCCGCTGCCGACGACCTGCGCGCCGGCCGGCATGGCGAGGGGGCCTTGTTCCGTCGTGGCACCGGGGGCCGCCTCGCCGGCGGCCGTGGTCGTGGCCACCGCCGCCGGCGCGGCCGAGAGCGTGCCGACGGTGACGGCGAGTGCGACGGCGGCGGCGAGCCGGTGGCGGGACGTACGTGCTCCGGACAAAACGGTGTTCCTCCCCCAGAGTTGCGGGCGTGGCGGGCACCTCCACGCCCACAAGACTCAAGAGGGTTTCGAAAGGTTGTACGCCGGGGTCGCCCGCGTCACGACACCGAGGTGAACTTCGTTCCCTCGCCCGCGTACAGCGGCGTCGTCGACTTGGTGAAGGGGGCCGACCACGAGCCCGTGCCCAG
This sequence comes from Streptomyces sp. NPDC051180, assembly GCF_040689545.1. Taxonomy (NCBI): domain Bacteria; kingdom Bacillati; phylum Actinomycetota; class Actinomycetes; order Kitasatosporales; family Streptomycetaceae; genus Streptomyces; species Streptomyces sp. NPDC051180. Next base: position 131,322 of record NZ_JBFBBC010000005.1, read on the forward strand.
GAACACGTGGGTGCCGGCGGCGCCGTAGGCGAGGAGGTCGGGCCGCCCGTCGTTGTTCGCGTCCCCGACGCCCACCAGCTGGCTGTACGCGTTCCAGCCCCCGCCGATCCGCACGCGGCCCGCGAACGTGCCGTCGCCCTTGCCCTGGTACAGCCACAGCACGCCCGACGCGTCCCGTGCGACGAGATCGCCGGCCGGGCCGCCGGAGATGTTGCCGGTGGCGGTGATCTGGTTGTAGGCGCCCCAGCCCGGTCCGAGCCTCGTGCGGCCGGAGTAGGGCGCGTTCCAGGCGCCGGTGCCCTTGTAGAGCCAGAGGACGCCGGCGGTGTCGGTGGCGACCATGTCGGCCTTTCCGTCGCCGGTGAGGTCGGAGCCCGGGGCCATCGCGGTGTAGACGCCCCAGCCGGGGCCGATCTTGACGCGGTTCGCGAACGTGCCGTCGCCCTTGCCGAGGAAGCTCCACAGGACACCGGTCGTGTCCCGGGCGATGAGGTCACCGGCGGGGGCGCCCGCGATGTTCCCCGCCGACTCGATCAGGTTGTACGCGTTCCACCCGGCACCGACCTTCACGCGCGGCTTCGCCGGCGTCACCTGGCCGGCCACCGGCCAGTCGAGGGTGTCGTCCCGCCACAGGGTGCCGGAGGCGTCCCGCGCGAGGAGGTCGGGGGAGCCGTTGTCGGTGAGGTCGTGGGGGTTGGCCTGTCGGGCCACCGTGAAGGAGCCGGTCGCGTAGCCCTGGCCGCCGATGCCGTTCAGCGGCGTCGCGACGACCTGCCACGTGTAGGCGCCGTTCGGGGCGCTCACCCCGCCCGTCAGGCCGTCCCAGGTGAGCCGCGCCGGAGCCGTCGGCTCCACCAGGCGCTTCGTGAACGCCTTCCCGGTCGCGTTGTGCCGCAGCGTCACGTCGAGGGTCACGTTGGAGCGCGAGAGCGTCCACTCCATCGGCACGAGCCCGCCGTTGCGGTCCAGCTGGGCCACGGCCGGGACCTTGCTGCCGACCACGGACGGCGTCGACGAGGCACCGGGCGTCGGTGCCACGAGCGCAACCTGCGGCTCGGTGGCGGACTCGGTGATCCTGAACAGTCCCTCGCCGTCGGTCATCCTGCCGCCCTGGACGACGATCCCGTCCGGCGTGACCGTCGCCGCCGTGAAGTGGTCGAGCAGGGTGGTGGTCGCCCCCGTGACGAGGTTCTGCGCGGTCAGCGCGTGCAGCGGGTTGCGGACGGACGCGTTCAGCCCGCCCGGCACCCCGTACAGCACCCAGTCCCCGGAGAACCCGACGAGCTCGCCACCGGTCCCCACTCCCAGGTTGATGCTCTTGAACGGGGCGTACTCGCTCCGCTTCTGCACGGCCAGCCGCGTGACTCCGTCCGGGTACTCCGTCCACGCGAGGTACGACGGGGAGATCGCGGCGGTCGCGCTCGACACGCGGGCCCCGGTGGTCCACGGCGTCCGCATGAAGCCGCCGAGCACGCTCGCCGTCGCCTGCCAGTACGTGTGCGTGTCGCCGCTCCCCTTCCGGGTGAAGAGGATGAGGACGTCGGCGCCCGAGTGCGCCATGACCCGGAAGTTCTGCGCGTCGATCTGGTACGAGATCTTCTCCTGCTGCTGCACCCCGTTCACCCGGGTCAGCCGGTAGAGGTCCTGGGCGCCGTTGTTGTTGGGCGCGCTCAGGTACACCGTCGAGCCCACCGCCCCGACGACCATGTAGTCCTCGATGCGCCCGGCCGGCTTCACGTAGACGGGGTAGCCGCCCGAGGCCATGTCCCGCAGGACGAACTGTCCGTCCTGCTGCGCGATCACGGTGTCCGAGCGCGTCGGGAGGCCGTACGCCCCCGGAATCGTCGTCCTCGACCCGTCGGCGAACTTCGTCCACGTCAGCGTGGCCCCGCCGGTCCCGTCGTCCTTCGAGGTGAGGAACCCGGTCGTGCCCGCGCTGGCGAGGACCTCGCCCGCCGGCAGCGTCACCGACGCGTCCTGCACCCCCGCCACGACCGTGGCCCCCGCCACGGGAGCGGTCACCAGCGTCCCGGCCGTGGCCGTGACCGCCAGGACCGCCGTGACCGCTACGGCCAGCCGCCGGCCGTGACGTGTGTGTGCGTGCTTCATGGTGTTACCCCCTGGGATGGCGCGGTGCAAAGACACCGCGGCCGCTGTTCAGAACGTGCTGATGGGAAGGCGGGCATAGGAGTAGGCGGGAGTGCGGCCCTGGAAGGGGGCGCGCCGGCTGCCCGTGCCCTTGTAGAGGTACGGCATGCCGCTGTCGTCGAGGGCCACCAGGCCGTTGCGGCCGTCACGGTCGGCGTCGCCGATGCCGAAGGTGGTGGCGAACTCGTTCCAGCCGCCCCCGACGCGGATGCGGGTGTCGAAGGTGCCGTCGCCCTTGCCGACGGTCTCGTCCTGCACCGGGTCGTCGGCGGTCACCGCCGCCCCGACCGGGGCGGCGGCTGCGGCGAGGCGGAACGGAGCACGGGCGCGGGTGCGGAGCAAGGGGGGATGCCTTCCTTGAAGGGGTCGGGGCGCTCGGGGTGGTCCGAGGGTCAGAACAGGGTGACGTCGCCGGTGCCGAGCGGCTCCGGGTTGTAGACCCCCTGGCGGGAGCCGAAGGGCGCGCGCCAGTCGCCGGTGCCGAGGTAGTGGGCGAGGGTTTCGTGGGTGCCGCCGGCGACGCCCTGGACGACGAGGTCGGGGCGGCCGTCGCGGTTGGTGTCGCCGACGCCGACGATGTCGGAGTAGCGGTTCCAGCCGGCGCCGACGCGGATGCGGGTGGCGAAGGTGCCGTCGCCCTTGCCGAGGTACATCCACAGGACGCCGGCCCTGTCGCGGGCGAGGAGGTCGCCGGCGGGTGCTCCGGCGATGTTGCCGGTGGCGGTGACCCGGTCGTAGATGGTCCAGCCGGCGCCGACGCGGACACGGTTCGCGTACGGGGTGGAGGACGAACCCGTGCCCTTGTAGAGCCACATGACGCCCGCCTTGTCGGTGGCGACGAGGTCGGGGCGGTTGTCGCCGGTGACGTCGCTGCCGGCGGCGAGCTGGTCGTAGATCTGCCAGCCGCCGCCGATCCGCGTCCGGGGCGAGAAGCCCTTGCCGGTGCCCTGGTGGAGCCAGAGGACACCGGTCCTGTCGCGGCCGAGGACGTCGGCGTGGGCGGAGCCGCCCGCGTCGCCGGGGACGGTGAGGCGGTCGTAGGCGTTCCAGCCGGGGCCGTGGTCGACGCGCTCGCGCTGCGACGGGGTGCCCCATCGCCCGGTCTCGTACAGGGTCTGGCGGGCGTCGTAGCCGAGGAGCCGGCCCGAGCCGTCGCGGACCAGGAGGTCGGGGGCGCCGCTGTCGGAGAAGTCGTGGGGGGCGGGCCTGTTGGCGACGGTGAGGGCGCCGGTCCGCTCCAGGACCGGGCCGATGCCGTCGGTGGGGCGGGCGGTCATCCGCCAGGTGTAGGCGCCGTTGGGAGCGGAGGTGCGGTTGTCGGTCATGCCGGTCCACTCGACCCCGAGGACGTGCGCCCGGTCCAGGTGCTGGGGTTCGGACGTCCACCGCCGGCCGGTGGCGGTGTGGGTCAGCTGGAGCCGGAGTTCGACGTTGCCCCGGTCGAACTCCCACGACCACCGGGCGTTCCCGCCCGTGCCGAAGTCGACGGTGCCGGGGGTCTGCCGGGTCACCGCGCCGATGGCGGTGGGCTCGCCGGTGGTCGCGACGAGGGTGGCGGTGGGGGCGCCGGCGGCGTCGACGGAGACGCGGTAGACGCCTTCGCCGTGGGCGGCGGTGCCGCCCCGCACGAGCAGCCCGCCGTGGGCGTCGCCGACGACGCGCTCCATGCTGTCGAGGAGCTTGACGGTCCTTCCGGTCGTCAGGGAGCGGGCGGTGAGGCCGTGCAGGGGGTTGGGGGCGGTCTGTCGGTAGGAGCCGACGCCGTACGTCACCCACTGGTCGCCGAGGAGCTCGACCTGGACGTTGCCGGTGCCGAGCGGGGTGCGCGTGACCGAGGTGTCGCCGCGGGGGGCCACGGCCAGCGTTACGGAGCCGTCGGCGGCGGGCTCGGTCCAGGCCACGAGGCGGGCGGTGGCGGTGGCGTCGCCCTCGTTGGCGACGAAGGGGAGGGGCCTCGTGTCCGTGACGGCGCCGGTGGCGACGTCCACGATGGCGAGGTGCTTCCCGGGGGCACCGGCCGTGTTGTAGGCGAGGAGCAGGGTGTCGGGGGTGGACACCTCGTAGCGGTAGACCCACGCGTTCGCGGGCAGGCCGGTGACGGTGCGGTCGACGACCGTGTCTTCCGGCTTGTCGACGAGGTGGACCTCGGTGCCGCCGACGGCGTTCGGCCGGGCCATGACGAGGGTGGATCCGGCCAGGCGCTGGAGGTCGGCGTTCGGGCCCAGGGCGGTGGTGTCCACGACGACGGGGTCCGCGCCGGTGCCGAGGTCGTACAGCGTGTGGACGCCCTCCGCGGACGTCACGGCGAGGTCGGTCCCGACGCTGCCCAGGTAGGGGCCGGGAGGGAGCACGGTGGTGACGCCGGTCGAGTACCGCGTCCAGCGGTACTCGGTCCCCGTCTCGGTGGCGACGGAGGTCAGGACGCCCGACGGGCCTCCGGCGGCGAGGTGCGAGCCGGCGGGCAGGGCGGGGGCAGCGTCCTGCTCGCCCGCCGTGACCGCGAGGGCGGCGGCCGTGAACGCGGTGGTGGAGGGCGCCGCAGCCGCGGGGGTGGTCATGCCCGCGGCGGTGACGGCGAGGACGGCCGTGACGGCCGTGACGAGCAGGCGCTGAGGTGTGTGAACGCGGATCAAAGGGATCCTTCCCCCCGGAGTGCTGCGGCGGCGGTGATCCGCCGTCAAGGAGGGGACTCTTGGGGGCGGCGAAGGGTTGTGCGCATCTCCTTCACCAGTTCGATCTTTCGCCTGTCCCGTCCCCACGGCGGGGCGACGCCGGGGGGGACGGGACGGGTGTCCTGCTCAGCCGATCAGGTTGTACGAGGTCGAGCCCGACGGGTACAGCGAGGTGTAGGTGCGGGTGAGGGGCGCCGACGGGTTGCCCGTGCCGACGTAGACGAGCGTGCCGCCGGTGGGGGAGTAGGCGAGGAGGTCGCTGCGGCCGTCACGGTCGGCGTCGCCGGTGCCGACGAGGTGGGTGAAGCCGCCCCAGCCGCCGCCGAGGCGGACGCGGGCGCCGAAGCCGGCGCCGCCGGTGCTGGGGTAGAGCCACAGGACGCCGGCGGTGTCGCGGGCGACGAGGTCGCCGTGGGCGGTGCCGATGAGGTCGCCGGTGGCGACGATCTGGTTGAAGCCGTTCCAGCCGGCGCCGACGCGGGTGCGGCCCGAGTAGGGGGTCTTCCAGTTGCCGGTGCCCTGGTAGAGCCACAGGACGCCGGCGGTGTCGGTGGCGAAGAGGTCGGCCCAGCCGTCGCCGGTGACGTCGCTGCCACCGGTGATCTTGTTGTAGCCCTGCCAGCCCGCGCTGATCTTCGTGCGGGTGGCGAAGGTGCCGTCGCCCTTGCCGAGGTAGCTCCACAGGACGCCGGCGGTGTCGCGGGCGACGAGGTCGCCGGCGCTGCCGCCAGCGACGTTGCCGACGGCCTCGATCTGGTCGTAGGCGTTCCAGCCGGCGCCGAGCAGCTTGTGCTCGGTCTCGTGGATGTAGTCCGAGAACTGGCCCTTGACGAGGTCGTCGCGCCACAGCCGGCCGGCGGAGTCCCGGAGCAGCAGGTCGGGGGTGCCGTTGTCCGTGTAGTCGTGCCCGGCGGGCTTGCGGACCACCTTGAAGGCGCCGGTCTGCCGCACCTCCGGGCCGATGCCGTTGTTCGGCTTGGCGCGGAAGTCCCAGGTGTAGTCGCCGTTGTACGCGGAGAAGCCGGTGAGCGTGCCCTGCCACTTGAACCGGACCGTGCCCGTGTTGGCGACGGTGTCGCCGAGGCCGGAGAAGCTGATCGTCTCCGCCCTGCCGGTGCGGGTGTGCCGCAGGGTGACGGTGCCGGAGGCGTTGCCGCGGGAGAGGCCCCAGGTGAAGGTCGTCGTGCCGCCGTTCTGGTCCGGGTCGACGACGGGCGGGACGTCGTTGCCCGTGAGCTTGAGTGCCGTCGGCGCGTCGGTGCCCGCGACGAGGGTGGCGGCCGGGGTGCCGTCGCCGCCCGGCGCGATCCGGTAGATGCCCTCGCCCTGGGCGAGGGTGCCGCCGCGGACGAGGAGGGAGCCGTCGGAGGCGGTGGAGACGGTGGCCACGTGGTCCAGGAGCTTGACGGTCCTCCCGTCCGTGAGGGAACGCGCGGTCAGCGGGTAGAGCGCCGACGGGGAGTCGGCCGAGCCGCCGAACGGCCGGGCGTAGGTGACCCAGTCGCCGACGACGCCCACGTGCATGCCGGAGCCGCCGTCGAGGTACCCGAGGTCGGTGGAGGTCGACGCGGGCGAGCCGAGGCCGCCGCGCGGGGCGGTGAAGAGGCGGACCCGGTCGGGGTTCGTGTACTCGATCCAGGACCAGTGCGTGGCGGTCGCGTAGGAGGCGGCGATCGGCTTCGTGCCCGCCGGGAGCGTCTCCAGTACCTCGCCGGTGTAGGTGTCCACGGCGGCGGCGTAGTACCGGGCGTCGTCGAGGGTGCCCGTGGAGTACTGGAGGACGGCGATGCCGGGGGCCGTCAGGGCGATCCTGCCGAGCCGCGCGTCGGCCGGGATGCCCTTGCCGTCGGTGCCGGTCCGCACGGGGGTGGTGGTGATGCCCGTCGTGCCGCTGTCCTTGCGGAGCAGGACGACGCTGAGCTGGTCGGTCTCGCTGACCGAGGACGCCACGAGCGACGAGCCGACGGCCGCGCGCACGTAGTACGAGGCGGGCGGCGTGATGCCCGTCCGCATGCCGCTCGGGTGGGCCATGTCGTTGATCCAGTAGACGCTCTCCCCCTGCTTGCGGGAGAAGACGATGTCGGAGCCGCTGCCGATGTAGGAGGTGAGCGGTTCGGCGAGGACCGTGGTGACGCCCGTCGTGTGGTTCGTCCAGCGGTACTCGGAGCCGGTCGGGGTCCCGACCGTGCTGAGGAACCCGGTGGTTCCGGCGCTGACGACCTGCGAGTTCCTCGGGAGGGTGGTCACCGCCTCGGCGGCCTGCGGCGCCTGCGCCTCCCGCACGGCGTTCGGGGCGGCGGTGGCGGCCGGCACCGCGGTGACGGCGACGCCCGCGGTGACGGCGAGGACGGCCGTCACGGCGGCGGCGAGGTGGCGGGGTCTGTGCGAACGAGTCAAGGGGATCGTTTCCTCTGGGATGCGTGACGTGTCGGGGCGCGTGGGGGATGCGGACGGCATCAGGTGACGTGGTCGATGCCCCAGCCGGAGCTGTTGATGACCAGTGCGTCGGTGGGCACGCGGGTCGCGAACGGAGTCCGCCAGCTGCCGGTGCCCGGGTAGACGTACGAGGTGTTCTGCGGGCCGAAGACGTACAGGTCGGCGCGGCCGTCCATGGTGGCGTCGCCGATGCCGACGATCTGGCTGTACTGGTTCCAGCCGCCGCCGATGCGGACCCGGCTGGCGAAGGTGCCGTTGCCGTTGCCGAGGTAGAGCCAGAGGACGCCGGCCTTGTCGCGGGCGACGAGGTCTCCCGCGGGGGCTCCGGCGACGTTGCCGACGGCGGTGATCTGGGGGTAGATGTTCCAGCCGCCGCCGAGGCGGACGCGGTTGGCCAGGGGTGCGGTGGGTTTGCCGGTGCCCTTGTAGAGCCACATGACGCCGGCGGTGTCGGTGGCGAGGACGTCGGCCCGGCCGTCGCCGGTGACGTCGCTGCCGCCCGCGAGCTGGGTGTAGATGTTCCATCCCGCGCCGATGCGGACGCGGTCCGCGAGCGGCTTCCGCTCGTCGCCGGTGCCCTGGTGCAGCCAGAGCACGCCGGCGGCGTCGCGGCCGACGACGTCCGGCGCGGTCGTCCCGGCGACGTCGCCGACCGCCTCGATGAGCTTGTAGCCGTTCCAGCCGCCGCCGATGTACTCGGGGTCCTCGGCGGGTACGACCTTGCTCTTCCACACGTCGTACATGGTGTCCTGGCGGCGCAGGGTGCCCTGGCTGTCGCGGAAGAGCAGGTCGGGGGCCCCGTTGTCGTCGAAGTCGTGCATCCGGGGCTTGCGGGCGATCGTGAAGTCGCCGGACCGCTTCAGGTCCGGGCCGATGCCGTTGGTCGGCTTGGCGGTCAGCTCCCACGTGTAGTCGCCGTTGAACGCCGCCTTGCCCGGATCGCCCTCGCTCCGGGCGAAGTTGCCGCGCCAGAGGAAGGCGAAACTGCCGTAGCCGCTCGACATCTCGTGGTGGTAGCGCTGCCTGCTCCGCTTGTGGATCAGCTCCACCGTGTACGTGAAGTCGCCGTGCGACAGCTTCCAGTTCAGGTACACCCGGTTGTTCTGGGCGTCCAGGTCGACGACGGGGCCGATGCTCGTCGAGAGGAACGTCAGCGCGGTCGACTCGCCGGTGGAGGCGATGAGTTCGGCGGTCGGGACGCCGTCCTCGCCGACGGCGATCCGGTACACGCCCTCGCCCTGGTCGACCGTGCCGCCGCGGGCGAGAAGGGTGCCGTCCGGGCCGGGGGCGACGCCCGACACACGGTCGAGCACCTGTAGCGTGCGGCCGTCGGCGAGCGAGCGGACCGTGAGGGGCAGCAGCGGGTCGCCGGCCCTTCCCCCGCCGGGCGCAGTGGACTTGCCGTAGGCGACCCACTCCCCGAACAGGCCCAGCGTCGAGGCGCCCCCGGCCTGCCCGACGGCGATCGAGGTGTCCGTGCCGGTGGCCCGGTCGGTCACGACCAGGTCCGCGCCCCTCCACACGGCGAGCTTCTCCGGGGAGACGGCCGCGTTCCAGTAGCCGCCGTTCCCGGCGGTCAGGGGCGGGTACGTCCGCGTCACCGCGGCCGACGCCAGGTCGATCACGGCATGGGCGCTCTTGGTGTAGCCGGCGCCGGGCAGCCTGTAGGTGACGAAGGCGGTGCCGTCCGCTCCGCTCGCCGTGGCCACCTGGCCGATGTCGGCCGGGACACCGGTGACCTTGCGGTCGTCGAGGCTGTTCCCGTTCTTCGTGACCAGGTGCAGCTCCTTCGGCGCGTCGTACGTCCCCACCTCCACCAGGAGCGTCGAGCCGTACGCCGCCACGAACCGGTGCGTCGGGCCCAGCTGCTTGAGGTCGATCACGACCGGGGCCGTACCGGCCGGCTTCGCCATGTCGTGCAGCCGGATCACCCGGTAGTCGTGGTCGTCGGCGACCGCCACGACGTCGGACACGAACCCGTTCGGGGACGCGGGCCCCCCGGTGTACGCCTTGGACAGCAGGGTGGACGTGCCGTCCGGCCGGTACCAGACGTAGTCGTAGCCGAACATCCCCTCGCTGTCGTAGTGCTCCGTGGAGCCGAGGAAGCCGTGCGGACCCGAGCCGAGGAGGGACGTCGTGGCCGGCACCGCGGGCACGGGCGCGGGATCCGCCGCCGTCCCGGCGGCGGTCCCCGCCGCGGCCGGTACCGCGGTGGCCGGGACCGAGGTCACCGCGGTACCGGCGGTGACGGCGAGGGCGGTGAGGACCGCGGCGGTGAGGCGTCGTCGTGCTGTGCGGGAGGGAGACAAGGGAATCGATTCCTCTCGGATCGGAACGGTCGGACGCGGGCTGTCAGGTGACGTGGGTGACGTACGGGTCGCCGCTGGTGCTGCCGAAGATCAGCAGGTCGGTGGGCGTCCGGCGCGCGAAGGGCATCGAGGGGCTTCCCGACCCCGCGTAGACGTACGAGGAGTGGTTCGGCCCGTACGCGTAAAGGTCGGCGCGGCCGTCCCCGGTCGCGTCCCCGACGCCGACGAGCCGGCTGTACTCGTTCCAGCCGGCTCCGAGCCGTGCGCGGGTGGTGAAGGTGCCGTTGCCCCGGCCGAGGTAGAGCCAGAGGACGCCGGCCTTGTCACGGGCGACGAAGTCCCCCGCGGGGGCTCCGCCGATGTCGCCGACGGCGGTGATCTGGTTGTAGATGTTCCAGCCGGCACCGACCTTGACGCGGTTGGCGAGGGGTGCGGTGGGTTTGCCGGTGCCCTTGTAGAGCCACATGACGCCGGCGGTGTCGGTGGCGAGGACGTCGGCGCGGCCGTCGCCGGTGACGTCGCTGCCGCCGGTGAGCTGGGTGTAGATGTTCCAGCCGGCGCCTATGCGGACGCGGTCGGCGAGGGGGTTGCGGGTGTCGCCGGTGCCCTGGTGCAGCCAGAGGACGCCGGCGGTGTCCCGGCCGACGACGTCCGGCGCGGTCGTCCCGGCGATGTCGCCGACGGCGGAGATCAGCTTGTAGCCGTTCCAGCCGCCGCCGAAGGACTGGGTTCGCCCGGTGGACTCGACCCGCCGGGACTCGGTGTCGTACCGGGTGTCGATGCCCCCCAGGTAGCCGAGTTCGTCGCGGAAGAGCACGTCGGGAGAGCCGTTGTCGTCGAAGTCGTGCATCTTCGGCTTGCGGACGATCCTGACCTCCCCGGTGGCGTGGACGTCGGGGCCGACGCCGTTGTCCGGCGTGACGGTCAGGTTCCAGGTGTAGTCGCCGTTGTACGGATTCCCGCGCGTGGCGCTCCCGGTGGTGGCGCCGGCGGCCGCGGCGTCCCAGGAGAAGGCCAGCCTGCCGTAGGTGTAGACGTCGTCCCTGCCGGTGTGGACGAACTTCTCGCCGGTCCGCTTGTGGATCATCTCCAGGGTGTAGGAGAACGCGCCGTGGGACAGCGACCACTCCATGCCGAGTTGCCCGTACCGCGCGGCGTCGAGGTCGAGGACGGGGGCGAAGTCCGTCGAGAGGACGGCCAGCGGAGCCGACTCGCCGGTGGCGAAGACGAGTTCGGCGACCGGGGTGCCGTCGGCGCCCGGGGCGATCCGGTAGACGCCCTCGCCCTTCGCGGCGGTCCGGCCCTCGACGAGGAGGGTGCCGTCCGGGGCGCGCACCACCTCGCCCGTCGCGGAATCGAGCAGCCCGACCGTCCGGCCGTCGGCGAGCGAGCGGGCCGTGAACTGTTGGAGGGGGCCGTCCTGGTGCGCGTACGGGCCGGTGCGCGTGCCGTAGGCGACCCAGTCGCCGAGCAGACCGACCAGCGCGGGAGCCGTGGCCCGGCCGACGGGGACCGACGTGTCCGTCCCGGTGGCACGGTCGGTCACGACCAGGTCCGCGCCCCGCCACACCGCGAGCTTCGTCGATGAGGCCGTCGCCCGCCGATAGCCGTCCGTGCCGTACGGCAGGGGATCGTACGTACGCGTCACCGCGCCGGCGGTCAGGTCGACCACGACCACACCGGTCTTGCCGCCCTCGCGGACCGGGTAGTACGAGAGGACGGCCGCGTCGGGCGTCCCTGTCACCCCCCCGACGGCGCTGCCGAACGTCGCCGGGACTCCGGTGACCTTGCGTTCGGAGACCGTGGCGCCGCTCTTGGTGAGGAGACGCAGCTCCTTCGGGCCGTTGGTGGGTCCCACCTCGACGAGGATGCCGAAGCCCGCCGTGGCCAGGTACGTGTACCCGGAACCCCGTGCAGTGAGGTCGAAGACGACGGGGGCCGTGCCGGCGGGCGCGGCCATGTCGCGGAGCTCGATCCGGGTGCTGCCCGAGACGTAGGACTTCTTCGCCACGATGTCGGAGCCGCCGAGGTCGCCCGTCATGGTCTGCTCCCCCTCCACGGACCGTGCGAGGAAGGTCGACGTGCCGTCCGCCCGATACCAGCGGTACACCGTCTCCACCCCTTCGGGGTAGAGGGATCTGCTGGTGGAGCCGAGGAAGCCGCTCCTGCCCCAGCTGACGACGTCCACGTTCGCGCCGAGCACGTACCCCGGCCGCGGGTCCGCCGCCGGGGCGGCGGAGACCGTACCGGTCACGGGCGCCGCACCGGCCGGGGCGGCGGTGAACGCCGCGCCCGCGGTGATCGTGAGGACGGTGACGACGGCGGCGGTGAGCCGGAGCCGGGTCGTGCCTGGGGTCACGGGCATCTCCTTGAAGAGAGATCGGACGGCAGGCACATGTCCGTGCATACCGTCCGATCAGACAATCAGTCAGGAGAAAAGGTTGTACGCCTTGTTCGCTTCGAGTTCGGTCAGCCGGGGGTTGTCGAGCGGCCGGTTCTTGATGTGCGTGCCGAGGTACGCGTAGGCGTGGTGGTTGACCGCGTCGCGGGCGACGAGGTCGGGGATGCCGTCGCGGTTGACGTCGCCGGAGCCGACGATGTCGGAGAAGGAGTTCCAGCCGGCGCTGATCCTGATGCGGGTGCGGAAGCTGCCGCGTCCGTCGCCCTCGTAGAGCCAGAGGACGCCGGCCTTGTCGCGGGCGACGAGGTCGCCGGCGGGGGCGTCGACGCCGTACAGGTCGCCGGTGGCGGTGAGGTGGTCGTAGACGTTCCAGCCGGCGCCGACGCGGGTGCGGCCGGTGTAGGGGGCGTTGGCCTTGCCGGTGCCCTTGTAGAGCCACATGACGCCGGCCTTGTCGGTGGCGACGAGGTCGGGACGGCCGTCGACGTCCAGGTCGCTGCCGGCCGCGATCCGGTCGTAGACCTGCCAGCCGCCGCCGATCCGGGTACGGGTCGTGAAGCTGCCGCGTCCGTCGCCCTGGTAGAGCCAGAGGACGCCGGCCTTGTCGCGGGCGACGAGGTCGCCGACGGTCGAACCGGCGATGTCACCGGCCGCCTCGACGCGGTCGTAGACGTTCCAGCCGGCTCCCACCCGCGAGCGCTGCGAGGTGATCTCGTGGGTGTACGGGCTGTCGAAGGTGCTGTCCCGCCACAGGACGCCGCCGGTGTCCCGCGACAGGAGGTCGGGGGAGCCGTTGTCGTCGAAGTCGTGCGGGTTGGCCTTGCGGACGACGGTGAAGGTGCCCTGGTCCGTGATCGGCGTGCCGATGCCGTTGAGCGGCCTGGAGGTGATCTCCCAGGTGTACGCGCCGTTGTACGCGCTGAGGTCGGGGACGGGCCCGGCCTCGCTGAACAGGTCGCCGCGCCAGTCGAGGTGGGCGACGAGGTCGGTTCCGATCTGCGGCCGGGAGACGGTGATGCTCTTGCCGGTCCGGACGTGGCGCAGGGTCACCCGGTAGTCCGCGTTGCCGCGGTTCAGGTGCCACTTGAAGGTGACGTTGCCGCGGTACCTGTCGAGTTCGACCGTGGCCGGCACGTCCGCCGGCTTCGTGAACACGAGCCCGGTCGGCTTGCCGGTCGAGGCGACGAGCGTGGCGACGGGCGTGCCGTCCTGGCCGGGGGTGATCCGGTAGAGCCCCTCGCCGCCGTCGATCCGGCCGCCGCGGACCAACTGGCCGCCGTCGGCCGTGGCGACGGCCGAGGTGACGTGGTCCAGGAGCGGGACCGCGGCGCCGCCCGTGAGGCTGTGGGCGGTGAGGGCGTGCAGCGGGTCGGGCGCGGTGCTGTCGAGGCCGCCGCGCTGCGAGACGGTCAGCCGGTCGCCGACGAGACCGATCTCGATCGCGCCGAGCATCCAGGTCTCGCCCAGCGGCACGATCGTGTCGGTCGCGCTCCCGCCGCGGGCGCGGACGACCACGCGGGCCGTGTGGGCGTTCGTGTCGTACTCGACCCAGGCGATGCTGGTCGCGGAGACGGCGACGTCGCCGTAGGTGGCGGACGCGGGGGTCTCGTACGTCTCCGTCACCGCGCCGGTGGCGAGGTCGAGCACCGCGCGGTGGCGCGCGCCCGCGGCGGTGACGTAGGTGACCAGGGCGTGCTCGGCGGTGCCGGGGTGCACCCTGGCGTACTGCAGGCCGGTGGGCAGGCCGGTGACGGTGACGGGGCTCTTGCCCTGGACGTGCTGGACGAGGGAGAGGCCGGCCTCGCGCTTCACGGTGGTGAAGAGGGCGCTGCCGGCGGCCCCGCCGTAGGCCACGGTGACGCTGCCCTCGCCGCCGGGGCCGTCGAGGGTGCCCAGCCAGACGCTGTGGAGCGTGCCGTTCGTCCCCATGTCGCGCAGCGACACCTTGTCGGACTCGACGGAGACGACCAGGTCGCCGCTGCCGGTGCCCGTCGTGGCGGGGACCCCGGGCATGACGGTCGGCGCGCCGCCGTCGTACGGCGTCCAGCGGTACTCGGGGACCGTCTTGTCGTAGCTGAGGAAGCCGGTCGTGCCCGAGGCGATGATCACGGCGGCGCCGCCGGGGAAGGCGACCGCGGCCTGCTGTGTCGTGCCGGTCGTGCTCGCCCCGGCGGCCGGGAGCACCGCGGCCGAGGCCGCGGGGACGGTGAGCGCGCCCGCGCCGAGCGTCACGGCGAGGACGGTGGCGACGGACGCGCCGAGACGCCGCTGGGTGGAGCGTACGGAGAGCAAGTGTTTCCCCCTGTGAGTAGCGGGCGGTTCGCACACGCGTGCGTGCCCCCGCCCGATGAGACTCGTGGTGTGCGCCGGTGGTTGTACGGCCGTGTGGCCGGATTCGGTCCGTCGTCCCATCGGCCGGCGCGGGCGCCCCGGCCGGTGGGACGCGGGCGATCAGGACCAGTGGTCGTACGTGGCGCCCTCGGCGCGGTACGCCGTGCTCACGCGCCCCTTGAACGGGGCCTGCCACCTGCCCGTGCCGGAGTAGAGGTAGACCTGGCCGCCGACCGGGCTGTACGCGACCAGGTCGTTGCGGCTGTCGCGGTCGGCGTCGCCGACGGCGACCAGCTGGGTGTACTCGTTCCAGCCGGAGCCGATCCGGACACGCGGCGCGAACGTGCCGTCGCCCTTGCCGAGGTGGAGCCAGAGGACACCGGCCCGGTCGCGGGCGACGAGGTCGCCCGCGGCGGCTCCGGCGACGTTCCCGACGGCCGCGATCTCGTTGTAGACGCCCCAGCCGGTGCCGGCGCTCCTGCGCGTGGCGGCGAACGGCGCGGTGTCCCTGCCGGTGCCCTGGTGGACCCAGAGGACGCCGGCCGCGTTGACGCCGAGGAGGTCGGGCCGGCCGTCGCCGGTGACGTCGCTGCCCCCCGCGAGGAGGCCGTACGTGTTCCACCCCGTGCCGACCCGGATCCGGTTCGCCAACCGGCCGTCGCCGGTGCCCTTGTGCAGCCACAGGACCCCGGTCCTGTCCCGCGCGACGACGTCGCCCACCGCGGAGCCGCCGAGGTTCCCGGCCGCCTCGATCCGGTCGTACACGCCCCAGCCGGTACCCACCTTCAGCGGGCCGCCGAGCCCCTGACGGCTCCACAGCGTCCCGCTCGCGTCCCGCGCGAGGAGGTCGGCGGAACCGTTGTCGTCGAAGTCGTGCGGCTTGGTCTTCCGCGTGATCCGGAACGTGCCGGACTTCTTCAGGACGTAGCCTCCCTCTCCTGTGACGTCCACCGTCCACGTGTAGTCACCGTTGGGCAGCGCGTCCCGGCGCGGATCCTGCAGGTCGATCTCGGCCGGCATGAGGCCGTCCAGCCCGGCGAACACCATTCTCGACATGCCGGTCTTCACATGCCGCACCTCGGCCCAGCCGTCGAAGTTCGCGCTGAACTTCCACGCGATGGTGTGATCGCCCGGCCGGTCGAGGTCGGCGACGGCCGGCACGGTGTGCCCGAGCAACCGGAGCGGCGGGATCGGTGCCAGGGGAGCGACAAGGGTGACGGCCGGGGTTCCGTCGGTGCCCAACGCGAGTCGGTAGAGCCCCTCGACACCCTGGTCGGTGCCCCGGAGGAGCTGGAAGCCGCTCGGGTCGCTGACGACCGAGGTGGCCTCGTAGAGGAATCTGAGGGTGCGGCCGTCGGTCAGGTGGTGGGCGATGGCGTTGCCGTGGTCGATCGCCGAGGCCGTCGTGTAGGTCACCCAGTCGCCCATCAGACCGACGTGACTCGGCGTGCCGGTCCGGTTGGCGGCGATGCGCTTCCGCGCACCCGTGGCCCGCGTGATCACGACCACGTCGCCGCCCTCGGACCAGGCGACGACCTCGTCCGAGACGGCGGCGTTGCCCGAGATGTCCGCCGGTACCTCGTAGGTCTCGACGACTCCTCCGGCGGCCAGGTCGACGAGCCCCCGGTACCGCTTCGGCGTGCCGTCCACCGTCGCCGAGTAGGTGACCACACCGTACGACGCGTTGCCGGCCTGGACGGAGACGTCCGAGGCGCCGGCCGGTACTCCTGTCACCGCGCGGCTGGTCGTCGTGGCGCCGGACCTGGTGTGCATCAGGAAGGCGCGGGTCTGGGTGTACGTGAAGAGCGAGGTGCCGGCGGCTCCCACGAACGTCCCGATCGGCCCCTGGATCTGGCTGTTGATGTGGAGCACCGTGGTGCCCCTGGCCACGTCGAAGATCCGGGACTCGAACGCCCCGTCCGTCGCCATGAGGTCGGGCGCCCCGGTGGCCTGCCAGTCGTGGGAGAAGCCGCGTTGGGCCGTGACGCCGTCGTATCCGGTCCACAGTCCGTCGCTGGAGAGGAACCCCGTCGTGCCCGAGAAGGCGATCTCGGCCCTCCTCGGGAAGGTCAGGGCCGCCGAAGTCGCCTGCGCGGCGCCGCTCGGCGGCGCGACGGCGGCCGGCGCCGCGAACGCCGGCGCCCCGACGGTTCCGGCGGCCAGCGTGACGGCCAGGGTGACGGTGACGGCCGCGGCGAGGCGGCGGCGGGATGCGGCGGTGCTCGACAAGATGAAACGTTCCTCCCCCGGAGAGGGTGCGGCGTGCGGTCGGCGGCGCCCTCGGCAAGCACACAGGGGAATCCCCACGTGTCGTACCGTCAGACACGTGGGGACCCCGGATGGTTGCCCTATGTTTGCGCGTTCAACAGACCCCGTGCGTACGCCGCCTGGCCCGCGTGCTGGAGGTCGTCCGCGATCACCGAGACGAGCCGGACGCCGAGGGTCACCGGCGGGTCCCAGGACGCGTCCACGATCCGGTCCAGATCGGCGTCGGTCAGCCCGCCGACCAGGTCGACGGTCCGGGCGTGCACGGCGTCGTGGTAGCCCAGCAGGAGGTCTCCCGGGGCGCGGACCCTCCCCACCTGGGCACGGGTCTGGCCGTAGCCGGTGGCGTGCTCGGGGAAGGGCAGGGCGAAGCGGTCCGCCCAGCCGTCCGAGGTCCACAGCTGGGCGGTGCCGAAGGCGTCCGCGAGATGGTCGTCCTGGACGCGGGTGAGGTGCCAGACGAGCCAGGCGACCGGGTTGGCGTCCGGCGTGACCCGTGCGGCGAGCTCCGCGTCGTCCAGGCCCTCCACGGCCTCGTGGACGACCTCCCTGATCCGGCCGAACGAGTCGACCAGCAGACCGGCGCTGTTCATGGGGGCTCCTCTCGCCCGGAGATCCGGTCGGGCGGGACGGGGCCCCGACCGGCACGACACCCCCCTGACGGTGCGGGGACTACCCCCGCTGCTCCCGGTCCGACCGCTCCTCGCGCCACCACTCCAGCGTCTCGTCGACGTCGAAGGGCCGGAGGCCCAGCGGCGGACCGGCCGGCGGCCGGGCGAGGGCCGCGGCGATCTTGGTGTTGATCTCGCCGAGGATGCGCCGGACCTGGCTCTCGGAGACGGCGGCGGCCACCGCCTCCCGCGCGTCCTCGGCCTCCTTGCGCAGGGCGAGCGAGGGGGGCAGTACCGAGCCGCCCTCGCGGTGCATCTTGCCCTTGATCCACCACAGGTCGTCGTAGGGCGCCGAGTCGTCCGCGAAGGGCTTGCCGAAGCCGGGCAGGTTCCGGAACTCGCCGCGCTCCGCCGCCTCGCGGATCTGCTTGTCCACGAATGACTCGAAGTCGACGCCGGGGGGTTTCCGTTCGGTCATGTGTCCAGCCTACGTAACCGCGACGGGACGGGGGCGGTTCTCGCGGCAGGTCACCGCGGCACGCGCTTCGACGGCACGGCCACGAAGCGTACGTCCGTGCTCACGTACCGTCCCGACGGGAGGCCCGACGGGAAAGGCAGGAGCCCCGCTCGTGCCCGGAGGCACGGAGCGGGGCTCCTTGGGTACTGCTCTAGTCGTGCGTGTTCGCCGACCCAGGCACCTTAGGCCGGGGAGACGTTCTCCGCCTGCGGGCCCTTCGGGCCCTGCGTGACGTCGAAGGTCACGAGCTGGTTCTCCTCGAGCGAACGGAAGCCGTTCGCGTTGATCGCGGAGTAGTGGACGAAGACATCCGGGCCGCCGCCGTCCTGGGCGATGAAGCCGAAGCCCTTTTCAGCGTTGAACCACTTCACGGTTCCGGTAGCCATGAGCCCTCCTATGGGCCAAAGGGTCGCCCTGCTCCAGAACCTGCAAACAAGTCTGAAAACTACAAAAGCCTGCGGGTCACATGCTCCGCAGGCTCTGTACTGCAAGGGAAACCAAACTGCAACTTGCGTTGAGCGTAGCACGCAGGACGCTCGGGGCGGTAGAGGGAAAGATCACGTCACCCACATGTTTGATCTTCTTCCGCGTGCTGACGCGGATCCCTCCGGCGAGGCCCCGCCGACACCGCGCTCGCGCCCCGGCGGCACCCGCCTCCCCGACCCGCCGACGCCGTCCCGGCGACCCGGCGATGCCCACGGGGCGAGACGGGTCTAGCCTCGCGATGTGGACAATGCAACCGATGACCACCAGCGCAGCCGGCCCCGCGTCGGACACATCCAGTTCCTGAACTGCCTTCCCCTCTACTGGGGGCTCGCACGGACCGGAACGCTCCTCGATCTCGAGCTCACGAAGGACACCCCGGAGAAGCTCAGCGAGAGGCTCGTCCGGGGCGATCTCGACATCGGCCCCATCACCCTCGTCGAGTACCTCCGCAACGCGTCGGACCTCGTCGCCCTCCCGGACATCGCCGTCGGCTGCGACGGCCCCGTCATGTCCTGCGTGATCGTCTCCCAGCGCCCCCTGGAGGAGCTGGACGGCGCGCGCGTGGCGCTCGGCTCCACCTCCCGCACCTCTGTGCGCCTCGCCCAGCTGCTGCTTTCCGAGCGGTTCGGGGTCGCACCGGACTACTACACCTGCCCGCCGGACCTCGGCCTGATGATGCAGGAGGCGGAGGCCGCCGTCCTCATCGGCGACGCCGCGCTCCGGGCCTCGCTGCACGACGCGCCCCGGCTGGGCCTCCAGGTCCACGACCTCGGGCAGATGTGGAAGGACTGGACGGGCCTCCCGTTCGTCTTCGCCGTCTGGGCCGCCCGCAAGGACTTCCTCGCCCGTGAGCCGGAGACGGTCCACGAGGTGCACCAGGCGTTCCTGGCCTCGCGCGACCTCTCCCTGGAGGAGGTCGCCAAGGTCGCCGAGCAGGCGGCCCGCTGGGAGACCTTCGACGCCGAACTCCTGGAGCGGTACTTCCGCACCCTCGACTTCCGCTTCGGGCCCGAGCAGCTCGCCGGGGTCCGGGAGTTCGCCCGCAGGACCGGCGCCACGACCGGCTATCCGGCCGACGTCACCGTCGAACTCCTGCCGCCGGCGCACCGATAGCCGGCCGCGCGTCGACGGCCGCCGGCGCACCGAAAGGCACCGTCAGGCGATAGGCGCCGGGTCTCGACGGCCGGGCGCCGCCGGTCCTCCCGAATTACCCGAAAGAAATACCGGCCCGTCTCCGGCGGGCTCCCCGGCGCGCACCCTTTCGGACGCCCGTGGAATGCGGCCGTTCCGGTTCCCGCGGACGGTGTCGCGGAATGCGGCCCGCCGCCGTGCGGGAGCGGAGGCATTCCACGTCTCCGGTCCGGTGGGGAGTGCACGGAATGCCGGGTTCCCGAGCCGCCGAGGGTATTCCTCCGGCCCCGGCAATTCACCGGACATTCGCCGGGCCGCCCCGGTGGACGGGTCGCCCGGCCGCACCCGCCGCCCCCACCGGGCACCCTGCGGAAGCCGCCGGGACCGCTGGCGTAGGCTGGTTCGGTCGATCAGAACCCCTCCGAAAGGGACGCACCCGGTGACCGAGAAGGCCGAACTCCAGTCCGTTCTCGACCGCGCCGCCGCGGGTGGCCGGATCACCCCCGAGGAGGCGCTCGACCTGTACCGCTCGGCCCCCCTGCACGCGCTGGGCTCGGCCGCCGACGCGGTGCGCCGCCGCCGGTACGCGGGGACCGAGCACATCGCGACGTACATCATCGAGCGGAACATCAACTACACGAACGTCTGCGTGACGGCGTGCAAGTTCTGCGCCTTCTACGCCGCGCCGAAGGACACCAAGAAGGGCTGGAGCCGCGACCTCGACGACATCCTGCGCCGCTGCGCGGAGACCGTGGAGCTCGGCGGCACCCAGATCATGTTCCAGGGCGGCCACCACCCGGACTACGGCGTCGAGTACTACGAGAAGCACTTCGCCGCCATCAAGAAGGACTTCCCGCAGCTGGTCATCCACTCCCTCGGCGCCTCCGAGGTCGAGCACATGGCCCGCATCTCCGGCGTCTCCGTCGAGGAGGCGATCACCCGCATCCACGCGGCCGGCCTCGACTCCTTCGCCGGCGCCGGCGCCGAGCTGCTCCCCGAGCGGCCGCGCAAGGCGATCGCCCCGCTGAAGGAGAGCGGCGAGCGCTGGCTGGAGATCATGGAGATCGCCCACAAGCTGGGCGTCGAGTCCACCTCCACCATGCTCATGGGCACCGGCGAGACCAACGCCGAGCGGATCGAGCACCTCCGGATGATCCGTGACGTGCAGGACCGGACGGGCGGCTTCCGGGCCTTCATCCCGTACACCTACCAGCCCGAGAACAACCACCTGAAGGGCCGCACGCAGGCCACGCTCTTCGAGTACCTGCGCATGATCGCGATCGCCCGGCTCTTCCTGGACAACGTCGCCCACATCCAGGGCTCGTGGCTGACCACGGGCAAGGAGATCGGCCAGCTGACCCTGCACTACGGCGCGGACGACCTCGGCTCGATCATGCTGGAGGAGAACGTCGTCTCCTCCGCCGGCGCCAGGCACCGCTCCAACCTGCGCGAGATGATCGACATGATCCGCACCGCGGACCGCGTCCCGGCGCAGCGCACCACGACGTACGAGCACATCGTCGTCCACGACGACCCGGCGAACGACCCGGTCGACGAGCGCGTGGCCTCGCACATCTCGTCCACGGCGATCGAGGGCGGCACGGCCCACCCCGAGCTGAAGCTCCTCGACGCGAACTGACGCCCGTGCTCACCCTCCACGTCGCCGAGGCGTCCCCCGAGACCGCCGTGCTGGCCGACGGCGACCGCATCGCCGCCGTCGGTCCCTACGACGAGCTGGCCGCCACCCACGAGGACGCCCGGCTGCGCCGCTGGCCGGGCATCCTCACGCCCGGCCTGCTCAACCCGTACGGGCCCGAACTCCTCGAAGGCACCTACCACCCCGACCCGCGCGAGGCCGACACGTTCGGCACCGCGCCGATCACCGGGGAGCGGGCCGCGGAGCTCTTCCGCGCCGACCCGGCGCGGCTCGGCGCGTCCGCCCGCCGCGGCGTCCAGCGACTCCTCGCCCACGGCACCGTCGCCGTCGCCGGCGACCTGCGCTCCCGGGCCGCCCAGGACGCCGTCCGCCGCGCCGGCCTGGCGGTCGGGCAGCGCCCCGCCTCCCTGCCGGGCCCGCCGTCCCTCTCCCCGCGCCCCCTCGTCCTCCTCCCGCGCCTCGCCCCCGGCGCACCGGCCCGCTTCGCCGTCTTCGACGTCCCCGACCGGGCCTCCCTCGTCCGCCTCGGCCCCGCCACCTGCGTGGCGACCGTCCTCGCCGGCCGCCTGGTCTTCCGCCGCAGGTAGCTCCCGGGCCGAAAAGGTCGAAGCGGTACGAGGGGGAAATCCGGCGGCTGCCACAATGGCCGGGTGACGCGAGCATCCCTGGACAAGCAGCCGCACGAAGTCGCCACGATGTTCGACGACGTGGCGGCGAACTACGACCTCACGAACGACGTGCTCTCCCTCGGGCAGGACCGGCGCTGGCGCAAGGAGGTCGCGAAGGCGGTCGACGCGCGGCCGGCGCAGCGGATCCTGGACCTCGCCGCCGGCACGGCCACCTCGTCGCAGCCGTTCGCGCGGGCGGGGGCGTACGTCGTGCCCTGCGACTTCTCGATCGGGATGCTGCGGGTCGGCAAGAAGCGGCACCCGTGGATGCCGTTCACGGCCGGCGACGGCACGAAGCTGCCCTTCCGTGACGACGTCTTCGACGCCGTCACCATCTCCTTCGGGCTGCGGAACATCCAGGACACCGAGCAGGCGCTGCGCGAGCTGTACCGGGTGACGAAGCCGGGCGGCCGGGTCGTCATCAGCGAGTTCTCGCACCCGACGTGGGCGCCGTTCCGCACCGTGTACGAGGAGTACCTCATGCGGGCGCTGCCGCCGGTGGCCCGTGCCGTCTCCTCCAACCCCGACGCGTACGTGTACCTCGCCGAGTCCATCCAGTCCTGGCCGGACCAGCCGACCCTGGCGGGCCTGCTGCGGAAGGCCGGCTGGTCGAAGGTGGCCTGGCGCAACCTGACCGGCGGCATCGTGGCCCTCCACCGGGGCTTCAAGACCGACTGACCGGGCGCCGCGTCCCGGCCGCGCCCGGGCCGCGTCCCCCGCGCGCGGCGGGCCGCGGGGGAGCGGGGCGAGGCGGGCGAGGGCCCTCCGTTTCCGCCGGGTCCGCCCGCCATAGACTGCGATACGTCCTCATCGCCGAACCTTCGGGAGACCCCGCCGTGACTGAGCAGCCCCTCTCCGAGCACACCGCAGATGTGATCGTCGTCGGGGCGGGCCCGGCGGGTTCCACCACCGCGTACTACCTGGCGAAGGCGGGACTCGACGTCCTGCTCCTGGAGAAGACGGCGTTCCCCCGCGAGAAGGTCTGCGGCGACGGCCTCACCCCCCGCGCCACCAAGCAGCTCGTGTCGATGGGCATCGACATCTCCGAGGAGGCCGGCTGGCTGCGGAACAAGGGCCTGCGGATCATCGGCGGCGGCGTCCGCCTGGAGCTCGACTGGCCGGACCTCGCCTCGTACCCGGACTACGGACTCGTCCGCAAGCGCGACGACTTCGACGAGCAGCTCGCCCGGCAGGCGCAGAAGGCCGGCGCGCGGCTCTACGAGCGCTGCAACGTCGGCGCCCCGGTCATCGACGACCGCACGGGCCGGATCACCGGCGTCCACGCCAAGCTCGGCGAGGAGAAGCGCGAGGTGACCTTCCACGCGCCCCTCGTCGTCGCCGCCGACGGCAACTCGACCCGGCTCTCCGTCGCCATGGGCCTGCACCGGCGCGAGGACCGTCCGATGGGCGTGGCGGTGCGGACGTACTTCACGAGCCCGCGCCACGACGACGACTACCTGGAGTCGTGGCTGGAGCTGTGGGACAAGCGCGGTCCGCAGGACCGGCTGCTGCCCGGCTACGGCTGGATCTTCCCGATGGGCGACGGCACGTCGAACGTCGGCCTCGGCATCCTCAACTCCTCCTCCGCCTTCAAGGAGCTGGACTGGCGCGAGGTCCTCAAGGCGTGGTGCGCGTCCATGCCGGAGGACTGGGGCTACACCCCGGAGAACATGACGACGCCGATCCGCGGCGCCGCGCTGCCCATGGCCTTCAACCGCCAGCCGCACTACACCAAGGGCCTGCTGCTCGTCGGCGACGCGGGCGGCCTGGTCAACCCGTTCAACGGCGAGGGCATCGCGTACGCCATGGAGTCCGGCCAGATCGCGGCCGACGTCATCGTCCAGGCGCACGCCCGCGCGACGCCCGCCCAGCGCGAGCTGGCGCTGCGCAACTACCCGCAGATCCTCAAGGACACCTACGGCGGCTACTACACGCTGGGCCGCGCCTTCGTGAAGCTCATCGGCAACCCGAAGATCATGAAGCTCGCGACCCAGCACGGTCTGACCCACCCGCTCCTGATGAAGTTCACGCTGAAGATGCTCGCCAACCTCACGGACCCGACGGGCGGCGACGCCATGGACCGCATCATCAACGGCCTGTCGAAGGTCGCGCCGAAGGCATGAGCCGGGGCGGGGGCCGACGGCCCGCGCCGCCGCTCCCGGGCCGGGACGGTCAGCCGTTGCGCGCCGCCGCCAGCCTGATCCGGGCGTCGAGTTCCGACTTGGCCCGGGTCAGGGTCTCGGCGTGCCGCTCGGCGGCCTCCCTCTGGAAGCCGGCCTCGGCGGCGTACCAGAGGCCGACGAGCCGGGTCCTCCTCTTGCAGGCGACGTCCTGCGCGGCGGCGGCGATCGCCCTCGGCCCGCCGAACGCGTCCGGGGGGAGCCCCAGGTCCTGCTGGGGGCTGACGGGGTCGTCGGTCCGGTAGCCCTTCTCCGCCATGCAGCGCGACCACGCGTCGACGGCCCGCGCGACCGACGGGTCCTGCCGGGCCCTGGTGTACGCCTCCGTCTCCAGCCGGAAGACGAAGAGGGCGTCGACCGCGCCCTCCCTCGGCGCGTACATCCGCAGGAAGCCCTCGCGTCCGCAGCCGCCGACGGGGACCTTCCGGCCGTTGACCGTCCGTCCGCTGTCGGTCCGCTCGGACTCGGCCAGGCTCGTCGGGACGCGGCCGCGGAGCGGCGGTCCGCCCAGGACCAGTTCGCCGGTGGCGCCGAGGCCGTCGTCCGCGGGGGCCTTGGGCGGGGGCAGCGCTCCGCCGCGGGGCGCGTAGCCGTACCGGGAGGCGGTCGCCGCGTCGGTGAGTCCGTATCGGGACGCGGCGGCGGACCGGACCGGCCGCGGCTGCTCCGGCGGCCGGTAGGAGAAGCCGAACCGCCGCATGCAGTCGGCGGTCAGCAGCGCCTGGGCCCGCTCGATGCCGCGGCTCTCCTCGTCCGTGGGCTTGTAGCCGTCCAGCGGGTACGACAGCCGTGCCGCGTCCGTCACGTCGGACGGCGGGGCGGGGGCGGCGGCGGAGGGGCCGTCGGTGCCGGAGGCGCAGGCGGTGAGGAGTGCCGCGCCCAGCAGGACGGCGGCGGCGTGCGGGGCGCGCGGGCGCATGGGGCTGCTCCGGTGGTCCGGGCGGAACGAGGGGCGGGTCAGCGGGCCTTGTAGTGGTACGCCGAGGAGACCTGGTTCTTGAACGTCGCGGAGGCGTTGCCGTAGTAGTTCGCCGGCAGGCTGCCCTCGACGCCGCCGGCGAAGGCGCCGGTGTAGACGTACCAGACGACCCGGTCGCGGTTGAAGTACGAGGCGGCGTTGTTGTCGACGATCTGGCCCTGACCGGAGCCGTAGCCGGCGAAGCGGTCGTCGGCGAGGTTCGAGTCGCCCAGGTAGAGGTCGAAGACCGAGCCCAGCAGGGACGAGTTGTAGAAGAGGCCGAACTCGCGGAGTTCCAGCTCGCCGTCCTTGGTCTCGGCCGCGGCGGTGCCGCCGCTGGCCAGGACACCCGCTCCGAGGGCGGCGAGGGCGACCACCGTGCTGATGGCGCGCCGGGCGATCGTGCTCTGCATGCCGTGGCCTTTCGGGACGGGAGGGGGTGGCGGGGCGGGACGGAGCCGCGGGACACCGGGGGACCGTGCGGCGCCGATTGAGAAGTACACGTCATGAATCGGTCGCGGTCTACGGCTCTTCGCGCCAGAGAAGACACGGTTTACACCCGGTAACTGGCCTGATTTCACTGTCTCTTGATGCGGCCACCGAACGATCGTCCGCATGGCTAGGGTCACGGGAAACCCCCCGGAAGGACCGCACCGATGACCCGTCCCCAGGCCGCCCTCCTGCCGCCCGAGACCCTTCCCGCGTACGCCCCGGTGTCCGGCGGCGACCGCGACGGGGCGGTCGCAGATGGCTGAGACCTCCACCCCGGACGGCGAGCCCGCCGACCGCCGTCCGCGCCCGTCGCGGGGCGTCGCCGGGGTCGCGGCCCTGACCGCCGGCGCCGTGCTCCTCACCGGCGCCGGCGTCGTCGCCGGAACCCTCGTCACCTCGCCGGCGCAGCTCGCCGCCGCCGCCGGCCCGCCGCCGCCCGACGTGCTCACCGCCCGGGTCGAGCGCCGCGTGCTGCACGAGACGGTCGTCCTGCGCGGGACGGTCGTCGCCGGGCAGACCGTCCGCGTCGCGGCGCCCGCGGCGGGCGGCGAGGGCGGCGCGGCCGTCGTGACGAAGGTGCCGGTCGCCGCGGGTGCGACGGTCCGCCCCGGGCAGGTCGTCCTGGAGGTGTCGGGCCGCCCGGTCGTCGTCCTGCCGGGGCGTCTCCCCGCCTACCGCGACCTCCGACCGGGGGCCAGGGGCACCGACGTCGCCCAGCTCCAGGACGCGCTGGCCGCCCTCGGACACGGCCGCGGCGGCGACCCGAGGGGCACGTTCGGCGCCGGGACCGAGGAGGCGGTGACGGAGTTCTACTCCTCCGCCGGGTACGACCCACGCCCCGCGGTCGACGACGGCGGCGCCGCCGTCGACGGCGCCCGCCGGGCCGTCACGGGCGCCGAACGCGCCGCCGAGGACACTCGGGACGCCCTGCTCGCCCCGCCGGACGCCACGGCGCTCAGGGCGCTGCGCAAGGCCCGTGACCGGGCCGCCGCCGACCTCGCCGACGCCCGGACCGCGCTGGCCGCGGCGAGGGCGGCCGCCGGACCCATGGTCCCCGCCGCGGAGATCGTCTTCGTGGAGCGCTTCCCCGCCCGGGTCGCCACCGTCGACGTGGCCCCCGGCTCCCCGGTCAGCGGCTCCCCGATGACGCTCTCCTCCGGGCGGCTCATGGCCCGCGGCTACCTCCAGGAGCACCAGAGGGGGATGGTCCGGCCCGGCCGGACGGTGCGCGTCCTGGACGAGGAGACCGGCGCCGAACGCACCGCCGAGGTCACCTCCGTGGCCGGCACGGCCACCCGCCGCCGCGGCGCTCCGCCCCCGGACGGCGCCGCCGGCCCCGAGGAGACCGGGAGCGCCGCCCCCGCCGCCGACGGCCCCGTCGGCTACCTCCTGACCGTCACTCCCGACCGGGAGCTCCCGGCCGACCTCGCCGGCCGGGAGGTGCGCCTCACCGTCGAGGCGGCCTCCACCGACGGCGAGGCCCTCGTGGTGCCCGTCACCGCCGTGTCCGCCGGCGCGGACGGCAGGACCGTCGTCACCGCGGTCCGCGGCGGCGGCCGCCAGGAGCCGGTCGAGGTGCGGACCGGCACCCTCGGAGACGGCTGCGTGGAGGTCGTCCCCCTCACCCCGGGCGCCCTCGCCGAGGGCGACAGCGTGGTGACCGGGGTGGCGGCGACCGGCACCGACCCGGACACCGGAGGGACACCGTGACCCCGCCCGGACGCGCACGGGCGCGGGACCGCGAGCCGGACCCGCGCACCCCCCACCCCACCCCCGCGCCCCCCGTCGTCGAGTTCCGCGGAGTCGGCCTCACCTACCCGGGCCCGCCGCCCGTCCGAGCCCTGCGTCCCTGCGAACTCGTCGTCCACGCAGGGGAGTTCGTCACGGTCGTCGGACCCTCCGGCTCGGGCAAGTCCACCTTCCTGAACGTCGTGGGGCTGCTCGACGCCCCCACCGAGGGCAGCTATCTGCTCGACGGCATCGACACCTCCGCCCTCCGCGACGGCGAACGCACGGCCCTGCGCGGCCGCCGCATCGGCTTCGTCTTCCAGGCGTTCCACCTCCTGCCGCACCGCAGCGCGACGGAGAACGTCATGCTCTCCACGGTGTACGCGGGCGTGCCCCGCGCCGCACGCGAGGGACGCGCGCGCGAGGCACTGGACCGGGTCGGGCTCGGCCACCGGGCGGACTCCCTGCCCGCGCGGCTCTCCGGCGGGGAGCGCCAGCGCGTCGCCATCGCCCGGGCGCTCGCCGCCGGGCCGTCGCTGCTGCTCTGCGACGAACCCACGGGCAACCTCGACTCCGGGAACGCGGAGACGGTCCTCGCGCTCCTGGGCGCGCTCCACGCCGCCGGCCTGACCGTCCTCGTCATCACCCACGACCGCGAGGTCGCCGCCCGCGCGGAGCGCACGGTGACGATCAGGGACGGCGTCCTGACCGAACGGCCCCGGGCGGCGGCGGAGCGGAGCCCCGGATGAGGCGCCCGGGCCGCGCCCCCCGGGCCGTGGAGCCCTCGCGCCTCTCCCCGCGCGACGTCCTCTCCGAGGCGGTCGCGGGGCTGGCGCGGCGCCCCGGGCGGTCGGCGCTCACCGCGCTCGGCACGGTCCTCGGGGTGGGCGCGTTCGTCGCCGTCCTCGGCCTGACGGCGACGGCGTCCGCGCGGATCGACTCCCGCTTCGACCTGCTGACCGCCACCGAGGTCACCGTGGAGGACGTCGCCCGGGAGCGCGACGAGTTCGCCGGCCCCGGCTTCCCCGCCGACGCCGATGCCCGGATCGAGCGGCTCGGCGGGGTGCGGGACGCCGGCGTCCTGTGGACCGTGCGCCTCGCGCCGGGCACCACCGTCCGCGCCGCACCCGTCGGCGACGGCGCGGACGGCGAACGGATCGACGTCGTCGCGGCCTCGCCGGGAGCGCTGCGGGCCACCGTCCCCCGGGTCGCGCAGGGCCGGCTGTACGACGGGTTCGCGTCGGAGGCGGCGCAGCCGGTGGCGGTCCTCGGGTCGTCGGTCGCGGCCCGGCTCGGCATCACCACGCTGCGGACGCGGCCCGCGGTGTTCATCGGGGACGAGCCGTTCACGGTGACGGGGATCGTCGACGACGTACGGCGCCGGCCGGACCTGCTGATGGCGGTGACGGTGCCCCGGACCACGGCCGAGCGGATCTGGGGCCCGCCGGCGGACGGAGCGGCGCGGATGCTCGTCGCGACGGAACCCGGCGCCGCCCGTCAGATCGCGGACGAGGCGCCGGTCGCGCTCCGCCCGGACCATCCGGAGTACCTGAAGGCGGTGCCGCCGCCGGACCCGAGGACCCTGCGGGCCGGCGTGACGGGCGACCTCGACCGGCTCTTCCTGCTGCTCGCGGCGGTCTGTCTGGCCATCGGGGCGGTCGGCATCGCCAACACCACCCTCGTCGCCGTACTGGAGCGGACCGGCGAGATCGGGCTGCGCCGGGCGCTGGGGGCGCGGCGACGGCACATCACCGCCCAATTCATGGCGGAATCGGGCGTTCTGGGTGCTCTCGGCGGGCTCGTCGGCACGGCGCTGGGCGTATGCGCGGTGGTCGGGGTGGCGCTGGTGCGGGCCTGGACGCCGGTCGTCCATCCGCTGACCGCGGCCGCGGCCCCGGCGATCGGCCTCGCCACCGGCCTGGCGGCCGGCCTCTACCCGGCGTGGCGGGCCGCCCGGATCGAACCGGCCGAGGCGCTGCGCCACTGACGTCCGCGCCCGGCGGCGGGCACGACGAAGGGCCGTCACTCCCCCGAGGAGTGACGGCCCTTCGTCGTGCGGAGATCAGAGGATGCGGACCGCGCCCGAGGGCATGTCCCAGTCCAGGGAGCGCTCGACCACACCGGTGGAGGAGTTCTGCGCACCGACGTACTTGCCGCCGCCGACGTAGATGGCGACGTGGTACGAGCCGCTGCGGCTGCCCCAGTAGAGGACGTCGCCCGGCTGGAGGCTGCTCAGGGAGACGGAGGTGCCCATGCTCGACTGCTGGTACGAGATGCGGGGCAGGTCGATGCCGGCCTCGCGGTACGCGGCCTGGACGAGGCCGGAGCAGTCCCACGAGTTGGGGCCGGTGCCGCCGGAGACGTAGGCGTCGCCGACCTGGGCACGGGCGAAGGCCACGATCGCGGCGGCGGAGCCGGTCGGGGCCTGCGTGCTGTCGCCGACGGAGGAGCCGGAGGTGTCGCCGGACGACTGGGCGGAGAGCTGGGTCCGCTCGCTGTCGCGGGAGGCGCGGGCGGCGGCCTCCTGGCGCTCCTGCTCGGCCTTGGCGCGGGCCTTCTCGGCGCGCTCGGCCTCGGCCTTGCGGTCCGCCTCGGCCTTGGCCTTCTTGGCGTCCTTGGCGGCCTTCTGGAGGGCCAGGTTCTCCTGGCTCTCCAGGCTCTGGTCGAGGGCCTCCTGCTGCGACGCCTCGGCGGAGGCGGCGACGGCGCTCGCGAGGCCGCCGACGTCGAGGGAGCCCAGGGTGGGCATTTCGATGGTCTCGGTCACCGGCTCGGCGTTGGCCGGCCCGGCAGCTCCGGCCACCGCGATGGTGCCGAGGACGCCACCGGCAACTCCGGCGCGCAGGGCGAGCTTCGAAGCGCTGCGGCGGGGCTTCCGGTGGCTGGGTATGTGAGCGGTGTGGGACATGGGGACAACCGCTATCAGGGGTTCGCGGTTCCCTTCAAGAAACGTGGGTTGCGCCACAGTTACGTTCGGAACCACTCAATCCGCTTCTCTGGCGCCCTTATTGACGCCGTAACGGGCAAATCGGGCATCACTCATCTGGCCCGTGATCACGGGTTTTCATTGAAAGGTCCGAATTGCCCGACGCTTACCACCTCTTGACGCCGATGGCCAAGCCCCACATTTTTGGCGGCCTTGTGGCGTGACGCAGGTCACATGAACGCTCGTGAATCCGTGCACGCGTCCATCTCCGTACGCCGGACCCCCCGACCGGGGGACGGCGGCTTCCTTTATCACCCGGATGCGTCCACCACCAATTTGCTTGCATCGGCCAACACTTGATAGTGCGACACCCCCTCCGAGCAGCGACTTCCGGTCCGGATGTCACATCTGGTGATCACCTGGGCGCTTCGCGCGACAAGATCACCGCTCATCCGACTTCATGATCCTTCGTCAGGTGGTGGAGATCACAAAGTCCTTGGTGTACCCCGTGTCGCAGATCACAGAGGGGCGGGCATAGGATGCGGGGCAGCCGGGCTTGTGAACTGCCTCACATGGGGGCGATCTTTCACGCCGGCGGTGCGGTCCAACGGTCAAGGACGACTGGAAGGAGCGAGGAGCGTGAATGCGTACGCGCCCGTCCTCGTGCTCGGTGCCCTGGGTGCGGGGTTTGCGATCTTCTCCGTGGTCATGGCCACGCTTATCGGGCCAAAGCGGTACAACAGGGCAAAGCTTGAGGCGTACGAGTGCGGCATCGAACCGACGCCCACTCCCGCCGGAGGCGGTCGCTTCCCGATCAAGTACTACCTGACGGCGATGCTCTTCATCGTCTTCGACATCGAGATCGTCTTCCTCTACCCCTGGGCCGTCACCTTCGACGCCCTGGGGCTTTTCGGGCTCGTGGAGATGCTGCTCTTCGTGCTCACCGTCTTCGTCGCCTACGCCTACGTGTGGCGCCGCGGCGGTCTGGAATGGGACTGAGGGGCTGAGGGGCACCTATGGGACTCGAAGAGAAACTCCCGAGCGGCTTTCTTCTGACGACGGTCGAACAGGCCGCGGGCTGGGTGCGCAAGGCGTCCGTCTTCCCCGCGACCTTCGGCCTCGCCTGCTGCGCCATCGAGATGATGACCACCGGAGCCGGCCGGTACGACCTGGCCCGCTTCGGCATGGAGGTCTTCCGCGGCTCGCCGCGCCAGGCCGACCTGATGATCGTGGCCGGCCGGGTCAGCCAGAAGATGGCGCCCGTCCTGAGGCAGGTCTACGACCAGATGCCCAACCCCAAGTGGGTGATCTCCATGGGCGTCTGCGCCTCCTCGGGCGGCATGTTCAACAACTACGCGATCGTGCAGGGCGTCGACCACATCGTGCCGGTCGACATCTACCTCCCCGGCTGCCCGCCGCGCCCGGAGATGCTGCTCGACGCGATCCTCAAGCTCCACCAGAAGATCCAGAGCTCCAAGCTCGGCGTGAACGCCGAGGAGGCGGCCCGCGAGGCGGAGGAAGCGGCGCTCAAGGCGCTGCCGACCATTGAATTGAAGGGTCTGCTCCGGTGAGTGACGAGACACCCAACCCCGAGAAGGAGCTGAGCGCGCAGAACCTGCCGGGCCAGCGCGGGGACCACGGCGAGGAGGTACGCCTCCAGCGTGGCATGTTCGGCGCGAACAACGGCGGCGACACCACCGGATACGGCGGCCTCGTCCGCTCGGTCCGGCTCCCCGGCCCGGCCGTCCGCCCGTACGGCGGCTGGTTCGACGAGGTCGCGGACGAACTCGAAGGCGCCCTGGAGGAGCAGGGACTGCTCCCTGAGAACGCCATCGAGAAGACCGTCGTCGACCGCGACGAGCTCACCTTCCACATCGAGCGCGAGCACCTCGTCCGCGTGGCCCGCACCCTGCGCGACGACCCGGCGCTCCGCTTCGAGCTCTGTACGGGCGTCTCCGGCGTCCACTACCCGGGCGACAAGGGCCGCGAGCTGCACGCCGTCTACCACCTGCGCTCGCTCACCCACGGAAGGCTGATCCGCCTGGAGGTCTCGGCCCCCGACGCCGAGCCGCGCATCCCGTCGCTGGTCGCCGTCTACCCGACGAACGACTGGCACGAGCGCGAGGCGTACGACTTCTTCGGCATCGTCTTCGACGGCCACCCCGCCCTCACCCGGATCATGATGCCGGACGACTGGCAGGGCCACCCGCAGCGCAAGGACTATCCCCTCGGCGGCATCGCGGTCGAGTACAAGGGCGCCCAGATCCCGGCTCCGGACCAGCGGAGGTCGTACAGCTGATGTCCACCTCAGAAGCGTCTCCCCGCGAGACCACCGAAGGCACCGTCTACACGGTGACCGGCGGCGACTGGGACGAGGTCGTCCAGTCCGCGGCCAAGGCCGACGACGAGCGGATCGTCGTCAACATGGGCCCCCAACACCCGTCCACCCACGGAGTGCTCCGCCTCATCCTGGAGATCGACGGCGAGACCGTCACCGAGGCCCGCTGCGGCATCGGCTACCTCCACACCGGCATCGAGAAGAACCTCGAATACCGGACCTGGACGCAGGGCACCACCTTCGTCACGCGCATGGACTACCTCACCTCGTTCTACAACGAGACGGCGTACTGCCTCGGCGTGGAGAAGCTCCTCGGCATCACCGAGCAGATCCCGGACCGCGCCAGCGTCATCCGCGTCCTGCTCATGGAGCTCAACCGGCTCTCCTCCCACCTGGTGTGCATCGCCACCGGCGGCATGGAGCTCGGCGCCACCACGATCATGATCTACGGCTTCCGGGACCGCGAGATGATCCTGGACCTGTACGAGCTGATCACCGGCCTGCGCATGAACCACGCGTTCATCCGCCCCGGCGGCCTCGCCCAGGACCTCCCGCCCGGCGCCGTCGACGCCGTCCGCGAGTTCGTGAAGACCATGAAGAAGAACCTGCCGGAGTACGACAAGCTCGCCACCGGCAACCCCATCTTCAAGGCCCGCATGCAGGACGTCGGCTACCTCGACCTCACCGGCTGCATGGCCCTCGGCGCCACCGGACCGATCCTCCGGTCGGCGGGCCTCCCGCACGACCTGCGCAAGTCCGACCCGTACTGCGGCTACGAGGACTACGACTTCGAGGTCCCGACCGCCGACACCTGCGACTCCTACGGACGCTTCCTCGTCCGCCTGGAGGAGATGCGCCAGTCGCTCCGGATCGTCGAGCAGTGCCTCGACCGCCTGGAGCCCGGCCCCGTCATGGTCGGCGACAAGAAGATCGCCTGGCCCGCGCAGCTCGCCCTCGGCCCCGACGGCCTCGGCAACTCGCCCGACCACATCGCGAAGATCATGGGCACCTCCATGGAGGCCCTGATCCACCACTTCAAGCTGGTCACCGAGGGCTTCCGGGTCCCGGCCGGACAGGCGTACGCGGCCGTCGAGTCCCCCAAGGGCGAGCTCGGCGTGCACGTCGTCTCCGACGGCGGCACCCGTCCCTACCGGGTCCACTTCCGCGACCCGTCCTTCACCAACCTCCAGGCCATGGCCGCGATGTGCGAGGGCGGCCAGGTCGCCGACGTCATCGTCGCCGTCGCCTCCATCGACCCCGTGATGGGAGGCGTCGACCGATGACGGAGAACGTCAGCCTGGGGATGCCCCAGCTCCCCGCCCCCGCCTACCCGGCCGAGGTCCTCGCCCGCCTGACGGACGACGCCCGCGCGATCATCGACCGCTACCCGGACTCCCGCTCCGCGCTCCTGCCGATGCTGCACCTCGTGCAGTCGGAGGAGGGCCACGTGACCCGCACCGGCATGCGGTTCTGCGCCGAACTCCTCGGCCTGACCACCGCCGAGGTCACCGCCGTCGCCACCTTCTACTCGATGTACCGGCGCAAGCCCTCCGGCGACTACCAGGTGGGCGTCTGCACCAACACGCTCTGCGCGGTCATGGGCGGCGACGCCATCTTCGAGGAGCTCAAGGAGCACCTCGCCGTCGGCAACAACGAGACCACCGACGACGGCAAGATCACCCTCGAACACATCGAGTGCAACGCCGCCTGCGACTTCGCGCCCGTCGTGATGGTCAACTGGGAGTTCTTCGACAACCAGACCCCCGCCTCCGCCAAGCAGATGGTGGACGACCTGCGGGCCGGCCGGACCGTCGAACCCACCCGCGGCGCCCCGCTCTGCACCTTCAAGGAGACCGCCCGCATCCTCGCCGGCTTCCCCGACGAGCGCCCCGGCGCCGTCGAGGCCACCGGCGGGGCGGGCCCCGCCTCCCTCGTCGGGCTGCGCCTGGCGAAGGGCGAGAACCCGAAGCACCGCATCATCCACCCGCGTGGCGAGACCTCCGGACAGGAGGGGGAGTGATGACCTTGGCCGCCGAGATCGACAACACCAGCCCCGAGAAGCTCCTGGCGCCCGTCCTCTCGGCGTTCTGGGACCAGCCCGACTCCTGGACGCTGGAGACCTACGAGCGCCACGAAGGCTACCAGGGACTCAAGCGGGCCCTCGCGATGAGCCCCGACGACCTCATCGCCTACGTCAAGGAGTCCGGCCTCCGCGGACGCGGCGGCGCCGGCTTCCCCACCGGCATGAAGTGGCAGTTCATCCCGCAGGGCGACGGCAAGCCGCACTACCTCGTCGTCAACGCCGACGAGTCCGAGCCCGGCACCTGCAAGGACATCCCCCTCCTCTTCGCCAACCCGCACTCCCTCATCGAGGGAATGATCATCGCCTGCTACGCGATCCGCTCCCAGCACGCGTTCATCTACCTGCGCGGCGAGGTCGTCCCCGTCCTGCGCCGCCTCCACGAGGCCGTGCGCGAGGCGTACGCGGCCGGCTACCTCGGCCGGAACATCCTCGGCAGCGGCCTCGACCTCGAACTCACCGTGCACGCCGGCGCCGGCGCGTACATCTGCGGCGAGGAGACCGCTCTGCTCGACTCGCTCGAAGGGCGCCGCGGCCAGCCCCGGCTGCGCCCGCCCTTCCCCGCGGTCGCCGGTCTGTACGCCTGCCCCACCGTGGTGAACAACGTCGAGTCCATCGCCTCCGTTCCCGCGATCCTCCACCGGGGCAAGGAATGGTTCACGTCGATGGGCAGCGAGAAGTCCCCCGGCTTCACGCTCTACTCGCTCAGCGGGCACGTCGCCTCGCCCGGCCAGTACGAGGCCCCCCTCGGCATCACCCTGCGCCAGCTCCTCGACATGAGCGGCGGCATGCGCCCCGGCCACCGCCTCAAGTTCTGGACCCCCGGCGGCTCCTCCACCCCGATGTTCACCGACGAGCACCTCGACGTCCCCCTCGACTACGAGGGCGTCGGCGCCGCCGGCTCCATGCTCGGCACCAAGGCGCTCCAGTGCTTCGACGAGACCACCTGCGTCGTCCGGGCCGTCACCCGCTGGACCGAGTTCTACGCCCACGAGTCCTGCGGCAAGTGCACCCCCTGCCGCGAGGGCACGTACTGGCTCGTCCAGCTGCTCCGCGACATCGAGGCGGGCCGGGGCAAGCTGTCCGACCTCGACAAGCTGGGCGACATCGCCGACAACATCAACGGCAAGTCGTTCTGCGCCCTCGGCGACGGCGCCGCCTCCCCGATCTTCTCCTCGCTGAAGTACTTCCGCGAGGAGTACGAGCAGCACATCACCGGCCGGGCCTGCCCCTTCGACCCGGCCAAGTCGACCGCCTGGGCGGACAACCACAAGGAGGTGACCGCATGACCGTCATCGCGTCCACCCCCAGTGGCGGCGGCAGCGCGCCGGTGCCGCCCGAGGATCTCGTGACGCTGACCATCGACGGCGCCGAGATCTCCGTCCCCAAGGGGACGCTCGTCATCCGCGCCGCCGAACAGCTCGGCATCGAGATCCCGCGCTTCTGCGACCACCCGCTCCTCGACCCCGCGGGCGCCTGCCGCCAGTGCATCGTCGAGGTCGAGGGCCAGCGCAAGCCGATGGCCTCCTGCACCATCACGTGCACCGACGGCATGGTGGTGAAGTCGCAGCTGACCAGCCCCGTCGCCGAGAAGGCCCAGCACGGCGTGATGGAGCTGCTGCTCGTCAACCACCCGCTGGACTGCCCCGTCTGCGACAAGGGCGGCGAGTGCCCCCTGCAGAACCAGGCCATGTCCCACGGACAGGCCGAGTCCCGCTTCGAGGGCGTCAAGCGGACGTACGAGAAGCCGGTCCCCATCTCCACCCAGGTCCTGCTCGACCGCGAGCGGTGCGTCCTCTGCGCCCGCTGCACCCGCTTCTCCAACCAGGTCGCGGGCGACCCGATGATCGAACTGATCGAGCGGGGCGCGCTCCAGCAGGTCGGCACCGGCGAGGGCGACCCCTTCGAGTCGTACTTCTCCGGCAACACCATCCAGATCTGCCCGGTCGGCGCCCTCACCTCGGCCGCCTACCGCTTCCGCTCCCGCCCCTTCGACCTGGTCTCCTCGCCGTCCGTCTGCGAGCAGTGCGCCGGCGGCTGCGCCACCCGCACCGACCACCGGCGCGGCAAGGTCATGCGGCGGCTCGCCGCCGACGACCCCGAGGTCAACGAGGAGTGGATCTGCGACAAGGGCCGCTTCGGCTTCCGGTACGCGCAGCAGCGCGACCGGCTCACCACCCCGCTCGTCCGTGACCCGGGGACCGGCGAGCTGCAGCCCGCCTCCTGGCCCGAGGCCCTGGAGGCCGCCGCCCGCGGTCTCGTCCGGGGCCGCACCGGCGTCCTCACCGGAGGCCGGCTGACCGTCGAGGACTCCTACGCGTACGCCAAGTTCGCCCGGGTCGCCCTCGACACCAACGACGTCGACTTCCGGGCCCGGGTCCACTCCGGCGAGGAGGCCGACTTCCTGGCCTCCGCCGTCGCCGGCCGCGGCCGGGACCTGGACGGCAGCGGCGTCACCTACACCTCGCTCGAAGCCGCGCCCGCCGTGCTCCTCGTCGGCCTGGAGTCCGAGGAGGAGGCCCCCGGCGTCTTCCTCCGGCTCCGCAAGGCATGGCGCAAGCACGGCCAGCGGACCTTCGCCGTCGCCCCGTTCGCCACCCGCGGCCTGGAGAAGGCGGGCGGCACCCTGCTGCCGGCCGCGCCCGGCACCGAGACCGAATGGCTCGACGCGCTGACCTCCCGGGTCGGCCTGGAGGGCGAAGGC
Organism: Streptomyces sp. NPDC051180; assembly: GCF_040689545.1. Taxonomy (NCBI): domain Bacteria; kingdom Bacillati; phylum Actinomycetota; class Actinomycetes; order Kitasatosporales; family Streptomycetaceae; genus Streptomyces; species Streptomyces sp. NPDC051180. The sequence goes on from NZ_JBFBBC010000005.1 coordinate 168,360, forward strand.
CCCGCCGCCGCCGACGCGCTGCGCCGGGAGGGCGCCGTCATCGCCGTCGGCGAGCGGCTCGCCGGCGTGCCCGGCGCGCTCACCGCCGCCCTGCGCGCCTCCGCCGCCACCGGCGCCCGGCTCGTGTGGATCCCGCGCCGCTCCGGCGAACGCGGAGCCGTCGAGGCGGGCGCCCTCCCGGCGCTGCTGCCCGGCGGCCGGCCCGCGACCGACCCGCGCGCCCGGGAGGAGGTCGCCGCCGCCTGGGGCGTCCGCGAACTCCCGCACCGCTACGGCCGCGACACCGGCCAGATCCTGGAGGCCGCCGCCACCGGCGAACTCGGCGCGCTGCTCGTCGCCGGCGTCGAGGTCGCCGACCTGCCGGACCCGGCCCGCGCGCGCGAGGCGCTCGACGCCGCCTTCGTGGTCTCCCTGGAGCTGCGCCCGAGCGAGGTCACCCGGCGCGCCGACGTCGTCCTCCCGGTCGCCGCCGTCGCCGAGAAGCCCGGCACCTTCCTCAACTGGGAAGGCAGGGCCCGGCTCTTCGAGGCCGCGCTCAAGCCCGAGCAGATGACCCGGCCGCTCGCCCCGTCCGACGCGCGCGTCCTGCACATGCTCGCCGACGCCCTCGACGCCCACCTGGCCCTGCCCGACCTGCGGTCGGTGCGGCGGGAGATGGACCGGCTGGGCGGCTGGACCGAGGAGCGGGCCACCGAGCCCGCCGAGCCCGGTCAGTCGGCGCCCCGGCCCGGCGACGGCGAGGCCGTCCTCGCCGGACACCGCCTCCTGCTCGACCTCGGCAGGCTCCAGGAGGGCGACACCGCGCTGGCCGGCACCCGGCACGCGGCGGTCGCCCGGCTCTCCGCCGCCACCGCCGCCGACACCGGCGTCAAGGACGGCGACGTCCTGGAGGTGACCGGCCCGGCCGGCTCCACGGCCCTTCCGCTCCAGGTCACCGAGATGCCCGACCGCGTGGTCTGGCTCCCGCTGAACTCCGTGGGCCGCGGCGTCCTCTCCGACACCGGCGCCCGCCCCGGCGACCTGGTCCGCATCGGTCCGGCGGCCCCGCGCCCCGCCGACGTCACGGAGGTGCAGGCATGAGCATGCCGCTCGCCGCAGAAGACCTGTCCATGTTCGGCACGGACCCCTGGTGGCTCGTCCTGATCAAGGCCGTCTTCTGCTTCGCCTTCCTCATGGTGACCGTGCTCTTCTCCATCGTGTGGGAGCGCAAGGTCGTCGCCTGGATGCAGCTGCGCATCGGCCCCAACCGGCACGGCCCCTGGGGCATGCTCCAGTCCCTCGCGGACGGCATCAAGCTGATGCTCAAGGAGGACGTGATCGTCCGGAAGGCCGACGAGGTCGTCTACGTCCTCGCCCCGATCATCGCCGCGATCCCCGCCTTCATGGCGATCGCCGTGATCCCCTTCGGCCCGGCCGGCAACGAGGTCTCGATCTTCGGCCAGCGCACCACGATGCAGCTCACCGACCTGCCGATCGCGATGCTGTACGTGCTCGCGGTCGCCTCCGTCGGCATCTACGGCATCGTCCTCGCGGGCTGGTCCTCCGGCTCCACGTACCCGCTGCTCGGCGGTCTCCGCTCCTGCGCGCAGATGATCTCGTACGAGATCGCGATGGGCGCGGCCTTCGCCTCCGTCTTCCTCTACTCCGGGTCGATGTCGACGTCGGCGATCGTCGAGGCGCAGGCGGACCGCTGGTTCGTGATCCTGCTGCCGGTCTCGTTCATCATCTACATCATCACGATGGTCGGCGAGACCAACCGCGCCCCGTTCGACATGCCGGAGTCCGAGGGCGACCTCGTCGGCGGCTTCAACACCGAGTACTCGTCCATCAAGTTCGCGATGTTCATGCTCGCCGAGTACGTGAACATGGTGACGGTCTCGGCCGTGTCGGTGACCCTCTTCCTGGGCGGCTGGCGGGCCCCGTACCCCGTCTCCACGTTCTGGGAGGGCGCGAACCACGGCTGGTGGCCGATGCTCTGGTTCGTCGTCAAGGTCCAGCTGCTGCTGTTCTTCTTCATCTGGCTCCGCGGCACCCTGCCCCGGGTCCGCTACGACCAGCTGATGAAGCTCGGCTGGAAGGTCCTCATCCCCGTCTCCGTGGTCTGGCTGATGCTGGTCGCCACCGTCCGGGCCATGCGGAACGAGAACATCGCCTTCTCGAACATCGTCCTGTACGTCGCCGGCGCCGTCCTCGGACTGCTGCTGCTCTCCTTCCTCGTGGACCTGTTCCGCGACCGGAGGACGAAGGCCGGGCCCGCGGCCCCCGAGTCCGCGCCCGCCTTCGACCCGCTGGCCGGCGGCTTCCCCGTACCGCCCAAGCCCGGGCAGTCGCTGCCCCCCGTGCCGCGGCGCAGGCCCCGGCGCGACCGGGACCTCGTGGCCAGTGGCGCCCCCGATACCGCTACTGCGAATGACGGAAAGGAGACGGACGGTGTCTGACTTCCAGAATCCGGTGGCCGGTTTCGGCGTGACCTTCAAGGCCATGTTCAAGAAGCGGCTGACCGAGCAGTACCCGGAGCAGCAGAAGACGACGGCGCCCCGCTTCCACGGCCGGCACCAGCTCAACCGTCACCCCGACGGCCTGGAGAAGTGCGTCGGCTGCGAGCTGTGTGCCTGGGCCTGTCCCGCCGACGCCATCTACGTCGAGGGCGCGGACAACACCGACGAGGAGCGCTACTCGCCCGGTGAGCGCTACGGCGCCGTCTACCAGATCAACTACGCCCGCTGCATCCTGTGCGGGCTGTGCATCGAGGCGTGCCCCACGCGCGCGCTCACGATGACCAACGAGTTCGAACTGGCCGACTCCTCCCGCGAGAACCTGATCTACACCAAGGAGCAGCTGCTCGCGGGCCTGGAGGAGACCATGGTCGACTCCCCGCACGCGATCTTCCCCGGCATGACCGAGCAGGACTACTACCGGGGCCTGGTCACCGAGGCCGCCCCCGGCACCGTCCGGCAGGTCGCCGTCTCCCGGGGCGAGAAGGGCGAGCCGGAGGGGGCGGACGCATGAACGCCACCCTCGCGGCCTACACGACCTCCACCGGCGAGGCGTTCCAGTTCTGGGTCCTCGGCACCGTCGCCGTCATCGGCGCGCTCGCCACGATCCTGATGAAGAAGGCCATGCACAGCGCCCTGTCGCTGGCCGGCACGATGATCGTCCTCGCGGTCTTCTACCTCGCCAACGGCGCGTACTTCCTCGGCATCGTCCAGATCGTCGTCTACACCGGCGCGATCATGATGCTCTTCCTCTTCATCGTCATGCTCGTCGGCGTCACCGCCGCGGACTCGCTGAAGGAGACCATCAAGGGGCAGCGCTGGTGGGCGGCGGCCTGCGGCCTCGGCTTCGGCATCCTGCTGATCGCCGGGATCGGCCAGGCGTCGCTGACCGAGTTCGCCGGCCTCGGCGCCGCCAACGCGGCCTACGGCGGGAACGTCGAGGGCCTCGCCGCCCTCATCTTCACCAAGTACGTCTTCGCCTTCGAGATCACCGGCGCGCTCCTGATCACCGCCGCCGTCGGCGCGATGGTGCTCACCCACCGGGAGCGCACCGAGCGGGCCCGCACCCAGCGCGAGCTCTCCGAGCAGCGCGTACGGGACGGCAAGCACCTGCCGCCGCTGCCCGCGCCCGGCGTCTACGCCCGGCACAACGCCGTGGACGTCGCCGGCCTGCTGCCGGACGGCACGCCCGCGGAGCTCACCGTCATGCAGACCCTGCGCAAGCGGGGCCAGATCCGGGACGTGTCCGCCGAGGCGATGGCCGACCTCAAGGCCCTGGAGCAGCGCTCCTCGGAGCGGCTCGGCCGGGACCGGGACGAAGAGGAGGCCACCCGGTGAATCCCGTCAACTACCTGTACCTCGCCGCCCTGCTGTTCACCATCGGTGCGGCCGGGGTCCTGATCCGGCGCAACGCGATCGTGGTCTTCATGTGCGTCGAGCTGATGCTCAACGCCTGCAACCTCGCGTTCGTCACCTTCTCCCGCATGCACGGCAACCTCGACGGCCAGATCATCGCGTTCTTCACGATGGTCGTCGCCGCCGCGGAGGTCGTCGTCGGGCTCGCGATCATCGTGTCCGTCTTCCGTGCCCGCCATTCGGCCTCGGTCGACGACGCCAGCCTGATGAAGCTGTGAGGGGCTGACCGTGGAAAATCTCATTGCGCTGCTCATCGGCGCGCCCCTGCTCGGCGCGATCGTCCTGCTCTGCGGCGGCCGCAGGCTCGACAGGTCCGGGCACTGGATCGGCACGCTGCTCGCGGCCGCGTCCTTCGCCGTCGGCCTGGCGCTCTTCGCCGACATGCTCGGCAGGAGCGCCGACGACCGGGCCATGCACCAGCGGCTCTACACCTGGATCCCCGTCGAGGGCTTCCAGGCGGACGTCGCCTTCCAGCTCGACCAGCTGTCGATGACGTTCGTCCTGCTGATCAGCGGGGTCGGCACGCTCATCCACGTGTACTCCATCGGCTACATGGAGCACGACGAGCGCCGCCGCCGCTTCTTCGGCTACCTCAACCTGTTCGTCGCGGCGATGCTGCTGCTGGTCCTCGCCGACAACTACCTGCTGCTGTACTTCGGCTGGGAGGGCGTCGGCCTCGCCTCGTACCTCCTGATCGGCTTCTGGCAGCACAAGCCCTCCGCGGCCACCGCCGCGAAGAAGGCGTTCCTGGTCAACCGGGTCGGCGACATCGGCCTCTCGGTCGCCATCATGATCATGTTCACCACCTTCGGCACCTTCGCCTTCGGGCCGGTCTTCGCGGAGACCGACAAGGCCGGCCAGGGCACCCTGACCGCGATCGGCCTGATGCTGCTCCTCGCGGCCTGCGGCAAGTCGGCCCAGGTGCCGCTGCAGTCCTGGCTCGGGGACGCGATGGAGGGCCCGACCCCGGTCTCGGCCCTCATCCACGCGGCCACGATGGTGACCGCGGGCGTCTACCTGATCGTCCGCTCCGCCGACATCTTCAACGCCGCCCCGGACGCCCAGCTGGTCGTCACCGTGGTCGGCGCCGTCACGCTCCTCTTCGGTGCGATCGTCGGTTGCGCCAAGGACGACATCAAGAAGGCGCTCGCCGGCTCGACGATGTCGCAGATCGGCTACATGATCCTGGCGGCCGGCCTCGGCCCCATCGGCTACGCCTTCGCGATCATGCACCTGGTCACCCACGGCTTCTTCAAGGCCGGTCTCTTCCTCGGCGCCGGTTCGGTCATGCACGGCATGAACGACGAGGTCGACATGAGGAGGTACGGCGGCCTGCGGAAGTACATGCCGGTCACCTTCGCCACCTTCGGCCTCGGCTATCTGGCGATCATCGGCTTCCCCGGCCTGTCCGGCTTCTTCTCCAAGGACAAGATCATCGAGGCGGCCTTCGCCAAGGGCGGCACCGAGGGCTGGATCCTCGGCTCGGTCACCCTGCTGGGCGCGGCCATCACCGCGTACTACATGACCCGCGTGATGCTCATGACCTTCTTCGGCGAGAAGCGCTGGCAGCCCGACGCCGAGGGCCACGCGCCCCACCCGCACGAGTCGCCCGCGTCGATGACGGTGCCGATGGTCCTGCTGGCCCTCGGCTCCGTCTTCGCGGGCGCCTTCTTCGGGATCGGCGACCGGTTCGTCGCCTGGCTGGAGCCGGTGACGAGCTTCGAGCACGGCCACCCGCCGATCGGCGCCGGGGTCATCACCACCGCCACCGTCACCGTCATGGTGATCGGCGTCGGCATCGCCTACCTCCAGTACGGCCGCCGGCCCGTCCCGGTGGTCGCCCCCCGCGGCTCGCTGCTCACCCGGGCCGCCCGCCGCGACCTCCTCCAGGACGACTTCAACCACGCCGTGTTCGTCACGGGCGGCACGCACCTCACCCGCTCGCTCGTGTACGTCGACCACACCCTCGTCGACGGCGTGGTCAACGGCACCGCGGCCTCCGTCGGCGGACTCTCCGGCCGGCTGCGCAAGCTCCAGAACGGCTACGCCCGCACCTACGCGGTCTCCATGTTCGGAGGTACTGCGGTGCTGATCGCCGCGACCCTGCTGATGAGGGCGGTGTAACCACCATGTCATTCCCGCTCCTTACGGCGACGGCAGCGGTTCCGGCGGTCGGTGCGATCCTCACCGCCGCCGTCCCCGCCGCCCGCCGCACCGCCGCCAAGTGGCTGGCGCTGCTGGTCTCGCTCGCCACCCTGGTCCTCGCCGGCGTCGTCTTCGCGCGCTTCGAGCCGGGCGGCGAGCGGTACCAGCTGACCGAGTCGCACGCCTGGATCAAGGACTTCGGGGTCCGCTACGAGCTGGGGGTGGACGGCATCGGGGTGGCGCTCATCGCGCTCACCGCCCTGCTGATCCCCTTCGTCATCCTGGCCGGCTGGCACGACGCCGACCCGCTGGAGACGACCTCCTCGCGCTGGCGCCCGACCCAGGGCTTCTTCGCCCTGATCCTCATGGTCGAGGCGATGGTGATCCTCTCCTTCGAGGCCACCGACGTCTTCCTCTTCTACATCCTCTTCGAAGCCATGCTCATCCCGATGTACTTCCTCATCGGCGGCTTCGGCGACCGGGCCCACACGGGCTCCGACGAGAACGCGGCCGCCCAGCGCTCCTACGCGGCGGTCAAGTTCCTGCTCTACAACCTGGTCGGCGGCCTCATCATGCTGGCCGCCGTCATCGGGCTCTACGTGGTCGCGGGGAACTTCTCGCTCACGGAGATCGCCGAGGCGCGGGCCAACGGCTCGCTGGAGATGGCGACCAGCACCGAGCGGTGGCTCTTCCTCGGCTTCTTCTTCGCCTTCGCGGTGAAGGCGCCGCTCTGGCCGCTGCACACCTGGCTGCCGAACGCGATGGGGGAGGCGACCGCCCCGGTCGCGGTCCTCATCACCGCCGTCGTCGACAAGGTCGGCACGTTCGCGATGCTCCGCTTCTGCCTCGGCCTCTTCCCCGAGGCGAGCAAGTGGGCCACCCCCGCGATCATCGTGCTCGCCCTGATCAGCATCGTCTACGGCGCGCTGCTCGCCGTCGGCCAGCGGGACATCAAGCGCCTGGTGGCCTACGCGTCGATCTCGCACTTCGGCTTCATCATCCTGGGCATCTTCGCGATGACCACCCAGGGCCAGTCCGGTGCCACGCTCTACATGGTCAACCACGGCATCTCGACGGCCGCCCTGATGCTCGTCGCCGGCTTCCTGATCTCCCGGCGCGGCTCGCGGCTCATCGCCGACTACGGCGGTGTGCAGAAGGTCGCCCCGGTGCTCGCCGGCACCTTCCTGATCGGCGGGCTCGCGACCCTGTCGCTGCCCGGACTCGCCCCGTTCGTCAGCGAGTTCCTCGTCCTGGTCGGGACGTACGTGCGGTACCCGGTGGCCGGCGTCATCGCCACCACCGGCATCGTCCTCGCCGCGCTCTACACCCTCGTCCTGTACCAGCGGACGATGACCGGGCCCGTGAAGGAGGAGGTCCGGAGCCTGCCGGACCTGCGGCCGCGCGAACTCGCGGTGGTCGTCCCGCTGATCGCCGTCCTGATCTTCCTGGGCGTCTTCCCGAAGCCCCTGACGGACGTCGTGAACCCGGCGGTCCGGCACACCATGTCCGACGTCCAGCAGAAGGACCCCCAGCCCGAAGTGGAGGCCGCCAAGTGAGTTCCCTGGCTGTCCACAGCTTGTGGACGACGGCCGCCGAGCCGATCGCCAAGATCCCGGCGCCCCACATCGAGTACACGCAGCTCTCGCCCGTGCTCATCGTGATCGGCGCCGCGATCCTCAGCGTCCTCGTCGAGGCGTTCGTGCCCCGCAAGGGCCGCTACCTCGGCCAGGTCTTCCTGTCCGTCCTCGCGCTCGCCGCCGCCTTCGCCGCCGTCGTCGGCCTGGCCGCCGGCGGCTACGGCTCCACCAAGGCCCACATCGCGGCGATGGGCGCCATCGCCGTCGACGGGCCCGCCCTCTTCCTCCAGGGCACCATCCTCCTCGCGTCGATCGTCGCGGTCTTCACCTTCGCCGAGCGCAGGCTCGACCCGGCCGACCACGGCCACAAGGTCGACTCCTTCGCAGCCGAGGCCGCCGCCGTCCCGGGCAGCGAGCAGGAGAAGGCGGCCGTCAAGGCCGGGTTCACCACCACGGAGGTCTTCCCGCTCGCGCTGTTCGCGATCGCCGGCATGCTGGTCTTCCCGGCGGCCAACGACCTCCTGACGCTCTTCGTCGCCCTGGAGGTCTTCTCCCTCCCGCTGTACCTGCTCTGCGCCGTCGCCCGCCGCAAGCGGCTGATGTCGCAGGAGGCGGCCGTCAAGTACTTCCTGCTCGGCGCCTTCTCCTCGGCCTTCCTGCTCTTCGGGATCGCCCTGCTCTACGGCTACGCGGGCTCCGTCTCGTACGCCACCATCGCCAACGTCGTCGACGGCACGGTCGCCTCCGTCGACCCGGCGCTCGCCGACACCATGGGCAACGACGCGCTGCTCCTCATCGGCTTCGCCATGGTCCTGACGGGGCTCCTCTTCAAGGTCGGCGCCGTGCCGTTCCACATGTGGACCCCGGACGTCTACCAGGGCGCCCCGACCCCGGTCACCGGCTTCATGGCCGCCGCGACCAAGGTCGCCGCGTTCGGCGCGCTGCTGCGCCTGCTGTACGTGGTGCTGCCGGGCCTCACCTGGGACTGGCGGCCGGTCATGTGGGGCGTCGCCATCGTCACCATGCTGGGCGGTGCGATCGTCGCCATCACCCAGACCGACATCAAGCGGCTCCTGGCGTACTCGTCGATCGCGCACGCGGGCTTCCTGCTCGCCGGTGTCATCGCGGCCACGCCGAGCGGGATCTCCTCCGTCCTCTTCTACCTGGGCGCGTACTCGTTCGTGACGATCGGCGCCTTCGCCGTCGTCACCCTGGTCAGGGACGCGGGCGGCGAGGCCACCCACCTCTCCAAGTGGGCCGGGCTCGGACGCCGTTCGCCGCTCGTCGCGGCGGTGTTCGCGGTCTTCCTGCTCGCCTTCGCCGGCATTCCGCTGACCTCCGGGTTCTCCGGCAAGTTCGCCGTCTTCTCGGCGGCGGCGGAGGGCGGCGCGGGAGCGCTCGTCGTGGTCGGTGTGATCTCCTCGGCGATCGCCGCGTTCTTCTACATCCGGGTCATCGTGCTGATGTTCTTCAGCGAGCCGAAGGCGGACGGCCCCACGGTCGCCGTGCCGTCGGCCCTGACGACGCTGACCATCGCGACGGGCGTGGTGGTCACGCTGGTGCTCGGCTTCGCGCCGCAGTACTTCCTGGATCTGGCGGGCCAGGCGAGCGTGTTCGTCCGGTAGGCGCCCCGCGCGCGTGGAGGGGCCCGGCTCACGGCGAGCCGGGCCCCTCCGGCGTGTCCGGGGCGGGCGTCGCGCGGTCCGACTGCCGACTGCCGGCTGCCGGACGCGGGGGTGACCCGCGGGAGGTGCCCGTGCCATCGTGGGGGCCGCCCCGAATGGTCTGTACCAGTCGTCGAGAGGGAAGCGGCGCGATGAGCGACACCACCGTCTTACCGGGTACCCCGTGCGCCGCCCCCCGGGCCGGCGACCCGCCCATGCACCGCCTGGAGGTCCGGCTGCCCGACCGGGTGCCCTTCGCCGCCGGGACCTTCGACACCATCGGCCCCATGTCCAGGGCCGCCTTCCCGCACCGGCACACCTTCTACGAGATCGTCCACGTCACCTCCGGCACCGGCGCCCACGTCCTCGACCTCGCCCGCTGGCCGCTCCGCCCGCCCCACCTCGGCCTGATCCTGCCCGGCCGGCTCCACCACTGGGAGGACGCCCGCGGCCTCGACGGCACCGTCGTCCTCTTCACCGAGGACTTCCTCCTCGACCACCCCGGCGACCGCGACCTCCTGCACCGCCTCGGCGAACAGCCCTGGCTCACCCTCGACGGGCCCACACACGCCCGGACCGCCCGCCTGATGGCCGAACTCGTCGAGGAGTACGGACACGGCGCCGACGGCTTCGCGACCGTGCTGCGCAGCCTGCTGCACGTCCTCCTGGTCCGCACGGCGCGGCTGCCGGGGCCGGGCGCGGCAGGACCCCCGCCCGGCAGGCCCGGCGCCGTCGCCGAGGAGTTCGCCCGGCTGGCCGCCCGTACCGGCGCGGAGGGCCGGACCGTACGGGAGTGCGCGGAGCTGATCGGCGTCACCCCCGGCTACCTCGCCGAGGCCGTCCGCGCCGCCACCGGCCGCACCCCCGGGGACCTGCTGCGCGCCGCCCGCACCGCCGAGGCCCAACGGCTTCTCGTGGGGACCAGCCTGTCGATCCGTCAGGTCGCGGCCCGGGTCGGCTTCGACGACCCCGCGTACTTCTGCCGCTTCTTCCGCCGCGAGACCGGACGGAGCCCGGGGAACTTCCGAAAACACCACGACCGCCGCACTCCGTCCCTCGAAGGCGACGGCCCCCGCGCCTAGGTTCGTGCCGATCCCCCAGCCCCCCACATCCGAGGAGCAGGCATGGACAACGAGACCACCACCGGGCACGTCACCCGCAAGACGGTGTTGCGCGCCGCGCTGGCCGCCGGCATGGCGGCGCCCGCCGTGCTCATGGGCGTACCGGCACTCGCCCGTACCCTCACCGCCGGCGAGGCGGCACCCGCGCTCACCCCGGAGTGCGACGACGGCGACGACCCGACCCCCGCGCAGACCGAGGGCCCGTACTTCAAGCCCAACTCACCGCTGCGCAGCAGCCTGGTGGAGGCCGGCACCGCCGGCGTGCGGCTCACCGTCAGCGGCTACGTCTTCGGGCTGGCCTGCCGGCCGATATCCGGCGTGCTGCTCGACTTCTGGCAGGCCGACACCAACGGCGCCTACGACAACTCCGGATTCCGCTTCCGGGGGCACCAGTTCACCGACGCGTCCGGCGCCTTCCGGCTGACCACGATCGTGCCCGGCCTCTACCCGGGCCGCACCCGGCACATCCACGTCAAGCTCCAGGCCCCCGGCCGCCCGGTGCTGACCACCCAGCTGTACTTCCCGAACGAGCCCCGCAACAACACCGACACCATCTTCGACCCGCGGCTGCTCATGACGGTCCGGGACGCGGGCGGCGCCCGGGAGGCCGCCTTCGACTTCGTCCTGAACGTCCCGCAGGACCCGGGGCCGACGCCGACCGCGACCCCCACCGGCTCCCCGGGCGGCACCTGGGCCGCCGGGACCGCCTACCGGGCGGGGGACACCGTCACGTACGGCGGCCCGGGCTATGTGTGCCTCCAGGCACACACGGCCCAGGCCGGCTGGGAGCCGCCGAACGTCCCCGCGCTCTGGCGGCTCCGGTAACTACGCGGCGGGCACGACCCGGCCCCGGACCTCGCCCAGCGCCACACGGGTGCCGTCCGGGCCGGGCGCCCAGGCCGTCAGGACGACCTCGTCGCCGTCCTCCAGGAACGTCCGCTTGCCACCGGCCAGTTCGAGCGCGTCCCGGCCGTTCCAGGTGAGCTCCAGGAGCGAACCGCGCTGGTTCACCTCGGGCCCGGAGACGGTCCCGGAGCCGTAGAGGTCACCCGTGCGCAGCGAGGCGCCGTTCACCGTCATGTGGGCGAGCTGCTGGGCCGCCGTCCAGTACATGGAGGAGAACGGCGGCTCGGCGACCACCTCGCCGTTGATCTCCACCGTGATGCGCAGGTCGAAGCCGCCCTGCTCCTCCGCGTCCGCGTCGTCCAGGTACGGCAGGAGCGGGTAGTCCCGCGCGGGCGGGGCGGTGCGGGCGGCGTCCAGCGCCTCCAGGGGCGTCACCCACGCCGAGACCGAGGTCTGGAACGACTTGCCGAGGAAGGGGCCCAGCGGCACGTACTCCCACGCCTGCACGTCCCGCGCCGACCAGTCGTTGAGCAGCGTCAGGCCGAAGACGTGCTCGCGGAAGTCGGCGAGCGGCACCGGCCGGCCGAGCCGCGACGGGGTGCCGACGACGAAGCCGACCTCCGCCTCGATGTCCAGCTTGACGGACGGGCCGAACACCGGGGCCGGGTCCGACGGCGCCTTGCGCTGGCCCGAGGGGCGTACGACGTCGGTGCCGGAGACGGCGACCGTGCCCGCGCGGCCGTGGTAACCGATGGGCAGGTGCTTCCAGTTGGGCGTGAGCGCGTCGCCGTCGGGGCGGAACATCCGGCCGACGTTCGTGGCGTGGTGCTCGCTCGCGTAGAAGTCGACGTAGTCCGCGACCTCGTACGGCAGGTGCAGCGTCACCGTGTCCAGCGGGTGCAGCAGCGGCTCGACGTCCGCCCGGTGCGCGGGCACCGTCACCCACGCGGTGAGCGCGCGGCGCACGTCGCGCCAGGCGGTCCGCCCGGCCGCGAGCAGCGGGTTCAGGGTGGGCTGCGCGAGCAGGTCCGCGTACGGGGAGCCGAGCGCGTGCGCCGCGGCACCCGCGTCCAGCACGTGGTCGCCGATCCGGACGCCGACCCGGCGGCGGCCGGGCTCGTCGGCGGTGGAGAAGACGCCGTACGGGAGGTTGTGCGGGCCGAAGGGATCGCCGTCGGCCAGGTCGAGCGGGCTGTGCTCGGACATCGGTGCGTGCCTCGCTTTCCAGGTGTGTGGGGGACACGTTACGGGCCGGGCCGCCGGGCGCTGATGACATGGATCACACAGAAACCGCGGCCTCCGTGAGCAACTGCCCTCGTATGTCCCGTATGCGCGCGAGACGTGCTCCGAACCCGGCCGTGAGCTGCGGAAACAGGGCGCCGGGGGAGACCGCCGCGCTTTACGATCGCGGTGGCGCGGCGCCGCGTGAAGCCCCCCGCAGCAACCGCCCGCCCCCACACTTCGCACTCTTTCTCTGACCAGGAAAAGGTCCGCAACGTGAAGATCCGCCGCATACTCGCGACCGCCGTGGCCGCCGCCGTGACCACGCCGGTGGTGTTCCTCTCGGCCGCTCCCGCCTTCGCCGACACCAAGCCGGCCGCGCCGCAGTCCCAGAAGCCCTCCTCCCACGAGGACGACGAGGACGACATGCCGTCCGTCGAGGAGCTCAAGGCCGCCGTCGCCGCGGCCCGGAAGGCGTACGACGAGGCCGTGGCCGAGGTCGCCGAGGCCGAGGCCGCCATCGAGGCCCTGGACAAGGCCGACCACCCGCTGAGGGCCGCGCTCTCGACCGCCCGGCAGACCGCCGAGGCGGCCGCCGCCGCGAAGACCGCCGCCGACGAGGCGCTCGCCAAGGCCGAGGAGGCCGTGACGAAGCTGCCCGAGACCGCGACGGACGAGGAGAAGAAGGCCGCCGCCGACGCCGTCACCGCCGCGAAGAAGACCGCCGACGAGGCCGCCGCCGCGAAGACCGCGGCCGACGCCAAGGCCAAGGAGGCCCAGAAGGCGGTGGAGGACGCGAACGTCGCCGCGTTCCACGTGCTCGGCCTCGCGCAGAAGGTCGAGAAGGCCGCCAAGCGCGACCTCGACGAGGCCAAGGAAGCCCTGGAGATCGCCGAGGAGATCGAGGGGGAGTGCAAGGTCGACGACGCCCTCAAGCTGACCCTGAGCGGCCCGAAGACGCTCACCGCGGGCAAGCCGGCCGTCTTCTCGCTGCGCCTCACCAACACGTCCGACCACGCCCTGGACGTCGTCGACGCCTTCGCGAACGCCGTGCGCCTCCCGGACCCGGGCGAGGAGATCGACGACGAGACCGCCCTCCAGGGCCGTCTCATCCCGATCGAGTGGTCGTCCCCCGACGTCCTGGAGTGGACGCCGTTCACCGACAAGTACGAGTCCGTCGATGTCGGCAGGCTCGCCAAGGGCGCCTCGTACGACGTGAAGCTGCGGCTGACGGTCGCCGCCGACGCGCCCGCCGGCCGGGGTGTCGCCTTTGCCTACGCCGAGTACGAGAACAACGACGGCTCGTGCGGCATGAGCGACGACTACCCCGACGTCGACTTCGTCATCAAGGCGGCCGACAAGGGCGGCAAGCCGACGCCGGCCCCGTCGGAGACCACCGCCACTCCCGCCCCGACGACGGGCACCACGAACACCACCCAGCAGGGCGGCTCGTCGAACACCCCCGTGACCGGCACGCTCGCCGCCACCGGTGCGAACGACACCCTGCCGCTGGGCCTCGCCGCCGCCGGGGCCGTCGCCCTGGGCGCCGGCGCGATGGTCGTCGCCCGCCGCCGCAAGGCCGGCGCCAGCGCCTGATCCGACACGGAGGCGCCCGCACCCCCCCCGCCGGGGGCGCGGGCGCCTTCGCGCGTCCTCAGCCCGCCGTGCGGACGATCCGCTCCTCCCAGGTGCGGTGGAAGAGGACCTCGCCGCCCTCCTTGCACACCACCTCGTTCCGGGTGAAGAAGGCGTCCGCGTCGCAGGAGATCTCCGAGCGGGTGTCGACGGTGCAGTCCCAGGCGAGTTCGGGCCGGTGCAGCCGGATCGACCACTCCGAGCGGGTCCGGGCGGACAGCGGCCCGCTCTCGTCGATCGTGTACGTCTCCACGGCGTCCTCGGTGAACTCCAGGCCGTCGGGGTACACGCGCGTGCCGCCGTACTTCGGGTCGACGTCCAGCCGCCACTCGCCCTTGGCGACGTCCCGGACCACCACCCGCTCCGGGCGGGGCTCCTCCAGGGTGCTCGGGTAGACGACGCCGAGCGGCGCGGACTGCTCCGGCTCCTCCCACTCCACGGCGTCCTCGGTGGGGGCGCGCACCGGCAGGGTGAGGTGCGAGCCCGCCGGGTCGAGGGTGAAGCCCGCCGCGTCGGGCTGGGGCCAGATCCACGGCCAGTACGTGGAGGAGACCGCGAGGCGGACCCGGTGACCGGGCGGGAAGGTGTGCCCGATGGCGTTCAGCTCGAAGTCGAAGCTCTCCGTCTCGCCGATCTGCGCCTCCACGGCCCGGTCGCGGCCGTAGCGGGCGGAGAAGTTGAGCGCGCCGCGGGTGACGAGGGTGGAGGAGCCGTCCGGGGCGATGTCGCAGAGCCGGGCGATCACCTGCCCGGTGGGCGCGGCGCTCCGCAGGGCGAGGCTGACCGACGGCCGGCCCAGGATCTCGATGGGTCCGCCGTCGTCGGGCACGGGGAAGTCGAAGCACGCCGAGTGGGCGTCCTCCTCGCGCTGGTCGGGAGGGAGGTCGGCGTCGTTGCCGAAGGGGAAGAAGCGGCCCGCGTCGAGCCCGGTCTGCTGCGGCGAGTCGACGACCACGGGCTCGCCCTGGAAGCCGTACGTGACGGGGGTGACGTGCGGGGAGGGCCAGGACGGGTCGGCGACCCAGCGGCCGGGCAGCTCCTCGTAGACGGTGGCCGGCGGGTGCGTCTCGCTGATCCAGGAGCGCAGCAGCGGTTCGGCCATCACGTCGTTCTCGACGCCCTTGAGGTGGTGGTCCCACCAGCGCAGGGTCTCCTGGAGGAAGCCGATGGCGGGGCCCGGCGGCAGTCCGCGGTCCGGGTACTGGTGGGACCAGGGGCCGATGATCCCCCGCACCCGGTCCTGGGGGAGGTGCCGGACGAGCCGCAGGACGGTGTCGCGGTAGGGGTCGTGCCAGCCGCCGACGGCGAGGACGGCGGCGCGGACGGCCCCGTAGTCCTCGCAGACGCTGCCGTGCTTCCAGTACGCGTCGCGGGTCTGGTGGGCGAGCCAGGTGTGGATGAGGGGCTCCACGGCCTCCAGGCGCCGCAGCCACATCCCGCGCCACTCGTCGCCGACGTGGGCGGGGTCCGGCGGGCGGGCGGCGAAGGCGAGCATGGTGGCCGCCCAGGCGTGCATGTCGACGCCGAGGACCGAGCCGCCCATGTAGTGGACGTCGTTGTCGTACCGGTCGTCGGTGGAGCAGACGGTGACGACCGCCTTGAGCGGCTCGGGGGCGAGGGCGGCGATCTGGAGCGAGTTGAAGCCGCCCCAGGAGATGCCGAACATGCCGACCTTGCCGGTGCACCACTCCTGCTCGGCGAGCCAGTTCACCACCGCCACGCCGTCGGCGAGCTCGACCGCGTCGTACTCGTCGCCCGGCAGGCCCTCGCTGTTGCCGTGGCCGCGGACGTCGACCCGCACGGAGGCGTAGCCGTGTCCCGCGTACCAGGGGTGGCGCTGGTGGTCGCGGGGCGCCGTCCAGTCGGTGAGCCGGTACGGCAGGTACTCCAGGAGCGCCGGCACGGGCTCGTCGGTGACGGGCCGCCAGACGCGCGCGTACAGCCTGGTGCCGTCCGGCAGGGGGATGCGGACGTCCTCGTGGCGGGTCTCGTACGGGAAGTCGGTGCGGATCTTCATCGCGGTTACCTCGTGTACCTCGGGCGGCCTCAGTGGACGGGGTGCATGGTGCGGCGCAGCCAGGGCGCCAGGGCGATCACGACGAGGCCGACGGCGACGGCCACGGCGCCGTTCACGCCGAAGTAGACGGGCTTGGAGACGTCGTCGTAGAGCTTCACGGTCTGCGCCTGGATGCCGTTGGCGAGCGCGAGGGAGAGGAACCAGAGCGACATCGTCTGGCTGGAGAACGCCTTGGGGGCGAGCTTGCTGGTGGCGGACATCCCGGAGGTCTCCAGGAGGACGTCGCCGAGGCCGAGCAGCAGGTACGAGCCGACGATCCACCAGGCGGCCATCCGGTAGCTGTCGTCGGCGTGGCCCGAGGTCGGCAGCACCATCAGGAGGAACGACAGGCCGCCGAGGATCACCCCGAACGCGATCTTGTTGGAGGCGTGCGGCTGCCGGTGTCCCATCCGGGCCCAGACGCCGGCCACCACGGGGGCGAGGAGGACCTCGAAGGCGCCCAGCGCGGAGGCGTACCAGCTCGCCGGGAAGTCGAAGCCGAGGATGGTCGTGCGGGCGTTGGTGGACGCGAGCAGGATCATCGTCGAGTACGCCTGGAAGAGGATGAAGTTGAAGACCACCGAGGCCAGGAAGAGCACGATGTACGGCTTGAGGCGGCCGCGCTCCTCGGCCGTCACCCGGGGACTGGTGAACATCACCCAGAAGTAGACGACGGGGGCGATCACCGAGATCACGGTGAGCACGTCCACGAACCGGTCCAGGGTGAGCCAGCCCGCGAGGGCGAGCCCGGTGGCGGCGACGGCCACCACGACGGCGCCGACGACGATCGTCCGGACGGCCCGGCGCATGGCGTCCGGGGCGAGGGCGAACTCGGCGGAGTGCTTGCGTCCGGCCAGGTGACGGCGGCCGGCGACGTACTGGATGAGGCCGAGGGTCATGCCGAGCGCGGCGGCCGAGAAGCCCCAGTGGTAGCCCTGGTGGTCGGCGAGCCAGCCGGTGATCAGCGGGCCGGCGAAGGCGCCGATGTTGATCGCCATGTAGTAGAGGGCGAATCCGGCGTCGCGGCGGTCGTCGTCGGTGCGGTAGAGCTTGCCGACCATGGTCGCCACGTTCGGCTTGAGCAGGCCGGTGCCGGCGCTGATCAGGCCGAGGCCCACCCAGGTCATGGCGGCCGTCGGCACCGCCATGGCGTAGTGGCCGCAGGCGATCAGGATGCCGCCCCACAGGACGGCCCGGTAGGAGCCGAGGATGCGGTCGGCGAGCCAGCCGCCGGCGACCGAGACGAGGTAGACCAGGGTGCCGTAGGCGGCGGCCACCGAGGCGGCGTTGCCGGGGTCCATGCCGAGGCCGCCGTCGGCGACGGCGGCGGCGAAGTACAGGACGAGGATGGCCTGCATGCCCAGGAACGAGAACCGCTCCCAGACCTCCAGGCCGGACAGGGTCAGCAGGCCCCGCGGGTGGCCGAGGAAGGCGTGGTCGTCCTCGGGGGGCGGCTGCTCGCCGTTCGGGTCGGTGTCGATCGTTGTTCGGGACAAAACGGCTACTCCTGGTCGTATCAGCTGATCACGAACATACCGGGGGTGACGGGAAGGCGCCCACGGTGATCGAAAGGTGACCGGATACGCTGGCTGGAGTGCATCCAGCGACACATCGACAATCCATGTGATCGTCAGCAGGCGTCAGCAGACAGGAGACCCCCTCGTGACCGTCGTCGGGCCGTTCGGTCTTAGCGTGCGGGACCAGGCTCTTGAGGCCGATGTCCAGACCGGTTTGGCGGCTGTGGAGGCGGGCCTCCTGGACGCCACCAAGAGCGATGTCCCCTTCATCACCGAGGCCGCGCAGCACCTGGTCCTCGCCGGTGGCAAGCGTTTCCGTCCCCTGCTCGTGATGCTCGCCGCCCAGTTCGGCGACCCCTACGCGCCGGGCGTCGTGCCCTCCGCCGTGGTCGTCGAGCTGACCCACCTGGCCACGCTCTACCACGACGACGTCATGGACGAGGCCGACGTGCGGCGCGGTGTCGACAGCGCCAACACCCGTTGGGGCAACTCGATCGCCGTCCTCACGGGTGACTTCCTCTTCGCCCGTGCCTCGCACACGCTGGCGGACCTCGGCCCCGAGGCCGTTCGGATCCAGTCCGAGGCGTTCGAACGCCTGGTGACCGGCCAGATCCTGGAGACGGCGGGACCGACCGACGGCCGGGACCCCGTCGACCACTACCTCGACGTCCTCGGCGGCAAGACCGGCTCCCTCGTCGCCGTCTCCTGCCGCTTCGGCGCCATGATGGCCGGCGCCGACGAGAGCGTCGTCGACACCCTCACCCAGTACGGCGAGCGGCTCGGCGTCGCCTTCCAGCTCGCCGACGACGTCCTCGACATCGCCTCCGACTCCCACGAGTCCGGCAAGACCCCCGGCACCGACCTGCGCGAGGGCATCCCGACCCTGCCCGTGCTGCACCTGCGGGCCGCGGCCGCCGCCCACGGCCGCCCCGAGGACGTCGAGCTCGTCGCCCTCGTCGACGGCGACCTCACCGACGACGACCGGCACGCCGAGGTCCTGCGCCGGCTGCGCGTCCACCCGGCCCTGGAGCAGGCCCGCCGGGACACCGTGCGGTACGCGGAGGAGGCGCGCGCCATGCTGGCGCCGCTGCCCGACGGGTACGCGAAGTCGGCCCTGGGCGAGCTCTGCGA
Organism: Streptomyces sp. NPDC051180; assembly: GCF_040689545.1. Classification (NCBI taxonomy): domain Bacteria; kingdom Bacillati; phylum Actinomycetota; class Actinomycetes; order Kitasatosporales; family Streptomycetaceae; genus Streptomyces; species Streptomyces sp. NPDC051180. Next base: position 187,184 of record NZ_JBFBBC010000005.1, read on the forward strand.
CGCGGTGGTCCACCGCGCGGGCTGAGGGGTCCCGTACGCCGCGCGGGCGAGGCCGCCGCGCCGGCGGGTCATCCCGCAGCAGTACGCGAGTTGATCCCGGGGGCTGACGCCTTCCGGCGCCCGCTTTGGTCAGATGGGTACATCGACCACACAGGGCGCACGGAGGTAGCGGAGACCATGGCAGCGAACGAAGCCCGTAGCGAGACCCGTCGCAAGGCGAGCCGGTACGTCGTCCCGGTCGCGGTGGCCGGAGTGGCCGCGGCGACCATCGGCCTCGTCCCGGCGCTCGCGGCGTCCGGTGACCCGGACCTGCCCGAGATCACGGCCCAGCAGCTCATCGAGAAGGTCGCCGCGTCGGACACCCAGACCCTGTCCGGCACCTTCCGGATCTCCACCGACCTGGGGCTGCCGGCCCTCGGCGGCCTGGCGTCCGGCCTGGGCGGCGGCTCGGGCTCCGCCTCCGCGGACCCGTCGGAGAAGCTCACCGAGCTCGTCTCGGGCACCCACACGCTGCGCGTGGCGGCCGACGGCCCCGAGCGCCAGCGGCTCACCCTGCTCGACGGCTCCGACGAGTACAGCCTGATCCACAACGGCGACGACGTCTGGGGCTACGACAGCAAGTCGAACGAGGTCTTCCACGAGAAGGGCGCGGCCGGCGCCCCCGAGGCGGACAAGGAGCTCCCGGGCACGCCCAAGGAACTCGCGGACGAGGTCCTGAAGGCGGCCGGCGACACCACGTCGATCACCGTCGGCGGCACGGCGAAGGTGGCCGGCCGGGACGCGTACCAGCTGGTGATCAAGCCGAAGCAGGCCGGTTCGACGGTCGAGTCGGTGAAGATCGCGGTCGACGCGTCCACCGGCACCCCGCTGAAGTTCACCCTCTCCTCGGTCGAGGGCGGCAAGCCGGTCGTCGACGCGGGCTTCACGAAGGTCGACTTCGGCCGGCCGGCGGCCTCGGAGTTCACCTTCGAGGCGCCGAAGGGCGCGAAGGTGACCGAGGGCGCCGCGGAGAAGGGACCGAAGGGGTCCGGCGACGACCTGCCGGAGGGCTTCGAGGACGGTCTCGGCGGCCTCGGGAAGGGCTTCGGCGGCCTCGGGGACCTCGCGGGCGGCGGCACCGGACCGAAGGTGATCGGCGAGGGCTGGACGGCGATCGCGTCCTTCGACACGGGTGCTCCGGCCCCGAAGACGGACGAGGCGCCGAAGGAGCTCCAGGGCTTCCTGGACTCCTTCGGCGACAAGGTCACCGGCACGTTCGGCTCGGGCACCGTCTTCAAGACGAAGCTGGTGAACGCGCTCCTCACCGACGACGGCAAGGTCTACGTCGGCGCGGTGACGAAGGACGCGCTGGTGAAGGCGGCCGACGCCGCGAAGTGACGGCGTCCGGCCGCGGCCGGGTTGGGACCCCGGGCGGGTCGGGGGCGATGGTCACCGACCCACCCGGGAGTTCTCTCGGGCCCTACGGGAACGTCAGCTTGAAGCCGTTGATGTAACCGGTGTCGGCGCCGGCCTTGTCCTGGGCGCGCAGCTTCCAGACGCCGTTGGCGACCTCGCTGGAGGCGTTGACGGTGAAGGTCTGCTGGATGTTGTCGGCGCTGCCGCCGGAGCGGTTGCTCAGGCTGTAGACCGAGCCGTCGGGGGCGATCAGGTCGACCACGAGGTCACCGCGGTAGGTGTGGATGATGTCCACGCCGACGGCGAGGTTGCTCGGGGCGTTGCCGGTGACGCCGGAGACGGTCACCGAGGAGGTCACCGCGGCTCCGGGGGAGTCCGGGATGGTCACGTCCGCGGTGTTCTCGAAGACCGTGCCGGTGGGCGGCGTGGTGGCCCCGGAGAGCGTCCAGATCGCGTGGGCGATGGCGTCGCTGTTGCGGTCGAGGGCGGTGTCGTTGATGTTCGCCGTCGTGTCGCAGGACGAGTGGTAGCAGCGGTCGAACGCCTGACCGGAGGTGCCGCCCCACTTCTGGGCCTGGGCCGCCGTCTTGGTGTAGTCGGCGCCGGTGAAGAGGCCGCCGACCGGGATGCCGACGTTCTTGAACGGGGCGTGGTCGGAGCGGCCGTCGCCCTCCGTCTCGATCTCCGTGGCGATGCCGAGACCGGCGAAGTAGTCCTTGAACGTCTTCTCGATGGTGGGGTCGTCGTCGTAGACGAAGTATCCCGGGTTCGGCGAGCCGATCATGTCGAAGTTCAGGTAGCCCTTGACCTTCGAACGCTCGGTGCTCGGCAGGTTGTTGACGTAGTACTTCGAGCCGATGAGACCGAGCTCCTCCGCGCCCCACCAGCCGAAGCGCAGGTGCTTGGTGGGCTGGTAGCCGGCACGGGAGACGGCCAGGGCCGTCTCCAGGACGGCGGCGGAGCCGGAGCCGTTGTCGTTGATCCCGGGGCCCGAGGTGACCGAGTCGAGGTGCGAACCGGCCATCAGGACCTGGTTCGGGTCTCCGCCCGGCCAGTCGGCTATCAGGTTGTAGCCGGTGGCGCCGCTGGAGGTGAAGGTCTGCAGGGTGGTGGTGTAGCCGGCGGCGTCCAGCTTGGCCTTCACGAAGTCGATCGACGCCTTGTAGCCGGTACGGCCGTGGGCGCGGTTGCCGCCGTTGGAGGTGGCGATCGACTGGAGGTCCGTCAAGTGCTGCTTGACGTTGGCCAGCGAGATGTCGGGCGCGGCCGCGGCGGCCTGCGAACCGGCGGAGGCGGTGCCGGTGAGTCCGCCGAGCGCGAGCGCCGCGAGGGCGGCGGCCGCGGTGATGCGTCTGGGCACGGAGATGTTCATCTGTGGGGGCTCCGGATTCCGAACGGGGATGGGACGGAACGTGCGAGACGCCTCGGGCTTGGGTGCCACGAGGCGCTGGAGCTGTGCGAGTGCATGTGCGGTGTTCAGTTGTGCTGTTGTGCGTGCTGAATGTTCAGCGAGATTTTGACTCCGCGTCAAGAGCGGAAACCGGTCAGCCCCGTTCGCTCACCGGACGCACCTCTCCGTACCCCCCTCCCTCTTCCCTCTTGTTCCGTCCGTGCCCCTGCCCCCCCTGTTCGCTCAGTGCACGCAGAACTCGTTGCCCTCGGGGTCGGCCATGACGACCCAGGAGCCGGAGGGCTCGTCGACGCGGCGCAGGACCGTGGCGCCGAGGGCCCCCAGACGGTCGACCTCCGCGTCGCGGGTGCCCGCCTCGGGGTGCAGGTCCAGGTGGAGGCGGTTCTTGGTGGTCTTCGGCTCGGGAACGCGCTGGATGAGCAGGCGGCGGCCCAGGCCCCCGCCGGTCACCGGGTCGTGGGGGTCGTCCGGGTGGCGGACGGCGGCCAGGTCGCGCCAGGCGAGACGGGCCCGGTCGGTGCCCTCGTGGAGGGTGACGGTCGCCTCGGCGGGGGCCGCCCCCAGGTCCAGGAGGCGACGGATCTGCGGGTCGTGGTCCTCCTCCAGGTAGCCGAGCGCGGCCGCCCAGAAGGTGGCCTGGGCGTGCGGGTCGGCGGCGTCGAGCACAAGCTTCCAATGGATCGCTGTCATGTAACTCGTTATAGTGGTTACGTGACCGAGTCCGCCACCGGAACCACCCGATCCGCCGGAATGACCCTCCGGCCCCGCCACGGCCAGAGCTTCCGGTTCGACGCCGGCGCGCTCTGCCTGGAGCTGCTGCTCACCGGCGGCCGCGGCCCCGTCGCCTCCCAGTACGAGACCCTCGACCGCGTCGAGGGTCTCCACGACTGGGTGCGCGACTGCCGGCTGCCGCCCGGCCTCGCCGTCACGGTCACGGACGCCGAGCTGGCCGCCGTACGGGACACCCGGGACGCGCTCTGGGACCTGGCGCTCGCCCGCGCCGAGGGGAGGGCCCTGCCGCCCGGTCCCCTGGAGGTCCTCAACACGGCCGCCGCCGGAACCCCGTTGGCCGCCCTCGTCGCCGCCGACGGCACCCGCGCCTGGGCCCCCGGCGCCACCGGTACCGGCCTCCTGGCGACGGTCGCCCGCGACGCGGTCGAGCTGTTCACCGGGGCCTGGGCCGACCGCGTCAGGACCTGCGGCGCCGACGACTGCGCCCTGCTCTTCGTCGACACCTCCCGCCCCGGGCGCCGCCGTTGGTGCTCGATGGACCGGTGCGGCAACCGGCACAAGGTCCGGGCGCACCGCGCCCGCACCCCCGCGCAGGAGGAAGGCTGAGGGGCCGGGACGGCGTACGGGTGGCAGGCGCCGTCCCGGGACGGAACGGGACGTCCGCCGCGCCCCGCAGGCCGTAGGGTCGGGCTCCCGGACCTCCGGTCCCCGCCGCCCCGAAGGAGCGCACGCCCATGCACATCGCCGTACTGGGAACGGGTGAGGTCGGCCGTCGCCTCGCCACCAAGCTGGCCTCGCTCGGGCACGAGGTCACCATGGGCTCCCGCACCGCGGACAACGCCGAGGCCGTGAAGTGGGCCGAGGAGCACGGCGGCGGACACGGCACGTTCGCCGACGCCGCGGCCCCCGCCGAGCTGGTGGTCAACGCGACAGGCGGGCTCGTCTCCCTCGCCGTCCTGCAGGCCGCGGGCGCGGACAACCTGCGCGGCAAGGTCCTCGTCGACGTGTCCAACGCGCTCGACTTCTCGGAGGGCTTCCCGCCCAAGGTGGTCACCCCCGAGGGCGGCAGCCTCGCCGAGCAGCTCCAGCGGGCGTTCCCCGACACCCGCGTCGTCAAGACGCTCAACACCATGACCAACACGGTCATGGTCGACCCGGACCGGGTCCCCGGCGCCCACAACGTGTTCCTCAGCGGCGACGACGAGGCCGCGAAGGCCGTCGTCGCCGGTCTGCTCGGCTCCTTCGGCTGGCCGGCCGACCGGATCGTCGACCTCGGCGACCTGTCCAGCGCCCGCGCCACCGAGCAGCTCATGCAGCTGTGGCTGCGCCTCTACGGGGTGCTCGGCACCGGCGACTTCAACCTCGCCGTCTCCGTCGCCGGTTCCTGAACGACCAGGTGGCCCAGGAGGCCGTCGGGGGTCGGGTACGGCTCCTCGCGGGGCAACAGCCGGCCCGCGGCCTCCGGCTCACCGGCCCGGACGAGGCCGTGGACCTCGTGGGCGAGCGCGGTCACGTCGGTGACGCCGACGGTCCACTCGTCCGCGTACGCGCGGGACGCCTCGCCCGAGAGGCCCAGCTGGAGCGACCGGTACGGCAGCGGCCGCAGGCGGAGGTCGCGCTCGGGATCCCACTGGACCCGGGCCGGGGCCTCGCGCAGCCGTCGCCGCCAGCCGTCCCGGTCGGGGTGGAACCCGTGGACGTAGTGCGAGAGGCAGGCGTTCCGCAGCGCCCACTCGAAGCCCTCACGGGCGATCTCCACGGCGAGGACGGTCTCCTGGCCCTCCTTCGCCCCCCAGCCGGAGCGGTACATCATCCACAGGAACGACGGCTTGACCCACGTCATCCGGTCCCGCTTCCAGGCGGCCGGAAAGCGCCCGTCCCGGGCCGCGGGCAGCCCGATCGCGGGCGGGTACGCCTGGTAGACGGTGACGGTGTCCGGGGTGTGGAGCGCCCGGATCCGGTACGTCGGCTCTTCCATGGGCCCAGGGTGCTCGGCGGCGGCCACGCGGGGCCACCGGATTTCCGGGCCTTCGGGCACTCCGGAGCTCGGGCCGGGGGCCCTCCGACTGCGACCGACGTCACGGCCGGGGCGCCCCCGTACGGGCCTAATGTGGGGGGATGAACGATTCGCCCGGCTGCCCGCTGATCGGCGTCGCCGCCACGTACATGCCCCGGCTCGCGGAGTTCGCCTCCGCGCCGGGGCTCGTGGCCGCCGTCGACCAGCACGCCGCGGCGGTGCGCGAGGCGCTCGTCCCGGCGCCCCGCCGCGGCCGGCCGAACCCGGCCCCGCGGCGCGAGGAGCTCGCCGACTACGTCCTCGGGTTCACCGACCGGCTCTCCGAGGTCGAGTGGACCGAGCCGGCCGGCCACGACTTCGCCACCCTCCGGCTGACGGCGGTCTGCTGGCTGATCCGCGAGCACGACCTGCTGGCCGGCTGAGGGCCGACCCTCCGTCGCCGGCCCGGGGTCAGCCGCCGGCCCGGGCCGGCGGCGGGGAGGCCGCGATGTCGGCGTCGGCCGGCGTGGAGGGCGGGGTGTCGCCGTCGGCCGGTGCCGCGGGCGGGGCGTCGGCGGCCGCCGCGGCCTTCGCCGCCTCGATCTCGGCCCTGCTCCGCCGGCCGGTGCGCAGGGCGTCCCAGGTGAGCAGCGTCAGTGCCAGCCAGACGAGCGAGAAGCCCGCCCAGCGCTCGGCCGGCATCGCCTCGTGGAAGTAGACGACCCCGAGGAGGAACTGGAAGGTCGGCGCCAGGTACTGGAGCAGGCCCAGCGTCGACAGCGGTACGCGGATGGCGGCCGCGCCGAAGCAGATCAGCGGGACGGCCGTGACGACACCGGTGGCGGCGAGGAGGGCGGTGTGGCCGGCTCCCTCGGTGCCGAAGGCCAGGGTGCCCTGGGTGCCGAGCCAGACCAGGTAGGCCAGGGCGGGCAGGAACTGGACGGCGGTCTCCGCGGCGAGGGACTCCAGGCCGCCGAGGTTGACCTTCTTCTTCACCAGGCCGTAGACGGCGAAGGAGAACGCGAGGGTGAGCGAGATCCACGGCGGCTGCCCGTACCCGATCGCGAGGACCAGGACGGCGGCGAAGCCGACGCCGACGGCCGCCCACTGCGCGGGGCGGAGCCGTTCCTTGAGGACGAGGACCCCGAGGGCGATGGTGACGAGGGGGTTGATGAAGTAGCCGAGGGACGCCTCGACGACGTGCCCCGTGTTCACGGACCAGATGTACAGGCCCCAGTTCACCGTGATGACGGTGGCGGCGACCGTGATCATGCCGAGCTTGCGCGGACTGCGCACCAGCTCGCGTATCCAGCCCCAGCGGCGGAGCGCGAGCAGGGCCACGCCGACGACGACCAGGGACCACACCATCCGGTGGGCGAGGATCTCGACCGCGCCCGCGGGCTTCAGGAGCGGCCAGAAGAGCGGGACCAGGCCCCACATCCCGTAGGCGCCGATCCCGTAGAGCAAGCCTGCTCTTCCTTCGTCATCCGTCTTCACCGGACCTCCTGCCCCGCGCCGCGCTGTCCTGTCGAAGGTAGCGCCGCACGGGGCGGGTTGTCATGCCCGTACCGCGATACGGTCATGACCCCGTTACGCGGAGGCCAGCGCTTCCTTGATCGTCACGGCGATCGGGGTGGTGGGGCGGCCGATGAGGCGGGCCAGATCGCCGGTCTGCAGGGCGAGCGCGCCGTGCCGGACGGCCCGGTCGACGTCGACCAGGATCTCGGCGAAGACCTGCGGGACTCCGGCGCCGGTGAGGATCGCGAGGTGGGCCTCGGCGGGGACGTCGCTGTAGACGATCTCCCGGCCGGACTGCGCCGCGACCTCGGCCGCGTACTCGGCGAGCGACCACGCGGTGTCGCCGCTCAGCTCGTACGCCCTGTTCAGGTGCTCCTCGGCCGGTCCGGTCAGGACGGCGGCCGCGGCGGCGGCGTAGTCGGCGCGGCTCGCGGAGGCGATCCGGCCGTCGCCGGCGTTGGCGACGACGGCGCCGTGCGCCAGGACCGGGGCGAGGTTGGCGGTGTAGTTCTCCGTGTACCAGCCGTTGCGGAGGAAGGTGTGCGGCAGGCCCGAGGCGAGGATCAGCCGCTCGGTCTCCTTGTGCTCGGCCGCCAGGTCGAAGTCGGCGTCGTCGCCGCCGAGGACGCCGGTGTACGCGAGCTGGGCCACCCCCGCCGCCCGGGCCGCGTCGATCACGGCGCCGTGCTGCGCCACGCGCTGCCCGACCTCGCTGCCCGAGATCAGCAGCACCCGGTCGCCGGCCTCGAAGACCTCCGCCAGCGTCTCCGGCCTGCCGTAGTCGGCGATCCGCAGCTCGACGCCGCGCTCGGCCAGGTCGGCCGCCTTCTCCTTGTTCCGGACGACGGCGGCGACGGTCCCGGCGGGGACGGTGGCGAGGAGGGCGTCGATGACGAGACGGCCCAGCTGGCCGGTGGCTCCGGTGACGACGATGCTCATGATGCTTCCTCTTCCCGAGGGGGTGCGGTGGGCGATGCACTCACCGTACGTCGGGCGCTAACCTTTCGTAAGTACCCACTTTGAAGTAAGGTACTGGTATGGGAGTAAGTGAGGAAGCGACGAACCCGCCGAAGAGCCTGCTGGCCGACGTCGACGGCGCCATGTGCCCCGCCCGCCTCGTCCTGGAGCACGTCACCAGCCGCTGGGGGGTCCTCATCCTCATCGCCCTCCACGAGCGCTCCTACCGCTTCAGCGAGCTCCGCCGGCACGTCGGCCGCGTCAGCGAGAAGATGCTCACCCAGACCCTCCAGACCCTGGAGCGCGACGGCTTCGTCCACCGCGACGCCAAGCCCGTCATCCCGCCCCGCGTCGACTACTCCCTCACCCCCCTCGGCGAGGAGGCCGCCCGCCGCGTCCGGGAGCTCGCCCGCTGGACCGACCAGCGCGTCCCCGAGGTCACCGCCGCCCGCGAACGCTACGACGCACTGCGTCGCGAGACCGCTACCGGTTCGTCCCAATGACGTTGTAGCCCGGGCGAGTTGTCCGCGCCGCACCGTACGATCTGCTCACGTTCGGGGGAAACCGTGAGGGACCGTAGGGGGAGCTGTGACGTACGGGGACCGAAGACTGCTGCGCGCCTGCTGCGCCGTACTGGTGGGCGGGCTGATGGCCACCGGGTGCGCCGGCGGGGACGACGACGGGAAGAGACCCGACGGCAAGGGGAGTACGAGCGCGACGACGGGAACCGCCAAGGCGTCGACCACCGCCCCGGCATCCACCCCCACCGCCCTGGAGTTCACCCCGGACCCGAAGCGCGCGCCCAAGACCGAGGCCGAGGCACGCCGCCTCGCCCTCGCCGTCGTCGCCGGACCCGACGACTGGGCCGCCGGCTACGTCAAGCGCACCCCGTACCTCAGCAACCCGGACTACTGGCCCGTCCTCGGCGCCAACTGCTCCTGGGAGACCGGCGCCAGGCCCGCCGGCGTCCTCGCCAGCGTCACCGCCTACGCCGAACTCCCCGCCGTCGGAGGCAAGGGCGTCCTGCGGGTCGCCGCCACCGTCACCATCCACCGCACCGAGTCCGACGCCGACTGGGAGATGGCCTCGACCCTCGAAGAGGCGCTGAACTGCCCCGACCAGAAACTCCGCGACGGCGAGAGCATCACCGGCCTCATGTCGCTCGGCAACCCCTTCGGCGTCGGCGGCAACACCACCGCCCACGACTCCATCCGCGAGGGCGGCTACTACCTCAACGACGCCGTGAAGGGGAAGCAGCCCTACAGCTGGTACCAGTCCCGGCTCGGCCAGGTCACCGTCGCCACCGTCGTCAAGGGCGCCCCCGGCTACCAGGAGCTCAGCGACGCCGAGCACGTCGGCACGTCCCAGGCGCAGGTCCAGGCCCTCGTCACCATGCTCGACCGCGCCCAGCGCGAGCTGGAGGTCCAGTCGTGAGCACCCCTCCGCAGCCCCGTCCCGAGCCCGGCGCCCTCCAGCCGCTGCTGCCGTCCGACCCGTCGGCGATCGCGGGCTACCGGCTCCTCGGCCGCCTCGGCGCCGGCGGCATGGGCGTGGTCTACCTCGGCCGCACCGCCGCGGGCGAGCTCGCCGCCGTCAAGGTCACCCACGCCGACCAGGCCGACCAGCCCGACTTCCGGGCCCGCTTCCGCCGCGAGGTCGAGGCCGCCCGCCGGGTCTCCAGCCCCTGGGCCGTCCCCGTCACCGGCGCCGACCCGGACGCCCCGGAACCGTGGATGGCCACCGCCTTCGTCGCCGGTCCGTCCCTGGGCGAGGCCGTCACCGCGCACGGCCCGCTGCCCGAGCGCAGCGTCCGCCTCCTCGGCTGGTCCGTCGCCCGCGCCCTCGCCGCCGTGCACGCGGCCGGACTCGTCCACCGCGACGTCAAGCCCGGCAACGTCCTGCTCGCCGTCGACGGACCCCGCCTCATCGACTTCGGCATCGCCCGCGCCACCGGCGAGACCGCGCTCACCGCCACCGACATGGTCGTCGGCACCCCTGGCTTCCTCGCCCCCGAGCAGGCCGAGGCCCGTACCGACGCCATCGGCCCGCCCGCCGACGTCTTCGCCCTCGGCTGCCTCCTCGCCTACGCGGCGACCGGACGGCCCCCGTTCGGCACCGGCGCCGTGGACGCCCTGATGTACCGGACCGTCCACGACGAACCCGACCTCACCGGCGTCCCCGAAGGACTGCTCGACCTGGTCCGCGCCTGCCTCGCCAAGGACCCCGCCGGACGGCCCACCGCGGCCGGGATCGGCGTCCGGCTCGTCGAGGACAAGCCCGGCGACGGCGCCGAATGGCTGCCCGCCCCCGTCGTCCGGACCATCGCCGAACGCTCGGCCCGGATGCTCGCCCTCCCTGAGATCGACGTCACCGAGGCCGGCGGCACCACCGTCCCGGCCGACGCGAAGAAGAACAGACGCGGCTTCCTGCTGCTCGCCTCCGGCGCCGCCGTGCTGGCCGCGGGCGGCGGCGCGGCGGCCCTCTGGGCGGGGCTCGGCGACGACGAGGACGACGCGAAGGGCGGCGGCAAGAAGGCCACCCCGCCCCGGACCGCCTGGACGATCGGTGTCCTCGCCGACCTGTCCGGCCCCGCCAAGGAGATCGGCCAGGCCCAGGAGCGCGGCGCACGCCTGGCCGTCGAACAGTTCAACGCCCGCAAGGACAAGCCCTTCACGCTCGCCCTCAAGGTCGTCGACGACCGCGGCGACGCCCCCCGGGCCCTGGGGGCCGCCAAGACGCTCACCACCGACCCCGGGGTCCTCGCCGTCCTCGGCCCCACCAGCGACGCCGTCGCCCAGGCCGTGATGCCCGCCTTCGAGGAGTCCGGCATCCCGCTGATCACGGTCTCGGCGGGATACAACCTGCTCACCCTGCGCGCGGGCACCACGCCCAACGAGACGTTCCTGCGGGCCATCCCCAACCACATCAGCGCGGGCACCCATCTCTCCTTCGCCGCCACCCTGCTGCCCCAGGTCCGCCGGCCCGGGGTCCTGGAGGACCGGACCGAGGACCACTACAGCTGGCAGGTCACCGGTGGCGTGCGCTTCGGCTTCGGTCAGGCCGGCATCGCCCCGCACTTCCGGGTCGTCCCCGCTCACGCCGACGCCGCCACGTACCGCCGCGTGCTCGGCGAGATGATCGACGCCGGCATGGACGCGTACGTCCACTGCGGAGTCACCGAGACCGCCGTCCACGCCGCCCGCGCCCTCGTGGCGCTCGGCTTCACCGGACCCAGGTTCACCGGCCAGGCCGTCTTCGGCCAGGACTTCCTCCAGCAGGCCGGAGCCGCCGCCGAGGGCTGGTTCGTGTGCGCGCCCGTCGCCGACCCCACCGCGCAGAAGCCTGCCGCGGCCTTCGTCGCCGCCCACCGCAAGCGGTTCGGCGCGGCCCCCGCGTACTACGCGGGCGAGTCGTACGACGTCGTCTCCATGACGATCCAGCAGCTGACCGCCCAGGCGAAGGGGGGCGGCAAGCCCGCCCGCAAGGGCCTGTGGGCCGCGCTGCGCAAGCAGAAGTACACCGGTGTGATGGGCGGATACCACTTCAACGAGTTCGGCGACCTGGGGCTCGGAGGCACCTTCGTCTTCGCGGTGCAGAACGGCGCGTACAAGCCGATCGGCTCCGCGCCCCTGCTGCCGAACAAGCCCGAGAACGACAAGAAGGCGTGACCCGTGCAGCCGCTGCGCAAGGCCGACCCGTCCACGATCGCCGGCTACCGCCTCCTCGGGCGGCTCGGCGCCGGCGGCATGGGCGTGGTCTTCCTCGCCCGTGCCGCCGGCGGGACGCTCGCCGCGCTCAAGCTCATCCGCGCCGAGCACGCCGCCGACCCCGGATTCCGGGAGCGGTTCCGCCGTGAGGCCCGCGCCGCCGAGCGCATCACCGGCCGCTGGGTCGTCCGCGTCCTCGGCGCCGACCCCGAGGCCCGCGAACCGTGGCTCGCCACCGAGTACGTGCCCGGCCCCTCGCTCGCCGAGGCCGTCGCCCTGCACGGCGCCCTCCCCGAGCCGACGGTCCGGGCCCTGGGCGCGCGGCTCGCCTCCGCCCTCGTCGACATGCACGAGGCGGGGCTCGTCCACCGCGACGTCAAGCCGGGCAATGTCCTCCTCGCCCTCGACGGGCCCCGGCTCATCGACTTCGGCATCGCCCGCTCCGCCGGCGCGACCGCCCTGACCGCCACCGACGCGATGATCGGCACCCCCGGCTTCCTCGCCCCGGAACAGGCCCGTGTCGCCGGGGCGGGCGAGGTCGGCCCGGCCAGCGACGTCTTCTCGCTGGGCTGCGTCCTCGCGTACGCGCTCACCGGCGAACGGCCCTTCGGCGCGGGCGCGGTGGCGGCCGTCGTCTACCGCACCGTCCACGAGGAACCCGACCTCGACGACGTGCCCGACACCCTCCTGCCCCTGGTCACCGCCTGCCTCGCCAAGGACCCGGCGGACCGGCCCACGGCCGCCGAGGTACAGGCGGCCCTGGGCGCGGCCGACGGGCCCGCGGGCGACTGGCTGCCGCCCGGCCTGCCCGCGCTGATCGCCCAGCGCTCCACCCGCGTTCTCGACCTGCCCGTCGCCGAACCGACCCTGCTCACCGGCGAGGAACCGGCCCCGGGCGTCTCCCGCCGCCGGTTCCTCATGGTCGGCTCCGCCGCCGCCGTCGCGGGCGCCGGCGGCCTCACCGCCTGGCTCCTCACCCGCTCACCGGGCGGCGCGGGCACGGGCGCCACCGGCGGCCCCCTCGCCTCCTACACGGTCGGCGTCCTCACCGACCTGAGCGGCCCCACCAAGTCGGACGGGCGGGGGCAGGAGCGCGGCATCCGGCTGGCCGTGGAGGAGTTCAACGCCCGCGCCGACCGGCCCTTCGACGTGCGGCTCCGGGTCGAGGACGACGGGGGGAGCCCGGCGCGGGCGAAGGCCGCCGCGGCGGCGCTGCTCAAGGACCCCCGGCTGGTGGGCGTCCTCGGGCCGACGACGAATCCGACCGCGGTGGCCGCGGCCAATGAACTCGTGCTCCAGGCGATGCCGTTGGCCAGCGTCGTCGCCGACGTCCCGAGCACGCAGATCAACGGTCAGGAGACCAAGGCCACCTACTTCCAGCCGCGGACCCGTCAGCTGATGATGGCCATCCCCTTCGCCCGCTACCTTGCCGAGCACGACGCCCTCCGGATCGCCATCGTGGAGGACCGGGCCGCCGGAGAGTACAGCTGGATGCTCGTGAGGAACCTGAAGGAGTACCCGCCGTCGACGGAGAAGGGCGCGAAGGTGACCTCGCATCCCGTGGAGGCGGACGGCGAGGACTTCGGCCCCGCCGTACGCGCCGCCCTCGCGACCGACCCCCAGGGCGTCCTGTTCGCGGGGGCCTCGCCGCGCCGGGCCGCCCTGTGCGCCCGCGCCCTGCGCGACCAGGGATACCGGGGACCCTGCGGGAGCGTCGAGCACGCGCTCCAGCCGGAGTTCCTGACCGTCGCGGGCCAGGCCGGCGAAGGCTGGTACTTCGGCACGGGGTACGTCGATCCCGACGGACTCACGGCGGCCCGGGCGTTCGCCGCCGCGTACCGGAAGCGCTGGGGCCTCGCCGGCACGACCCCGGTGGACCGGTTCGCGACCGAGGCGTACGACCTCGCCAACTGGGCGCTCCAGGCGCTGCGCCTGGCGGCCGGCAACAACGCCGAGGCGGTCGCGACGGGCGTCCGCAACGGCTTCGTGCAGAAGCCGTACCAAGGTCTGGTCAGGAAGTACACGCACCTGACGGACGCGAGCAAGCCCATCGCCCTCGCCGGCCTCTTCCTCTGGCAGGTGAAGGGCGGAGTGCCGCGCTTCCTCGGCAAGTTCGACGAGGCGGCGGTGAAGGGCACGTGAGAGGGGCCCGGTCCGCGCCGCGGACCGGGCCCCCGAGGTCGTACGGGGTGGGCGGCCTAGCCGACGACCGTCCACGTGTCGTTGCCCGTGAGGAGCTGGCCCAGGTCGCCCTTGCCGTACTGCTCCACGGCGGTCTCCAGCTGATCGGCCATCAGCGTGTCGTAGACCGGGCGTCCGACGGACCGGAAGACGCCGATGGGCGTCTGGTGGAGGGTGTCGGGGTCGGCGAGCCGGGAGAGGGCGAACGCCGTCGTGGGCGTGGCGGCGTGGGCGTCGTGGACGAGGACGCGCGCCTCGTTCTCCGGGGTGACGGTGACGACCTGGAGGTCGCCGGTCACCGGGTCGCGGACGACGCCCTTGGCGTCGTCCGTGCCGAAGCGGATGGGCCGGCCGTGTTCGAGGCGGATGACCGCCTCCTGGGCCTGGTCCTTGTCCTTGAGGACCTCGAAGGCGCCGTCGTTGAAGATGTTGCAGTTCTGGTAGATCTCGACGAGCGCGGTCCCGTCGTGGGCGGCTGCCTGGCGCAGGACCTCGGTGAGGTGCTTGCGGTCGGAGTCGACGGTCCGGGCGACGAAGGACGCCTCCGCGCCGAGCGCCAGCGACACCGGGTTGAAGGGTGCGTCGAGGGAGCCCATCGGGGTGGACTTGGTGATCTTGCCGACCTCGGAGGTGGGCGAGTACTGGCCCTTGGTGAGGCCGTAGATCCGGTTGTTGAAGAGCAGGATCTTGAGGTTCACGTTGCGGCGGAGCGCGTGGATGAGGTGGTTGCCGCCGATGGAGAGGGCGTCGCCGTCGCCGGTGACGACCCAGACGGAGAGGTCGCGGCGGGAGGTCGCGAGGCCGGTGGCGATGGCCGGGGCGCGGCCGTGGATGGAGTGCATCCCGTAGGTGTTCATGTAGTACGGGAAGCGGGAGGAGCAGCCGATGCCGGAGACGAAGACGATGTTCTCCTTCGCCAGGCCGAGTTCGGGCATGAAGCCCTGGACGGCGGCGAGGACGGCGTAGTCACCGCAGCCGGGACACCAGCGGACCTCCTGGTCGGACTTGAAGTCCTTCATGGTCTGCTGCGCCTCGGCCTTGGGGACCAGGCTGAGCAGGGTCTCCGTGGGCTCAGGCATCGATGGCCTCCTTGAGGACGGCCGCGAGCTGCTCGGCCTTGAACGGCATGCCGTTGACCTGGGTGTGGCTGCGGGCGTCGACGAGGTACTTCGCCCGGACGAGGGTGGCGAGCTGGCCGAGGTTCATCTCCGGGACGACGACCTTCTCGTACCGCTTCAGGACCTCGCCGAGGTTCCTCGGGAAGGGGTTGAGGTGGCGCAGATGGGCCTGGGCGACGGGCTTGCCGGCGGCTCTGAGGCGGCGGACGGCCGCCGTGATCGGCCCGTAGGTGGAGCCCCAGCCGAGGACGAGGGTGCTCGCGCCGTCCGGGTCGTCGACCTCCAGGTCGGGGACGTCGATGCCGTCGATCTTGGCCTGCCGGGTGCGGACCATGAACTCGTGGTTGGCCGGGTCGTACGAGATGTTGCCGGTGCCGTCCTGCTTCTCGATGCCGCCGATGCGGTGTTCGAGGCCGGGGGTGCCGGGCACGGCCCAGGGGCGGGCGAGGGTCTCGGGGTCGCGCTTGTACGGCCAGAAGACCTCGGTGCCGTCGTCGAGCGTGTGGTTCGGGCCGGTGGCGAACAGCGTCCGCAGGTCGGGGAGCTCCTCGACGTCCGGGATGCGCCAGGGCTCGGAGCCGTTGGCGAGGTAGCCGTCGGAGAGGAGGAAGACCGGGGTGCGGTAGGTGAGCGCGATCCGGGCCGCCTCCAGGGCGGCGTCGAAGCAGTCGGCGGGGGTCTTCGGGGCCACCACCGGCACCGGGGCCTCGCCGTTGCGGCCGTACATGGCCTGGAGGAGGTCGGCCTGCTCGGTCTTGGTGGGCAGGCCGGTGGAGGGCCCGCCGCGCTGGATGTCGACGACGAGCAGCGGCAGCTCCAGGGAGACCGCGAGGCCGATCGTCTCGCTCTTGAGCGCCACGCCGGGGCCCGAGGTGGTCGTCACGGCGAGCGAGCCGCCGAAGGCCGCGCCGAGCGCGGCGCCGATGCCGGCGATCTCGTCCTCGGCCTGGAAGGTGCGGACGCCGAAGTTCTTGTGCCGGGACAGCTCGTGGAGGATGTCCGAGGCCGGGGTGATGGGGTACGAGCCGAGGTAGAGCGGCAGGTCCGCCTGCCGGCCGGCGGCGATCAGCCCGTAGGAGAGGGCGAGGTTCCCCGAGATGTTGCGGTACGTGCCGGTGGGGAAGGCCCGGGTCGCCGGGGCGACCTCGTAGGAGACGGCGAAGTCCTCGGTGGTCTCGCCGAAGTTCCAGCCGGCCCGGAAGGCGGCCACGTTGGCCTCGGCGATCTGCGGGTTCTTCGCGAACTTCCGGCGCAGGAACGCCTCGGTGCCCTCGGTCGGCCGGTGGTACATCCACGAGAGCAGCCCGAGCGCGAACATGTTCTTGCTCCGCTCGGCCTCCTTCCGGGAGAGACCGAAGTCCTTGAGCGCCTCGACCGTCAGGGTCGTCAGCGGCACCGGATGGACGTGGTACGCGTCCAGGGAGCCGTCTTCCAGGGGCGAGGCCGCGTAGCCGACCTTGGCCATGGCGCGCTTGGCGAACTCGTCGGTGTTGACGATGATCTCGCCGCCCCGCGGCACGTCGCCGATGTTGGCCTTCAGCGCGGCGGGGTTCATCGCGACCAGCACGTTCGGGGCGTCGCCCGGCGTCAGGATGTCGTGGTCGGCGAAGTGCAGCTGGAAGGACGAGACGCCCGGCAGGGTCCCTGCGGGTGCCCGGATCTCGGCCGGGAAGTTCGGCAGCGTGGAGAGGTCGTTCCCGAAGGACGCCGTCTCCGAGGTGAACCGGTCACCCGTGAGCTGCATGCCGTCACCGGAGTCGCCCGCGAAGCGGATGATCACCCGATCGAGACGGCGCACTTCCTTCTCGGTGCCGTGGTGGGGCGTCGCCGGGGCGCTGCGCTGCTCCCCGAGCAGGGCCTCACCGGCCTCGCTACTGACCTGGCTGGTCACTGAACTGGACCTCCCTCGCGGCAAGGGGACTCTCCGCCGGAGGCGGAGAAGGCTCGGGATGCGGTCGGCCGATCACCGTCCGTCCCGAGGCCCACCCTACGACGGCAGGGAGGGCCCTCCCGGGACTTCCCACATGACGGACCTCTTTTTGAGACGCCCTCTTGCTATGAATTGTCACGTTCTGCCGCCACCCGGAGTGTTCCGGAAAGTCGGATTCCGCCTTATCCCCGGTCGAGAGTCAGACTATCTGACAGAGTGTCAGATGATCAGGACTTCAGATACGTCAACACCGCAAGTACCCGTCGGTGATCACCGTCACTCGGGGAGAGGCCCAGCTTCAGGAAGATATTGCTGATGTGCTTCTCCACCGCGCCGTCGCTCACCACCAGCGCCTTCGCGATCGCCGAGTTCGTCCGGCCCTCCGCCATCAGCCCGAGGACCTCCCGCTCCCGCGGGGTCAGGTTCGCCAGCACGTCCTGCTGACGGCTGCGGCCCAGCAACTGCTGCACCACCTCCGGGTCCAGGGCCGTGCCGCCCCCGGCCACCCGCACGACCGCGTCCACGAACTCGCGGACCTCCGCGACCCGGTCCTTCAGCAGATAGCCCACACCCCGGCTGGAACCGGCCAGGAGTTCGGTGGCGTACTGCTCCTCCACGTACTGCGACAGCACGAGCACCCCCAGCCCCGGGTGCTCCTTGCGGAGCCGTACGGCCGCCCGGACCCCCTCGTCCGTGTGGGTCGGAGGCATCCGCACGTCCGCCACCACCACGTCCGGCAGCGCACCCTCGCCCGCGAGCCCCGCGACGGTCTCGACCAGCGCCTCACCGTCCCCCACCCCGGCGACGACCTCGTGCCCCAGGTCGGTCAGGAGCCGGGTCAGCCCTTCCCTGAGCAGGACGGAGTCCTCGGCGATGACCACCCGTACCCGCCCCGCCACGTCTTGCACACCCACGCCGTGAAGCCCCCATGTCCGATCTTCCGATGAGGACCTCAGCATCGCACCCGCCCCCCGCCCCGCGGGGGCGATCCGGCCGCCCCGGCGCGGCCCGCGGGCCGGGGCGCGCCCGTCCTGGGGCGTGTCTTGCCGATCATGCCGGGCTGATCGACAAGACACCCCCTACGCCCGCCAGGGCAGCTCCACCGTCACCGTCGTCGGACCGCCCTCGGGGGAGTCCACGGCGAGGACGCCGTCCACCGCGCCCACCCGCCCCGAGAGCTTCGCCAGCCCCGCCCCGGAGGTCACGGCCGCCCCGCCCACGCCGTCGTCGCGCACCTGGAGCATCAGCCGGTCGCCCGCCCGCCACACGTCCACCCACGCCCGCCGCGCCCGCGCGTGCTCGGTGACGTTGCGCAGCAGCTCCGAGACGGTGAAGTAGGCGATGCCCTCGATCGCCGGGACGGGCCGGGCCGGCAGGTCCACGTCGACCGAGACGGGCACCGAGCAGCGGGAGGCGACCGCGGAGAGCGCCGCGTCGAGCCCCCGGTCGGTGAGGACCGCCGGGTGGATGCCCCGGGCCAGGTCCCGCAGCTCCTTCAGCGCCAGCTTCACCTCGCCGTGCGCCTCGTCGACCAGCACCGCCGCCGCCTCCGGGTCCCGCGCCAGCAGCTTCTCCTTCGCCAGCCCCAGGTCCATGGCGAGCGCCGCCAGCCGGGCCTGCGCGCCGTCGTGCAGGTCCCGCTCGATGCGCCGCAGGTCCGCCGCCGCGGTGTCGACGACCACGCCCCGGTCCGACTCCAGCTCGGTGACGCGGGAGGCCAGCCGCGAGGGGCCCAGGAGCCCCGAGACCAGCAGCCGGTCCACGCCCACGAGCCCGCGCAGCACCCACGGCCCCATCAGCACGAACAGCAGCCCGACGGCGCAGGTCACCCCGATCTCGAAGGGCGAGTCGAGGTAGAAGTCGTGGGTCCCGTCGCCGTACAGCTGCAGGCCGTCCTGACCCGCGTACACGGGGAAGACCCACTGCCACAGCGGATACGTGAAGAGGCCCCAGCCCCAGCCCCAGAGCGCCACCGCCACGGAGAACGAGAACACCGCCCACGGCATGTGGAGGACCGCGTACAGCAGGTGCCGCCACGAGGCGCCGCTCTTCAGCATCGCGCCCATCCACGAGAAGGCCCCGCCCGTCCGGCCCCGCACCGGCTCCGGAGCGGCCACGTCCAGCCCCAGCAGACCGCGCGCCCTGGCCCGCTCGACCACGCCGAAGCCCCGGCACATCGCGAGCGCTCCGGCCAGGATCGGCACCCCGAGGAAGGTGATCAGCAGCCCCGCGCCGGCCGACACGAAGGCGACGGAGAGCGCGAACCAGCAGACGCCGAGCGGCAGCCCGACCAGCACGTAACCGAAGGCGCGCCAGGTGCGGGCCTCGAACGGCGCGCGGATCGCGGCGGGGAGGCGGTGGGAGGCCATCGCGGTCGTCCTTCTCTACTCGGGGCCGTGGGCCCGGGTGCCCTGGTGCCGGGACCGAGGGGCCCGGCGGTACGTGCTCCAGCCTTCCGTTCCGCCGTCCCGCGGACCATGAGGCGGGTGGGCCTCTCCGGGCGGGGGTTTTCCCTACCCCGCGCCCGGGGCGGACCGCGGGACGCGGGTCACGCGGCCGGGCGTGAGCGCCACGGCAGCTCCGCCGTGACCGTCGTCGGACCGCCCTCGGGCGAGTCGAGGACCAGCAGGCCGTCGACGGCGCCGAGCCGCTCCGCGAGCCCCGCGAGCCCCGTACCGCCGTCGAGGCGCGCCCCGCCGGCCCCGTCGTCCCCGACCCGGAGCATCAGCCGGTCGCCCGACCGCCACACGTCCACGGACGCCGACCGGGCCCGCGCGTGCTTGGACACGTTCTGCAGCAGCTCCGAGACCGTGAAGTACGCGATGCCCTCGATGGCCTCCGCGGGCCGCTCGGCCAGGTCCACGTCCACCTTCACCGGCACCGTGCAGCGCGCGGAGACGGACGAGAGCGCCGCGCCGAGCCCCCGGTCGGTGAGGACGGCGGGATGGATGCCGCGGGCGAGGTCCCGCAGCTCCTGGAGGGCGAGCTTCACCTCGCCGTGCGCCTCGTCGACCATCGCCGCGGCCGCCTCCGGGTCGTCCAGCAGCTTCTCCTTCGCCAGACCCAGGCCCATCGCCAGGGCGACGAGCCGGGCCTGCGCGCCGTCGTGCAGGTCCCGCTCGATGCGCCGCAGGTCCGCCGCCGCGGTGTCGACGACCACGCCCCGGTCCGACTCCAGCTCGGCGATCCGCCGCTCCAGCTCGTCGGAGGGCGACAGCAGTCCCCGCACCATGCCGCGGTCGGCGTTGGACAGGCCGCGGGCCAGGAAGGGCAGCACCGGCCAGAGGACGAGCAGCGAGACCAGCCCGACGGTGAACGTCACGATCCCCCAGGGCAGCCGGATCAGCCCGTACAGCTGGGTCCGCCACGCCACCGGGTCCTTCAGCGAGCTCCACAGCCACGGGAAGAAGCCGCGGCGCCGCGGCAGCCGGGACGGCTCGGCGACCCGCACCCCCAGCAGGCCGCGGGCCCGCGCCCGCTCCGACCGGCCGATCAGACGCGCGCCGCCCAGCCCCAGCGCGAGCAGCGGGAGACCGATGACCGTCACCGAGAGCCCGACGCCGAGCAGGACGCTCACCACCGCGTAGACGAATCCGGCCAGCGCCGTGAAGAGATTGGAGAGCAGGAAGGCGATCTCCTTCCAGGTCTCCCTGCCGTAGGCGAGCCGCAGCGGCGGACGGGGGGCATCGGCGGAGCCGGGGGTCCCGGCGGATTCAAGATCGGCGCTCATGGTCCCCAGACTGCCGGTCGGCGAGGGCGCGACGCCATGGGGGAGGTGGGTGAGGTGGAGGGGGGATAACCCCACCCGCGACTGCTTACGGTCCCTTTAGCAGGGCCTACACTCGCGTCCGTACAGAAGTGACTCATGAGACAACGAGACCGAGGGGCGGACGTGCGGGAACCGACCGTTGTCGCGGCCGACGCGGCGGACTACTTCCAGACGTACTCCGTCGTCGGCCTGCTCGCCGTCGTCGGCGTGCTCTTCGTGGCCGTGGCCTTCACGGCCAACCGGCTGCTCAGGCCCGTCGTGCCGACGCCGGAGAAACTCCTCACCTACGAGTGCGGCGTCGACCCCGTGGGAGAGGGCTGGGCGCACACCCAGGTCCGCTACTACGTCTACGCCTTCCTGTACGTCGTCTTCGCCGTCGACTCGATCTTCCTCTTCCCCTGGGCGACGGTCTTCGCCGCACCCGGCTACGGCGCCACGACCCTGGTCGAGATGTTCGTCTTCCTCGGGTTCCTCGCCGTGGGCCTGCTCTACGCGTACAGGAAGGGCGTCCTGGCATGGACGTAACACCCCTGCCCACCCCCGTGCCCGCTCCGAAGCTGGGGCCGCTCGCCCGCCTCGCCCCCGAGCCCATGAAGGTGGTCCTGAACTGGGGCCGCCGCTACAGCCTGTGGGTCTTCAACTTCGGCCTCGCCTGCTGCGCGATCGAGTTCATCGCCGCGTCCATGGCCCGCCACGACTTCATCCGGCTCGGCGTCATCCCCTTCGCGCCCGGACCGCGCCAGGCCGACCTGATGATCGTCTCCGGCACGGTGACGGACAAGATGGCCCCGGCCGTGAAGCGCCTGTACGAGCAGATGCCCGAGCCGAAGTACGTCATCTCCTTCGGCGCCTGCTCCAACTGCGGCGGCCCCTACTGGGACTCGTACTCCGTCACCAAGGGCGTCGACCAGATCATCCCCGTCGACGTGTACGTGCCGGGCTGCCCGCCCCGCCCCGAGGCGCTGCTCCAGGGCATCCTCAAGCTCCAGGAGAAGATCGCGCGGGAGAACCTGGCCGAGCGGTACGCGACCGCCGCCTCCGTCTCCCAGCTGACCAGCCCCCTGGTCCCGCCGCCGGGAGGCACCGCATGAGCGGCTACGACTCCCTGCCCGACGCCGTGACGGAGGTCTTCGGCGAGGAGGCGACGGCGGAGCAGGCGTACGACCTGCTGACCGTCGACGTCCCGCCGGCCTCCTGGATCGCCGCCCTCACCACCGCGCGCGACGCGCTGGGCTGCACCTACTTCGACTGGCTGAGCGCCGTCGACGAGCCGGGCACCGGCTTCCGCGTCTGCGCCCACGTCGTCGCGCTCGCCGGAGGCCGCCCCCGCCGCCTCCTCCTGCGCACGACCGTCCCGCACTCCGCCCCCGTCCTCCCCACGGCGATCGGCGTCTACGCGGGCGCGGGCTGGCACGAGCGCGAGACCCACGAGATGTTCGGCGTCGACTTCACCGGCCACCCCCACCTCGTCCCCCTCCTGCTCCCCGAGAACTTCGAGGGCCACCCCCTCCGCAAGGACTTCGTCCTCGCCGCCCGCGTCGCCAAGGCGTGGCCCGGCGCCAAGGAGCCGGGCGAGTCCCACGAGGGCGGCCCCAAGCGCCGCCAGATGCTGCCGCCCGGCGTCCCCGACCCCAACGAGTGGGGCCCGCTGAAGGGCCAGCTCCCCCCGGCCCCCGCCCGGCCCGCCGCCGGCGACCGCCCCGTCCGCCGCACCCGCTCCGTCACGGAGGGCTCCGCCGGCCAGGCTTCCGCGGCCGACACCCCCGCGGCCGAGACCCCGGCGGCCCGTCCGGCGCGCCGCACCCGTTCGGTGACGGAGGGCTCCGCCGGCCAGACGCCCGCGCCTCAGGCCCCGGACGCCCCGGAGCCGGGCACGGCCCCGGCGGCCCGCCCGCCGCGGCGCTCCCGCTCGGTGACGGAGGGCTCGGTCAGCCAGGCCCCCGCGGCCGACACCCCGGCGGCCGACACCCCGGCGGCCCGTCCGCCGCGCCGCAGCCGCTCGGCGGCCGACGGCTCGGCGAGCCAGGCCCCCCGCACGGAGGACGCCGCCCCGGCCACCCCGCGCACCCGCAGCTCGGACGCCCCGTGGCACCACGCCCGCCCGGCCTTCGACGACGACCGCCCCGCCCCGGCCGACAAGCCCGAGCCCTCGGCCGAGCGGGCGGAGACCCCGGTCGACAAGCCCGAGCCCTCGGCCGAGCGGGCGGCGCCCCCGGCCGAGCAGCCCGAGCCCCCGGCCGACGAGCCCGAGCCGCGTGCCGACAAGCCCGAACCGACCGACCCCGCCGGAGGCGATCCCGCGTGAATGACGCACTCGACGTCGCCCTGCGGCTGGTGATCCTGCTCGCGGTGTTCCTGGTGCTGCCGCTCGTCGTGGGACAGGCGGAGCACAAGGTCATGGCGCACATGCAGGGCCGGCTCGGCCCCATGTACGCGGGCGGGTTCCACGGCTGGGCACAGCTCGTCGCGGACGGCGTGAAGTTCGCGCAGAAGGAGAACGTGGTGCCGGCCGAGGCCGACCGCCGGGTCTTCCAGATCGCGCCGGCCGTCGCGCTCCTGCCGTACCTCCTCGTGCTCGTCGTGATCCCGATCGGGCCCGGCGAGGGCGCCGTCGGCCAGGTGATCGACGCCGGCGTCTTCTTCGCGCTGGCCGTGATGGGCGTCGGGGTGCTCGGCAGCCTGATGGCCGGCTGGGCGTCGGCGAACAAGTTCTCGCTGCTCGGCGGTCTGCGGACGGCCGCACAGCTGCTGGCGTACGAACTCCCCATGCTGCTCGCCGCCGCGTCCGTCGCCATGGCCGCCGGCACCGTCTCCCTCCCCGGCGTCCTGGACGCCTTCGAGTGGTGGTGGGTGCCGTGGCAGATCGTCGGCGCCGCGGTGTTCTTCGTCGCGGGGCTCGCGGAGCTCCAGCGGCCCCCGTTCGACATGCCCGTCGCCGACTCGGAGATCATCTTCGGCGCGTACACGGAGTACACCGGCCTGCGGTTCGCGCTGTTCCTGCTCGCCGAGTACGCCGGGATCGTCGTCCTGTGCGGCCTCACCACCGTCCTGTTCCTCGGCGGCTGGCACGGCCCGTTCGGCGGCGACGGCCTCGGCTGGGTGTGGACCCTCCTCAAGACCGCGGTCCTCGCGTTCGTCGTGATCTGGCTGCGGGTGACCTACCCGCGCCTGCGCGAGGACCAGCTCCAGAAGCTCGCCTGGACGACCCTCGTCCCGCTCGCGCTCGCGCAGATCGCACTCACCGGCATCGTGAAGGTGGCGATCCAGTAATGGCCCCGATCCCGGGATCCGGCCTGGCCAAGGGCCTCGCCGTCACCCTCCGCACGATGACCAGGAAGAACGTCACCGCGCAGTATCCGGAGGTCCAGCCCGAGCTGCCGCCCCGCACGCGCGGCGTCATCGGCCTGTTCGAGGAGAACTGCACGGTCTGCATGCTGTGCGCCCGCGAGTGCCCCGACTGGTGCATCTACATCGACTCCCACAAGGAGACGGTCCCCGCCGCCGCGCCCGGCGGCCGCGAGCGCAGCCGCAACGTCCTCGACCGCTTCGCCATCGACTTCTCGCTCTGCATGTACTGCGGGATCTGCATCGAGGTGTGCCCGTTCGACGCGCTGTTCTGGTCGCCCGAGTTCGAGTACGCGGAGACCGACATCCACGAGCTCACCCACGAGCGCGACAAGCTCCGCGAGTGGATGTGGACCGTGCCCGAGCCGCCCGCGCTCGACCCGCGCGCGGAGGAGCCGAAGGAGATCGCCGCCGCCCGCAAGGCCGCGGAGAAGGCCGCCGCCGCGGCCGCCGCGGCCGAGGCCCAGGAGGACCAGCAGTGACCCTCGCCGCCACGGCGCAGCAGACGCAGGGCTTCCTCTCGCCCTCCGGCGTCGAGATCGCCTTCGTCCTCGTCGGCCTCGTGACCCTCGGCGCGGCCCTCGTCTCCGTCACCACCCGGCAGCTCGTGCACGCCGCGCTCTGGCTGGTCGTGGCGCTCGGCGGCCTCGCCGTCGAGTACCTCCTCCTGACCGCCGAGTTCATCGCCTGGGTCCAGGTTCTGATCTACGTCGGCTCCGTCGTCGTCCTCCTCCTCTTCGGGCTGATGCTCACCAAGGCGCCGATCGGCCGCTCCCCGGACGCCGACTCCGGCAACCGGCCGGTGGCCCTCGCCGTCGCCCTCGCCGCCGCCGTCGCCCTGGTCTGGGTGGTCGTCGACGCCTTCCGCACGACGTGGATCGACCTCGACGGCGCCGTCCAGGGCTCGACCGAGGTCACCGGCGAGATCCTCTTCCGGCACTGGGTGCTGCCCTTCGAGGCCCTCTCGGTGCTCCTCCTCGCGGCGCTGGTCGGCGCGATCGTCCTCTCCCGGAAGAAGGAGCAGGAGCGCTGATGCACCTCGCCTACCCCGCCGTCCTCGCCGCCCTGCTCTTCTGCGTCGGCCTGTACGGCGTCCTCGCCCGCCGCAACGCGATCCTGGTCCTGATGTCGGTCGAGCTGATGCTCAACGCCGTCAACCTCAACCTCGTCGCCTTCGACGTCTGGCTCCGCGACACCCT
This sequence comes from Streptomyces sp. NPDC051180, assembly GCF_040689545.1. NCBI lineage: Bacteria > Bacillati > Actinomycetota > Actinomycetes > Kitasatosporales > Streptomycetaceae > Streptomyces > Streptomyces sp. NPDC051180. The sequence continues at coordinate 212,442 of NZ_JBFBBC010000005.1, forward strand.
GCACGCGGGCCAGGCCCTCACCCTCTTCACCATCGCCATCGCGGCCGCGGAGATCGGCATCGGTCTCGCGATCGTCCTGATGGTGCACCGCAACAAGGGCACCTCCGACGTCGACCGGCTCCGCGACACGGCGGAGCGCCCCGGGGCGCCGGACGACGCCCCCGCAGACGAGACGCCCACCGGCGAGAAGGCCGAGGCCACCGCGTGACCACCACGACCCTGGCCGTCCTCGTCCCGGTCCTGCCCTTCCTCGGCGCCGTCGCCGGACTCCTCCTGGGCCGTACCGCGCCCGGCTTCGTCCGCCCGCTCGCCGTGCTGCCGCCGCTCGCCGCGGCCGTCCTCGCCGTCCTCGTCGCCGTCCGCCAGGGCGGCGGGAAGACGATCGAGGCCACCACCCAGCTCACGCCGACCGGCTCCGTCCCCATCGACCTGAGCCTCTACGTCGACGGCTTCGCCGCCCTCGTCGCGGTGCTCGTCGGCGTCGTCGCGACCTGCGTGCAGATCTACTCCACCGGCTACCTCCGCGACGACCCGCGCTACCCCTCCTACGCCGCGCTCGTCTCCCTCTTCACCTCCGCGATGCTCCTCGTCGTCTACTCCGGCGACCTGATGGTGCTGCTGGTCGGCTGGGAGATCATGGGCATCTGCTCGTACTTCCTCGTCGGCCACTACTGGGAGACGCCCGAGGCGCGCTCCGCCTCCCTCAAGGCGTTCCTCGTCACCAAGCTCGGCGACGTCCCCTTCCTCATCGGTATCTTCGCCCTCGGCACCGACGCCGGCACCTTCCGGATCCCGGGCGTCCTCGGCGCCGTCGCGAGCGGCGGCCTCGACCACCCCACCCTGATCGCGCTGCTGCTGCTCGCGGGCGTCGCCGGCAAGTCCGCGCAGTTCCCGCTGCACACCTGGCTTCCGGACGCGATGGCCGGCCCCACCCCCGTCTCCGCGCTCATCCACGCGGCGACGATGGTCGCCGCCGGCATCTACTTCACCGCCCGGCTGCTGCCCGTCTTCGCCGCCTCGGCCGCCGCGATGACCGTGCTCGCCGTGATGGCCGCGATCACCATGGTCGGCTCGGCGCTCGCCGCGCTCGCCCAGGACGACATCAAGCGCGTCCTCGCCTACTCGACCATCGGCCAGCTCGGCTACATGGCCGGTGCCCTCGCCGTCGGCGACCGCGGCGCCGCCGTCTTCCACCTGCTGTCCCACGCCGCCTTCAAGGCGCTGCTCTTCCTCGCCGCCGGCACCGTCATCCACGCCGCCGGCACGAACTCGCTCACCGCCATGTCCCGCATGAGCGGCCTCGCGAAGCGCGTCCCGGACGCCTACTGGACGATGACCGTGGCACTCCTCGCGCTCGCCGCGATCCCGCCCTTCGCCGGCTTCTTCTCCAAGGAGGCCGTCCTCGTGGCCGCCGAGCACACCGCGCTCGGCGAGCGGGACGTCGCCCCCGCCGGGGCCGGCTGGACCGTGCTCGTCGCGGGCCTCCTGACCGCCCTGCTCACGGCCGCCTACGCGCTCCGCCTCTGGCTGCGCACCTTCCGCGGCCGGGGCGCCGAGGCACCCGACCACGGCCGCCAGCCGATCGCCATGACGGCCGTCCTCTGGGTGCTCGCGATCCCCTCGCTGGGCTTCGGACTGTCGGCGTCCTTCCTCGACGACTGGTTCGACGGGAACGCCCTCACCCCGACCCTCACCACCGCCGTCCTCGGCACGTGCCTCGCCGTCGCCGGAGGGGTGATCACCTACGCGGTCTGGCGCACCCTCGCCGCCAGGACCCCCGTGACCGCGCCCGTCCCGCACGTCGCCCACCCCGACGCGGAGGCCGGCCAGGTCGAGGCCGAGGCGCTGCGCCTGCCGCACCCCGCCCGGGACCCGGCCGACCCCGGCCGCGCCCTCCTCGGGCCGCTGCACCGCCCGGCCGCCGACGGCTTCCACCTGGACGCCGTCTACCGGGCCGCCTTCGTCCGCCCCGTCCTCGCCGCCGCGTCCCTGGTCCGCTTCCTGGACCGCGAGGTCGTCGACACCTACGTCCGCGGCGCGGCGGACGGCGCCAAGGGGCTCGGCTGGCTCGTCCGCCGCGCCCAGACGGGCAACGTCCAGACCTATCTGAGCGCCCTGCTCGCCGGCTCCGTCGTCCTGGCGATCGCCGCCGTCGCCCTCGCCAACGCCGCCGCCGGAGCGTGAGCCGTGATCGATATCAGCGAATCCGTGATGCAGTTCCTCCTCGTGGCGATCGTCGCCGGCCCGCTGCTCGGCGCGGCCGCCGCCCTCCTCCCGGCCCCGCCGGGGCTGAAGGGGACGTCGCCCGACCAGGCCGTGCTCCGCCACGGCGTCACCGTCACCGGTGTGATCCTGCTGGCCGCCGTCGTCCTCGCGCTCGGCTTCGACCACGACGACCCGTCGAGGATGCAGGCCACGACCGACGTCGTCTGGATCGGCGCGCTCGACGTGCGGATCCACCTCGGCGTCGACGGCATCTCGCTCCCCCTTCTCGTGCTGACCGCGCTGCTGACCTTCCTCTGCGCGCTGTACAGCTACTTCAAGATGCCCGCCGGCCCGTCCGCCAAGGGCTTCGTCGCCCTCCTGCTCGTCCTGGAGTCCGGCACCCTCGCCACCTTCGCCGTCCTCGACCTCGTCCTGTTCTTCCTGGCCTTCGAGACGGTCCTGGTCCCGATGTACTTCCTCATCGCCCGCTGGGGCGGCGGGGGCCGGGGGCCCGCCGCCTGGAAGTTCATCCTCTACACGCTGCTCGGCTCCGTCGTCATGCTGCTCGGCCTGCTCCTGATCGGGGTGAAGGCCGGCACCTTCGACATGGTGGCGCTCGCCGCCGACAACGGCCGCGGCCTGACCGCCTCCGTGCAGATCATCGCGGTCCTCGCGATCGGCGTCGGGCTCGCGGTGAAGACCCCGATGTGGCCGCTGCACAGCTGGCTCCCGGACGCCCACACCGCCGCCCCCACGGTCGGCTCGGTGCTCCTCGCCGGCGTGCTGCTGAAGATGGGCACGTACGGCTTCGTCCGGATCGTGCTGCCGATCGCCCCCGACGGCATGCGGACCTTCGCGCCCGCCCTCGCCGCCTTCGCGGTCGCCGGCATCATCTACGGATCGCTCGCCTGCCTCGCCCTCGTCCGGCCCGGCGGCAAGGGCGACCTGAAGCGCCTGATCGCGTACTCCTCCGTCGGCCACATGGGCTTCGTGCTCCTCGGCATCGCCACCATGACCCCCACCGGCGTCAACGGCGCGCTGTTCGCCAACATCGCCCACGGCCTCGTCACCGGCCTGCTGTTCTTCCTGGTCGGCGCAGTGAAGGACCGGTACGGCACGGCCGACCTCGACACCCTCGCCGGAGCCACCGGCGCCGCCCTCTACGGCCGCGCCCCCCGCCTCGGCGCGCTCCTCGCCTTCGCCGCCGTCGCCTCCCTCGGACTGCCCGGCCTGGCCGGCTTCTGGGGCGAGATGCTGGCCCTGTTCGGCGCCTTCGAACCCGCCGAGGGCCTCAGCCGCCCCGCCTTCCTCACCTTCATGGCGATCGGCGCGTTCGGCACCCTGCTCACCGCCGCCTACCTCCTCCTCGTCGTGCGCCGCGTCTGCATGGGCGGCCCGCGGCCCTCGGGGGAGACGGCGATCGCCGACGTCCAGGGGTACGAGTTCGCCGCCTGGACCCCGCTCGTCGCCCTCACCGTCCTCGCCGGACTCTGGCCCGCCGTCCTCCTCGGCCTCACCGACCCGGCCGTCCAGCAGCTCCTCGCCGGAGGCACCCAGTGACGTCGTCGCTCGTCCAGTCCGTCGACTGGCTCACGATCGCGCCCCCGACCCTCACCGCCGCGGTCGCGCTCGCCGTCCTCGTCGCCGACCTCTTCGTCCCCCAGGAGCGCAAGCAGCTCCTCGGCTGGACCGCGATCGGCGGCCTCACCGCCGCCCTCGCGCTGCTCGTCCCGCTGCGGGCCGGGGACCGCGAGACCTTCTGCCTCACCGCCGACACCCGCGTCACGGCGTGCAGCTACACCGCCGACGAGTTCACCCTCGTCATCCAGCTGCTCGTCCTCGGCGGCGCCCTCCTGACGGCCCTGCTCTCGCTCGCCGACACCCGCGAGAAGCTGCCGGCCGGCGAGTACTGGTTCCTGCTGCTGTCCTCGGCCGCCGGCGCCGCGCTGCTGCCCGCCTCCCGGGACCTGGCGACCCTCGTCGTCGCCCTGGAGGTGGCCTCGCTGCCCGCCTTCGCGCTCGTCGGCCTCCGGCGCGGCGACCGGATGTCCGGCGAGGCCGCGCTGAAGTTCTTCCTCTCCTCCGTCACGGCGACCGCCGTGACGCTGCTCGGCGTCAGCTTCGTGTACGCCGCGACCGGCACCCTCCACCTCACCGAGATCGCCCAGCGCCTCGACGACGTCCCCGGCCAGCTGCAGACGCTCGCCGAGGCCGGCGTCGCCCTCACCCTGGTCGGCTTCGCCTTCAAGACGGCCGCCGTCCCCTTCCACTTCTGGGTGCCCGACACGTACGTCGGCGCCCCGCTGCCCGTCGCCGCCTATCTCTCCGTGGTCGGCAAGGCCGTCGGCTTCACCGGGCTCATCCTGGTGACGGTCGTCGCCTTCCCCTCGTACGCGGACGTGTGGGGCCCGGCGCTCGCCGTCCTCGCCGCGGTCACGATGACCGCCGGCAACGTCGCCGCCCTCCGCCAGGTCTCCACGCGCGCGTGGAGCGCGGTCCGGCTGCTCGCCTGGTCGTCCGTCGCCCAGGCCGGCTACCTCCTGGTGCCCATCGCCGCCGCCGCGTACTCCGGCGACGACCAGGTCGGGGCCACCGTCGCGTACGCCCTGATGTACGCCGTCGTGAACCTCGGCGCCTTCGCGGTCGTCACGCTCGTCGCCCGCACCCACCCCGGCAACCGGCTGGCGGACTACCGCGGGCTGTACGCCGCGAGCCCCGCGGCCGCCCTCGCGCTCGGCTTCTTCCTCCTGAACCTGGCCGGACTGCCCCCGGGTATCATCGGCCTCTTCGCGAAGGTGACCGTCTTCTCGGCGGCCGTCGACGCGGGCCTGGGCTGGCTCGCCGTGATCATGGGCGTGAACGTCGTGATCGGGTTGTACTACTACCTGCGCTGGACGGCCCTGCTCTTCCGCACCCCGGAAGGCACCCCCGTCCGCCACCGGGCCCCCGCGCCGGTCACCCTGGCGATCGCGCTGACCGCCGCCGTCGGCGTCGTGCTGTCGGGCTATCCGCAGTTCGCCCTCCGCTTCGCGGCGACGGCCCTGTTCTGACCTCCCCCCACAGAGAGACACCGAGGAGCATCACCCCGTGCTGAACGGATTCAAGGACTTCATACTTCGCGGGAACGTCATCTCGATGGCCATCGGTCTGGCCGTCGGATCGGCGTTCACGGCCGTCGTCACCGGCTTCAGCAAGGCGTTCATCACCCCCCTCATCGGTCTCGCCACCGGCTCCGTCGGCGACTTCAGCGAAGCCAGCTTCACGATCCAGGGCACCGTCTTCCCGTACGGCCTGGGCATCGCCGCCGTCATCGCCTTCCTCATCACGGCCGCCGTCCTCTACTTCGTGATCGTCGTCCCCATGACCAAGATCCAGGACAGGTTCGTCAAGGTCGAGGCCGCCGACCCCAAGTCGGAGAAGCGCGACTGCCCCCGCTGCTTCAGCGAGATCCCGGCCATCGCCACCCGCTGCGGCCACTGCACCAGCGAGGTCGAGCCCACCGCCACCACCCTGGAGAAGCTGGCCGTCCCGGCCCCCCGCTGATCACCCGAACGGCCCACGGCCGTCCCGGTGCGGCCGGGGGAACCCGCGCCTCCCGCCTGGCGTTGACCTGTACGGGAGGGTCCACTGGACGTGAGGGTCCCCCCTGACGAAGTCCGGGGGAGGACCGCCACGAAGCGAAGGGTTCCCCTGCCGCACCACCAGGAGGGCGTACCGTGCACCGCCGGCACAACGGGCTGAGGACCGCCGTACTCCTCGGAGGGCTCTCCGCCCTCATCATCGTCATCGGCAGCTTCTTCGGCCGTACGGGTCTGATCGTCGCGCTCGTCGTGGCGCTCGGCACCAACGCGTACGCGTACTGGAACAGCGACAAGCTGGCCCTGCGCGCCATGCGCGCCCGCCCGGTCAGCGAGTTCGAGGCGCCCGCCCTCTACCGGATGGTGCGCGAGCTCTCGACCCAGGCCCGCCAGCCCATGCCCCGGCTCTACATCTCGCCGACCCAGGCGCCCAACGCCTTCGCCACCGGCCGCAACCCGCGCAACGCCGCCGTGTGCTGCACCGAGGGCATCCTCGCGATCCTCGACGAGCGCGAGCTGCGGGGCGTCCTCGGCCACGAGCTGAGCCACGTCTACAACCGGGACATCCTCATCTCCTCGGTCGCCGGAGCTCTCGCCTCCGTGATCATGTTCCTGGTCAACTTCGCCTGGCTGATCCCGGTCGGCCGCTCCAGCGACGACGACGGCCCGGGCATCCTCGGCTACCTCCTGATCCTCATCCTCGGCCCGATCGCGGCCTCGGTCATCCAGCTCGCCATCTCCCGCTCCCGCGAGTACGAGGCCGACGCCTCGGGCGCCCAGCTCACCGGCGACCCGCTCGCCCTCGCCAGCGCCCTGCGGAAGCTCGACGCGGGCACCAAGCAGCTGCCGCTGCCCCCCGAGCCGCGGATCGAGACCGCGAGCCACATGATGATCGCGAACCCCTTCCGGCCCGGAAAGGGCATGTCCAAGATGTTCTCCACCCATCCGCCGATGGCCGAGCGCATCGCCCGGCTCGAACAGATGGCAGGTCGACGACCGTGAAGACAATCCTCAACGTCATATGGCTGATCCTGTGCGGATTCTGGATGTTCCTCGGCTACATGCTCGCGGGAGTCCTCCTCTGCATCACGATCATCGGCATCCCCTTCGGACTCGCGGCCTTCCGCATCGGCGTCTACGCCCTCTGGCCGTTCGGACACACGGTCGTCGACCGCCCCGACGCCGGCGCGCCCTCCTGCGTCGGCAACGTCCTGTGGCTGATCCTCGCGGGCTGGTGGCTCGCCCTCGGCCACATCACCACCGGCATCGCCCTCTGCATCACGATCATCGGCATCCCGCTCGGCATCGCGAACTTCAAGCTGATCCCGGTCTCCCTGCTGCCGCTCGGCAAGGAGATCGTCCCCTCGGACCAGGCATTCGGCTACCGGGCCTGAGCCCCCGGTGCGGAAACCGAAGTACGCCCTCGTCTCCGGCGTGTACGCCGTCGCCCTCTGCAAGGACGTCGACGGCCTGTACGGGGAGCCCGTACCGTCCCCGCGCCCCGTCCACGAGCTGCGCGGCTGCGAGCCGCGCGGCGAACTGGCCCGGGCCGTCACCCAGGCCGTCGTGGAGGGCACGGCGCCGCTCGGCACGCTCCACGTCGAGACCCCCGACGGCCTCGCGTGGGCCTTCACCGGCGTCCGGGTCCTCGGCGCGCGCGGCGACGTCGTGACCGTCGAGTCGGACGAGGGCCCCCGCAGGTCGTACACGGGGGCCCCGGCCGTGCCCTGCGGGAACCTCGTCCGCGTCTCGCCGCCGGAACCGGCGGACCGGACCCACACCGACGTCACCTTCGTCGGCTGCTCGCCCCGCGGCGGGCTGCGGGACGCCCTCGCCGCCGGAGCGGCCGAGTTCGACGCCGTCCGCTACCAGGTCCTGGACACGGTGGGCCGCGTCCACCACGAGGCCGCCGCCGGCCGCATCACCCGCTGGGGCGCCTCGCTCCGCGCCCACGACCTGGTCGACCTCACCGTCTCCTTCCCCCGGGCGGGCCTCGTGCCGCACCAGGTCCGGGAGGTCTGGGAGCTGTGGCGGGGCGACCGCCCCGCCGAACCCGGGACCTGGCGCCGGTTCACCGGGGCGGCGCGCGGCGAGTGGCTCACCCAGGCCGCCCGCAGGTCCGCCGGAGCCCCGGAGATCGTCCCCGGCACCACGTACCACCTCGACGGCGCCGACGTCGTCGACGAGGACTCCCTCCTCTGCGCCCTGGGGGAGGCCGTCCACGGTCCCGGCGGCGCCCTCGCCGTCGGAGCGCCCCGGGCCGTCGGCGAGCTCCTCGCGGGCGCCACGCTCGTCTGGCACCGTGCCGACGTGGCCCGCGCCTGCCTGGGCGTCCTGCCCTACGTCGAGGACCGCCCGGCCACCTTCGGGGAGTTCGTCGACGGCCTCACGGCCGCGGGGGTACGGCTCGTCCTCGACTGACGGCCCACGCCACCACACCCGCCGCGACGACCCCCGACCCGGCGAGGACGGACCCGAGGGGCAGGGCGAAGGCCAGCGCCCCGCACCCGGCGAGCCCGAGCGCGGCGAGCGGCCGGCTCCGGCCGCCGAGGGTCCACGCGGAGGCGTTCGCGATCCCGTAGTAGACCAGCACGCCGAACGACGAGAAGCCGATCGCGCCCCGCACGTCCGCCGTCGCCGCCACCACGGCCACCACCGCGCCCACCGCGACCTCCGCCCGGTGCGGCACCCGGAAGCGGGGGTGCACGGCCGTCAGCGCGGCCGGCAGATAGCCGTCCCTGGCCATCGCCAGGGTCGTCCGGGACACCCCGAGGACCAGCGAGAGCAGCGAGCCGAGCGCCGCGACCGCCGCGCCCGCGGTGACGGCCGGCACCAGCCACCCGGCGCCCGCCGCGCGGACCGCGTCGGCCAGCGGCGCGGCGGACCGGGCGAGCGCCTGCGGGCCGAGCACGGTGAGCACGCTCACCGCGACCAGCCCGTAGACGGCGAGCGCGATCCCGAGCGCGACCGGCACCGCCCGGGGGATCGTGCGAGCCGGGTCGCGGACCTCCTCGCCGAGCGTGGCGATCCGCGCGTACCCCGCGAACGCGAAGAAGAGCAAACCCGCGGCCTGCAGGACCCCGCCCGCGTCGAGCTCCCCGCCGAGGGTGGCGCGGGACGCCCCGCCGGCGCCCAGGGACACCGCGGCCACGGCCGCGAGCACCGCGAGCACCACCGCCACGACGACCCGCGTGACCAGGGCGGACTTCTGGACTCCGCCGTAGTTGACGGCCGTCATGGCCACCACCGCCGCGACCGCCACCGCAGCGGCCCGCTCCGGCCAGAGGTACGCCCCGACGGTCAGCGCCATCGCCGCGCAGGAGGCCGTCTTGCCGACCACGAACGCCCAGCCGGCCAGATACCCCCAGAACGAACCAAGGCGTTCGCGACCATAAATATAAGTACCGCCGGAGGCCGGATACCGGGCGGCGAGCCGGGCCGACGCCATGGCGTTGGCGTACGCGACGACGGCGGCGACCCCGAGCCCCCACAGCACTCCGGCGCCCGAACCGGCCGCCTCGGCCGCCGGTCCGAGCGCGACGAAGATGCCGGCTCCGACCATCGCGCCGAGCCCGATCACGACGGCGTCGAAGACGCCGAGCGACCGGCGCAGTTCCTCTGTCATGGACCGCACACTAAGGGGTGAGCCCGGTCTCCCTCAGGGTGATGTTCAGCCGCCCCGCCAGGCCGAGCGCCGGCTCCGCCGTCCCCGGGTGCACGACGGGCACGCCGTGGTGCGCCCACCGCGAGTCCCCGCCGAAGACGAAGAGATCGCCGGAGGACAACTCCACGTCCCGGTACGGCCGTCCCCGGTTCTCCTCGTTCCCGAACCGGAAGACGCACCGGTCCCCGAGGCTCAGCGACACCACCGGCGCACCGGACCGCTCCTCCCGGTCCTGGTGCATCCCCATCCGCGCCCCCGGCGCGTAGAAGTTCACCAGCGCGGTGTCCGGCGCGAAGCCGCCGTGGTCGCCGTACGCCTCGACCAGCGCCTCCCGGCCCAGCGCGGCCAGCCAGCCGGGCAGTTCCGGCCCCGCCGCGTCGAGATAGCGGTACGGCACCCACTGCCGGCCCAGACACAGCGACGCCACCGACATGACGCCTCCGCCCGGCAGCACGGTCCGCCGGTACGCCCCCGGCCCCCGCCCCCACTCCCGGCAGGCGTCCACCAGCTCCCGCTGGCGCGCGAACGGAAGCCACCCCGGCACGTGCACCGCGCCGGGCGCCACCTCGGCCCGCTCCCGGGGGAAGAGCCCCTCGGTCACACCCCGGCCCCTTCGAGGCCGAGCAGCCTCTCCTTGCGCTCCAGCCCCGCCGCGTACCCGCGCAGGCTCCCGTCGGCCCCGATCACCCGGTGACAGGGCCGCACCACCAGCAGCGGGTTCCGCCCGATCGCGGTGCCCACGGCCCGCACCCCCGCCCCCGGCGAGCCGACCCGCCGCGCGATCTCCCCGTACGACACCGTCGTCCCGTACGGGATCTCCTCCAGGGCCCGCCACACCCGCCGCTGGAACTCCGTCCCGGCGTCGGCCGCGAGCGGCAGGTCGAACCGGTCCCGCCGGCCGGCGAAGTACTCGGCCAGCTGCCCGGCGGCCTCCTCGAACGCCTCCGGCGCGAGCGTCCAGCCGTCCTCGACCTCGACGGCGCCCTTCTGCCCCGGCAGGGACAGCGAGCGCAGCACGGCACGGCCCCCTTCGGCGAGCCGCCCGACCAGCAGCATCTCGCCCAGGGGGCCGTCGACGTACGCGTACACGGTCATGACTGGTTCCTCTCCCCGGCACGGGTCTTCCTCAGACCAGTGTGCGGGGACCGCCGAACCCGCGGCTGGCGGTATTCGGACACGACCCTCACGACCCGCTACGAGGTCAGCGGTAGTTCACGAACTGGAGCGCGAAGTCGAAGTCCTTGCCCTTGAGCAGCGCCTGCACGGCCTGCAGGTCGTCCCGGCTCTTCGAGCTGACCCGCAGCTCGTCGCCCTGCACCTGCGCCTTGACGCCCTTCGGACCCTCGTCCCTGATGGCCTTGGCGACCTTCTTGGCGTTCTCCTGGGAGATGCCCTCCTGCACCGACGCGAAGAGCTTGTACTCCTTGCCGGACAGCTGCGGCTCGCCCTCGACCTCCAGCGACTTCAGCGAGATGCCCCGCTTGATCAGCTTGGACTGGAAGATGTCGAGGATCGCCTTCACCCGCTCCTCGCCGCTCGCCTGCATCAGGATCTTCTCGCCCGACCACGCGATCGAGGCGTTCGTTCCCTTGAAGTCGTAGCGCTGCGAGATCTCCTTCACGGCCTGGTTGAGGGCGTTGTCGACCTCCTGCCGCTCGACCTTGGACACGATGTCGAAACTGGAGTCGGCCATGACTCGTGGCTCCTTCTTCGGATGCTGTGGGGTACAGCCCAAAGCCTAGGGGGTTCGCCACGGCCCCACCGCTGATCAACCCGGTGGCGGACCACCCCCCGGCATCAGGTATTGTTTACGTCGTTGCCAGGGAACACCGCCTCACAGCGGCTCCACGGCAGCGATCTCATGGCGATGTGCCCGAGTGGCCAATGGGAGCGGACTGTAAATCCGTCGGCTTAGCCTACCCAGGTTCGAATCCTGGCGTCGCCACGCGATAAAAACGGCCCCTGATCTGCGGAAACGCGATCAGGGGCCGTTTGCGTGTAAAGGTGAGACCAGGGCCCGACTGTCTCGCTCTGTCCCGCCGAATCACCCTCTCTACCAGCGCCTCTGGACGGCCCGTGGACGGGAATCCAGCCCTCGTGTGTGGCTGTGGACCGGCCGCCCGTCAACAGCCGTCGGCGTGACTCATCGGTGCTGGCTCAGCCTGGCGGAGATCTTGGCGTTCGCGGCCTCGTCGCCACCCTTCAGGAACTTCGCGTAGACCCGAAAGAGGACGGCGACCGAGTGGCCGGCCCGCTGGGCGACCAACTGGGGTTCCACCCCGGAACTGAGCCACGTCGAGACGGCGGCGTGACGAAGGTCATACGGCCGCTTGGCCAGCTTCGATTCCTGTTCGGACGGGCTGAGAGCTTCCTGCCGCGCGTTCGCCCAGACCTCGCCGTACCCGCTCTCCTGCACCATGCCGCCCCGCGCCGTCCGGAAGACCCGCCCGTCCGCGTGGGCGCCGTACAGAGTGACGTGCCACCGCAGCTTCGCGACCAGCTCGGGCGGGATCGGCACGTGCCTGACGGCCTTCCGAGTCCGGTGCTTCAGGCCGCGCCGGTCGTGAGCCTCACCGCTGTCCGTCCAGGAGCTACCCGACCGTGCCCGACTCTCCCGAAGCCGGACGAGCCCCCACCCGCGACGGGGCAGGTCGAAGTCCTGGAGCCGGACGCCGACCAGCTCCCCGGGTCGGGCGCCGGCGTAGTACAGGCAGCCGAAGAACGCCTCCAGGTGCCGCCCGCGGTCGCCCTGCCGGCCGACGGCGGCGAGGAGCGCGGCGGCCTGCACCGGGTCCGGCACGGCTGCCGGGTCGACTTCCTCCTCTACCCGCTCCGGTGCCTTCCACTTGAGCGTGGACATGGGGTTCTCGGCCAGCAGCTCGGCGTCCACGGCGATGCCGAGGGCCTGGTGAAAGATGGCCCGCTTCCTGGCGATGACCGAGCCGGAGGACGTCTTCCCGTCCAGCCTGCGGGCGCAGGCGTCCAGGGCCCGGCGAACGAGCATCCGGTCGGAAAGCTGCGACGTGGGGACCGACTTCCGCTCCACCCACGCGAGCAGTGCTGCCACGTTTTCCGGCGCCTCCTTCTTCCACTGGTTGACGTTGAAGCCCCAGGTGTAGAGCGCGCGGCGTACGGCTTTCTGATCGCCCATGCCCTTCGTGTCCTTCACCAGGGCGAGCGTCACGGTGGCCATGGCCTCGGCGAGGTTCCGGCGGGTGGAGGCAGGGGAGTGGTCCCACTTCAACTCCACGTAGTTCCTGGCGTGCTGGTACCAGGAGATGTCCTTGGCCTTCTGAACCATCGACTTCGGCAGCCCGCTGTCGACGTCCCACGGCTCACCCTCACGAGTCGCCGTGATGAATTGCGCCCGTCGGCTCTCAGCGAGCCCAAGCGTCAGGAACGACTCGGAATGCGGCCGAGTGCCGACCTGCCACCGGAGCTGGTATGGCTTGCGATACGGCCGCTTCCTGATGCTCCAGATTCGTACGGTGTAGCTCCACTCGGTCACACGGTCTCCAGTTCGTTCAGAAAGGCGTCGAGCACACTGCGGCGGACCCGCAGGTGCCCGTTGGGCAGGCGCCTCACCTCGGGGCCGTAGCCGCGGTTGCGCCAGCGGTAGTAGGTGGCTCGGGTGATGCCGATCTCGTCGAGGACGTCGGTCAGGGGGAGCCACTCGTCGACGGGCGGACGGCGGCGGACGGTGCGGGCCATGGGTCTCCTCATCGCGGCGAGATTCGGTGAGCGGGCGGGGTCACGCCCGTGTGTGTCCGAGGTGTGGATTCCTGCGTCACTGCGTCCTGCGCGTCACTTGAGCTTCTGACCTGCGGTTTTCAGTGACGCGGGGGCTCTGGGGGTGCGTCATGGGTGACGCAGGGCTTTGTCACCGGTGACGCGGGTGACGCGGGATGACGCAGCCGTCGAGCGTCTGCGTCACGGCTGTAGTCGCAGGTGGCAGGCCGTTTACTGGGTGCTCGTGACGCGGGTGACGCAGCGTCTCTCTTCTTAGGAAAAGAGAAGGGGGTGGTGTCTGTTGTTGTGCGCGTCTTCGAGCGTGAAAGCGGAGCCGCGTCGCGGCACGACCCATGGCGGCGGCAAGCCGCCGAACAACAAGAGGAGCACCCCGCTCCCTGGGCGAGGCGTGCTCCTCTTGCCTGTGCGGGTCCCGGTCGGATCAGAACATGCCCTCGGCCTGCGCGGGCGACAGCGGGGCGGGTCGGGTGACCTCGATGTAGCGGGCGGCGCTGGTGCGGCCCCAGTCGACGAGGACGCCCCGGGCGGCGAGGGTGGGCTGGAGCCGCTTGAGACGGTCGGAGAGGACCTTGCCGGTGGTGGGCCACCCCTTGGGCACCGGGCGGCACTCCTCGCCGCTGTAGAGATGGGTGAGGCAGTGCAGCCACTCCGAGGACGTCATCCGTACCTCCCTGCCCGCATCCAGGCCGGCGGCGTGCTTGAGGACGGTCTGCGCGAGCAGGTCGCCCTCGATGACGTCGTCGTTCAGGTCGTCCAGGCTGGCCCGGTAGGCGTCCAGAGCTCCCATGCTGGCCGCTGCGTCGAGCCGGGCGCACAGGTGGGCGAAGTCGGCCATGCGCAGGTCGGTGGGGATATCGGCCTCGGTGGCGCGGACGGTGACGGTGAGGTCGAGCAGGGAGCCGAGGATGACCGGCAGGGCATCCTCAAACTCCGCCCACAGCTCCGCCTCGGTCCGCCGCACCTGCGGGCGCTCCAGACGGAGGGGGAGGAGGCGTTCGGCGAGGTCGGGGCGGATGACGCCGACGTCGATCCCGGTCAGCAGCAGGGGGCGGCGATAGCGGGAGCGGTAGACGTCGCCGTCGCTGAACAGGGCGCGCTTGATGGTCTCGGCGCCGGTGACGATGCAGCACATCAGGTCGGAGAGGTCCGGGCCGAGGTGGGAGAGGTTGTCCAGGGCGGTGACCCATCCGGCGGCTACGGCCGTGATCAGGTTCTCCTCGTCCTTCGGCGCCCGGCGGAGGTCGCCGCTCATGCCCTCGATGATCCGGGTGAGCATCCGGCCGGCGGTGGACTTGCCCGCGCCCTGGGGGCCGGTGAGGAACGGGGCCGGGACGGGGGCGGAGGGGTCGAGGCAGCCGACCAGCCAGGCCAGGGCGAGGCTCTCGCCCTGGGCGGTGGCGAAGTTGCACAGCCGCATCAACCGGTCGATGCCCTTGCCCTCGGTGTCCTTGACCGGGAGGGGCATCTCGCCGGTGAGCTGGGTGCGGCGCCAGGACACCTCCCTCGGGTCGGGGATGAGGATCGTCCAGCCGGTGGGGTGGATGCGGACGGATTTGCCGTCGTCGCGGCCGAGGTCGAGCCAGGTCGCGCCGTCGAAGCCGGGGGCGACGCGGATGTGGGTGGGCTGGACGTCCTCGGTGAGCGCGAGTGCTTCGATCAAGTCGAGTGCCTCCTTCAATGCGGTTCCGTTGAAGACGCCGTGGTTGTCGCGGAACAGGCCGACCATGAGTTCCTGGCGGTGGCTGCCGGTCGTGCCCTGGGAGCGGATGGGGCGGGCGACGGGGTGGCCGTTGCGCTGGGCGTAGACGGCGCCGTCGACGGTGCGGAAGTACCGGAAGTGCTGCTGCGCGTAGTCGGTGATGATTTCCCGGGCCGGGGTCTTGTCGTCCTCGGACATGTCACATCCCCAAAGCGGACTGAGCGTTGGACCACGCCTCGGTGCAGTGCCGGGCCGATTCGCCCCTGGCGTGCGCGGCGGTGAACAGGCGGGCGATGTGGGCCTCGGTGAGGCAGCCGCACCGGCCGTGCGCGGACAGCACCGCCAGGAACGTCCGGTAGACCGTGGTGTGGATCGCGCTCGCCGCGTCGGTGATCCGCTGCTCGGCCATGGAGATGCCGCGCTCCAGGTAGGCGGGCGAGCGGTGGCGGCACTCCCCGCCGTCGGCGGGCGCGGGCACGGAGACCGCGCGGGGCGCGGGCCGGGCGGTGGCCGGGACCTTGTCGGCGAGCGCGCGGACGGCCGGCGGCAGGTCGGTCGTGGTGCCGGTGCCGGGGCCGAGCCAACGGGCGTAGGACATGAGCGACTTGAGGTCGACGCCGTCACGCACGCAGTTGACCGAGGGCATGGTGCCGGAGTAGATCCAGTGCTCGCCCCGGGTGGTGGCCACGGTCCGGGTGGGCGGGAGCGTCCGGCGGGCCCAATCGACGGCGCCCTGGTGGTCCAGGTCGACGACGGTCACTCCGGCGCCGCCGGGGTGGTACGCGACGGCCTCGGCGTGCCGCCACGCGGCCATCCAGGCCGGGGAGGCGACGACGGTGGGGTCCGTGGTGGCGGCGGCCCACGCGTGGCACGGCCGGGGGCAGGCGCAGGGGCCGGGGGTCTTCATGTTCGGCCGCCCGCCGCACGCGTTCTTCTCGCACGTCGGGCAGTTGCCGAACGGGCCCTTCCCCGCGCGCAGGGGCAGGACCGGCAGCCCGCCGGCCGCCAGGCGCATCGCGATGTCGAGATGGTCGGCCCGGTGCACTCGCCGAATGAGGGTGGGTTGGGTCATGCTGGGGGTCTCCAGTTCTCTTGTGCATTGCTGGATGTAAGGGCGGCCCCGGATCTGGCGAGATGGGGGGCCGCCCTTCCTGCTGTCACGCGGCGAACAGGCCGCGTTGCCCCGGCTCGACGTCGACATCGACGACGCGCGGCGGGGAGCCGGTCGTGACCGCAGTGAGGACCGTGACGCGCTGGTCGGTGACAGGTCCGTCGTTGTGGAAGCGCCAGGAGCCGACCTCGTGCTGCGGCCGGTCTTTGGACGGCGGGGTGTAGCGGCGGGCCTCGTCGGGGTGGGCGCTGTTCCAGTCCTCCGCACACACCTTGTGGACGGCTTCACCGGCGTGGGACCGCATGGGGGTCGGTCGGCCGCACAGGCAGCAGGGCCGGTCCTGGGTGCGGTCGAAGTGCCGGGCGTCGCCCCAGTCCAGGTGGCCCATGGGTCAGAGCTGGGAGACGGCCTGGATGAGGCTCTCGGTGAGCTGGTTGATGGGCTTGGCGGCGCCGGTGGAGGCGAGGAAGAAGCCGAATCCGGCGGCGGTGAAGGCGGCGCCGCCGCCCAGTTCCTTGGACCGCAGGAGGAAGAACAGGACGAGTCCGAAGAGGACGACGAACGAGACGGTGATGACCACGGTCGGTGTCTCCCTGGGAGTGACCAGCCCCTGTTCTCGGGGTCTGGGAGCGTCCGGCAGGGGCCGGGACGACCCCCTTTACCGGCATTACCTTGCAGGTCAGAGGCCCTTACCACCCCCATGACCGGGGTAAAGGGCCCCCTCTACTTCGCGGCCCCTCCGGAAGCGCGCGGGAGGGGTCGTTCGTGGGGTGTTGATCCTGGGGTGGGTAGAGGGGGACCCCTCTACCGGCCTGCCGACAGGAGGATCTCGGCGGGCACGGCGGCCTCGATGTCGCGCCGCTGGTAGCCCGCGCCGTTGCTGCCGCTGATCTTGACCTGCTTGCTCGTGCGCTTCACCCCGGCGGCCTCCAGCGCGGAGGCGAGGGCCTCAGCGTTGAAGTCGCCGTAGGTGTCCTCGTCGATGTTGACGAGTCCGGCGAGCAGGTCGGGGGTGAACATGCGCGGGGAGTGCCGCATGACTTCCAGGACGTCGGAGACGATCGGCGGGACGGTGACGCCGGCCGCGTCGGCGGCGGCGGTGACGTCCCCGGCCGCATCCCCGGTGAGCTGCCCGGCTTCCTGGCGCAGGGTGCGGCCCTTGCGGCACAGGGCGGCGAAGGCGGTGGCGTCGAGGTAGTCGGCCCGCACCGTCACGTACGAAGCCGGACCGGTCACCAGGACACCCACACCCTTGTGCTCCTCGGAGAGCACCGAGGCGTCGGCTCCCTGGGCGGCCTTGCCCTTGCCGAGGACCATGTCGCTGGACGCGCGGTCGACGACCTGGGTGGAGTAGCGGATGGTGATGATCTCCCGGAGTTTGGTCGGCACCGATTCGGCGTCGGGGCGCTGGGAGGCGAAGTTGGAGATGAACCCGGCGGCCGGTCCACGCCGGGCGATGCGGCACAGGTCGTTGATGACCTGCTCGCGGTCCTCGCGCTCCATGGCGGTGAAGAACTCCTGGAGTTCGTCGATGGTGACGAAGATGACCGGGAGGTTATAGCGGGCGATGATCTCCGGGGTGAGCTTGCCCTCCGGGCACACCGACGGCGGCAGGTCCCGGAGCAGCGCGAAGCGGCGTTCCATCTCCGCGAGCAGCTCCGCGAGCATGGCCTTGAGCGCGTTGATGGCGTCGTCCTCGGCGCCCATGACGAGCCGGTGGGCGACGGCCTTCATGGGCATCCAGTCGGCGCCGCCCTTGCCGTCCGCGACGTAGTGCCGCACGAACGGGTCCAGCAGCCCGGCGGCGGTCAGGAGCCGCTGGGTGAAGGTCTTGCCCCGGCGCGGGAGTCCGCCGAAGAACATCGACTGCCACATCACCGGGACGCTGATCCGGGTGCCCCGGGCGTCCTGGCCGAAGGGGACCGGCTCCCAGATGGAGAACCGCTCGGCCTTCTCCAGCGGCGAGGGATTCGGCGTACCGAGGTAGGGGTCGTCGTCGGAGACCCACATCGAGACGCGGCCGGCGTTGCCGCCGTTGACGGCGCGGACGCGGGACATGATGACCTGGATCTCGTCCACGCCGAGTTCCTGGGCGATGACCTCCCGCTTGGCGAGGACGTCGGAGGCGGTCTTGCCGCCGCCCCGTGGCATGTCGAAGATCACCGACCAGCCACGGCCGTCCCGGACGGGGCCCATCGTGCAGGCCACACGCGGAAGGTCCTTCTCGTCCTTGCCGCTGCCGCTTTTCAGGAGGCCGGCGGCCCTCAGCGCGTCGTTGAGCTGCTGCGCGGACATGTCCACCCGGATCGGCGGCGCCGCCTGGTCCAAAAGCCGCGTCTCCTCACCGCGACCGAGGTGCGCGAGGGGGACGGTGACGGCGGCGCCGATCGCGGCCTGGAGGAGCGGGTCGGCGAGCAGGATGCCGGTCGCGGCGGCCGCGACGCCGATCGCGGCGATACCGAACCGCCACCGACGGCTCTGCGTGCGCTCGGCGTAGGCGGCCTGGTGACGGGCCGCCAGGTCGATGTCCTCCGGCCGGAGCTTCGACTGGGCGCGCAGGGCCTTCACGGTCGCGGACTGCTCCTGCGCCGACAGCATCGGCCACAGGCCCTTGGCGGCGCGGAAGAAGCCGCGGGCCGCGAGGAGCACGGTCTTGAGCAGGTACTTCGGCGTGCGCACGCCGTGGTAGCGGAAGAGCCACCACGCCAGACGCCCCAGCGCGGCGGTGTTCTCCCGGATCGACTTCACCGACCGGGCCCACACCGGCAGGACCGGCATGTCGGGGACGGTCAGCCAGTCCGCCAGGGGGTTGCCGGGCAGGTCAACCACGTCGACGCCCGACTCCTCGGGCTCGGCTCCGTCCTGCTCGGGGGCCTTGTTCAGGTCTATCGGCGGCGCCTCGTCGGTGCGGGCGGCGCGGTGATCGGCAAGGCTGACCACGGTCGCCTCGGTCGCGGGCTCGGTCATGATGGAGGTTCTCCTGCTGCTCGAAAGAGGTGCGGGATGGGCCCGGGGCGGTCGGGATGCTTGGCGGCTGTCGGCCGCCCCGGGGCACAGCTACTTGGCGTTGCGCTGGGCGTTCTTGTCGGCGCGCTTGCGCGCCTTGTCGATGACGCGCTCGACCTTGGCCTCCAGGTCGCCCTGGTAGACGCCCTCTCCGGCGATCCCGCGCTTGCACATGCGGGCGACGTACCAGCCGACCTGCGCCTTCTCACCGGCGGTCAGCGGCGGGGTGTTCGTCTCGTTCTCGTTGTTCTTGCTGGCCACGACACGGTCCCTTCCGGGGCCGGGGCTGTCCCGACTCCCCTCACCGCCCGTACGTGTCGGGCGGATCGGGCAGCCGTCAGCGGCGGCGCTTACGCGTCCTGGCCAGGGTCTTGGCGGCGGCCTTGCCGTCCGTGCCGCCGACCGACTTCACGACGCTCACCACGCCCCAGGCCAGGACGGCGGCCAGGAACGCGAGCAGGGCGAGATTGGCGGCGATCGCCGTGAGTGCGCCGACGAGGAGCGGGCCGAAGTAGACCCCGGCGGCAACCGTGCCGGCCCCGATGCCGGAGCCGAGGGCGATCCGCTGGACGGTGCGGTCCGGTGGCGCCTGGTGGATGTGCTGGTGGACCACCTGCGGGCCGCTGAACGTGCCCTGCGGGGCGGGGAGGTGGTCGGCGTAGGTGTAGGTGCCGTCCGGGAGCTGTACGACCCGGACCGGCTCGGGGAGATGGTTCACGGTCGTGCCCTTTCGGCTCGGGCCTTCTGGGTCCAGGTGTCCTGGAGGGTGATGAATTCGGCGTGGAGGGGGTCGCCCTTGGCGCACGGCTCGCCGTCCTGGCAGTCCCCGCAGGTGGCGGTGTGCGTCGCGGACGCCTCGAAGGAGCGCATGTAGGCGATGAACAGCGGGTCGTCGTTCCGGTCGGACACGGCAAGCTCCTTGCTGCCGCTCACGCGGCGACGGTGTCGGGGTAGGCGCAGGGGGCGCACATGCCGAGCGAGGGCGGGATGCGGTACCCGGCGTCCCGCCCGCACTCCGGGCAGACCCGCCGGGCCGCGTTCGCCTTGGCCAGGGCCGCCCACCGGGCTGGGGTCATCGGCCGGACCGGGCGAGCCAGGTCGATGCGGTAGAGGAACGCGATCAGCGGTTCGCGCCGGCGGCGGGGTCGTTCGAGCTGGGCGGCGACGTCCTGACCGCCGGGCCGCAGCCCGATCGCCCGGAGCTGGCGGACCGTGGCGAGACCCTCGGGGGCGAGTCGCCAGGGGTAGACGGGGAGCGTGCTCACGTGGCCTCACCGCGCTCGGCCCGCAAGGTCTCGCGCAGCCATCGGCCCTTCTCCGGCGACGTGCGAACCGCCCGCCGGATCCGGTCGGCCGTCAGGTTCTCCAGTGGCCACGACTCCGTCAGCCCCCGTGCCTCAGCGAGGAGTTGTTCCCGGGTGCGGCGGGGCTGGGGTGACTTGGCTGCCTCCGGGACCCGGCGGGTCACCCGCTTGGTCGCAGGCGCCTGCTCGGCCGCGTCGACCCGCTTGGATCCCCGATCGGTCAACTCAGGTGGACCGGGCCGGGTGGGCTCTTCGAGCTGGAACAGGTCGTGCGGGCTGTGCTTGGCAGGGGCCGGTTCGATGGCCGGTACGGGCAGGTCAGAGGTAGACCGTTCCATACTGATCTGTTCTGTTTCCTCCGCATCTGCAGGGTGGATCGGTCGGGTAGACCGGTCTACCTCCAGCTCCACCGTCAGGGCGGCCGGTTCGTCGACCGGTCCGATGGTGGTGGGGAGGCCGAACATGTCGGCGAGGGCGGCATCGGCTCCGGCGGTGATGTGGTCGCGCTGGACGTCGACCAGTCGGGCACCGAGGGTGTGATCACCGGTGCCGACCTTCCGCGCCAGGCGCCATGACGCACGCTCGGAGCGCTTGCGGGTCCACTCACCGGGGTGGTTCGCGGCGCGGGCCCGGTGGTAGGCGAGGGCCTGCACGATCGCGGCGGTGTGCGCCTCGGCCTCCGCGTCGTGACCGTCGCGGTAGACGACGATCCGACGGGCGAGGAACGCGGCGCCCTCGGCGGAGGCGGTCATGCCCATCGGGGTCAGGGCGTAGATGACCACCTCGCCCAGAGAGGTGGCCGCCGTGGCGGACATGGCCGCCGCTGCGGCGGGAAGAGCCCACAGCCCCGCCCTGATCACGCGCGGCGAGGACTGGCCCAGCAGCGTCAGGCCGAGCAGCACAATCGCCAGGACGGCGGTGGCGCCCTCGCCGGCCGCGACCGCACCGACGGCCGTGCCGGAGCCGTAGGCGGCCTTGATGTTGGTGAAGGTGCCGTACCCGCCGGCGCCGCCCGTGGCGATCATCGGCACGAACGCCGCCCCCAGCACGATCCGCTGGAGCTTGCTCAGCTCCTTGCCGGTGGCGTTCACGCCTCCTCACCGCTCTCGCTCTGGTCGGCGCGGTACAGGAGGCGGGCGACGGCGATCACACCGAGTCCGGCGATCAAGCCGACGAAGGTGACGTCCTGGTTGCCGATGACCTGGCCCCAGGTCTCGACTCCGACGGCCAGGGCGATCAGGAGCCAGTAGGTGAGGGTGTTCACGCGGCACCGCCCGCCCGCGTCCGGCTGGCGCGGTTGGTCAGGTCCCGGCGCTCGGCCAGAACCCGGTTGCGGGCCCGGCGGATCCGCCGCTCGTCCAGCATCGTGGCCGGACGGTCGAGCGTCATGATCTCCGCGTCGAGCAGGTCGACCTCCGCCAGGATCAGCGGCATCTCCCACTCGATCGCGTCCAGCTCCGCGTCCGACGGCTCACCGTCGAACGGGGTGGCCGTAACAACGGCCTGAAGTGCAGCGATGGACTTCATTGGGTGTGTTCCTCTCAGACAGGAACGGCCCGAACCGACCCCCCGGAGTTCCCGCTCCGGGGGGTCTCGCCGTTAGAACCAGGGACTCCGGCTCCCCTCAGCCCCGCCCGTACAGGCCCCCGCGAAGAGGGCCGGACGGGCAGGGGAGGCAACCGGCCGCAGCCGAGACGGCTGCGGAATCGGATGTCCGTACTGACGGCCGCTCTCCCCCAGTGCGGGTTGCGGTGCGCCCTCTGTTCAGTTCTCAAGCAGCAAGCGTTCGAGGCTTGCCCCCAAAAAAGGGCGCCAGCAGTCCCGAACTCATGGGCATAGCTACGTACCTGACACCCCATCCGACTTGTCTGGAGGAGTGACGTGCCATCAGTTTGTAGATGCAGGGTTGGCGAGTCAAGCCCCCTGGTCTAACTTGTACGGAGGAGTTGGAGCGATGCGGAAGGGGCGCCGTGCGAAGGCACATGACGAAGGCTCAGGAGATCGCGGCTGATCTACGCGATCGGATCGTGAGGGGGGTACTCACCCCGGGCGACCCTCTGCCGAGTGAATCCAAAATGATGGCGGAGTATGGCTACAGCCGCGAGACCATCCGCGCGGGCGTGCGCGTGCTCGTCGACGAGGGCCTAATCGTGACAGGTCAGGGCCAGGGCAAGTACGTCCGAGAGGACTACCCGCCGGTCGTCTGGAACTGGACGACACTAGAGAGTCGCAGCCGGCACGAAAACGCTGTCGAGGGGCGGACCGCCGGTGACCAGTGGGCCAGTGCCGTGGAAGAGGAGGGTAAGGCGCCAAGGCAAGACATCTCGGTATCAATCGTTCAGCCGCCGGCGCACGTGCGGCTCGCTCTGGCACTGCCGGACGAGGGCCTGGCTGTCGCACGCAAGCGCATCCGCTACGTGGACAACCGCCCCTATGCCTTGGCCGACTCGTACTTCCCGCCGGAGCTGGTCAACGGCACGCTCTTGATGGAGCCGCGCGACGTGTCGGCCCCGGGTGGTGTGCTGGCATCCGTCGGCATCATCCAGGCCAAGTACAGGGACGAAATCTCGGTCCGAATGCCCACGAACCGTGAAGCCGAACTGTTGGCGCTACCAGCGGCGACGCCGGTCGCGGAGCACACCCGAACGGGCTACGACGCGGACGGCAAACCCCTGCGTTGCATGGTCACCATCCTCCCGGGAGATAGGCACAAGATCCTCTATGAAGTCGACACTGACTGAGTTCCTCCGCCCCGCGAGGGCGGAGGACGTCCCTGCTCTGATGGCGCTCCGGACCGAGGCAGAGACTTGGCTCCGGTCCAAGGGCACCGATCAGTGGAGTGACCCCGAGACGGGGGCCAAGGCGATCTGCAAGTGGCGCGCCTCCATCGATGAAGGACGCGCCTGGATTGTCGAGGGTGGCGACGGCGCGATCCTGGCGACCGTAAGCCGTGGCCCTGTCGATCGGGACTTCTGGACGGATGGCGACCGCCCAGAATCCGCGCTCTACCTCTACAAACTGATCGTCGGGCGGCGGGCAGCGGGACTGCGGCTCGGGGAGCGCATCGTGGACTGGACGTCGCGTCTGGCCGCCACGGAAGGCCGGGACTGGGTCCGAATCGATACCTGGCGCACGAACACGGGTCTCCACTCGTACTACGAGCGTCTTGGATTCGAGCATGTGCGAACGGAGGCCCCCGCTCACCGTCTCTCGGGCTGGCTCGCCCAACGTCCCGTGCAGAATCTGAGCCTCCCGGAGACACCATTGACAGTGGGCAGCCCAGTCACGAGTCGGCCCCAGGAAGGAGTAGTGCCAAACCCTCGCTAGCCGCACCACTTACAGTCCTGAGCCCGGCTGGCACCCCCGGCCGGGCTCCCGGCATTCTGCCTCGACGCTGCCGCCCTCCCCTCCAGCAGTTCCATCGAAAACGGTGACCGGATGGATCAGGGAACCTCAAAATGCCCTCATGAGTCTGAGGATGACCGAGTCCTACGCCACCACTGTCGCGGCAGTTGCACCCGTGTTGCTGCTCGTTGCGGCAGTCGAAGCGCACCAGTTCCTACGCCGAAGCCAGCAGAGCAGCGAACGGATGGTCGAGGCGTACGAGAGGGCGATGGCTGAGGTCTCCGCCCGAGATCCTGAGTCTTCTCGCACTCGCTTGCAAGAGATAGCCGCGCGCGTCACCACAGCAGCGCGTGCAGAGGACCCTGCGGTGAACTCGTACGGCTGGGTCTACTTCGCCTGGTCTTCAGTTGCTGTGTCCCTTTTGACCTCACTGATCCTGACATTGGGATGGTTGGCCGATGATGGTCGTCAACCGGACCCGGTTTCGGCCTGGATCTCACTGATCTCCCTGATCACGGGTGGCTTCGTGGTGTGCAATCTCGTGGTAGTCACAGCCATTCGGGCAAGCCGGCGAGAGGTCAAGGCTGCTCGTGCGTACCGGGCAGCGATCGAAGACGCGGTACGAAACCAAGCGGCCAGTGTCGCGTCCGAGGGTCGTCACTCATGACCAACCGAAAGCCCGTCGGCTCCTGCAAGCCTTAACGGCTCTCGAGCCTCGTCTCATTTTCCGTCTCATTCGCGGCCGTCCGCACACGTTCGCAGGCGTGCGCACTGAAGCTATCCACGGCGTCGGGAACACCCTTGAACGCAGGTGAACAGTCGCGTGCACTGACCTGAGTCCTGCCACCAGACTTGGAAAGCGTGTTGGGAGCAACCCCTCACGAGTTCGAATCTCGTATCCTTCGCCAGTTCGTAGGGCCGGACCGCGAAGACGGCCCGGCCCTACGTCGCTTCCGGACCAAACACGCGTGCCCACTTTCCGTGGAGAGGGGCATCGCCGCCGTGCTTGCACGCGGCCAGCGGCCGCGGCCCCTCTCGCGGCAGTCCTCCCCACCCCCTCGCGCGCCCTGATTCACGCACCCAAGCCGATGACATCCCGCACGTTGTGGCCCCTCGCCGTCCCTCTGGCCACTGACCTTTCCCCTTCTTCCGCTTCCCGCCCAAGTAGCGGCAGCGGTACGAGTAGCCCGCTGCTTAATGGCCATGCAGCTCCTAGTCGGCGAAGTTTGGGGGAAAGTTCAGCAAGCGTGTCTCGGGAGACCCGGGTGAGCTGAAGAGTCGTTCCTTGTGGATCCAGTACGTGTTGCGCAGGCGGGTGTAGTCGAAGTCGCCGCCCTGTGGAGTCCGCCCTACAGTCAGTAGCTTGTGTCGTTCGAGTTCCTTCCTTCCCTGGGTCCAGGTGTTGTGGGAGACGCCGTAGGCTTCGCGCCTCTCCTTCGGAACATACCGGGGTCGGTCGTACCCACCCTGAGATTCGAGGAGGATGAGTAGTAGGGCAATTGCTGTGGGGCCAAGCTCCACAATCCACCCCCGGCTCCAGAACTCGGTCGGGACGCTGATGTAGCGCGCCAGGGCGCTCGCTCGCGAGTAGGGAAGGGCCGGCATATCGAGTGAAAGCATCTGAATCATGGGCGTATTGCCCTGTCGAGGCTTCAAGTCAATGAACTTGTTCGCGGCCAACCACTTGAGGTTGCTGTTGATTCGCCGGGGTCCGGTCTCGGAAGACAAGGCGAGCATTCGGGACCAGAGCTGTGGTGTGGGCGGCCTCCGAATGTCGTGCGGTTCCGCAGTGGCCATCATCGTGATGCACAGATAGAGCTTGAGTCGTACTTCACCCCCGCGACCACCTTGGATGAGCCGAGCGAGCGGTGGGGCGCCTGCGCCCTCCCTCGCCCTTACGAAGGAGGGCCAGAAGGGCACCTGGGTGCGTCGTGCAGCGGTGGTTACTGCCTTGTCTAGGAGCGTGACGGCAGACGGGAACAGAGGGTTCGGCAAAACTCGTCGACCTTTGCGAAGGAGAGACAGGCGGTACCAGGGGTACCAGGGGTCACGGGGGTACTAGTAGTCCTCTTCTTCCTTTCCTGCGCGAAGGGTTGGTCCTTCAATCGCATCGGTCATAGAGCTACTCCACGGCAGTCGGGCGTGTCCAGTAGGAGCGCTTAGTGACACCTTCGCAAAGGTGCATCCACTCCTTTGACCTGCGGTTTCGCGTCTGGCACGGTCGTCGTTGTGATCCCGATGGTCGTCGGGAGACCGTGCGAGCCTGGCGCGCAAACGCCAGGGAGGAGGGCAAGTGAGCTCAACTACCGCTTCGCAGCGTGGGGTTTGGCTGGCCGTCATCATGCTCAGCAGCGTGTGTGCGGCGGTTGCTTCGGGAGTGCTCTTCTACGCGCTCGGCGCCGAGCCGACAGGAGTCGTCGCAGGGGCGGGTGGAGCCTTCGTTGCCATAGCGACGTTGGGGATGGCGGCCTATCGCTTCATGAATGAGCGGCCTGACGCTGAAAGTTCATGAGCGCTGGACGAGGCGCGGACGACTGCTTCGCCTATGTGAGAACCGGCGCGCTTCGTCGCAGGTCAGCGGCACTCCTTAGTGGCGGAAGCCAGAAGTCTGTAAATCCGTCGGCTTAGCCTACCCAGGTTCGAATCCTGGCGTCGCCACGCGAAGAAGGTCCCCGGTGTTCTCACCGGGGACCTTCAGTCGTTTTCGGCCGGGGGTCAGTTGCCGGCGACGTCCTTCACGGCGACGTTCAGGGGCGTGGAGCCCGAGACGAGTTCGAGGGTGAGGCCGGCGGTGCCGGGGGTGTCGAGGAGCTCGGCGAGGGTGGCGGCGACGTCGTCTCGGGGGACGGGGCCGCGGCCGGTGCGGGCCTCCAGGCGGACCATGCCCGTGCCGGCGTCGTCGGTGAGGGCGCCGGGGCGCAGGATCGTCCAGTCCAGGGTGGTGCGGGCGCGGATGGCGTCGTCGGCGGCGCCCTTGGCGCGGAGGTAGGCGTCGAAGACCTCGTCGCCCTGATGGGTGGCGTCGGCGCCCATCGAGGAGACGACGAGGTAGCGGCGTACGCCCGCGCGTTCGGCCGCGTCCGCGAAGAGCACGGCGGCCCCGCGGTCCACCGTGTCCTTGCGGGCGGCGTCGCTGCCCGGCCCCGCTCCGGCGGCGAAGGCGGCCGCGTCGGCGCCCTGGAGGACGGCGGCGACCATCTCGACCGACGCCGACTCCAGGTCGAGCACGACGGGTTCGGCTCCCGCCTCCCGCAGGTCGGCGCCCTGCTCCGGTCTGCGGATGATCCCCGCGACCTCGTGTCCGCCCGCCGAGAGCAGCCTCTCCAGGCGCAGGGCGATCTGACCGTGTCCTCCAGCGATGACGATGCGCATACTCACGACCGTACGACGGGACCGGCCGGAGGGCTTCCCGGCTCGGGCGGACGCTCCGGGCGCGCCTGGCGCGGCAGGTCGAGCGCCGCCGCCGAGTCGCAGTACTCCCGCACCGCGCTCGTCCGCGCCACCACCCGCCCCCGGTGGACGACGATCCGGCTGTACGCGAGGGAGAGCACCCCCGACAGGCGCTCCCCGCGCACCGCGAGCAGCTCCGCGGGGAAGCCGGCCTCCACGCGCACCTCCGGCAGCCCCATCACCGCCCTCGCCTCGGCGCTCACCGCCGCGTACGCCTCCTGCGGCGGCAGCCCGCCCAGCGAGGCGAGGAGGTAGGCGGCCTCCAGCGGGTCCCCGCGGCCCACCGGGTTGGCCACGTCCCGCAGCGCCCCGCTGCCGGCCGCGACCCGCACCCCTGCCGCCCGGAGGAGCCGGACCGGGGCCGCGCCCCGCGTCTCCGTCCCGCCGCAGCCGCCCTGCGGCAGGCAGACCACGGTCGCGCCGGCGGCGGCCAGCCGGTCGGCCGCCCGCCGTGCCGCGTCGGCGGGGAGCCGGCCGAGGCCGGCGCAGGGGCCGAGCGTCACGCCGGGCCGCAGTCCGCCGGCCATCGCCGCGAGCCGGGCGAGGCGGGCCGGGTCGTCGGCGTCGGTGTGCAGGTCGACCGGGACGCCGTGCTCGGCGGCGATCTCCAGGACCGCCTCGACGTATCCGGCCGGGTCCGGGTCGAGGTCGGGGCAGCCGCCGACGACGCCGGCTCCCATCTTGACCGCGTCCCGCAGCATGGCGAGGCCGTCCGCGCCCGCGACCCCGGTGAGGAGCCGGGGGACGGCGACGGCCGTGAGGTCGGCGAGGCCGCGCAGCGAGCGCCGGGCCTGGAGCACGGCCTCCAGCGGGCCGAGCCCCTGGACGTCGCCGATCCGCACGTGCGCGCGGAGCGCCGTGGCGCCGTGGCCGAGCTGGAGCAGCGCGGCCTCGGTGGCCCGCCGCTGCACGTCGTCCGGCGCGTACGAGACGGGGCCGGGGGTGTCGGAGGAGAGGGCGGTGTCGGCGTGGGCGTGGGGTTCGGCGGCGGCGGGCAGCAGCAGATAGCCGGTGAGGTCGACCCGCGCGCCGACCGCGGCCAGGCTGCCCGCCGTGCCGACGGCCTCGATGCGGCCGCCGGAGAGGCGGACGTCCACGGACCGCCCGTCGGTGAGCCGGGCGTGGGAGAGCAGGAGCGAGGTCGAGTCGGCGGTCGTGGCGGCGCCGTCCTCGGGCGGCTGGGGCTGCTTGCTGTCGGCTGACATCGGGCTCCTCAAGGCTCCTCACGATCAAGATCACGCAGCGTCGGGCCGAGCCTAGGGGCGGCCCGACCCGCCTTCGAGGAGGTGCGCATAAGTCGTACCGACGAGTCCACGAGTGGCCTACGGGACGCCTGGTGAGAGCCGTCGCGGGGGTGGGGGGAAACGGATTTGGGTGATGGGCCGGAGACCGTGTAATGTCTTCCTCGCTCGCCCCAATAGCTCAGTCGGTAGAGCGTCTCCATGGTAAGGAGAAGGTCTACGGTTCGATTCCGTATTGGGGCTCTGGTGAGAAGGATCCCGTCTTCGGACGGGTTCCGGATCATCAAAGCGGTGTAGCTCAGTCGGTAGAGCAAGCGGCTCATAATCGCTGTGTCACCGGTTCAAGTCCGGTCACCGCTACAGACAGTAGCCGATTGTGGGGTCGGTCCTTCGATCGGCTACTCTTCTATGCGTTCATCCGTCCATCCGTCCGTCAAGGAGCACTCACGTGGCTGCCACCGACGTCCGCCCGAAGATCACGCTGGCCTGCGTGGAGTGCAAGGAGCGGAACTACATCACCAAGAAGAACCGGCGTAACAACCCGGACCGTCTTGAGATGAAGAAGCACTGCCCTCGCTGCAACTCGCACACCGCGCACCGCGAGACGCGTTAATCAGGCTCGTACACGAGGCCGTCCCCACCAGGGGGCGGCCTCGTGTCGTTTGTCCGCGAGTTCCACGAGCTCGCCGACGGTCGTGACGAACGCGTCATCGGCAACATCGGCAACAAATCCAGGAGGTATCGAGGCCATGGCGCTCGACCAGTCCTTCGTGGGCCGGACCTATCCGCCCACCCCGCCCTATGAGGTCGGCCGCGAGAAGATCCGCGAGTTCGCCGAGGCGATCGGCGACGCGAATGCGGCGTACACCGACCAGGAGGCGGCCAAGGAACTCGGTCACCCCGACGTGATCGCCCCGCCGACCTTCGTCTTCGCCATCACCTTCAAGGCGGCCGGCGCGGTCATCGAGGACCCGCAGCTCGGTCTCGACTACAGCCGCGTCGTGCACGGCGACCAGAAGTTCGCCTACACCCGGCCCGTCCGCGCCGGGGACCGCCTCTCGGTCACCTCCACCATCGAGGCGATCAAGTCCCTCGCCGGCAACGACATCCTGGACATCCGCGGCGAGGTCCACGACGCCTCCGGCGAGCACGTCGTGACCGCCTGGACCAAGCTCGTCTCCCGCGCACCCGAGGGGGCCTGACCATGACCGCCAAGATCGCCTACGACGAGGTCGAGGTCGGCACCGAGCTGCCCGCGCAGACCTTCCCCGTGACCCGCGCCACTCTGGTCCGGTATGCCGGCGCCTCCGGTGACTTCAACCCCATCCACTGGAACGAGAAGTTCGCGGTCGAGGTCGGCCTCCCCGACGTCATCGCCCACGGCATGTTCACCATGGCCGAGGCGATCCGCGTCGTGACCGACTGGGCAGGCGACCCCGCCGCCGTCGTCGAGTACGGCGTCCGCTTCACCAAGCCGGTCGTCGTCCCCAACGACGACCGGGGCGCCCTCGTCGAGGTCAGCGCCAAGGTCGCCGCCAAGCTGGACGACGGGCGCGTGCGGGTCGACATCACCGCGACGAGCGCCGGACAGAAGGTCCTCGGCATGTCCCGGGCCGTGGTCCGCCTCGCCTGACCGCACCCGGTGTCACGGGCCCGTCGCGGAAGCGGCGGGCCCGTACCCTTGAGCCCGTGCAGCCACTCCACGACGCCCCCCTCGCGCCCCTGACCACCTTCCGGCTCGGCGGCCCCGCCACCCGGCTCGTCACCGCCACCACCGACGACGAGGTGGTCGCCGCGGTCCGCGAGGCCGACACCACGGGCACCCCGCTGCTGATCATCGGCGGCGGATCCAACCTGGTCATTGGGGACAAGGGCTTCGACGGCACGGCGCTGCGGATCGCCACGACCGGCTTCGCCCTCGACGGCACCCGCCTGGAGCTCGCCGCCGGCGAGGTCTGGACGGACGCCGTGGCGCGGACCGTGGAGGCCGGGCTCGCCGGGATC
Source organism: Streptomyces sp. NPDC051180 (assembly GCF_040689545.1). Classification (NCBI taxonomy): domain Bacteria; kingdom Bacillati; phylum Actinomycetota; class Actinomycetes; order Kitasatosporales; family Streptomycetaceae; genus Streptomyces; species Streptomyces sp. NPDC051180. Next base: position 242,799 of record NZ_JBFBBC010000005.1, read on the forward strand.
GAGTGCCTGGCCGGCATCCCCGGCTCGGCCGGCGCGACCCCGATCCAGAACGTCGGCGCCTACGGCCAGGACGTCTCCGCCACCGTGACCGAGGTCGTCGCCTACGACCGGCGCGCGGAGGAGACCGTCACCCTCACCAACGCCGAGTGCGCCTTCTCCTACCGGCACAGCCTCTTCAAGGAGCACCCCGAGCGGTACGTGGTGCTCCGCGTCCGCTTTCGGCTGGAGGACGCCGAGGGGCTGTCGGCACCGGTCAAGTACGCCGAGACCGCCCGCGCCCTCGGTGTGGAGGCCGGCGACCGGGTGCCGCTCGCGGCGGCCCGCGAGACGGTCCTGAGGCTCCGCGCCGGCAAGGGCATGGTCCTGGACCCGGAGGACCACGACACCTGGTCCGCGGGCTCCTTCTTCACCAACCCGATCCTCACCGCGGGGGAGTACGACGCCTTCCTCGCGCGCGTGGCCGACCGCCTCGGCCCGGACGTCGCCCCGCCGGCCTTCCCCGCCGGCGAGGACGGCGCGGTCAAGACCTCCGCCGCCTGGCTGATCGACCGGGCCGGCTTCACCAAGGGCTACGGCTCCGGGCCCGCGCGGATCTCCACCAAGCACACCCTCGCCCTCACCAACCGGGGCGAGGCGACCACCGAGGATCTGCTCGCCCTCGCCCGCGAGGTCGTCGCCGGGGTCCACGACGCCTTCGGCATCACCCTCGTCAACGAGCCGGTGACCGTGGGCGTCGCCCTCTAGGGACACCTCCCAGGGACACCCCCTAGTACGCGACGCCGACGCCCTGCCGCACCGTCGCCGGGTCGCCGACCATCGCCAGCATGGCGTGGGCCACGTCCGCGCGGGCGAGGGAACGGCCCCGGGGCGGGGTGCCGCCGACGACCCTGCGGTACGCGCCGGTGCCCCGGCCGTTCGTCAGGCGGGGCGGGCGTACCGCGGTCCAGTCGGCGGAGCCGGCGGCGAGGTGGGACTCCATCACCCGCAGATCGGCGTAGACGTCCTTCAGGACCGCGTTGATCACCGCGAGGACGACCTTGTCCACGACGGCCTGCCCCTCCGGGACCGGGCCGAGCGGGGCCGCGCTGACCACCAGGAGGCGGCGGACGCCCTCCACCTCCATCGCCGTGAGCACCGAGCGGGTCAGCCGGGCGACGACGCCCGCGTCCGCCCTGCTGCGGGCCCCCAGGCCCGACAGGACCGCGTCGCGGCCGGTGACGGCCTCGCGCAGCGCGTCGGGGTCCGAGAGGTCGGTGCGCCGGACCACGAGCCGCTCGCCGGTCACCGTCAGCCGGGCCGGGTCGCGCACGACGGCCGTCACCTCGTGGCCCGCGGCCAGCGCCTGGCGGACGATCTCCCGGCCCGTGCCGCCGGTCGCGCCGAAGACGGTGAGCTTCATTCGTGTCCCCCCAGGTGGTCGAGTGCCCTTCGACGGGCTCGCCGACCATCTTCGCGCCGCCCGGCCCGCGCGACTCGGGAGTTCCTCGACGACGACGGGAGAACGCCCGGGGGAGCGCCCGCGCTCCGATGCGGGAGTCAGGTCAGGCGCCGATCCAGTCGTCGACGCCCGCCAGCAGCTTCTTCCGGACGTCCGGCGGGGCCGCCGAGCCCCGCACCGACTGACGGGCCAGCTCCGCCAGCTCCGCGTCCGTGAACCCGTGGTGCCGGCGGGCGATCTCGTACTGCGCGGCCAGCCGCGAACCGAAGAGCAGCGGGTCGTCCGCGCCCAGCGCCATCGGCACCCCCGCCTCGAAGAGCGTCCGCAGGGGCACGTCCTCGTGCTTCTCGTACACCCCGAGGGCCACGTTCGACGCCGGGCAGACCTCGCAGGTCACCCCGCGCTCGGCGAGCTTCCGCAGCAGCCGCGGGTCCTCCGCCGACCGCACCCCGTGGCCGACCCGGGCCGCCCGCAGGTCGTCCAGGCAGTCCCGCACGGACGCCGGGCCCGTCAGCTCGCCGCCGTGCGGCGCCGCGAGGAGGCCGCCCTCCCGGGCGATCGCGAAGGCGCGGTCGAAGTCCCTTGCCATGCCCCGCCGTTCGTCGTTCGACAGGCCGAAGCCCACCACCCCCCGGTCGGCGAAGCGGACCGCGAGCCGGGCGAGCGTCCGCGCCTCCAGGGGGTGCTTCATCCGGTTCGCCGCGACGAGCACCCGCATCCCGAGCCCGGTCTCCCGGGACGCCGAGTCGACCGCGTCCAGGATGATCTCCAGAGCGGGGATGAGCCCGCCGAGGTGCGGGGCGTACGAGGTCGGGTCGACCTGGATCTCCAGCCATCCGGAGCCGTCCCGCACGTCCTCCTGGGCCGCCTCCCGGACGAGCCGCTGGATGTCCTCCGGCGCGCGCAGGCAGGAGCGTGCGATGTCGTACAGACGCTGGAAGCGGAACCAGCCGCGCTCGTCGGTGGCCCGCAGTTTCGGAGGCGTACCGCTGCTCAGCGCCTCGGGAAGGTGCACGCCGTACTTGTCGGCCAGCTCGATCAGGGTGGTGGGCCGCATCGAACCGGTGAAGTGCAGGTGCAGATGGGCCTTGGGCAGTGTGCTGAGGTCGCGGTAAACGTGCTCCATCGCCCGATCCTGCCGCACCCGAATGGACGAAGACAGCCCGTTTCCCCGATCGGGTCCTTGCTAGAACGCAAAAACGGGCCCCCGGTTCCGGAGAACACGGGGGCCCGGCCGGTCCCCGGACCGGGGGACCGAAGGGGATGTCAGTCGGTGGCCTCGGCCAGCAGCTTCTGGATCCGGGACACGCCCTCGACGAGGTCCTCGTCGCCCAGCGCGTACGACAGACGCAGGTAGCCCGGGGTGCCGAACGCCTCGCCCGGGACGACCGCGACCTCGGCCTCGTCCAGGATCAGGGCGGCCAGCTCGACCGAGCTCTGCGGGCGCTTGCCGCGGATCTCCTTGCCGAGGAGCCCCTTCACCGACGGGTACGCGTAGAACGCGCCCTCCGGCGTCGGGCAGTACACGCCCTCGATCTCGTTCAGCATCCGCACGATCGTCTGGCGGCGGCGGTCGAACGCGGTCCGCATCTCCGCGACGGCGTCCAGGTTGCCCGAGACGGCGGCGAGCGCGGCGACCTGTGCCACGTTGCTCACGTTGGACGTGGCGTGCGACTGCAGGTTCGTCGCGGCCTTCACCACGTCCTTCGGGCCCACGATCCACCCGACGCGCCAGCCCGTCATGGCGTACGTCTTCGCCACGCCGTTGACCACGATGCACTTGTCGCGCAGCTCGGGGACGATCGCCGGCAGCGAGGTGAACTTCGCGTCGCCGTAGACCAGGTGCTCGTAGATCTCGTCCGTCAGCACCCACAGGCCGTGCTCGACGGCCCAGCGGCCGATCGCCTCGGCGTCGGCCTCGCTGTACACCGCGCCGGTCGGGTTGGACGGCGAGACGAAGAGGACGACCTTGGTCCGCTCCGTGCGGGCGGCCTCCAGCTGCTCCACCGAGACCCGGTAGCCGGTGGTCTCGTCGGCCACGACCTCCACCGGGACACCGCCCGCGAGGCGGATCGACTCGGGGTACGTGGTCCAGTACGGCGCCGGGACGATGACCTCGTCACCCGGGTCGAGGATCGCGGCGAACGCCTCGTAGATGGCCTGCTTGCCGCCGTTGGTCACCAGGACCTGGGAGGCGTCGACCTCGTAGCCGGAGTCGCGCAGCGTCTTCGCGGCGATCGCGCTCTTCAGCTCGGGCAGACCGCCGGCCGGCGTGTACCGGTGGTACTTCGGGTTCTTGCAAGCCTCGACGGCCGCTTCGACGATGTAGTCCGGGGTGGGGAAGTCGGGCTCGCCCGCGCCGAACCCGATCACCGGGCGCCCGGCGGCCTTGAGGGCCTTGGCCTTGGCGTCGACGGCGAGGGTGGCGGACTCGGAGATCGCACCGATCCGGGCGGAGACCCGACGCTCGGTGGGAGGGGTAGCAGCGCTCATACGGCCCATGGTCCCAGACCGCGTCAGGGCCCGGCACACAGGTTTCAAGGACCGGACAGGACCGGTCATTACCGGTCGTACGCGCTTCCGGCGGCAGGTCGGGCCGGTTTCTGTTCGACGTGGGGCCCCCTGACCACGTATGCTCACTCCTCGTTGGCCCGCACCGACCACATCTCACGATGCGGTACGTTGGGGACACCGACAAAGGGTCGTAGCTCAATTGGTAGAGCACCGGTCTCCAAAACCGGCGGTTGGGGGTTCAAGTCCCTCCGGCCCTGCTACACACACCGCCAGGTGTTGTGCGCATGTACGTACTTCATTGCACCGCCGTGCGGCTCCACCCGGGCGCGGCACGGCCGACCCGGAATCAGGTGAGAGATCGTGACGGACGCCGTAGGCTCCATCGACATGCCTGATGCCGACGACGAGGCCGCGGACTCGAAGAAGAAGTCCCGCAAGGGCGGCAAGCGCGGCAAGAAGGGCCCCCTCGGCCGTCTCGCGCTTTTCTACCGCCAGATCATCGCCGAGCTCCGCAAGGTCGTCTGGCCCACGCGCAGCCAGCTGACGACGTACACCACCGTGGTGATTGTCTTCGTCGTCATCATGATCGGCCTCGTCACCGTGATTGACTATGGCTTCCAGGAAGCAGTCAAGTACGTCTTCGGCTGACTTTTTGTTCCACCCCATCTGTATCGCAGGAAGAAGCAGCCACCGTGTCTGACGCGAACCTGAACGACGCCTTCGAGTCCGAGTCCGTCGAGGACGAGCTGGACATCGTGGAGGCCGCCGACGAGGACCAGGCAGACGCTGCTGACGACGCTGCCGCCGAGGCCGCCGAGGAGTTCGCCCTCGAGACCGAGGACGCGGACGAGGACGAGGCGGAGTCCGACGAGGACGCCGAGTCCGACGAGACCGTCGAGGCCGACGACGAGGACGACACCGTCGAGGCCGAGGACGAGGACGCCGAGGACGAGGACGCCGAGGAAGAGACCGAGGAGGAGGCCGAGCCGGCCGCCCCGGTCGACCCGGTCGCCGCGCTCCGCGAGGAGCTCCGCACCCTCCCCGGCGAGTGGTACGTGATCCACACCTACGCGGGCTACGAGAAGCGCGTGAAGGCCAACCTCGAGCAGCGTGCCGTCTCGCTCAACGTCGAGGACTTCATCTACCAGGCCGAGGTCCCCGAGGAAGAGATCGTCCAGATCAAGGGCGGCGAGCGGAAGAACGTCAAGCAGAACAAGCTCCCCGGCTACGTCCTCGTCCGCATGGACCTGACGAACGAGTCCTGGGGCGTCGTCCGCAACACCCCCGGCGTCACCGGCTTCGTGGGCAACGCCTACGACCCGTACCCGCTGACCCTGGACGAGATCGTCAAGATGCTCGCCCCGGAGGCCGAGGAGAAGGCCGCCCGCGAGGCCGCCGAGGCCGAGGGCAAGCCGGCTCCGGCCCGTAAGCTGGAGGTCCAGGTCCTGGACTTCGAGGTCGGCGACTCGGTGACGGTCACGGACGGTCCCTTCGCGACCCTCCAGGCCACGATCAACGAGATCAACCCGGACTCGAAGAAGGTCAAGGGTCTCGTCGAGATCTTCGGTCGCGAGACCCCGGTCGAGCTCAGCTTCGACCAGATCCAGAAGAACTGACCCCACAGGTTTCCGACCAGGTCAGAGTGGCTCTCGCAGCCGCTCTGACCTGCTCGGTTTTTAGCCGCACGTCTATACCCGTTATCGTGGTGCGGTATGCCTCCATCCGGATGACCGGATGGCGGGCTGAACACTCTCACTAGGACCCGGAGAGAGCAATGCCTCCCAAGAAGAAGAAGGTCACGGGGCTTATCAAGCTCCAGATCAACGCCGGTGCGGCCAACCCGGCCCCGCCGGTCGGCCCCGCGCTGGGTCAGCACGGCGTCAACATCATGGAGTTCTGCAAGGCCTACAACGCCGCGACCGAGTCGCAGCGTGGCATGGTCGTGCCGGTGGAGATCACGGTCTACGAGGACCGCACCTTCACCTTCATCACCAAGACTCCGCCGGCCGCCAAGCTGATCCTCAAGGCCGCGGGTGTGGACAAGGGCTCCGGCGAGCCGCACAAGACCAAGGTCGCCAAGCTCACGGCCGCCCAGGTCCGCGAGATCGCCACGGTCAAGCTCCCCGACCTGAACGCCAACGACCTGGACGCCGCGTCCAAGATCATCGCTGGCACCGCCCGCTCCATGGGCATCACGGTCGAGGGCTGATCACCCCCCTCGTGACCTCAGTGGTAGGGCCGGCGCGGCCCGCACCACGACTCCATACCTGAACCAACAGGAGAAGAAGTGAAGCGCAGCAAGGCTCTCCGCGGCGCGGACGCCAAGGTCGACCGCGAGCGGAACTACGCTCCCCTCGAGGCCGTCCGTCTCGCCAAGGACACCGCCACCACGAAGTTCGACGGCACCGTCGAGGTCGCCTTCCGCCTGGGTGTCGACCCGCGCAAGGCCGACCAGATGGTCCGTGGCACCGTGAACCTTCCGCACGGCACCGGCAAGACCGCCCGGGTCCTGGTCTTCGCGACCGGTGACCGTGCCGAGGCCGCGATCGCCGCGGGCGCCGACATCGTCGGCTCCGACGAGCTCATCGACGAGATCTCCAAGGGCAACCGCCTGAACGAGTTCGACGCCGTGGTGGCCACCCCGGACCTCATGGGCAAGGTCGGCCGCCTCGGCCGCGTCCTCGGCCCGCGTGGTCTCATGCCGAACCCCAAGGTCGGCACCGTCACCCCCGATGTCGCGAAGGCTGTCAACGACATCAAGGGCGGCAAGATCGAGTTCCGAGTGGACAAGCACTCGAACCTCCACTTCATCATCGGCAAGGTCTCCTTCGACGAGACCAAGCTGGTGGAGAATTACGCCGCCGCGCTGGAGGAGATCCTCCGTCTGAAGCCGTCGGCCGCGAAGGGTCGCTACATCAAGAAGGCGACCCTCACCACGACGATGGGCCCCGGCATCCCGCTGGACTCCAACCGCACCCGCAACCTCCTCGTCGAGGAGGACCCGGCCGCGGTCTGAACCGAACCGGTTCGCTGAGTGGTCAGCCGGCCCCCGCCTCTCTCCGGAGAGGCGGGGGCCGGCTCTTTGTTACGGTTCAAGAAACCGTAAAGACGTGGATCAAGGGGTGGGGAACACTCATGAACAAGTCCGCATGGAAGCGCGCGGGCGTCGCCCTGACGGCCCTGGCCGTCGTGACGGGCGTCGCGGGCTGTCAGGACGGCGACGCGAAGGCCGGAGGGGCGAAGGCCGGCAGCACGACGACGAAGCCGGCGGCCGAGCGGCAGACCCAGAGCCTGAGCGACGCCACGAAGGTCATCCAGGCCGCGTACCGGAAGACCTCGGCCGCCAAGGCCGCCAAGGTCAAGATGACGATGAGCATGAAGGGCGTCGGCGCGGAGTCCGGCACCGTCGAGATGACCGGCGTCCAGGGCTGGGCCCCGGCGTCGATGGACATCACGATGAAGGGCTCCCTGCTCTCCGCGGGCAGCCCGGGCGCCCCCGAGCAGATGCGCATGATCATGCTCGACCAGGTCATGTACGTCGACATGGGCGCCGAGCAGGCCGCCGAGATGGACGGCAAGCGCTGGATGAAGCTGGACATGAAGGCCGCGGCCGACGCCTCCGGCGACGCGGCGCTGCAGAAGCAGATGACCGGCGGCCTGGACAACATGAACCAAGACCCGGCCCAGCAGCTGGCCCTGCTCCTCGACTCGCCGAACCTGAAGCACCTCGGGCCTGAGAAGGTCAACGGCCTGGAGACCCAGCACTACAAGGGCACGCTCACCTTCGAGCAGATGCTCAAGGCGAACGAGTCCTCGAAGCTCCTCTCCCGGCAGGAGCACGACCAGCTCGTCGCCTCCATGAAGAAGGCGGGTCTCAAGGGCTACGACACCGAGCTCTGGGTGACCGAGGACGGCTACCCGGCGCGCATGGACGTCGGCATGACCATGGCCCAGGGCACGATGACCATGCGGGCCGACTACAGCGACTACGGCACCGCGATCGCCGTCCAGGAGCCGCCGGCCAAGGACACCGTCGACCTCTTCGCGATGCTGAAGGAACTCGGCAAGGGCTGATTTGCCCCCGGCCGCCCCGGTCGCGTACGCTTCCACAGAAGCCAAAGACCGCTGGTCGTTGCTGTGCCCTACCGGGTGCGGTGGCCGAAGGATCCGCTGACAACGGACGACCCGCGCAGGTGACTGTGGACAGTTCCCGGACTTCTTGTCCGGTCGAGCCAAGCCCCGTGCGCCTGCGCCCGGGGCGTTTTGTTTTGTTCAGCCACCTTCTGAGCGGTCCTCATCACCCGGAAGGAGGCCGAAGCACTATGCCGACGCCCAACAAGGCTGCATCGGTGGCCGAGCTCAAGGACGCGTTCCAGAGCTCCAACGCCGCCGTGCTGACCGAGTACCGGGGTCTCACCGTGGCGCAGCTCAAGACGCTGCGTCGTTCGCTCGGTGAGAACGCCCAGTACGCCGTGGTGAAGAACACGCTGACCAAGATTGCGGCCAACGAGGCCGGGATCACCGCACTGGACGAGCACTTCGCTGGTCCGACCGCGGTCGCCTTCGTCACCGGTGACCCGGTGGAGTCGGCGAAGGCCCTGCGTGACTTCGCCAAGGAGAACCCGAACCTCATCATCAAGGCCGGTGTCCTTGACGGTAAGGCTCTCTCCGCCGACGACATCAAGAAGCTTGCGGACCTCGAGTCCCGCGAGGTTCTGCTCAGCAAGCTGGCCGGTGCCTTCAAGGGCAAGCAGTCCCAGACTGCCTCGCTCCTCCAGGCGCTGCCGTCGAAGTTCGTCCGCACCGCGGAAGCGCTTCGCGTCAAGCTCGCCGAGCAGGGCGGTGCCGAGTAATTCGGCTCGCGCATTGATCCGTGCCGCCTAGTGCACGGGTCGTAGCGGGCCGTTACGCCCGCCTCTAAAGACACATCGGCACCTGCCGAATTAGTGGAAGGATCGCCCATCATGGCGAAGCTCTCTCAGGACGACCTCCTCGCCCAGTTCGAGGAGATGACCCTCATCGAGCTCTCCGAGTTCGTGAAGGCGTTCGAGGACAAGTTCGACGTCACCGCCGCCGCCGCCGTCGCCGTCGCCGGCCCGGGCGCCCCGGTCGCCGGTGCCGAGGCCGTCGAGGAGCAGGACGAGTTCGACGTCATCCTCGAGGGTGCCGGCGACAAGAAGATCCAGGTCATCAAGGTCGTGCGTGAGCTCACCTCCCTGGGCCTCAAGGAGGCCAAGGACCTCGTCGACGGCACCCCGAAGCCGGTCCTCGAGAAGGTCGCGAAGGAGGCCGCCGAGAAGGCTGCCGAGTCCCTCAAGGCCGCCGGCGCCTCCGTCACGGTCAAGTAAGGCCGTTTCGGCTCGCTGAGCTGACTCCTGCCCCCGTGTAACGCGGAGGCACCGAAGGGCGATCACCCATCTGGGTGGTCGCCTTTCGGCGTTCCCGGGACGGGCGTGGCGGGGGCCCCGAGGGCCGCCGGAAGCGGAGTATGGTGATCTTCGCCGTGCGCCCCGCACACCGGGGGGCCTTGACGAACCGCACGCAGCGCGCAATTCTCAGGACGCGTCGTCACAACGATCCGTTTCCGAGGCATGGATCGACGACTGAACGGGCAGTATCGAGGTGCGCCGCACGGCGCGAGGTACCGCGGAGTTGAGAGCAACGAGGGTCGCGAATTATTCGCCCTGGACATCAGTGAGCCAAGTGGCTACACTGACCCTTTGCGCTGCCTGTTAGCTGCCCCCTGCCCGTCACCAGGGGCATACCTTCGCATCCGCTACTCGGACCGACCCCGTCTGACCTGGCTTTTTGGCCATATCAGGAAAAGTCTGCCGTGAAGCGATGCAGGGGACCGGTACGCGCGTAGTGAGTCCGAGCCCTCGGAAGGACCCCCTCTTGGCCGCCTCGCGCAACGCCTCGACCAATACGAACAACGGCGCAAGCACCGCCCCGCTGCGCATCTCCTTTGCAAAGATCAAGGAGCCCCTCGAGGTTCCGAACCTCCTCGCGCTGCAGACCGAGAGCTTTGACTGGCTGCTCGGCAACGCCGCCTGGAAGGCTCGCGTCGAGGCTGCCCTTGAGTCGGGACAGGACGTCCCCACGAAGTCCGGTCTGGAGGAGATCTTCGAGGAGATCTCCCCGATCGAGGACTTCTCCGGGTCGATGTCGCTGACCTTCCGCGACCACCGCTTCGAGCCGCCGAAGAACTCGATCGACGAGTGCAAGGACCGTGACTTCACGTACGGCGCCCCGCTCTTCGTCACCGCCGAGTTCACGAACAACGAGACCGGCGAGATCAAGTCCCAGACGGTCTTCATGGGCGACTTCCCGCTCATGACCAACAAGGGCACCTTCGTCATCAACGGCACCGAGCGTGTCGTCGTGTCGCAGCTCGTCCGCTCGCCGGGCGTCTACTTCGACTCCTCGATCGACAAGACGTCCGACAAGGACATCTTCTCCGCCAAGATCATCCCGTCCCGGGGTGCCTGGCTGGAGATGGAGATCGACAAGCGCGACCTCGTCGGTGTCCGCATCGACCGCAAGCGCAAGCAGTCCGTCACCGTGCTGCTGAAGGCCCTCGGCTGGACCACCGAGCAGATCCTGCAGGAGTTCGGCGAGTACGAGTCCATGCGCGCCACCCTGGAGAAGGACCACACCCAGGGCCAGGACGACGCGCTGCTCGACATCTACCGCAAGCTGCGTCCGGGCGAGCCGCCGACCCGTGAGGCCGCTCAGACGCTGCTCGAGAACCTCTACTTCAACCCGAAGCGCTACGACCTCGCGAAGGTCGGCCGCTACAAGGTGAACAAGAAGCTCGGCGCCGACGAGCCGCTGAACGCCGGCGTGCTCACCACCGACGACGTCATCGCCACGATCAAGTACCTGGTCAAGCTCCACGCGGGCGAGACCGAGACGATCGGCGAGAACGGCAACGAGATCGTCGTCGAGACCGACGACATCGACCACTTCGGCAACCGTCGTCTGCGCAACGTCGGCGAGCTCATCCAGAACCAGGTCCGCACGGGTCTGGCTCGTATGGAGCGCGTCGTGCGCGAGCGCATGACCACCCAGGACGTCGAGGCGATCACGCCGCAGACCCTGATCAACATCCGGCCGGTCGTCGCCTCCATCAAGGAGTTCTTCGGCACCAGCCAGCTGTCGCAGTTCATGGACCAGAACAACCCGCTGTCGGGTCTGACGCACAAGCGTCGTCTCTCGGCGCTGGGTCCCGGTGGTCTGTCCCGTGAGCGGGCCGGCTTCGAGGTCCGAGACGTGCACCCGTCCCACTACGGACGCATGTGCCCGATCGAGACCCCCGAAGGCCCGAACATCGGTCTGATCGGTTCGCTCGCCTCGTACGGCCGCGTCAACGCGTTCGGCTTCATCGAGACGCCGTACCGCAAGGTCGTCGACGGCCAGGTCACCGACGAGGTCGACTACGTCACCGCCGACGAGGAGGACCGCTTCGTCATCGCGCAGGCCAACGCCGCGCTCAACGACGAGATGCAGTTCACCGAGCCGCGCGTCCTGGTCCGCAAGCGTGGCGGCGAGGTCGACTACGTCGAGCCGTCGGACGTGGACTACATGGACGTCTCGCCGCGCCAGATGGTGTCGGTCGCGACCGCCATGATCCCGTTCCTCGAGCACGACGACGCCAACCGTGCCCTCATGGGCGCGAACATGATGCGCCAGGCCGTCCCGCTGATCAAGTCGGAGGCCCCGCTCGTCGGCACCGGCATGGAGTACCGCTGCGCCACCGATGCCGGCGACGTGCTCAAGGCCGAGAAGGACGGTGTCGTCCAGGAGCTGTCGGCCGACTACATCACGGTCGCCAACGACGACGGCACGTACATCACGTACCGCCTGCACAAGTTCTCCCGCTCCAACCAGGGCACCTCTGTGAACCAGAAGGTCGTCGTGGACGAGGGCGACCGCGTCATCGAGGGCCAGGTCCTCGCCGACGGTCCCGCCACCGAAGACGGCGAGATGGCGCTCGGCAAGAACCTGCTCGTGGCGTTCATGCCGTGGGAGGGCCACAACTACGAGGACGCGATCATCCTGTCGCAGCGCCTCGTGCAGGACGACGTCCTCTCCTCGATCCACATCGAGGAGCACGAGGTCGACGCCCGTGACACCAAGCTCGGCCCGGAGGAGATCACCCGGGACATCCCGAACGTCTCCGAGGAGGTCCTCGCCGACCTCGACGAGCGCGGCATCATCCGCATCGGTGCCGAGGTCGTCGCCGGCGACATCCTGGTCGGCAAGGTCACGCCCAAGGGCGAGACCGAGCTCACCCCGGAGGAGCGCCTGCTCCGCGCGATCTTCGGCGAGAAGGCGCGTGAGGTCCGCGACACCTCGCTGAAGGTGCCCCACGGCGAGATCGGCAAGATCATCGGCGTGCGCGTCTTCGACCGCGAGGAGGGCGACGAGCTTCCCCCGGGCGTGAACCAGCTGGTCCGCGTCTACGTCGCCCAGAAGCGCAAGATCACCGATGGTGACAAGCTCGCCGGCCGTCACGGCAACAAGGGCGTCATCTCCAAGATCCTGCCGATCGAGGACATGCCGTTCCTGGAGGACGGCACCCCGGTCGACATCATCCTCAACCCGCTGGGTGTCCCGTCCCGAATGAACCCGGGACAGGTCCTGGAGATCCACCTCGGCTGGCTCGCCAGCCGCGGCTGGGACGTCTCCGGCCTCGCGGACGAGTGGGCGCAGCGCCTCCAGGCGATCGGCGCCGACGAGGTCAAGCCCGGTACCAACGTCGCCACCCCGGTGTTCGACGGTGCCCGCGAGGACGAGATCTCCGGCCTCTTCGAGCACACGCTCCCGAACCGCGACGGTGACCGCCTGGTCCTCCCGTCCGGCAAGGCGAGGCTGTTCGACGGCCGCTCCGGCGAGCCGTTCCCGGACCCGATCTCCGTCGGGTACATGTACATCCTCAAGCTCCACCACCTGGTCGACGACAAGCTGCACGCCCGGTCGACCGGTCCGTACTCGATGATCACCCAGCAGCCGCTGGGTGGTAAGGCCCAGTTCGGTGGCCAGCGCTTCGGTGAGATGGAGGTGTGGGCGCTGGAGGCGTACGGCGCCGCTTACGCCCTCCAGGAGCTGCTGACGATCAAGTCCGACGACGTGACCGGCCGTGTGAAGGTCTACGAGGCCATCGTCAAGGGCGAGAACATCCCTGAGCCCGGCATCCCCGAGTCCTTCAAGGTGCTCATCAAGGAGATGCAGTCCCTGTGCCTCAACGTGGAGGTGCTGTCCTCGGACGGCATGTCCATCGAGATGCGCGACACCGACGAGGACGTCTTCCGCGCAGCGGAGGAGCTCGGTATCGACCTGTCCCGGCGCGAGCCGAGCAGCGTCGAAGAGGTCTGACGGGAGTCCGGCAGGGGGACCAGTGATGGTCCCCCCGCCGGCCCCAGGACCCCCGTTCCAGACCCCAAGACTTACAACCCTGAGAGGGATTGACGCATAGTGCTCGACGTCAACTTCTTCGACGAGCTCCGGATCGGTCTGGCTACCGCTGACGACATCCGTCAGTGGAGCCACGGCGAGGTCAAGAAGCCGGAGACCATCAACTACCGCACGCTCAAGCCCGAGAAGGACGGACTCTTCTGCGAGAAGATCTTCGGTCCGACCCGGGACTGGGAGTGCTACTGCGGCAAGTACAAGCGCGTCCGCTTCAAGGGCATCATCTGTGAGCGGTGTGGCGTCGAGGTCACCCGCGCGAAGGTGCGCCGTGAGCGGATGGGCCACATCGAGCTCGCCGCTCCCGTCACCCACATCTGGTACTTCAAGGGCGTCCCGTCGCGTCTCGGATACCTGCTCGACCTCGCCCCGAAGGACCTGGAGAAGGTCATCTACTTCGCGGCGTACATGATCACGTACGTCGACGACGAGCGTCGTACGCGTGACCTGCCCTCGCTGGAGGCGCACGTCTCCGTCGAGCGCCAGCAGATCGAGAACCGTCGCGACTCCGACCTGGAGGCCCGCGCCAAGAAGCTCGAGAACGACCTCGGCGAGCTCGAGGCCGAGGGCGCCAAGGCCGACGTGCGCCGCAAGGTGCGCGAGGGCGCCGAGCGCGAGATGAAGCAGCTGCGCGACCGTGCGCAGCGCGAGATCGACCGTCTGGACGAGGTCTGGTCGCGCTTCAAGAACCTCAAGGTCCAGGACCTGGAGGGCGACGAGCTCCTCTACCGCGAGCTGCGTGACCGCTTCGGCACGTACTTCGACGGCTCGATGGGTGCCGCGGCGCTGCAGAAGCGCCTGGAGTCCTTCGACCTGGAGGAGGAGGCCGAGCGCCTCCGCGAGATCATCCGCACCGGCAAGGGCCAGAAGAAGACCCGTGCGCTCAAGCGCCTCAAGGTCGTCTCCGCGTTCCTGCAGACCGCGAACAGCCCCAAGGGCATGGTTCTCGACTGCGTCCCGGTCATCCCGCCGGACCTCCGTCCGATGGTGCAGCTGGACGGTGGCCGCTTCGCGACCTCCGACCTGAACGACCTGTACCGCCGCGTGATCAACCGCAACAACCGCCTGAAGCGTCTGCTCGACCTCGGTGCCCCCGAGATCATCGTGAACAACGAGAAGCGGATGCTCCAGGAGGCGGTCGACGCCCTCTTCGACAACGGCCGTCGTGGTCGCCCGGTCACGGGCCCCGGCAACCGTCCGCTGAAGTCCCTCAGCGACATGCTGAAGGGCAAGCAGGGTCGTTTCCGTCAGAACCTGCTCGGCAAGCGTGTGGACTACTCCGCGCGTTCCGTCATCGTCGTCGGTCCGCAGCTGAAGCTGCACCAGTGCGGTCTGCCCAAGGCCATGGCGCTGGAGCTCTTCAAGCCGTTCGTGATGAAGCGCCTGGTCGACCTGAACCACGCGCAGAACATCAAGAGCGCCAAGCGGATGGTCGAGCGCGGCCGCACGGTCGTGTACGACGTCCTCGAAGAGGTCATCGCCGAGCACCCGGTCCTGCTGAACCGTGCGCCCACGCTGCACCGCCTCGGCATCCAGGCGTTCGAGCCCCAGCTGGTCGAGGGCAAGGCCATCCAGATCCACCCGCTCGTCTGCACCGCGTTCAACGCGGACTTCGACGGTGACCAGATGGCCGTGCACCTGCCGCTCTCCGCGGAGGCGCAGGCCGAGGCCCGCATCCTGATGCTGTCCTCGAACAACATCCTGAAGCCGGCCGACGGCCGTCCGGTCACGATGCCGACCCAGGACATGGTCCTCGGTCTGTTCTTCCTGACCACCGACGGCGAGCTCCGTGACACCAAGGGCGAGGGCCGCGCGTTCGGCTCCACGGCCGAGGCGATCATGGCGTTCGACGCCGGCGAGCTCGCGCTCCAGTCGGAGATCGAGATCCGCTTCCCCGTCGGCACCGTCGCTCCCCGTGGCTGGGTTCCCCCGGTCGCCGAGGAGGGCGAGCCGGAGTGGCAGCAGGGCGACTCGTTCCGTCTGCGGACGACCCTGGGCCGCGCGCTCTTCAACGAGCTGCTGCCCGAGGACTACCCGTTCGTCGACTACTCCGTCGGCAAGAAGCAGCTCTCCGAGATCGTCAACGACCTCGCCGAGCGCTACCCCAAGGTCATCGTGGCGGCGACGCTCGACAACCTGAAGGCGGCCGGCTTCTACTGGGCGACCCGCTCCGGCGTCACCGTGGCCATCTCCGACGTCGTCGTTCCCGAGGCGAAGAAGGAGATCGTCAAGGGCTACGAGGCGCAGGACGAGAAGGTCCAGAAGCAGTACGAGCGCGGTCTCATCACCAAGGAAGAGCGCACGCAGGAGCTCATCGCGATCTGGACCAAGGCGACCAACGAGGTCGCCGAGGCGATGAACGCGAACTTCCCGCGGACGAACCCCATCTTCATGATGGTCGACTCGGGTGCCCGAGGAAACATGATGCAGATGCGTCAGATCGCGGGTATGCGTGGTCTGGTGTCCAACGCCAAGAACGAGACGATCCCGCGTCCCATCAAGGCGTCGTTCCGCGAGGGCCTCACCGTCCTCGAGTACTTCATCTCCACGCACGGTGCCCGTAAGGGTCTCGCCGACACCGCCCTGCGTACCGCCGACTCGGGTTACCTGACCCGTCGTCTGGTGGACGTCTCGCAGGACGTCATCATCCGCGAGGAGGACTGTGGCACCGAGCGCGGTCTGAAGCTGCGGATCGCGGCGAAGGACGAGGCCGGTGTCCTGCGCAAGACGGACGACGTCGAGACCTCCGTGTACGCGCGGATGCTCGCCGAGGACGTCGTCGTCGACGGCAAGGTCATCGCGCCGGCCAACGTCGACCTGGGTGACGTGCTCATCGACGCCCTGGTCAACGCGGGCGTCGAGGAGGTCAAGACCCGTTCGGTCCTGACCTGTGAGTCCGCGGTCGGCACCTGTGCCTTCTGCTACGGCCGTTCGCTCGCCACCGGCAAGCTGGTCGACATCGGTGAGGCGGTCGGCATCATCGCCGCCCAGTCCATCGGTGAGCCCGGTACCCAGCTGACGATGCGTACCTTCCACACCGGTGGTGTGGCCGGTGACGACATCACCCAGGGTCTGCCGCGTGTCGTCGAGCTCTTCGAGGCCCGTCAGCCCAAGGGTGTCGCCCCGATCTCGGAGGCGGCCGGCCGCGTCCGCATCGAGGAGACCGAGAAGACCAAGAAGATCGTCGTCACCCCGGACGACGGCACCGACGAGACGGCGTTCCCGATCTCGAAGCGTGCCCGTCTGCTCGTGGGCGAGGGCGACCACGTCGAGGTGGGCCAGAAGCTCACCGTGGGTGCCACCAACCCGCACGACGTGCTCCGGATCCTCGGTCAGCGCGCGGTCCAGGTCCACCTGGTCGGCGAAGTCCAGAAGGTCTACAACTCGCAGGGCGTGTCGATCCACGACAAGCACATCGAGATCATCATCCGGCAGATGCTCCGCCGCGTGACGATCATCGAGTCCGGCGACGCGGAGCTCCTGCCGGGCGAGCTGGTCGAGCGGTCGAAGTTCGAGACCGAGAACCGTCGTGTGGTCACCGAGGGCGGTCACCCCGCCTCCGGCCGTCCGCAGCTGATGGGTATCACCAAGGCATCGCTCGCCACCGAGTCGTGGCTGTCGGCGGCGTCCTTCCAGGAGACGACCCGAGTCCTGACGGATGCGGCGATCAACGCCAAGTCCGACAGCCTCATCGGCCTCAAGGAGAACGTCATCATCGGTAAGCTCATCCCGGCCGGTACGGGTCTTTCCCGCTACCGCAACATCCGGGTCGAGCCGACCGAGGAGGCCAAGGCCGCGATGTACTCGGCCGTCGGCTACGACGACATCGACTACTCGCCGTTCGGCTCGGGCTCCGGCCAGGCCGTGCCGCTGGAGGACTACGACTACGGTCCGTACAACCAGTAAGCAGTAGGGCGAAGGGCGGTCACCCCGGCGACGGGGTGGCCGCCCTTCGGCGTGCCCGGGGCCGGCTCAGCGGCCGGCCAGCTCCCAGACCGCGACGAGGACGCCGGCGCTCGCGGTGAGCGCGGCGATGCTGGTCAGCGGCCAGCGGGAGCGTTCCAGCTCGTCGAGGCGGGCCTCGTGGTCGGCGAGCTGCCGGTCGGTCTGGTCGCTGCGCTGGACGAGCAGCGCGAGGGAGCCGTCGACTCGGGCGAAGCCGGCCTCCAGCGTGCCGCGCAGCCGTTCCAGTTCGACGGCGACGGCGACCGGGTCGTTCGGGTCAGACTCGGTCATCGGCACCGCCCGGGGTGGTGCTGCGCAGCCAGGACGGCAGCAGGTTCTGCACCGCGTCGAGGGCCATCACACGGGCCAGCCCGCCGGCGACGGCCAGCGCCCCGGCGACCCAGGGGAGGGTGGCGGGGACGCCGGAGGCGTCGACGATCGCGGGGAGCACGACGGCGATGCCGACGGCGGACTGGAGGACGGTGCGGGCCGTGCGCTTGGCGGCATCGGACATCGGGTGACTCCTTGCTGTGGGGGGTCGGGGGGTGCCTACTGCGTGTACGGGACCTTCAGGGCGTTCCAGGAGGCGGCGCCGGGGACGCCGTCGGCGTCCGAGCCGCGGAAGCCGAGCTTGTGCTGCCACTTCGCGTAGCCGAGCCGGTCCGCCTCGCTCCAGCGGGGGCCGGGGCCGACGGTGTACGCGGAGCAGCCCTCGGCGACGAGGCGGCGGCCCATGGCCGTGATGACCGGGGAGCTCGTCTCCTTGCGGAAGAACGAGGCGCCCGGGAACGGCTGGAGGCGGGGTGCGGCCGGCTTGCCCGTGGAGGGGACGTTCTTCGACGGCGTCTTGTTCAGCCGGGCCTGGACCCGGTCGCGCAGGGTCGGCATGCCGAAGCCCCGGGGGTCGTTCTTCCAGTCGGACCACTCCAGGTGGCCGATGACGGAGCGGGCGCCCCAGCCGTGGGCCCGGCACAGGGCGGCCGAGACCCGTTCGATCGCGTCGAGCTGGGCGGCCGGCCAGGGGTCGTTGCCGGTGCCGAGGTTGACGCACTCGAAGCCGTAGAAGCGGGAGTTGCCGTCGACGGCGCCGGGGCTGCCCTGGTGGACGCGGGGGGCCGGCGGCCGGTCCCCGTACGTCTCGCTCATCACGGCCCGGAGGACCGACGGGTCGCCCCCGCCGGCGTGGTTGGCGCGGCCGTTGGCGACGAGGTGGACGCTGCCGTCCTTGGCGATGACACCGTGGCAGAGCGGCCCCGGCAGGCCCTCGTACCCGTCGAAGCAGAGCTCGACGGAGGAGGCGGTGCCGCTGGAGACCGTGTGGTGGATCATCACGCCGGTGACCGGGCCCCAGGCGCCGACGTGGTTGCGGCTGTGGGTGCGCCAGCCGGGGTGTTCGACGACGGTGACGCCTTCGGCGCGGAGCGCGGCGACGAGCCGTTCCGCGGTGAGGGGAGTGGCCATCTGGTGTCCTCCGGACAGGTGTGCGGACATGAAAAAAGCCCGCACCGGGGGAGCCGGTCGGGCGGGCGTACGAGGTGGGGCGCGGGTGCGTCCCGGTCGGCCGGAGGGCCTACGGGACGGGCGGGGCCGGCGGGGCCCAGGTCGCGCAGAGCGCGGCGCAGGCGGCCCGGCGGGTCTCGAAGTCGGCGAGGGCGGCCGTGACCGCGCGCTGCACGGCCGTCTGGTCGGGGACGGTCGGGACGCCGTCCCGGGCCTCCACGACGACCAGGCCGGAGCCGCGCAGGGTGGCGTCGCCGGTGCCCTTCTCGGTGAGCTCGGCGGTGACGTACACCGAGGGGTACTGCCCGGTCACCGGGTCGCGCTGCAGGGTGTAGCCCATGGTGTTGTCGTACACGCGCACGGTCAGGGTGTGGCCGTCCTCGGTGACGACGGCGCGGCCCGCGTAGTCGATGGTCACGCCCCAGGGCTGGGTGGGGTCGATGGTCATGGGTGCTCCTCGTGGTCGCTGTGCGGCGGGTGGGTCAGGTCTGGGCGCCGTGGATGAGGACGGGCTGGGCGTAGACCGTGCCCGCGGTGGCCAGCGCCTGGATCTCGATGTACATCGTCTGGCCGAAGCGGGTCTTCATGTCGCCGGGCAGCAGGCCGAGGTGGTCGTAGATGGTGCCGGCGGTGACCACGGGCCCGAAGGGGACGCTGTCGACGAGCACCCGGATCTGGCCGGCGCCGCCGGTCGACGCCGCCGTGTTGACGGCGAGCCGCATCTTCGGCTGCCAGATGGGGTTGGAGCAGCGGGCGATCGTGGTGAAGGCGCCGGCGGTGGTGGAGGGCCACTTGCTCGTGTCGCTCGGCAGCGGCGGGGTGAGCGGCAGCCAGGGCCGGGCGAGACCGCCGGTCATGATGTCGTCGGCGAAGATCTCGTGGTTGTAGCCGTCGAAGATCCGGAACAGCGGCCGGGTGATGGTGACGCTGCCGGTCTGCGGGGGGCGGAACTCGTTGACGGCGGGGCGGGTGTTGACGGCGGTGGACAGGGCCTTGAGCCGGCGTTCCATCTGGTTCAGCCGGTCGATGATGTCCTCGGGCAGCTGGGGCATCAGGACTCCTCGAGGTAGAGCTCGGCGGTGTCGGAGCGGCCGCGTTCCGGCGGGGTGACCTTGACGCCGATGATGCGGTAGCGGGCGTCGAGACCCTGGGCGAACCACTCGTCGTGGATACGGATGCGGGCCATGCGCCCGATGAGCGCGGGCGGCACGATGCCGCCCAGGTGGATGGTGATCGCCGGGATCACCACGGCGCCCATGACCTGGTTCAGCTCGGCCGACGCCAGTGCCTCCAGGGCGAGTTCGTCCGTGACCTCGTTGTGGTCGGAGGACAGGTCGATCAGGGGCCAGCCGTCGGCGAGCAGCTCGCTGCGGTACTGCTCCTTGCCGTACAGCGGGCGGGACTCCTGGGCCGCGTTGCCGTTCGCCGAGGCGCCGCGGGCGACGGCGGTGGTGGCGCCGCGCGTCGCGTCGTAGGGGAAGGAGTACGACAGGATGACGCCGGGGCGGTCGAAGAGGAGGTCGGTGGACCCGTTGACGATCTTCGGCTCCCCGAGCCGGAGCTGCCGGATGCGCTGTCCGGAGACGGGATCGCGGTAGACCAGGATCTGGTGCTCGAAGCCGTCCTGCATCTCGGCGATCTGGTTGAGCGCGTCCAGGTACACGGTCTCGTCGCCCCTGCGCCACGAGACGGTGCGCTTGACCTCGGGCTTGCGCGGCACCTCGTCGCCGAACGAGATCCCGAGGCGCTTGGGGTTCTCCGCGTCCGGGTCGCCGGGGTAGGTCTGGACGTCGAGCTCCGCCCACAGCCTGCGGGCGATCACCAGCTGCTGGGTGGGGGTGTCGTACGTGATGTCGGTGCGGATGCGCCGGCGGCCCGCGTACGAGTCGAACGTGGCGGCCTGGATGCCGAGGGTCAGCACCCCGCGGCCGCTGGACTGCAGGGTGGTGGTCCAGACGATGCCGCCCCACCACAGGTCGCCGCCGCGCTCCAGGTAGACCGCGGTGCGGCCCTCCCGGACCTTCTTGACGCGCTCGGCGATGGCCTCGTCGGGGATGGGGATCGTGCCGGAGAGCGAGCCGGCCTTGCCGATGTAGTCGTCGAAGGAGACGTCCCGCAGGGGGAGGATGTCGAGCGTCTGGTCGGTGAGCAGGTCGCAGAAGATCGCCCGGTAGGGCGTGTCGATCGTCATCGAGGTCCCCTCAGAGGACGTAGGTGGCGGTGATGCGGATGCTCCGGCCGGCGGTCAGGACGCCGTTCGCGGACCAGGTGCGCACATGGACGTTGCCGTCGGGCGAGAAGGTGAACGCGCCCTGGCCGTAGAAGTCGGTGCCGGACGCCTCGTACGCGAACGAGGGCCGCCAGCCCGCCGGCAGGGTGCAGACCAGCTCGTCGGGGCTGAGGTTGCCGGCGGTGGTGGCGGTGAGGTCGGCACCGCTGCGGGACACCGTCACGGAGACGGTGGCCACGCCGCGGGTCCTGCGGCCCGCGAAGCCCACGAGGGTCCAGCCGGCGGCAGGGGTCGCCCCCGTGCCGCTCGTCTCCACCTCGACGGGCGGCTGGTAGGCGGTCCAGGCGTTGTTGTTCCAGCGCTGGAGCTGGCCGCCGGAGTCGCGGTACTGGCCGGAGTAGCTGCCCGTGGTGAGGGTGCCGCTCGGCGCGATGCCGCCGATCTCCTTGGGGTAGGCGACCCAGGCCGTGCCGTCCCAGCGCTGGAGGAAGTGGGCGTTGTCGTTGTCCTGGTACTGGCCCGGGTAGGAGCCGGGGACGCCGGCGTTGTTGTAGACCGGCAGGATGCCGCCCGCCGCGACCAGCGTGGTGCGCAGGTCGGTGGAGGCGCCGCCGGCCCAGTCGATGCCGCCGTTGCCGGCCGAGGCCCCGGCCTTGACCTTCACGCTGAACAGGACCAGCGAGCGGGCCGGGGCGGCCGGGGCCACCGGGGCGGCCTTCGCCTCGCCCTTGACGATCTCGACGACGGCCTCGTACCTGCCCTGGGTGTCGGCGTCGTGGTCGTGGACGCGGAGCACGACCAGGTCGATCCGCGGGTTGAGCGGGTCCCCGTCGCCGAAGGTGACGGCCATGTCCTGGTCGAGGGCGACGGGGTAGGCGCCGTCGGCATTGGTGCCCTGGACGACCGCCCGGCCGTGGTAGACGGTGGCCGTCATCGGGCCGGAGGAGGCCATCCACAGGCCGCCGACCCGGGACCTGCCGTCGTACGAGCCCGGCAGGATGCCGGACCGCGAGGCCAGCGGGTTCACGGGGGTGGTGGCGCCGATGTGGGTGAGACGGGTGTGCTGTCGGGTCTGGCCGGTGGGCGTCAGCCAGCCGGATCGTACGGGCATGCGGTTCTCCTGTCGGGCGGGACGGGGGCGGGGCGGCGGCCGCGTGGGCTCAGTACTGCGGGGTGACCTGCATGAAGCTGTTGTCGAACCACGCCCGGATGTTGGCGTGCGTCGTGCGGTAGAACGCGGTGAGCGTGTACGAGGCGCCCGGCGTGAGGCCGCTCAGGCGCTGCACCGTCGAGGCGGAGACACCGTCCGCCGGGGCCACCGAGCGGCCGCCCTTCACCGCCAGCTCGTCGTCCAGGTCGCGGACGACCGTGGCGCCCTGGGTGATCTTCAGGCACATCCAGGCGCCCGCGGCGGCGTTGGTGCCGGACTCCAGGATGGTCTCCACCCGCGAGCCGAAGGTGATCAGCACGCTCTTGGACGGCGGGGCCGTGAAGGTCAGCGTGAACGGGTTCGTGGTCCGGTCGAGCAGGGTGTTCACGTAGGTCGTCGACAGGGTGTAGCCCGCGTCCTGCTGGTCGGCGAAGTACGGCCC
Source organism: Streptomyces sp. NPDC051180 (assembly GCF_040689545.1). NCBI lineage: Bacteria > Bacillati > Actinomycetota > Actinomycetes > Kitasatosporales > Streptomycetaceae > Streptomyces > Streptomyces sp. NPDC051180. The sequence continues at coordinate 265,489 of NZ_JBFBBC010000005.1, forward strand.
CGGGAACGCCGGCGCCCACGCCGTGCCGTTCCAGCGCTGGAGCACGCCGGTGGTGTCCCGGTACTGGCCGGTGTAGCTGCCCTGGGTGGTGGAGGCGGAGGCCGGGATGATGCCGCCGACGGCCTCCGGGTAGGACACCCACTTGCCGCCGTCCCAGCGCTGGAACTGGCTGTTCGGGGTGTCCTGGTACTGGCCCGGGTAGGCGCCCGGCTGGACCGGCCCCTCGACCGGCAGGATGCCGCCCGCGGAGACGACGGTCGAGCGCAGGTCCTTCAGGGCCGAGGCCCAGGGGATGCCGCCGTTGCCCGCGCTGGCGCCGATCGGGACCCGCACCTCGTACAGCGGGAGGCTGCGCGCCGGCACCGGCTGCGCCTTCGGGTTCGCCTCGGGGACGCCCTGGATGACCTCGACGACGGCCTCGTTGCGGGTGCCCTCGTACAGCTTGTCGTAGATCCGCAGGACGACGAGGTCGATCCGGTCGAACTGCGCGTTGCCGGCGGCGAAGGTGACGACCTCGGAGGTCGGCAGCGTCACCGGGTAGGCGCCCTGGGAGATGTCGCCCTGGATGACCGCCCGGCCTTCGGAGACGATCGCCGACATGGCGGCGGAGTTCGTCATCCAGAAGCCGGACAGCCGGTACTTGCCGTCGTACGAGCCCGGCAGGATGCCGGACCGCACCTGGACGGGGTTGAGCGCGTTGGTGGCGCCCATCTGGGTGAGGCGGGTGTCCTCGCGGGTCTGGCCGGTCTCGAGGGTCCAGCTGCTGCGCAGGTTCATGGCGTTGCTCCAATCGGGGTTACGGGGAGGGCGGGGTCAGGACCGGATCCACTGGGCGGAGAGGTTGCAGTAGTAGCCGGAGCCGCCGAGGGTGCGGACCGCCGCCGTGTGGTTGTGGTAGCCGGCGAGCTGCACCACGTTCCCGGCGGTGAGCTTGACCAGGCCCTGGCCGCCGACGGTGACCGCTCCGGTGGAGGCCGGGGCGAGCCAGGTCATCCGGGGGACGCCGACCCCGCCGACGGTGACGCGGGCGCCGCGCACGCCGGTGGTGGAGTCGCCGTTCCAGGCGACGTGGCCGGACACCCGCCACCAGCCGGTGCGCGGGACGACGAAGCTGTCGGTGCCGTTCCAGCCGGTGAAGTCGTCGATGTCGACGCCCTGGAGGGTGATCGGCGTCCACGTGCCGGTCGGCACGCTCTGCATCGCGGTCTGGGAGGCGCTGAACAGGATCGTCGCCTTGCCCTCGGCGTACTGCCAGGCCGAGCCGTCCCAGCGCTGCAGGATCCCGGCGTTGTCGCGGTACTGGCCCGCGTACCCGCCGCTGGTCATGGTGCCGTGCGGGGCGATGCCGCCGATGTGCTTCGGGTACGAGATCCAGGTCGTGCCGTCCCAGCGCTGCAGCAGGCCCGCGACGTCGCGGTACTGGCCGGCGTAGGCGCCCTTGAAGCCGCTGGTCGGCATGATGCCGCCGAGCGCCGTCATCGGGTAGTGCTGGGTGGTGACCACGCCCGGGGTGGTCCACTGGACGCCGCCGTTGCCGGCCGAGGCGCCGGCCGGGACCGACACCGTGTAGAGCGGGAAGGCGCTGCCGGGACCGGAGTTGGGGGCGACCGGGGCGGCGGCGGGCGCGCCCTTGACGAGCCGGATCACGGCCGTGGTGGAGCCGCTCCTGTCGTAGGCGTCGTCGAGGACGGCCAGTTCGATCAGGTCGATCCGGCCGTTCTGCGGGTCGCCGTCGGCGAGGGTGAGCGTCTCGGGGGCGGTCACCGCGAGCATGTACGCGCCCTGGGCGGTGTCGCCGCCCTGGATGACGGCCCGGCCGGTGCCGATCGAGCACTGCATCGGTCCGGTGCCGGTCAGCGCCAGGCCGCCCGGCACGATGCCGGGGCGCGAGCGCAGCGGAGTCTCCGCCGCGCTCTGTCCGTTCGGGGTGAGGAGCGCCGACAGGGCGATCCGGGTGTCTTCCCGGGTCTGGCCCGTGGGCTGGAGCCAGGCGGCCCGTACGGTCATGGGTTCACCTCTTTCGTGAGGAGGGGGAAGCGGGCGAGGAGCGGGGTCCGGTCACCACTCGGCGCTGCGCCAGCGGACCGTCATCACGGCCTCCGGCGTCGCCTCGTCGGGCCGGAACGCCAGTTCCGTGCGACCCGGTTCGAGCACGAAGAGCTCCTCCGGGCTGGAGTCCGCCATGGCGGTGTGGCGGCGGGACGCGGTGCCGTTGAGCATCACGGTGCCGTTGGCGGTGTCGACGACGAGCTCGTCGCCGGCGGCCAGGTCGATGGCGTACCGCAGCCGGCGCTTGCTGATCCGCTCGGTGACGGTCGGCATGGAGCACGGACCGCGGAAGGCGATCAGGGGGTGGGCGGCGGCGGAGCCGGTGTTCTCGGCGACGGCGTCGCCGGTGGAGGTGGCCTGGCCCCAGGAGAGCGGCCACTGCAGGCCCTCCGGCGGCCAGGTCAGGCCGGTCTCGGGCTGCGGGGCCGTGGTGCTCGCGGTCTGCTCGTTGACGGCGTAGCGGCGCGGGTCGGCGGCCAGCCACTGGATCGACATCCTCGAACTGCCCTGGGTGGCGAAGCCCTGGTCCGCGGGGACCACGCGCTGGGCGATCCGGGCGCGCACGGCGAGCATCTCGCCGTGCAGCCGGACGGTGAGCCAGCGCTCCTCGTCGAGCAGGGCGAGGGACTGCCGCAGGGCGCGGATGACCTCCGTCGCCCCGTTGAACTCCGGCATCAGCACGACCGTGCCGGCGATCTTGCGGGGCTTGGCGTACCGGGAGCCGGGCCAGGCGCCGTGCGAGGTCGGCCGGTCGGCGTCGGAGGAGTCGTACTCGGGCAGGTCCTCCCAGCCCTGGAGGCCGGACCTGTCGACGTTGAACGGGGTGCCGGGGCCGATGAGGAGCCCGGCCCACTGGATCTGCCCGTCCTGGGTGATCAGCGAGCCGGGCGCGAGGTCGGCGGTGAGGTCGCTGCCGGCGTAGGTGGTTGTGGTCTCGGCCATGGGGCCGTCACCTCACTTCTGGTGGGAGGTCGGCGGGTGTCACGCGCGGGCGGTCGCGAGGAAGAGCAGGTCCTCGGCGGTCGACCGGGGGCCGGCGCCCGGGTCCTCGTGGAAGTCCCGCACGCGGTACGGCTTGCGGGGCGGTTCGGTGAGCGCGGGGACGCGGCGGTGCTCCAGGTCGGAGATCGGGTCGATGCGCGGCGCCTCGGACGCGCCGGGGAAGACGACACCGCCCTCGGCGAGCATCGGGATCTTGTCGAGGTCGACGCCGAACTTCTTGCCGAGGAGGCTGAAGCTGAGCTTGTCGAGCCCGTCGATGATCCAGTTGGCGAAGGCGATCAGCCCGTTGATCGGGCCCTTGACGACGCCGAGGACGGCGCTGAGGGCGCCCTTGACCAGATCGCCCATGCCCCGCAGGGCGTTGGCGACGGCGTCCTTCGCGTGCCGGAAGAAACCCGGGATCTTGTCGGTGATGAAGGACAGGACCGGCTTGACCGCGTTCTTGATCCCGCCGATCGTGCGCGAGGCGATGCCGCGCAGGGCGTGGGAGGCGGAGGTGACCGTGGTGCGGACCCGGGAGATCCCGCCGATCCCGCTGCCGATGATCTTCAGTGCGCCCGTGAAGAGCGTCAGGTACGCCTTGAAGTACGTCCCGACGGCCTGCCCGATCAGCTTGATCACCGGCTGCAGGAACGTCCAGACCGACTGGAAGCCCTTGAGCGCCGCCTGGAACACCTGCTTCATGATCTTCTGGCCGGTCTCGGTCTGCATCGCGTACTCGATGAGCCAGGCGGCGACCGGTACGAGGATGCCGACGAGGAAGCCGATCGGGTTGGCCCTCATGGCGAGGTTGATGCCGGTCATGGCGACCGAGGCGACCGTCATGACCGTGCCGTAGGTGTCCATCAGCCGGGTGATGGTGTCGGTGACGGGCAGCAGCGGGGCGAGGAGGGCGAGGACCCCGCCGACGGCGGGGCCGAGCTTCCCGGCGACGGTCCTGGCCTTGCCCGCGGCGGTGCCGAGCTTCCTGACGCCCGTGGCCGCCTTGGACTGCTTGAGCCGCCGGACCGAGGTCGCCGCCCCCGACGCGGTGTTCCCCAGGGTGCGGACGGAGGTGCCGGCGGTGCGCAGCGCGGTGGTGAGACCTCCGATGCCGCCCGCCGCCCGCTGGACGTCCTGCCGCAGCCGCTTGAACGAGTCGCCCGCCTGACCGGCGCCCTGGCGCAGGGAGGCCATCGCCGGAGTGACCGTGCCGAACCTCGGCATGGCGACCGCGGCACTCATCCGCGCGCCTTCGCCAGGTACATCAGGGCGTCCGCCGTGGACTGCGGGTCGCTGTTGCGGGCGGCGTGGTAGTTCTCGATGTGCAGGCCGGGGCCGTTGGCGCCGCCCGGGTGGCCCTGGGCCAGGCGGGCCCGGCGGGCGGTGAGGGCGAGCAGCCGGTCCAGCTTGGACAGCGGGAGGACGGCCTCGGCCTCGCCGGCCTCGGCGAGGATGGCAGGGACGCCGCCGGTGCGGGGCATGACGACACCACCGGTGGCCAGCATCGGGATGGTCGGGATGTTGACGCCGAAGGTCTTGCCTCCGACGACCGGCACCCAGCCGGGGACGCTGACCTTGACCCCGTTGACGGCCCGGATCATCCGGTTGATCAGGCCGATGACGGCGTTGATCGGACCGGACACGCCGCTCTTGATGCCCTCGAACGCCCGGGACGCGATGTCCCGCAGGCCGTTCCAGATGGAGGACATCTTGTCCTTGACGGCGGAGAAGGCGTTCGGGATCGCGCTCTTGATCCAGTTCACGACCGGGGTGATGACGGCCTTGATGCCGTTCCAGACGGTGCCGATGACCGCCTTGATCGCCTTCATGACGGTCGTGATGACCGTCTTCCAGATGGTGACGTAGGTCTTGATGACGGTGGCGACGGCCTTGACCACGGTGGAGACGGCCTTCTTGATGCCGTTCCAGACCGTCTTGATCAGGTCGCCCGCCTTCTTCATGATCGGGCCGACGGCCTTCATGACCGAGCTGATGACCGTCTTGACGGCGTCGAACGCCTTCTTGAGGATCTTCTGCATCGTCTTCGACTGCAGCGCCATGTCGACGATCTTCTCGATCAGCGGCATGAACAGTTCGATGAGCCGGGCGAGGAAGTTGCCCTTCATCGACTTGTTGAGCTTGTCCTGGCCCTTGGCGGCCTTGCCCGCTCCGGACTCGTACTTGCCCATCTTGGTGCCGGCGGACTCCGCCGTCCTGCCGGCCTTGGACATGGCCTTCTCGGCCTGGTCCGAAGCCGTCTTGAGGTTCTTGAGCTGGGTGTTGGAGCCTTGGGCGTTGGTCTTGAGGGACTGCAGCTGACTCGACGCCGTCTTTCCGGCGTCACCGACCTTCTTGACCGAGCTTCCGGCGCCGGACGCCTGCGTCTTGAGGCTGCGCAGGGAGTCGGACGCGTTCTTCAGGTTTCTGACGAGAGACATGGGTCACCTCCTTTCGGGGGGTGGGGGTCAGGTGGCCGCGCCGCCGAGCTCGTCGTTCAGGGAGCTGACCGTCCGTGCGAACTCCCGCAGCTTCCCGGCGAGGGTCCCGGTGTTGGTGGCGAGGTTGTGCGCCGCGTCGGCCGCGCCCTGGAGGGGGGCGGCCTTGGGGATATTGGCCGTGTCGAGTCCGTCCACGGCGAGCTTGAGCTTCCCGACGGCCTTGGCGACCTTGGAGATGTGGCCGGGGTTGGCGTCCTTCACGGCATCGGTGATCTTGCCGAGGCTCTTGGCGACCCTGCCGAGGGTCGAGGCGTTCGGGGCTTCGGTGACGGCCTTGGCGATCTTGTCGACGCCCTCCGCCGTCGGCGTGAGCTTGGCGGCGCTCGGCATCTTGCGGAAGTTGGTGACGAAGCCGGGGGCGCGCTGGTTGAACTTCTCCAGCTCCGGGTTGAGCGACTCCAGCTGTCCGCGCAGGGCGTCGAAGTTGGCGTTCTGGGGGATGTCGGCGAGGGTGCCGCCGCCTCGGGCGACCCGGCGCTCCCGGTCCTCGATGGCTGTTCGGGGTTGGCGGGTGAGATCGCCGTTCTCGTCGTAGCCGCGGATCAGCCCGTCACGGCTGATGAGCTCCTGGATGTCCCGGCGCAGGCCCACGAACTTGCCCGCCAGGTAGACGCTGAGCGCGCCGATGACGAGGGCCACCATGCCGCCGACGACGGTCGACCCCCAGTACTTGAAGGCCGTCCCGAAACCCTCGCCCTCGTAGAGCTTCTCGATACCGGCGGCGATGCCGTCGAGGCCGGCGGCCTCGAAGTACTCCGAGACCGGGTTCTTGACGACCTCCTTGTGGATGTCCTCGATCTTCTCCTTCATGTCGCCGACGAGCTCCAGGGGAGCCAGCTTCTGCTTCAGCCACTCGGTCGTGGGCAGCCAGCCGCCGTCGACCTTCCGTACGTAGTGCCTGATGCCTGCGATCTGGAGTTGGAGGTCCTCGTTCGTTACTTCTGCCATGATTGCTCCGCTTCCGGCCCGTGGGGGCCAAGCGCCGAAAAGCCCCTGCCGGTGGGGGCAGGGGCTCGTTCGTGCGGGTGCAGCCGGCGCTGCTAGGCGTCGTCGTCCCGGCGGGGGCCGCGGCGCATCGTCGCGAGGGCGTCGTTCCAGCCCGCCGTGTACGCGAGGGTCTCGTAGCGGGAGACCTCGGCGTACAAGGTGCCGAGCAGGGCTCTCTTGTCGAGGGCGACGGGTCCGTCGAGGAGCTGGCGGAGGCGGTCCTGGAGAGGGATCTGCGGTCGCGATGCCTCGGCCTGCTGGGTCATGGACGCCTGCCTTCCGGTTGCTTGCCCGTGCGTGTGTGGCGGCGCCGCGGAGTGAGGAGCGGGGGCACCACGTGTTCGAACTACTGTGCGAACAGAGTGTGGAACATCTGTTCGAGGTTTGTCGAGCGGGAAACGCCTGACGGTGTGTCTTCTTGCGCGTTTTCCGAACGTGTTGGCGGCTGAACGGCTCATGTGTTCGACCGGGTAACCTGGAAGACGCGTTCCCCGGACCGGACCACTCCTGGGGGCGAGGGGCGCGAGGGGCGCGCGGGGACCCCAGGGGGCTGGAAGGCAGCACTGACCATGGATACGGAGCCGGGTGCCAGTCACCGGGAGCGGGTCGTCGACTGGCTGGCCGCCCACCCTGATCTGCCCCATCTCTTCGCGTACCTCTCGGAACTCGTCCATGTGTCCGGGTACGCCCCCGAGGACCTCGTCGTGATCCCGAGAGCCGAGGTCGACCGCCGGGAGACGGCCGCGTTCACCGCCGGCTGGGCGGAGGCCGTGTCCGACGAACTGCCGCGCATCCGGCGGGAGTACGAGAGGCGCGTCGCCGACGCCTACGCCCAGGGCCAGGGTGACGCGCGTGGAATCCGCCGCCCCCAGCGGCGCACGGGCGCCGGTCAGGAAGGCGCCCGGGTCATCGCGCTGCCCTTCGCCCGGCTCCTGGAACCGCCCGCCGCCGTCGTCGAGGCCGAGGAGCGCGTCCGCAGGGAACGCGAACAGTTCGACCAGCGGGCCGAACCCGGTCAGCGGGCCGAACCGGAACGGCGCCCCGTACCGGGACAGCGGTCCGAGTCCGGCCTGCGAACGGGACCGGGCCAGAGCCAGGGCCAGGGCCAGGGTGCGGGGCGGCGGCCCGGTCAGGAGGAGCCGCCCGAGGCGGACGCCCCCGACGGGGAGGTCGAGCCCGAGCACCGGAGCGCGTACGAGCCCGAGGGCGAGCCGGACGTCCTGGTGACCGCCCAGGAGAGCCGGGCCCGCCGCAACGGCCGCCCGGTGCGGAAGGTCGTGCGCGGCAAGGGCGGCCGGCCGATCGTCCCGCCGCTGGCCGGAGTGCCCGTCGGCCCGCCCGCCGACCGGCGCGAGGCCGAGGCCGCCGAACCGGACGCGCGCGCGGGCAGGGGGCGCCGGCTGTCCGACCGGGCCAGGGCCCTGGAGAAGGACATGGGCGCCGAGCGGGGACGGGAAGAAGCGCCCCCGGAGCCCACTCCCTGACGGGAAGGGGCTCCGGGGGCCGCGGGATCACCCGAAGAACCGGGCGATGGCGTGGTGCGACGGCAGGGCGCTCTCCTCTGCGGGCGCGCCCTCCCCGCCGGTGACCGGGTCCGCCGACGCCTCCGCGCCGTCCTCGCCGTCGGTGGGGGCACCGGGACGGGGGACGGGCGTCGGAGCCTCCGGCGGGTCGGAGTCCTCACCGGTGTTGACGCAGGCGAACATCCAGTTGGAGATGGCCAGGTGATCCACCGCCGCCGCCAGCAGATGGTCGCCGATCGACCACTCGGCGGCCTCGCCGTGGAGCTCGCGCTGGACGGCGCTGTCCCGCGGCAGGTGCTTGATCAGCACGAGCACGCGGCGGCTGGAGAGCTCGCCGCGGTGCCAGTCGAGCAGGTCGACGGCGTAGTAGCGGAGGAGGTCCGCCTCAAGGGCCTCGGCGTGTTCGTCGACGAACTCGGCGAGGCTCAGTCTTCCCCCAGGCCGAGCCCGGTCTCCTTGCCGTACGCCTCCAGGATGGCGGCGATGTCCTGCATGGTGGTGTCGTGCTGCTCGAAGCGGGAGAACTGCGCCTCACCCATCAGGAGTGCGAGCAGCCCGTCCACGTCGTTGTCGTCGAGCTTGCGCAGCGCCTTCGCGGTGGCACGGCTCAGCTCGGTGGGAAGGGTGTAGCTCTCGCCGTCCAGCTCGAAGGACCAGGCGCGGCCGTGGGCCTCCTGTCGCTGGGCGCGGGCGGCGTTGACGTCGAAGCGGGCCATGGTGATGCGTACTCCTTGTTCGCGTGAGTGAGGAGGAGAGGGGTGGGGCGGGCCGGCGGTGTGCCGTCCCGCCCCGGGTGGAGAGGGATCAGACCGTCGCGCTGTACTGGCTGTCCTTCATGAGGAAGGTCGCCAGCGGCTTGCCGTCGCCCTTCGACATGGCGCTGAAGGTGACGCCCAGCTGGGACGCCGCCTTGCGGGCCAGCTTGATGTCGTCGGTCGCGGTGACCTGGCCGCGCGGGATGATGAAGCGGTACTTCACCGCGGTCGTGCCACCGGCCTTGACGTCGGTGAACTCCAGGCCGAGGGCGCGCACGTCGGCGAACGGACGCTCGGCGATCTCGTACCGGTAGGTGTCGACGGCCGGCGTCGGCTCCGCCTTGACGGCGTCGCCGCCCATGAAGAAGGGCAGGGTGTCCTCGTTGAACTGGAGCAGCGAGAACTTCAGCGAGAGGTCGCGGCTCGAGTAGATGTAGTGGACCGGGGAGACCGACTGCCACGAGTCGATGGCCTCCAGCTTGTCCTTCTTCGAGAAGGTGACGCCGTCGCCGGAGGTGAAGCCGAGGTCCTTCCAGCCCGCGCCGGACCAGTCGGCGGCGGAGTCCGTGCCGAAGGTGGCCGGGGCGGACGTGCCGGCGTCGGCCACGTAGAGCTTGCCGGTGCCGGCGACGCGGATCTCGGCGGAGTTGTTTCCAGCCATGGTGGGGTTTCTCCTTGGGTTGGGTGGTGACGACCGCCCCGGACGTCGGGTCCGGGTACGGCAAAGGCCCCGCCGGACGGCGGGGCCTGGTCTGTGGGCGAGCGCCCGTCGGGGAGCCGCGCGGGCTCGGGGCGCTCGAAGGCCCGAGCCGCCGGGAGGGGCGGTCGGGACGGCGGACGGATCAGGGTCCGTCCGGGCTGTCGGGGCCCGGAGGACGCCCGCGGGGTCCCGTGAGGCGCTCGGGGAGGCTCAGAAGACGCTCAGGGAGAGGCGGATGACGCAGAGGTAGCGGTTGGCGCCCCGGTAGAGGTAGTCGGGCATCCAGCGCGGCCCGTCCTGCTCCTCGACGTCGTGGACGACGTTGTTCGCGCCGAGCTGCTTGCCGATGGTGGCGAGCAGCGCCCGCCGGGCCGCGTTGGCGAGGACGTGGGCGGCGGTCTTGCTCGGCCCGTACACCTCGAACTCGATCAGCGGCATGTCGACGTGCAGGTCGCCGATCCAGGCGCCGCCGCGGCGGTTGACCAGGACGGCGCTCTGGGTGCCGTCGAAGCCGGCCGGCGCGCCGGCGGCGACGGTGACGCCGGCGAGGGCGGGGTCGGCCTTGAGGACGTCGACGACCAGCTTCTCGACGTCCGGGAAAGCACTCGGGGGAGTGGTCATGACGGTTCTCCTCGGGAGAGGGGACGGGTGCGGGACGGGGGCCGTCCGGGGCGCTCCGGCGGGAGGGGCGGGGCGCGCGGCAGCGCGCCCGGACGGCGAACGGCGGAGACTGCCGCCCGTCCTGCGGGCGCAGCTCCGCCGCTGCACCAACTGTGACAGAGAGCGTGCGCGCACGCAACTAGTTCGGGACCCCTGTGCCCCGGGCCCGGGATCACCACTGGATAGGTTGGCCGTCACCGAACCCCAGGGAGCCGCCCGTGTCCGCCGACCGCCCCCACCTGCTCTACGTGACCGACCTCGCCTACCCGGCCCGGGGGCGGCGCTACTGTGACGAGGACATCCAGCTCACCGCCCGGCTGCGCGCCGACTTCGACCTGGCCCTCTGCCACCCGCTCGACGCCGCCGCGCTCATGGCGGACTTCGACGCCGTCGTCGTCCGCAACAGCGGACCCGTCCTCGGCTACCGCGAGGAGTACGACGCCTTCCGCGAGCGGGCCACCGCCCTCGGCACCCGCGTCTACAACCCGCTGCACGGCCGCGGCGACATGGCCGGCAAGCGGTACCTCCTCGACCTGACGGCCGCCGGCCACCCCGTCATCCCCACCGTCGACCGGCCCGAGGACCTCCACCGGCTGCCCGAGGCCGAGCGGTACGCGGTCAAGCCCAAGGCCGGCGCCGACTCCATAGGGCTGCGCTTCCTGCCGTACGAGGAACTCGCCGGCCTCTCCTACGGAGACCTCCTCGTCCAGCCGCGCGTCGACTTCCGGTACGAGGTCTCCTTCTACTTCGTCGACGACCTCTTCCAGTACGCCCTGTACGCCCCCGACCCGGAGCGCCGCTGGGTCCTCGAACCGTACGAGCCGACCGCCGAGGACCTCGCGTTCGCCCGCCGCTTCATCGCGTGGAACACCCTCGACCACGGCATCCAGCGCGTCGACGCCTGCCGCGCGCCCGACGGGGAGCTGCTCCTCGTCGAACTGGAGGACCTCAACCCCTACCTCTCCCTCGACCGCGTCCCCGAACCGGTGCGCGAGCGCTTCGCCGACGCGCTCGTCGGCTCCCTGCGCGCCTTCCTGGCGGCATGACGAAGCGCCCCGCGTCCACAGGGGACGCGGGGCGCTCAGGGGGCGGGGCGGCGGGACGGGGGCGGGGCGCTCGGCGCCGGGCCCGCACCGGCGGGGGATCAGGCGGTACGGGGCCGGCGGCGGGCCAGCCGCTCCGCCGCGAACACGTCCTCCAGGCGGAAGAGCTGCGCCCGCCCCGCCCGGCCCGCCGCCCGCAGATGACCCAGCTGGACCCACTTGCGGATCGTCGCGGGCGCGACCCCCGCCTCCTCGGCGGCGAGCGGCCCGGGGATCAGCGCGGGCAGCGCGGGCGAGCTCAGCATGAGGTCTCCTTCGTGTCGTCCATCGCCGCCGCGATCTCCTCGGTACCGGTCCCCGAGGCGTCCGACAGCTCCTGCCACTGCCCCTCGGGCCACAGGTGCCGGTAGGCGGGGTCGTCCTGGCAGCCGCAGGCGGCGTCCGTGCAGACGCACGCCGGGTTCACGCACAGCACCGCGCGGCGGTCGGGGAACGCCCGCAGCGACACCGAGTCGCACCAGGGGCAGCGGCCGGACACGCGGACGACCGTCTCGGCGTCGCCCAGCGTCCGGGCGCACCGGCGGGCCATCCGCCGGATCTCGTCGCGGACGTGGCGGGCGAGGTCGGGGTGGGCGGCGACGGCGTCGATCACCCCGACGATCCGCCGCAGCCGCTCGATCACCCCGGCCCGGCGCGGGCGCGGCAGCGCGAGCCGGGCGCAGACCGCCTCCTCCAGCTCCACCACCCCGTCGGTGATGTCCCGGATGGCGTCCGAGATGTGCAGCCGGATCGGGGCGGCGCCGTGCCCGGGGACCGACAGGCCGTGACGCTGTTCGAGGAGCAGCGCCTCCCGCCGCTCCTCGCGGATCAGTTCGTCGCGGCCCGGGTGCGGGGCGGTGGGCGCGCTCCCGGCGGGGGAGCGGCGGCCGGGCGCCAACTCCTCGGCCAGCTCGGGGAACTGGCGGACCAGGGAGGCGGCCCAGAGCGTGATGTCGCGCAGCACGAGCTCGACGGTCCGGCCGGCGGCGGCCGGGACGGGGCGGGCGGTGGGGGCGCGGTCGGCGCCGGTCCGGGCGGTCCGCCCGGCGGAGGTGCGGGGCGGGCTTCCGGCGGGGCGGGTCTCCGCGGTGCCGGTGTCCCCGGTGCGGTCAGCCACGGCGGCCGCTCCCCGCCCGTGCGATCGCCTTCGCCACGCGCTGGGCGTCCGCCGGGCGGCCGTTGCGCCAGAGGCGGCCGGCGCAGACGCCGTCGAAGTAGCTCTCGGCCGGGGCCACCGCGGAGGCGCACTCGCGGCGGACGGGGCAGTCGGCGCAGGCCCGCAGGGCCGGGGCCGCCTCCTGGGCGCGGCGGGCGAAGACGACGGACGGGGAGAGGCCGGCGCACGCGGCGTGGGCCTGCCAGGGGGACGGGTCGGGTTGGAACAAGGGAGTTCTCCACGGTCCGGGGCCCGTCCGGCTCCATGGGGCCGGTGGGGCTCCTGGGGCTCGGGGGGCCGACGAGTGCGGCGGCGAGCCAGAGTTACACGTTGCGTGCGAGCGCGCAACAAAAAACCCGCACGGCGGCGCGGACCCTTCACCGATTCGACACGATTGCGTGCCCGAAAGCACGTAATTCCGTGCGCGCAAGCACGCTAAGGTATGGGATCCGGAGGGTGGGGGAGCGAGGAGCGGTACACACATGAGCACTCAAGGGCTCGACGAGTTCGCAGGATGGGTCGAGGGCCTGATGCGGGCGCGCGGCTACGACATCGACAGCCCCCGCGGCGGCGGCAAGTCCCGCATCGCGGACGAGGCCGGCGTGCACCGCGCCGCCGTCACGCGGCTCCTGCAGCGCCAGAGCATGCCCGACCTGGAGACCATGCGCAGGATCGCCCCCCTGCTCGGCGTCTCCGTCCGCGACATGCTCATCCGGTCCGGCCGGGTCAGCCCCGAGGAACTCCCCCTCGCCGCGGACCTGCTGCCGCCCGACGACTGGCAGCCGACGATGGAGGACTTCGCCCGCTGGCTCGGCGTCCCCGACGAGCGCCTCGGGGTCTTCGTCAAGGTCGTGAACCAGTTCCTGGAGCCCGACGCGGAGGCCGTCGAGGGCCCCGCGGCCGTCGAGCCGAGGCGCACCGCCCGCGACTGACCGCGACGGATCGCCACCGGGCGCGACCGGCGGCCCCTTTCCGGGCCGCCGGTCCTCCGTGCGTGCGGGCATTTGTTTTGACCGGAGTCCGTGCGGTAGGTACGCTCATGCCTTGTGCCTGGGGTGTGCCTGGGCTCGCGTGCGTGTCCTCAACCGCACAGCGAGTCATATATCGGCCACCGTGATCCGCGCCGTTCCCGCCTCGTGCGGGAGGTCCGCGAGATCCGACACACCCGACCGCGTGGGTCGGTGAATGTTCCAGGTTAGTTTTACCGACGGCACACAGAAACCGGAGAAGTAGTGCCTACGATCCAGCAGCTGGTCCGTAAGGGCCGGCAGGACAAGGTCGAGAAGAACAAGACGCCCGCACTTGAGGGTTCCCCTCAGCGTCGCGGCGTCTGCACGCGTGTGTTCACGACCACCCCGAAGAAGCCGAACTCGGCGCTCCGTAAGGTCGCGCGTGTGCGTCTGACCTCCGGCATCGAGGTCACGGCCTACATCCCGGGTGAGGGTCACAACCTGCAGGAGCACTCCATCGTGCTCGTGCGCGGTGGCCGTGTGAAGGACCTGCCGGGTGTTCGTTACAAGATCATCCGCGGTTCCCTCGACACGCAGGGCGTCAAGAACCGTAAGCAGGCTCGCAGCCGCTACGGCGCCAAGAAGGAGAAGTAAGAATGCCTCGTAAGGGCCCCGCCCCGAAGCGCCCGGTCATCATCGACCCGGTCTACAGCTCTCCTCTTGTCACCTCGCTGATCAACAAGATCCTGCTTGACGGCAAGCGTTCCACCGCCGAGCGCATCGTGTACGGCGCCATGGAGGGTCTTCGCGAGAAGACCGGCCAGGACCCGGTCATCACGCTGAAGCGCGCTCTCGAGAACGTCAAGCCGGCCCTCGAGGTCAAGTCCCGCCGTGTCGGTGGCGCCACCTACCAGGTGCCGATCGAGGTCAAGCCGGGCCGCGCGTCCACGCTGGCCCTCCGCTGGCTCGTCGGCTACTCCCGCGCCCGTCGCGAGAAGACCATGACCGAGCGCCTCATGAACGAGCTCCTCGACGCCTCGAACGGCCTCGGAGCTGCGGTCAAGAAGCGCGAGGACACGCACAAGATGGCCGAGTCCAACAAGGCCTTCGCGCACTACCGCTGGTAGTCGCAACCCACATCGAGACCGAGAGAAGACTGAGCCGATATGGCTACCACTTCGCTTGACCTTGCCAAGGTGCGCAACATCGGCATCATGGCGCACATCGACGCGGGCAAGACGACCACCACCGAGCGGATCCTGTTCTACACCGGCGTCTCGTACAAGATCGGTGAAGTCCACGACGGCGCTGCCACGATGGACTGGATGGAGCAGGAGCAGGAGCGCGGCATCACGATCACGTCCGCCGCGACGACCTGCCACTGGCCGCTCGAGAACGTCGATCACACGATCAACATCATCGACACGCCGGGTCACGTCGACTTCACCGTCGAGGTGGAGCGTTCGCTGCGCGTGCTCGACGGTGCTGTCACCGTGTTCGACGGCGTGGCCGGTGTCGAGCCCCAGTCCGAGACTGTCTGGCGTCAGGCGGACCGCTACGGCGTTCCGCGTATCTGCTTCGTCAACAAGCTCGACCGTACGGGTGCCGAGTTCCTCCGCTGCGTCGACATGATCGTGGAGCGCCTCGGCGCCGTCCCGATCGTCATGCAGCTCCCGATCGGCGCCGAGATGGACTTCCAGGGCGTCGTCGACCTCGTCCGCATGAAGGCCCTCGTCTGGTCCGCCGAGGCCAGCAAGGGCGAGATGTACGACGTCGTCGACATCCCGGCCTCGCACACCGAGCTCGCCGAAGAGTGGCGCGCCAAGCTGGTCGAGACCGTC
Organism: Streptomyces sp. NPDC051180; assembly: GCF_040689545.1. Lineage (NCBI taxonomy): Bacteria > Bacillati > Actinomycetota > Actinomycetes > Kitasatosporales > Streptomycetaceae > Streptomyces > Streptomyces sp. NPDC051180. Next base: position 280,674 of record NZ_JBFBBC010000005.1, read on the forward strand.
GCCGAGAACGACGAGGAGCTCATGGAGCTCTTCCTCGAGGGTGTCGAGCCCACCGAGGAGCAGCTCTACGCTGCCGTCCGTCGCATCACCATTGCCTCCGGCAAGGGTGGCGGCGAGAAGACGGTCACCCCCGTCTTCTGTGGCACCGCGTTCAAGAACAAGGGCGTCCAGCCCCTGCTCGACGCGGTCGTGCGCTACCTCCCCTCCCCCCTGGACGTCGAGGCCATCGAGGGCCACGACGTCAAGGACGCGGAGCTGGTCGTCAAGCGCAAGCCGTCCGACGACGAGCCGCTGTCGGCCCTCGCGTTCAAGATCGCGAGCGACCCGCACCTCGGCAAGCTCACCTTCGTCCGGATCTACTCCGGTCGCCTGGAGGCCGGCACCGCGGTGCTGAACTCCGTCAAGGGCAAGAAGGAGCGCATCGGCAAGATCTACCGCATGCACGCGAACAAGCGTGAGGAGATCGACTCGGTGGGCGCCGGCGACATCGTCGCCGTCATGGGCCTCAAGCAGACCACCACCGGTGAGACGCTGTGCGACGAGAAGAACCCGGTCATCCTGGAGTCCATGGACTTCCCGGCGCCGGTCATTCAGGTCGCCATCGAGCCCAAGTCCAAGGGTGACCAGGAGAAGCTGGGTGTCGCCATCCAGCGTCTCGCGGAGGAGGACCCCTCCTTCCAGGTGCACTCGGACGAGGAGACCGGCCAGACCATCATCGGTGGTATGGGCGAGCTTCACCTCGACATCCTCGTCGACCGCATGCGTCGCGAGTTCAAGGTCGAGGCGAACGTCGGCAAGCCGCAGGTCGCGTACCGCGAGACGATCCGCAAGGCCGTCGAGCGACTTGACTACACCCACAAGAAGCAGACCGGTGGTACCGGTCAGTTCGCCAAGGTGCAGATCGCGATCGAGCCCATCGAGGGCGGCGACGCCTCGTACGAGTTCGTGAACAAGGTCACCGGTGGCCGCATCCCGAAGGAGTACATCCCTTCGGTCGACGCGGGTGCGCAGGAGGCCATGCAGTTCGGCATCCTGGCCGGCTACGAGATGACGGGCGTTCGCGTCATTCTTCTCGACGGTGGCTACCACGAGGTCGACTCCTCCGAGCTGGCGTTCAAGATCGCCGGTTCGCAGGCGTTCAAGGAGGCCGCGCGGAAGGCTTCGCCGGTCATCCTCGAGCCCATGATGTCCGTCGAGGTCACCACGCCCGAGGACTACATGGGTGAGGTCATCGGCGACATCAACTCCCGTCGTGGCCAGATCCAGGCCATGGAGGAGCGCAGCGGCGCCCGCGTCGTGAAGGGCCTCGTGCCCCTCTCGGAGATGTTCGGCTACGTCGGCGACCTCCGCAGCAAGACCTCGGGTCGCGCAAGCTACTCGATGCAGTTCGACTCCTACGCCGAGGTTCCGCGGAACGTCGCCGAGGAGATCATCGCGAAGGCCAAGGGCGAGTAACTCTCCCGAGTTCACGCTTTAGGCTTGACACCAGTCGCCGGGGTTTCGACCTCGGAACCCCGAGAAATCGGCCCCGGCGTACTGGCATCCCAGCAAAGATCACCTGGCGCCGATGAAGCAAGGCGTACAGAACCACTCCGCAGGAGGATCAAGTGGCGAAGGCAAAGTTCGAGCGGACTAAGCCGCACGTCAACATCGGTACCATCGGTCACATCGACCACGGTAAGACGACCCTCACGGCCGCCATTACCAAGGTGCTGCACGACGCGTACCCGGACCTGAACGAGGCTTCGGCCTTCGACCAGATCGACAAGGCTCCCGAGGAGCGCCAGCGCGGTATCACGATCTCGATCGCGCACGTCGAGTACCAGACGGAGTCGCGTCACTACGCGCACGTCGACTGCCCGGGTCACGCTGACTACATCAAGAACATGATCACGGGTGCCGCGCAGATGGACGGCGCCATCCTCGTGGTCGCCGCCACCGACGGCCCGATGCCGCAGACCAAGGAGCACGTGCTCCTGGCCCGCCAGGTCGGCGTTCCGTACATCGTCGTCGCCCTGAACAAGGCCGACATGGTGGACGACGAGGAGATCCTGGAGCTCGTCGAGCTCGAGGTCCGTGAGCTCCTCTCCGAGTACGAGTTCCCGGGCGACGACCTTCCGGTCGTCCGTGTCTCGGCGCTCAAGGCGCTCGAGGGCGACAAGGAGTGGGGCGAGAAGCTTCTCGGCCTCATGCACGCGGTGGACGAGTCCATCCCGCAGCCCGAGCGTGACGTCGACAAGCCGTTCCTCATGCCGATCGAGGACGTCTTCACGATCACCGGTCGTGGCACCGTCGTCACCGGTCGTATCGAGCGTGGTGTCCTCAAGGTCAACGAGACCGTCGACATCATCGGCATCAAGACCGAGAAGACCACCACCACGGTCACCGGCATCGAGATGTTCCGCAAGCTGCTCGACGAGGGCCAGGCCGGTGAGAACGTCGGTCTGCTCCTCCGTGGCATCAAGCGCGAGGACGTCGAGCGCGGCCAGGTCATCATCAAGCCGGGTTCGGTCACGCCGCACACGAACTTCGAGGCCCAGGCGTACATCCTGTCGAAGGACGAGGGTGGCCGTCACACCCCGTTCTTCAACAACTACCGCCCGCAGTTCTACTTCCGTACCACGGACGTGACCGGCGTCGTGACCCTCCCCGAGGGCACCGAGATGGTCATGCCGGGCGACAACACCGCCATGAGCGTTGAGCTGATCCAGCCCATCGCCATGGAGGAGGGCCTCAAGTTCGCCATCCGTGAGGGTGGCCGGACCGTCGGCGCCGGCCAGGTCGTCAAGATCACTGCCTGATCTTGAACTGACCTGGTAGCTCCCAGGAGCTGCCGAGCAGTAAGGGGAAGGCCCCGCACCGAAAGGTGCGGGGCCTTCTCGCGTTCCCGGGGCGGAGCCTCGAAGGGCAGGCCCTACGGCCGCCAGCTCCAGGGGTGTCCGTTCGGCCCGAGGCCCACCACGGTGACCCCGCGCGCGTCCAGGTGCAGGGCGGCCGACACCGCGGGCGGACCCTCCGTCCGGGTCCGCAGCCGGCCGCCGGCCCGCACCCGGACCCGGCCGTCCTCGGCCGTGCCGAGCAGCACCGTGCCGAACGCCGCCGAGGTCGCGGCGACCACGTCCCCGAAGCCGTCGAGCCCGGCGTCTCCCGCCGGACCCAGGAGCGCGCCCGCGGCCGGCGGCCGGTGGAACAGCTCGCCGCCGGCCGACGCCACCGTCGACCCCGAGAGCGGCGAGCGCTCCGTCCGCTCCCGCCCGTCCACCCAGTGCCGCACGGACTCCCGCCCCGCCGCGTACAGGTGCACCCGCCCCGCCGCGTCCAGCGAGACGGCGAGGCCGTCCTGGACCTCGGCGTCCCCCGGCAGAGCCCGCCAGGGGCCCCAGGAGCCGTCGGAGGCACGCACCCGGGTGGAGACGCCCTGGGACGCGTCGCGCACGAAGAGGTGGACCCGGCCGTCCGGGGCCGCGACCGCCACCGGCGCGCCGATCCGGCGCCCCCGGTCGTCGTCCCCGTGCTCCGGGTTGCCGAGCCCGCGCCAGGCGAGGAACGGGCCGCCGGGGGAGCGCTGTTCGAGGAGCACCACCTCGCGCCGGTTGCTCCCGCCGTGGCCGTCGAGGGCCGCGAACCGCACCCCGAAGAGCAGCACCCGGCCGTCGTCGAGCACCGCCGAGCCGAGCGCCGGGGCGAGCGGACCGCCGCCGAGGTCCTCCGGCTCTCCCCAGCCGCCGGCGGGCACCGACGCGCCGCGGGTGCCGACCGGCCCCTCCTCCCGCCAGCGGACCGCGCGCAGTCCGAGGACGCCGTACGCGCAGAGCCGGCCGCCCGGCTCCGCGGCGAGCACCGGGCGGGCCCCCGGCCAGCGGTGGTGGGTGGAGCGGACCCAGCCCTTGCGGTTGGTGAGCGGCCGGTCGCCGCCGACCCCGTAGTCGCCGCAGCCCGAGGGGTTCCCGCAGGTCCAGGACGGGTCCCCGCCGTACGGCACGAGCCGAGCGGCCTTCTCCGCGAGCAGCCGCGGCGGGAGGTTCTTGGGCCAGTGCCGGTTGTAGTAGCCGCGGAAGGCGGTCGCGGTGAACGCCGGTATCGGGTCGCCGTCCCGCACCGCCTCGGTGACCCAGCGGCTCAGCGCGGCCCAGGTGAAGGAGGCGACGGCCGTGTGGTCGCCGTGGTCGGCGTACCCCGGCTGCTCGGAGTCCCGCTGCCGGGTCGCCTCGTCGCTGTGCTGCAGGTCCGGGTCCGGGTCCAGGGTGTGCACCACCGTCGGCCGGTGGCGGCGCAGCAGCCCGGCCAGCACGCCGACCAGCCGGTCGTAGTCGTAGCCGCCCGCGCGCGTCACCGGCGAGCCGGCCGACAGGTGCGTCCGCAGCTCCAGGGCACGGTCGTGCCAGAGCGCGGGGACCGCCATGTAGCGGCGGGTGGTGTGCATGGGCAGGTTCAGGAAGACCAGCTCGACCCGGCGCGTGCCGTGCGTGAGCGTGTCGACCTCCGCGAGCGGCCCGCCGGGCAGCGGGAGCGCCTCCCGGCGCCAGGGCGTGAACAACGGAAGCCCCAGCGCGGCGGCGTACGCCTGGCGCAGGCCCTGGTGGCGGGCGGCGGAGTAGGCGGCCCGGTCCGGGGGAGCGGGAGGCATCCCCGCGATCCTGTTCCGGCCGGTGTGCTCGCCCGCCGTCACGTACACGGAGACCAGCGGGACCCCGGAGTCGAGCAGCCGCTGCGTGTCCGGGTTCATGAAGTACAGGTCGTCGTCCGGGTGCGCGGAGAACTGCATGAGCAGCGCCCGCCGTTCACCGGCCCGCGCGACCGGCTTGCCCGGCGCGGGATCGGCGGTCGGGGCGGCCCGGCGCGGCTCCGGGACGGAGCAGCCGGCGGCGGCCGCGGTGACCGCGACGGCTGCGGCGAGCACCGTCCGGCGGCGGGGAGCTGGGGTCACGAGCGGGGTCCGTCCCTTCGGTGCATCGGTCCTCTGCAAGACGGATGTACGGCACTCGTGGTTGTGTACGAACGGGCCCTTCCCCGCGGGGACCCCTTCCCGGGAGAAGATCTTCGAGATGTTCCGCGACCGGATGTCGAGCCCGCGCCACGGGCTCCGACTCAGGAGTGACAGCGCGCCGGTGGGGCGCGCGGGACGGGGAGGACACCCGAGATGAAGTACGTCGCGATGATCTACGGCAACCAGGCCAAGTGGGACGCCTTCCCGGCCGACGCCTGGCCCGAGGCGATCGCCCGCCAGGAGGCGTTCAACCGCAGGTACCGGGAGACCGGTGAGCTGGTCGGCGCCTACGGGCTCGCCGACGCCGCCGCGGCCCAGCTCGTCCGCCGCGAGGGCGGCGCGCCGGCCGTCACCGACGGCCCGTACCTGGAGACCAAGGAGTACCTGGCCAGCTTCTACCTGCTGGACTGCGACAGCCTGGAGCGGGCCCAGGAGATCGCCGCCGACATGCCGTTCGCCGATGTCGACCCCGTCGAGCTCTGGCCGGTCCTGCACGAGTCCGCGGCGGACGTGTGAGCGGCCCCGCCGAGGTCGAGGACCTGCTGCGCGACCACGCGCCGCGGGTCCTCGGCGCGCTCGTCCGGCGGTACGGCGACTTCGACCTGTGCGAGGACGCCGTCCAGGAGGCGCTGCTCGCCGCCGCCCAGCAGTGGCCCGGCGGCGGGGTCCCCGACCACCCGCGCGGATGGCTGCTGACCGTGGCCGCCCGCCGGTACGTGGACCTGGTGCGCAGCGAGGCCGCCCGGCGCCGCCGCGAGGACGCCGTGGCGCTCGCCACCCCGGACTCCGCGCTCCTGGCGCCCGCCGCGGACGACGCCCCGGGGGCCGACCGGGACGACTCCCTGGCCCTGCTCTTCCTGTGCTGCCACCCCGACCTGTCGCCGCCCAGCCGGATCGCCCTCACCCTGCGGGCCGTCGGCGGCCTCACCACCGCGCAGATCGCCGCCGCCTTCCTGGTCCCGGAGCCGACCATGGCGCAGCGGATCAGCCGGGCGAAGCAGACGATCAAGGCCGGCGGGTGGTCGCTGGCGCAGCCCGAGGGCGAGGACCGCACGGCCCGGCTCGCCGAGGTGCGGCACGTGCTGTACCTGGTCTTCAACGAGGGCTACACGGCCAGCGGCGGCGACGACCTCACCGCGCCCGAACTGTCGACCGAGGCGATCCGGCTCACCCGGCTCCTGCACGGGCTGCTCCCCGAGGACGCCGAGACGGCGGGGCTGCTCGCCCTGATGCTCCTCACCCACGCCCGCCGGCCGGCCCGCACGGGCCCGCACGGCGAGCTGATCCCCCTCGCGGAGCAGGATCGGGGGGGCTGGGACGCCGGGCTCGTCGAGGAGGGCGTCGCGCTGATCAGCGGCACCCTGCCCCGGGGCAGGGTCGGCCCGTACCAGCTCCAGGCGGCTATCGCCGCGGTGCACGACGAGGCCCCGACCGCCGAGGCCACCGACTGGCCCCAGATCCTCGCCCTGTACGACCTCCTCGAACGCACCGGGCCGAACCCGATGATCACCCTCAACCGGGCGGTCGCCGTCGCGATGGTCCAGGGGCCCCGGGCCGGCCTCGACCTGCTGGAGGAGCTGGCGGCGGACGCGCGGCTGGCCCGGAACCACCGGCTGCTCGCCACCCGGGCCCACCTGCTCGAACTCCTCGGCGACGGAGGGGCGGCGGCCGTGGCGTACCGGGAGGCGGCCCGCCGGACGACGAGCGCGCCGGAGCGCCGTCATCTCACGGAGCGGGCGCGGAGGTTGGGCTGAGGAGGACCCGGGAGGCCGCCGGGTGCGCCTCGACGCTTGGCCTCACGTGACGTGGGGTACAGTCTTCGCTCCCGATTGGCGGCGAGAAGGTCGCGTATGGCAGACTGTCGGGGTTGCTCGGTTGAGTGCCGATGCTGCACGCCTCCCGTCGGGAGGACCGGAAGCGAGTCCCACAGTACTCGTCGCCCCTGATCAGGGGCGGACGTACGGGAATCTTCTGGGAAGTGTCAGCGGGGTGCCGGCCAGGCTCCCGGTGGGTGTTCCGCCCCCGACTCGCGGTCATGGTGACCGCACCCCCTTGGTTGGGAAATCCTCAGGGATTTCTGCGTAGAGGGAGTGCGACACGCCCGACCGCGTGGGTCGGAGGTAGGACGCGAACCGACCGGGGTGCCAGAGCGTTACGAGACAAAGGACTACTAGTAGCCATGGCGGGACAGAAGATCCGCATCCGGCTCAAGGCCTACGACCACGAGGTCATCGACTCCTCGGCGAAGAAGATCGTCGAGACGGTGACCCGCACTGGTGCGTCGGTCGCGGGCCCGGTGCCGCTGCCCACTGAGAAGAACGTGTACTGCGTCATCAAGTCGCCGCACAAGTACAAGGACTCGCGCGAGCACTTCGAGATGCGCACGCACAAGCGCCTCATCGACATCCTCGACCCCACGCCGAAGACGGTTGACTCGCTCATGCGTCTCGACCTTCCGGCGGGCGTCGACATCGAGATCAAGCTCTGAGGGCGCGCGAGATGGCTAAGAACATCAAGGGCATCCTGGGCGAGAAGCTCGGCATGACGCAGGTCTGGGACGAGAACAACCGGGTCGTCCCGGTGACCGTCGTCAAGGCCGGCCCGAATGTCGTGACCCAGGTGCGTACGAACGACGTCGACGGCTACGAGTCGGTCCAGATCGCCTTCGGCGAGATCGACCCGCGCAAGGTGAACAAGCCCCTCAAGGGCCACTTCGCCAAGGCCGACGTCACCCCGCGCCGCCACCTGGTGGAGCTCCGCACCGCCGACGCCTCCGAGTACACGCTCGGCCAGGAGATCACCGCCGAGCTCTTCGAGGCCGGCGTGAAGGTCGACGTCACCGGTAAGAGCAAGGGCAAGGGCTTCGCCGGTGTCATGAAGCGCCACAACTTCCGTGGTGGCAAGGCATCGCACGGTGCCCACCGCGTGCACCGCAAGCCTGGTTCGATCGGTGGCTGCGCCACCCCGGGCCGCGTCTTCAAGGGCATGCGCATGGCCGGTCGCATGGGCAACGAGCGTGTGACCACCCAGAACCTGACCGTCCACGCCGTTGACGCCGAGAAGGGTCTGCTGCTCATCAAGGGCGCCGTCCCCGGCCCCAACGGTGGCCTCGTCCTGGTCCGCACCGCGGCCAAGGGGGTTTGAGGAACCGATGAGCACCATTGACATCCTTTCGCCGGCAGGCGACAAGGCCGGGACCGTCGAGCTCCCCGCGGAGATCTTCGGCGCCAAGGTCAGCGTTCCGCTGATCCACCAGGTCGTCGTCGCGCAGCTGGCCGCGGCCCGTCAGGGCACGCACAAGACCAAGACCCGTGGCGAAGTCCGTGGTGGTGGCAAGAAGCCTTACCGCCAGAAGGGCACCGGCCGCGCCCGTCAGGGTTCGACCCGCGCCCCGCAGTTCGCCGGTGGTGGCGTCGTGCACGGTCCCGTGCCGCGTGACTACTCGCAGCGGACCCCGAAGAAGATGAAGGCCGCCGCCCTCCGCGGTGCCCTCTCGGACCGGGCGAACCACTCCCGCATCCACGTCGTCACCGGCGTGGTCGAGGGCGAGGTCTCCACCAAGGCCGCGAAGACGCTGTTCGGCAAGATCTCGGAGCGCAAGAACCTGCTCCTGGTCGCCGAGCGCTCCGACGAGGCCGCGTGGCTGTCCGCTCGTAACCTGCCCCAGGTGCACATCCTGGAGCCGGGCCAGCTCAACACGTACGACGTGATCGTCTCTGACGACGTGGTCTTCACCCAGGCCGCCCTCGAGTCCTTCGTGTCTGGCCCCCAGACCGCTGAGACCGAAGGGAGCGACGCCTGATGACTGAGGCCGTCGTCACCAGCAAGACCTTCTCGGACCCGCGCGACATTCTCGTCAAGCCGGTCGTCTCGGAGAAGAGCTACGCCCTGCTGGACGAGAACAAGTACACGTTCATCGTCGCGCCTGGCTCCAACAAGACCCAGATCAAGCAGGCCGTCGAGGCGGTCTTCTCGGTCAAGGTCACCGGGGTCAACACGATCAACCGCCAGGGCAAGCGCAAGCGCACCAAGGCCGGTTTCGGTAAGCGCAAGGACACCAAGCGCGCCATCGTGACCCTTGCCGAGGGCAACCGTATCGACATCTTCGGCGGTCCGACCGCCTAAGGGCGGTCTGGATCGTCCGGAATCGGACGAGGACTGAGAAATGGGAATCCGCAAGTACAAGCCGACAACGCCGGGCCGCCGTGGCTCCTCCGTTGCCGACTTCGTCGAGATCACGCGGTCCACGCCGGAGAAGTCGCTGGTTCGCCCCCTGCACAGCAAGGGCGGCCGTAACAACACCGGTCGGATCACCGTTCGCCACCAGGGTGGTGGACACAAGCGCGCCTACCGTGTGATCGACTTCCGTCGTCACGACAAGGACGGCGTGCCGGCCAAGGTCGCGCACATCGAGTACGACCCGAACCGCACGGCGCGCATCGCGCTGCTCCACTACGTGGACGGCGAGAAGCGCTACATCATCGCCCCCAAGGGTCTGACGCAGGGTGACCGCGTCGAGAACGGCCCCGGCGCGGACATCAAGCCCGGCAACAACCTGGCGCTCCGCAACATCCCGGTCGGTACCACGATCCACGCGATCGAGCTCCGTCCCGGTGGTGGCGCCAAGTTCGCCCGCTCCGCGGGTGCCTCCGTGCAGCTGCTGGCGAAGGAGGGCACGATGGCCCACCTTCGTATGCCGTCCGGTGAGATCCGTCTCGTCGACGCCCGCTGCCGCGCCACGATCGGCGAGGTCGGCAACGCCGAGCAGTCGAACATCAACTGGGGCAAGGCCGGCCGCAAGCGCTGGCTCGGCGTCCGCCCGACCGTCCGCGGTGTGGCGATGAACCCGGTTGACCACCCGCACGGTGGTGGTGAGGGCAAGACCTCCGGTGGTCGCCACCCGGTCTCCCCGTGGGGTCAGAAGGAGGGTCGTACTCGCTCGCCGAAGAAGGCTTCGAGCAAGTACATCGTCCGCCGCCGCAAGACGAACAAGAAGCGCTAGGAGCGGGTTTAGATGCCGCGCAGTCTCAAGAAGGGACCCTTCGTTGACGGCCACCTCGTAAAGAAGGTGGACGCCCAGAACGAAGCCGGTACCAAGAACGTCATCAAGACCTGGTCCCGTCGCTCGATGATCATCCCGGCCATGCTCGGCCACACGATCGCGGTGCACAACGGCAAGACCCACATTCCGGTGTTTGTCACCGAGTCGATGGTCGGCCACAAGCTCGGCGAGTTCTCGCCGACGCGCACCTTCCGGGGTCACGTGAAGGACGACCGGAAGTCGAAGCGCCGCTAGTAGCGGGGTGGAATGACCATGACAGACACTGGAAGGACAACCATGGAAGCCAGGGCCCAGGCGCGGTACATCCGCGTCACGCCCATGAAGGCCCGCCGCGTGGTGGACCTTATCCGTGGCATGGATGCCACGGAGGCTCAGGCGGTCCTGCGTTTCGCCCCGCAGGCCGCGAGCGTGCCGGTCGGCAAGGTGCTGGACAGCGCCATTGCCAACGCCGCGCACAACTACGACCACACCGACGCCTCTTCGCTGGTCATCAGCGAGGCGTACGTGGATGAGGGCCCGACCCTGAAGCGGTTCCGTCCGCGTGCTCAGGGCCGTGCCTACCGGATCCGTAAGCGGACCAGCCACATCACCGTGGTCGTCAGCAGCAAGGAAGGAACCCGGTAATGGGCCAGAAGGTTAACCCGCATGGGTTCCGGCTCGGCATCACCACGGACTTCAAGTCCCGCTGGTACGCCGACAAGCTGTACAAGGACTACGTCAAGGAAGACGTCGCCATCCGTCGGATGATGACGTCCGGCATGGAGCGCGCCGGCATCTCGAAGGTTGAGATCGAGCGCACCCGTGACCGCGTGCGGGTGGACATCCACACCGCGCGTCCCGGCATCGTCATCGGCCGCCGTGGCGCCGAGGCCGACCGCATCCGCGGTGACCTCGAGAAGCTCACGGGCAAGCAGGTCCAGCTGAACATCCTCGAGGTCAAGAACCCCGAGATGGACGCTCAGCTGGTTGCTCAGGCCGTTGCCGAGCAGCTCTCCTCCCGCGTCTCCTTCCGTCGCGCCATGCGTAAGAGCATGCAGGGCACGATGAAGGCCGGCGCCAAGGGCATCAAGATCCAGTGTGGCGGTCGTCTCGGCGGCGCCGAGATGTCCCGCTCGGAGTTCTACCGCGAGGGTCGTGTGCCGCTGCACACGCTCCGCGCGAACGTGGACTACGGCTTCTTCGAGGCCAAGACGACCTTCGGTCGCATTGGCGTCAAGGTCTGGATCTACAAGGGCGACGTCAAGAACATCGCCGAGGTCCGCGCCGAGAACGCTGCGGCCCGTGCGGGTAACCGCCCGGCCCGTGGTGCCGGCGCTGGCGACCGCCCGGCCGGCCGTGGTGGCCGCGGTGGCGAGCGTGGCGGCCGCGGCCGCAAGCCGCAGCAGCAGTCCGCGCCGGCTGCCGAGGCCCCCAAGGCCGACGCTCCCGCCGCCGCTGCCGCTCCGGCTGAGAGCACCGGAACGGAGGCCTGACCGAAATGCTGATCCCCCGTAGGGTCAAGCACCGCAAGCAGCACCACCCGAAGCGCTCCGGCGCCAGCAAGGGTGGTACGCAGGTTGCGTTCGGCGAGTACGGCATTCAGGCCCTCACGCCGGCGTACGTGACCAACCGCCAGATCGAGGCGGCTCGTATCGCGATGACCCGCCACATCAAGCGTGGCGGCAAGGTCTGGATCAACATCTACCCGGACCGCCCGCTGACGAAGAAGCCCGCCGAGACCCGCATGGGTTCCGGTAAGGGTTCTCCGGAGTGGTGGATCGCGAACGTCAAGCCGGGTCGGGTGATGTTCGAACTGTCCTACCCGAACGAGAAGATCGCGCGCGAGGCCCTCACCCGTGCGGCCCACAAGCTGCCGATGAAGTGCAAGATCGTGAAGCGCGAAGCAGGTGAGCTGTGATGTCGGCCGGTACCAAGGCGTCCGAGCTGCGCGAGCTGGGCAACGAGGAGCTTCTCAACAAGCTCCGCGAGGCCAAGGAAGAGCTGTTCAACCTCCGCTTCCAGGCGGCGACGGGCCAGCTCGAGAACCACGGTCGGCTCAAGTCCGTCCGTAAGGACATCGCCCGGATCTACACCCTGATGCGTGAGCGTGAGCTGGGCATCGAGACGGTGGAGAACGCCTGATGAGCGAGAGCAACGTGACTGAGAAGACCGAGCGCAACGCTCGCAAGGTCCGCGAGGGCCTGGTCGTCAGCGACAAGATGGACAAGACCGTCGTCGTCGCTGTCGAGGACCGCGTCAAGCACGCGCTGTACGGCAAGGTCATCCGCCGTACGAACAAGCTCAAGGCTCACGACGAGCAGAACGCTGCCGGCATCGGCGACCGCGTCCTCCTGATGGAGACCCGGAAGCTGTCCGCCACGAAGCACTGGCGCGTCATCGAGATCCTCGAGAAGGCCAAGTAATTCTTGTAGGGGTAACCCTTCAAGTTCGTTCCGCCAGGCTCGGCCGGGGCTTCCATGCGAAGCCCCGGCCGGGAACCGGCAGACAAATCAGGAGATAGACGTGATCCAGCAGGAGTCGCGACTGCGTGTCGCCGACAACACTGGTGCCAAGGAGATCCTTTGCATCCGTGTTCTCGGTGGCTCGGGTCGCCGCTACGCGGGCATCGGTGACGTCATCGTCGCCACCGTCAAGGACGCGATCCCCGGTGGCAACGTGAAGAAGGGTGACGTCGTCAAGGCGGTCATCGTTCGCACCGTCAAGGAGCGCCGCCGCCAGGACGGCTCGTACATCCGCTTCGACGAGAACGCCGCTGTCATTCTCAAGAACGACGGCGACCCTCGTGGCACCCGTATCTTCGGCCCGGTCGGCCGTGAGCTGCGCGAGAAGAAGTTCATGAAGATCATCTCGCTCGCGCCGGAGGTGCTGTAAGCATGAAGATCAAGAAGGGCGACCTGGTCCAGGTCATCACCGGTAAGGACAAGGGCAAGCAGGGCAAGGTCATCACGGCCTTCCCCCGCGAGAACCGCGTCCTCGTCGAGGGTGTCAACCGGGTCAAGAAGCACACCAAGGCCGGCCCGTCGCAGGCCGGTGGCATCGTCACGACCGAGGCTCCGGTCCACGTCTCCAACGTCCAGCTGGTCGTGGAGAAGGACGGCAAGAAGGTCGTCACGCGTGTCGGTTACCGCTTCGACGACGAGGGCAACAAGATCCGCGTTGCCAAGCGGACGGGTGAGGACATCTGATGGCTACCACCACTCCGCGTCTCAAGACGAAGTACCGCGAGGAGATCGCGGGCAAGCTGCGTGAGGAGTTCTCCTACGAGAACGTCATGCAGATCCCCGGCCTCGTGAAGATCGTGGTCAACATGGGTGTCGGCGACGCCGCCCGTGACTCGAAGCTCATGGACGGTGCCGTCCGTGACCTGACCACCATCACCGGTCAGAAGCCAGCCATCACCAAGGCCCGCAAGTCCATCGCGCAGTTCAAGCTGCGTGAGGGCCAGCCGATCGGTGCGCACGTCACCCTCCGTGGCGACCGCATGTGGGAGTTCCTCGACCGCACCCTGTCGCTCGCGCTTCCGCGCATCCGCGACTTCCGTGGTCTGTCCCCCAAGCAGTTCGACGGGCGTGGCAACTACACCTTCGGTCTCACGGAGCAGGTCATGTTCCACGAGATCGACCAGGACAAGATCGACCGTGTCCGGGGTATGGACATCACCGTGGTGACCACGGCGACCAACGACGACGAGGGCCGTGCCCTTCTGCGTCACCTCGGCTTCCCGTTCAAGGAGGCGTAAGCGAGATGGCGAAGAAGGCTCTCATCGCGAAGGCTGCCCGCAAGCCCAAGTTCGGCGTGCGTGGCTACACGCGCTGCCAGCGCTGTGGTCGTCCCCACTCCGTGTACCGCAAGTTCGGCCTGTGCCGCGTGTGCCTTCGTGAGATGGCTCACCGTGGCGAGCTGCCGGGCGTGACCAAGAGCTCCTGGTAACTCCCTTCCGTCCATAGGACGTTAGGGGTATCCGGAGACTCTCGGTAAGCATTGGGTCGGCGGAAGCCCACCCCCGCATGCCTTAGGCTAGTGGGGTTGGGCGTCCGCCGCCCGTACGACTTACTACGCCGTAGGTCCCCGCGCCGCACCCGTCCCGCCCCTGTGTGGGGAGAGGGATGGCGCATACAGGAAACCCCGGCGAGAGAGGCCGAAGGCCAATTCATGACCATGACTGATCCGATCGCGGACATGCTGACTCGTCTGCGTAACGCGAACTCGGCATACCACGACTCCGTGACGATGCCGCACAGCAAGATCAAGTCTCACATCGCGGAAATCCTCCAGCAGGAGGGCTTCATCACGGGCTGGAAGGTCGAGGACGCCGAGGTCGGCAAGAACCTCGTCCTCGAGCTCAAGTTCGGTCCGAACCGTGAGCGCTCCATCGCGGGCATCAAGCGGATCTCGAAGCCCGGCCTCCGGGTTTACGCGAAGTCCACCAACCTGCCGAAGGTCCTCGGCGGCCTGGGCGTGGCGATCATCTCCACGTCCCACGGTCTCCTGACCGGCCAGCAGGCAGGCAAGAAGGGCGTAGGTGGGGAAGTCCTCGCCTACGTCTGGTAGTCGGGAACGGAGGAATAGCTAATGTCGCGTATTGGCAAGCTGCCTATCCAGGTTCCCGCCGGCGTGGACGTCACCATCGAGGGCCGCACGGTCACGGTCAAGGGTTCCAAGGGCACCCTGAGCCACACCGTCGCCGCGCCGATCGAGATCGTTAAGGGCGAGGATGGCGTGCTGAACGTCAACCGTCCGAACGACGAGCGTCAGAACAAGGCCCTGCACGGCCTGTCCCGCACGCTGGTGGCCAACATGATCACCGGTGTGACCCAGGGTTACGTCAAGGCGCTCGAGATCAGCGGTGTCGGTTACCGCGTTGCCGCGAAGGGCTCCAACCTGGAGTTCCAGCTCGGCTACAGCCACCCGATCCTGGTCGAGGCGCCCGAGGGCATCTCGTTCAAGGTCGAGTCGCCGACCAAGTTCTCGGTCGAGGGCATCGACAAGCAGAAGGTCGGCGAGGTCGCCGCCAACATCCGCAAGCTTCGCAAGCCCGACCCCTACAAGGCCAAGGGCGTGAAGTATGCGGGTGAGGTCATCCGCCGCAAGGTCGGAAAGGCTGGTAAGTAAGCCATGGCATACGGTGTGAAGATCGCCAAGGGTGACGCCTACAAGGGTGCCGCCAAGAAGCGCCGCCACATCCGCATCCGCAAGAACGTGTCGGGTACGGCGGAGCGTCCGCGCCTCGTCGTGACGCGTTCCAACCGCGGTATCACCGCTCAGGTCATCGACGACCTCAAGGGCCACACCCTTGCGTCCGCGTCGACCCTGGACGCGTCGATCCGCGGCGGCGAGGGTGACAAGTCCGCGCAGGCCAAGCAGGTCGGTTCCCTGGTCGCCGAGCGCGCCAAGGCCGCCGGTGTCGAGGCTGTCGTGTTCGACCGTGGTGGCAACAGGTACGCCGGGCGCATTGCCGCTCTGGCTGACGCCGCCCGCGAAGCCGGGCTGAAGTTCTAAGCCCCGGTTCCGGGACTAACGGACGTAACAGAGAGAGGTAATCCAATGGCTGGACCCCAGCGCCGCGGAAGCGGTGCCGGTGGCGGCGAGCGGCGGGACCGGAAGGGCCGCGACGGTGGCGCTGCCGCCGAGAAGACCGCGTACGTTGAGCGCGTTGTCGCGATCAACCGCGTCGCCAAGGTTGTCAAGGGTGGTCGCCGCTTCAGCTTCACCGCGCTGGTCGTGGTGGGCGACGGTGACGGCACCGTAGGTGTCGGTTACGGCAAGGCCAAGGAAGTTCCCGCGGCCATTGCCAAGGGTGTCGAGGAAGCCAAGAAGAACTTCTTCAAGGTTCCGCGCATCCAGGGCACCATCCCTCACCCGATCCAGGGCGAGAAGGCCGCGGGCGTCGTCCTGCTCAAGCCGGCTTCCCCCGGTACCGGCGTCATCGCCGGTGGCCCGGTGCGTGCCGTGCTCGAGTGCGCCGGCGTTCACGACATCCTGTCGAAGTCGCTCGGCTCCGACAACGCGATCAACATCGTGCACGCGACCGTGGAGGCCCTCAAGGGCCTGCAGCGTCCCGAGGAGATCGCGGCTCGCCGTGGTCTGCCCCTCGAGGACGTCGCTCCCGCGGCTCTGCTCCGTGCGCGTGCCGGGGCGGGTGCGTAATGGCTCGCCTCAAGGTCACGCAGACGAAGTCGTACATCGGCAGCAAGCAGAACCACCGCGACACCCTGCGTTCGCTTGGCCTCAAGAAGGTCAACGACGTGGTTGTCAAGGAGGACCGCCCCGAGTTCCGCGGCATGGTGCACACCGTCCGCCACCTCGTGACGGTCGAGGAGGTTGACTGACATGGCGGAGACCAACCCGCTGAAGGCCCACAACCTCCGTCCCGCCCCGGGCGCCAAGACCGCGAAGACCCGTGTCGGTCGTGGTGAGGCGTCCAAGGGTAAGACGGCCGGTCGTGGTACCAAGGGCACGAAGGCCCGTTACCAGGTTCCGCAGCGCTTCGAGGGTGGGCAGATGCCCCTCCACATGCGTCTGCCGAAGCTCAAGGGCTTCAAGAACCCGTTCCGCACCGAGTTCCAGGTCGTGAACCTGGACAAGCTCGGCGCTCTCTACCCCGAGGGTGGAGAGGTCACGGTGGCCGACCTGGTCGCCAAGGGCGCGGTTCGCAAGAACCAGCTCGTCAAGGTGCTCGGCACCGGCGAGATCACCGTGGCGCTGCAGGTTTCGGTTGACGCCGTCTCCGGCTCCGCCAAGGACAAGATCGTCGCCGCCGGCGGCACCGTCACCGAGCTCGTCTGAGACGACTCGATGGCTTGAACATCCGATCGGGGATGCCTCTCAAATGGGGCATCCCCGATTGGTCGTTCCTAGGGGGGCACGGTCGCCGGTAAGGTGGCGTGCACTGTCTAGGCTCCGTGCGGTATGCCCGCACGGAATTGATGACCGATACCCAATCGTCGAACCTCAAGACCGTCACCCTTGACGCATAGCGCGGGGGTCGCAGGAGGCACCGTGCTCACCGCGTTCGCCCGGGCGTTCAAGACGCCCGACCTGCGCAAGAAGCTGCTCTTCACGCTCGGCATCATCGTGCTGTACCGCCTCGGGGCCCACATCCCGGTCCCCGGCGTCAGCTACGAGGCCGTCCAGCAGTGTGTCAAGCAGGCCAGCGAGGGCAACAACAGCCTGTTCGGCCTGGTCAACATGTTCAGTGGCGGCGCGCTGCTGCAGATCACCATCTTCGCGCTCGGCATCATGCCGTACATCACGGCGAGCATCATCCTGCAGCTGCTGACCGTCGTGATCCCGCGCCTGGAGGCCCTCAAGAAGGAGGGTCAGTCCGGCACTGCCAAGATCACGCAGTACACCCGTTACCTGACGGTCGCGCTCGCCATCCTCCAGGGCACCGGTCTCGTCGCCACCGCCAAGAGCGGTGCGCTCTTCAGCGGCTGCTCGGTGGCCGACCAGGTCGTCCCGGACCCGTCGATCTTCACCATCGCCACGATGGTCATCACGATGACCGCCGGCACGTGCGTCGTCATGTGGCTCGGTGAGCTCATCACCGACCGCGGCATCGGCAACGGCATGTCCATCCTGATGTTCATCTCGATCGCCGCCGGCTTCCCGGGTGCCCTCTGGGCCATCAAGGAGAGCGGCAAGCTCGCCAAGGGCTGGATCGAGTTCGGCACCGTCATCCTCATCGGCTTCGTGATGGTGGCCCTCGTCGTCTTCGTCGAGCAGGCCCAGCGCCGCATCCCGGTGCAGTACGCGAAGCGCATGATCGGTCGGCGCTCCTACGGCGGAACGTCCACTTACATCCCGTTGAAGGTGAACCAGGCGGGTGTGATTCCTGTCATCTTCGCCTCGTCGCTGCTCTACATCCCGGCCTTGATCGCGCAGTTCTCGAACTCCACCGCGGGGTGGAAGACCTGGATCGAAGCCCACTTCGTCAAGGGTGACCACCCGTATTACATCGCCGCCTACTTCCTCCTGATCGTGTTCTTCGCCTTCTTCTACGTGGCGATCTCGTTCAACCCCGAGGAAGTCGCCGACAACATGAAGAAGTATGGTGGCTTCATCCCGGGTATCCGGGCTGGTCGACCTACTGCCGAGTACCTGAGCTACGTGCTCAACCGGATCACTTGGCCGGGCTCGCTGTACTTGGGTCTGATCGCTCTTGTGCCGACGATGGCGTTGGCAGGCTTCGGTGGCGCCAATGCCAACTTCCCCTTCGGTGGGACGAGCATCCTCATCATCGTGGGTGTGGGGCTGGAGACCGTGAAGCAGATCGAGAGCCAGCTCCAGCAGCGCAATTACGAAGGGTTCCTCCGCTGATGCGAATCGTCCTCGTCGGACCGCCCGGTGCCGGCAAGGGTACGCAGGCCGCGTTCCTTGCCAGGAACCTGGACATCCCGCACATCTCCACGGGTGACCTGTTCCGTGCCAACATCTCTCAGGGCACGGAGCTGGGTCTCAAGGCCAAGGCGTTCATGGACGCCGGTGACCTGGTGCCCGACGAGGTGACCATCGGGATGGCCAAGGACCGGATGGAGCAGCCGGACGCCGTCAACGGCTTCCTGCTGGACGGGTTCCCCCGCAACGTGGCTCAGGCCGAGGCCCTGGACGTGGTCCTGAAGGCCGAGGACATGCAGCTCGACGCGGTGCTGGACCTGGAGGTCCCCGAGGACGAGGTCGTGAAGCGGATCGCGGGTCGCCGCATCTGCCGCAACGACAGCGCGCACGTCTTCCACGTGGAGTACAACGCTCCGAAGGCCGAGGGCGTCTGCGACGTCTGCGGTGGCGAGCTGTACCAGCGTGCGGACGACTCCGAGGAGACGGTCCGCAAGCGCCTGGAGGTCTACCACACGCAGACCGAGCCGATCATCGACTACTACCGGGCGCAGAACCTGGTCGTGACGATCTCGGCGCTCGGCAAGGTGGACGAGGTCACGGCGAAGGCGATGGCCGCGCTCAAGAAGTAACCCCCGTTCGTTCGATACGGCCGCGGTGCCCCTCGGGGGCGCCGCGGCCGTATCGTTGTTCTGTTCCCCGTTCTCGATGGAAAGGCCCCGGCCACGATGGTGCAGATCAAGACCCCCGAGCAGATCGCGAAGATGCGCGAGGCGGGCCTGGTCGTCGCCGCCATCCACGCGGCGACCCGTGAGGCGGCCGTCCCGGGCGCCACGACGAAGGACCTGGACGAGGTCGCGCGGAAGGTCATCGCCGACCACGGGGCGAAGTCGAACTTCCTCGGGTACGGCGGCTTCCCCGCGACGATCTGCACCTCGGTGAACGAGGTCGTCGTCCACGGCATCCCCGACGACAAGACCGTCCTCAAGGACGGCGACATCATCTCCATCGACGCCGGCGCGATCATCGACGGCTGGCACGGTGACGCGGCGTACACGGCGTTCGTGGGCACCGGGCACGCGCCCGAGCTCGTCGAGCTCTCCCGGGTGACCGAGGAGTCGATGTGGGCCGGCATCGCGGCCATGAAGCTCGGCAACCGGCTGGTGGACATCTCCAAGGCGATCGAGACGTACATCAAGCGCCAGCCGCGGCCCGCGGTCGGCGACCACAGCCTCGGCCGGTACGGGATCATCGAGGACTACGGCGGCCACGGCATCGGCACCGAGATGCACATGGACCCGCACCTCCTGAACTACGTCTCCCGCAAGCGCGGCAAGGGCCCCAAGCTGGTCCCCGGCCTCTGCCTCGCCATCGAGCCCATGGTGTCCCTCGGCACCCCGCACACCGAGGTCCTCAAGGACGACTGGACCGTCATCACCACCGACGGCACCTGGTCCTCGCACTGGGAGCACTCCATCGCGCTGACGGAGGAGGGCCCGCTGGTCCTGACCGCGGTCGACGGAGGCAAGGCGAAGCTGGCGGAGCTGGGCGTCACGGCGGCGCCGGACCCGCTGGCGTAGGCGCGGAAAAGGCTTCGTGAGTTCGGCGTGGTGGCTTGCGTAAGGATCTCCTCGCGTGGGCAGACTTCCCGATTCGTCTTTTCCTGGGGCCTGACGTAGACTGATGCGTCGGCTCTCGTGTACCCGTGTGTCCGCATGCGGCGTCGAGAGTCGATCAAGGTAGCCGATTCGAAAGGCGAAGCGTGGCCAAGAAGCAAGGTGCCATCGAAATCGAGGGCACCGTGATCGAGTCCCTCCCGAACGCCATGTTCAAGGTGGAGCTCCAGAACGGTCACAAGGTCCTCGCGCACATCTCCGGCAAGATGCGGATGCACTACATCCGAATCCTTCCGGACGACCGGGTCGTGGTGGAGCTCTCTCCCTACGACCTGACGCGTGGCCGGATCGTCTACCGGTACAAGTAGATCTTGCCCGCACCCCGCCTTCGTGCGCGGGTGGTGGCACTGACCCGGAGAACCTCACATCCCATGAAGGTCAAGCCGAGCGTCAAGAAGATCTGCGACAAGTGCAAGGTGATCCGCCGTCACGGCCGGGTCATGGTCATCTGCGACAACCTGCGCCACAAGCAGCGCCAGGGCTGACGCACGCCGACCGACCTGCATTTCGCAGTTCTTCGCGCGACGCATAGCAATACGTACATACGCAGAGCCCGTCCGACCGTGTCCCACGGTTGACGGCACCTCCGGCGGGGGCCGGGGACCCGACCTGTACCTCATACGGCAGCCGGGAACGGTTCTGCAGCAGACCCCCGAGAACACAGGAGCCATTGAATGGCACGCGTTTCCGGTGTTGACATCCCGCGCGAAAAGCGTGTGGTGGTCGCACTCACCTACGTCTTCGGCATCGGGCGTACCCGGTCCGAGGAGATCCTCGCCTCGACCGGTGTGAACCCGTCCACCCGTGTCCGCGACCTTGCCGAGGAAGACCTCGTCAAGATCCGCGAGTACGTGGACGCCAACCTCCAGACCGAGGGTGACCTCCGTCGCGAGATCGCCGCCGACATCCGCCGCAAGGTCGAGATCGGCTGCTACCAGGGCCTCCGCCACCGTCGTGGCCTGCCCGTCCGCGGCCAGCGCACCAGCACGAACGCTCGTACCCGCAAGGGCCCGCGTCGCGCCATCGCCGGCAAGAAGAAGCCGGGCAAGAAGTAGTCCTCAGCGGACGCTTGACCAAGCGGTCTTCGCTGTAGGACCGACCACCTCCCGTAGGAGTTATAGATGCCCCCCAAGGGTCGTCAGGGCGCTGCCAAGAAGGTGCGCCGCAAGGAAAAGAAGAACGTCGCTCACGGCCACGCGCACATCAAGAGCACGTTCAACAACACGATCGTCTCGATCACGGACCCCTCGGGCAACGTGATCTCCTGGGCCTCCGCCGGCCACGTCGGCTTCAAGGGCTCGCGCAAGTCCACCCCCTTCGCCGCGCAGATGGCCGCCGAGTCGGCCGCCCGCCGCGCGCAGGAGCACGGCATGCGCAAGGTCGACGTCTTCGTCAAGGGTCCCGGCTCCGGCCGTGAGACCGCGATCCGCTCCCTCCAGGCCACGGGCCTCGAGGTCGGTTCGATCCAGGACGTCACCCCCACGCCGCACAACGGCTGCCGTCCCCCCAAGCGCCGCCGCGTCTGACGCACGGCTGCTTGTTCAGGACTTCGGGCGGTACGGCTCTTCGGACCGTGCCGCCCGTACCCTTGCAGTACGAGAAGTGATCCGTCGGGCGTCAAATAGTGGGCGTCCACGACTGAAGGACAAAGAGACATGCTGATCGCTCAGCGTCCGTCGCTGACCGAAGAGGTCGTCGACGAGTTCCGCTCCCGGTTCGTGATCGAGCCGCTGGAGCCGGGCTTCGGTTACACCCTCGGCAACTCCCTCCGCCGTACCCTCCTCTCCTCGATCCCGGGTGCCGCTGTCACCAGCATCCGCATCGACGGCGTCCTGCACGAGTTCACCACCGTGCCGGGTGTCAAGGAGGACGTCACCGACCTCATCCTCAACATCAAGCAGCTGGTCGTCTCCTCGGAGCACGACGAGCCGGTCGTGATGTACCTGCGCAAGCAGGGCCCGGGTCTGGTCACCGCCGCCGACATCGCGCCCCCGGCCGGTGTCGAGGTGCACAACCCCGACCTCGTCCTCGCCACGCTCAACGGCAAGGGCAAGCTGGAGATGGAGCTGACCGTCGAGCGCGGTCGCGGCTACGTCTCCGCCGTGCAGAACAAGCAGGCGGGCCAGGAGATCGGCCGTATCCCGGTCGACTCCATCTACTCCCCGGTGCTCAAGGTCACGTACAAGGTCGAGGCGACCCGTGTCGAGCAGCGCACCGACTTCGACAAGCTGATCGTCGACGTCGAGACCAAGCAGGCCATGCGCCCGCGTGACGCCATGGCGTCCGCCGGCAAGACCCTGGTCGAGCTGTTCGGTCTGGCGCGCGAGCTCAACATCGACGCCGAGGGCATCGACATGGGCCCGTCCCCGACGGACGCCGCCCTCGCCGCCGACCTGGCGCTGCCGATCGAGGAGCTCGAGCTCACCGTTCGTTCGTACAACTGCCTCAAGCGCGAGGGCATCCACTCCGTGGGTGAGCTCGTGGCGCGTTCCGAGGCCGACCTGCTCGACATCCGCAACTTCGGTGCGAAGTCGATCGACGAGGTCAAGGCGAAGCTGGCCGGCATGGGCCTGGCCCTCAAGGACAGCCCGCCCGGATTCGACCCGACCGCCGCCGCCGACGCCTTCGGCGCCGACGACGACGCGGACGCCGGTTTCGTCGAGACCGAGCAGTACTGAGAACTCGGGCCTCACGGTCCGTACCCGGGTGCGGGTGCATCGTGCTTCGTCGCACGGTCCCCGCGCCCTTCTCCGGGCCCCTTCGGGGACCCGGATCTCCGACGGGTGACCGCCCGCTCGGACACTGACATCGGTACCTCACACGGCCGGTGCAGATCACAAGGAGAAACACCATGCCGCGTCCCGCGAAGGGTGCCCGCCTCGGCGGTTCCGCCGCGCACGAGAAGCTGCTCCTCGCCAACCTGGCGAAGTCGCTCTTCGAGCACGGCCGCATCACCACGACCGAGGCCAAGGCCCGTCGCCTGCGTCCGGTCGCCGAGCGCCTGATCACCAAGGCGAAGAAGGGCGACATCCACAACCGTCGCCTGGTGCTGCAGTCGATCACCGACAAGGGGATCGTCCACACCCTCTTCACCGAGATCGCCCCGCGTTACTCGGAGCGTCCGGGTGGCTACACCCGTATCACCAAGATCGGCAACCGTCGTGGCGACAACGCCCCGATGGCCGTGATCGAGCTGGTCGAGGGCGAGATCGCCAAGAAGGCGACCGTCGCCGAGGCCGAGGCCGCCACCGTGCGCGCCGTCAAGGAGGCCGACGCGGCCGCCGAGGCTCCGGCCGAGGAGTCGAAGGACGCGTAAGCGTTCCCGACGTTTCTCGTGTGCGGGCCCGTACCCCCTGGGGTGCGGGCCCGCTCCCGTGTCTCTGAGAGGATTTCCGCGTGAGCGACGACGTGCAGGACGGATACGTACGGGTACGGCTTGACCTGTCGTACGACGGCAGGGACTTCTCCGGCTGGGCCAAGCAGTCGCAGGGGCGGCGGACCGTGCAGGGGGACATCGAGGACGCCCTGCGGACCGTGACCCGCTCCAAGGAGACGTACGAGCTGACCGTCGCGGGCCGGACCGACGCCGGGGTGCACGCCCGCGGCCAGGTCGCCCACGTCGACCTGCCCCTGGAGCTGTGGGCCGAGCACCGCGACAAGCTGCTGCGGCGGCTCGCGGGACGGCTCTCCCACGACGTCCGGGTGTGGCGGGTCGAGGAGGCGCCGGCCGGTTTCAACGCCCGGTTCGCCGCGATCTGGCGCCGGTACGCCTACCGGGTCACGGACGACCCCGGCGGCGTCGACCCGCTGCTGCGCGGGCACGTCCTGTGGCACGACTGGGCCCTCGACATGGACGCCATGAACGAGGCGGCCGCCGCCCTCGTCGGCGAGCACGACTTCGCCGCGTACTGCAAGAAGCGCGAGGGCGCGACCACCATCCGCACCCTCCAGGAGCTGCGCTGGGAGCGGCGGGACGACGGGATCCTGGAGGCGACCGTCAAGGCGGACGCCTTCTGCCACAACATGGTCCGCTCGCTGGTCGGCGCGATGCTGTTCGTGGGCGACGGCCACCGTCCGGCGGACTGGCCGGGCAAGGTGCTCGCCGCCGGCGTCCGGGACTCGGCCGTGCACGTCGTACGGCCGCACGGCCTCACCCTCGAAGAGGTCGGCTACCCGGCTGACGAGCTCCTGGCCGCCCGCAGCGTGGAGGCCAGGAACAAGCGGTCACTCCCCGGGAGCGCCGGCTGCTGCTGATGCCTGGGCGCGGCCGCGGGCGTAGATCTGGTTGAAGGCGAAGGTGCCGAGGTCGTCGCTGGCCCGGAAGACGGGCTGGTCGGCCTTGGTGACCTTCTTGCCGTCGGTGAAACCGGCCTGGGTGAAGTACGCGTACCGGCCGATCGAGTTCGAGCGGCGCAGGCAGACGGTGGCGTGGCAGAAGTCGCCCACGCCGGCGCCGACGAGCGGGGCGATGCCGCCGGTGGCCTGGGTCTTCGCCTTGAGGGCGGCCGCCTCGGAGGGGAAGACGGCGACGCCGACGGTGATCGCCACGCCGTCCTTCACGTAGGTGGCGCGCAGCACCCGCTGGCAGCCGTTGTTCTTCAGGACGGCGCCGAGGCCGCCCTGGGTGACCGCCGCGCAGTTCGTCGTCGCCGAGGTCGCGCCCTTCTTGTAGGGGCGCTTGTTCCAGGTCAGCTGCTTGCCGGGGAAGAGGCCCTCGGCGGAGAGCGGGGCCTTGTCCTTCTTCGGGTCCGAGATGTAGTCCATCGGGTTCGGCGGGGGCGGCGGTGCCACCGAGGAGAAGGTCGGCTCCGGGGTGGGCGTGCCGGTGGGGGAGACCGCGCCGGTGGGGTCCCCGCCGCCGTTCTTCGACGCGTCGTTGTTCTTGTTCGTCGCGACCACCGCGGTGGCGACGATCGCACCCACCGCCAGGGTGGCCAGGACCCCGCCGCCGATCAGCAGCCAGCGCTTGCGGCGGCCCCGGTGGGCGGACGCGTCGGCGAGGGCGCCCCAGTCAGGGGTAGGACCGCCGCCCTGGGCGCCCGGGAAGGGCTCCTGCGCGCCGGGGAAGGGGTTCGGCTGACCGTACCCCTGCTGCCCGCCGTACGGCTGCTGCTGCCCGTACCCCTGCTGTCCGCCGTACCCCTGCTGTCCCTGCCCGGGCTGCTGTCCGTACCCCTGCTGCCCCTGCTGCTGCGGCTCCTGCGGCCACTGCGGTCCCCCAAAGCTCATGCCGCGCATCCTAAACCGGTTGGGCGGAGCGGACGCGGGCGGCGACAATGCACCCCATGGGACATGTCGAGGCCGCGCATCTTGAGTACTACCTTCCCGACGGGAGGGTCCTGCTCGGGGACGCCTCCTTCCGGGTCGGGGAGGGCGCCGTCGTCGCCCTCGTCGGGGCCAACGGCGCCGGCAAGACCACACTGCTCCGGCTGATCTCCGGGGAGCTCCAGCCGCACGGCGGCACCGTCACCGTCAGCGGCGGGCTCGGCGTGATGCCGCAGTTCGTCGGCTCCGTACGGGACGAGTCGACCGTCCGCGACCTGCTGGTCTCGGTCGCCCAGCCCCGGATCCGGGAGGCCGCGAAGGCGGTCGACGCGGCCGAGCACCTGATCATGACCGTCGACGACGAGGCCGCGCAGATGAAGTACGCGCAGGCCCTCAGCGACTGGGCCGAGGTGCAGGGCTACGAGGCGGAGACCGTCTGGGACATCTGCACCATGGCCGCGCTCGGCGTGCCGTACGAGAAGGCCCAGTTCCGGCAGGTGCGGACGCTCTCCGGCGGCGAGCAGAAGCGGCTCGTCCTGGAGTCGCTGCTGCGCGGCCCCGACGAGGTGCTGCTCCTCGACGAGCCGGACAACTACCTCGACGTGCCCGGCAAGCGGTGGCTGGAGGAGCGGCTGCGGGAGACCCGCAAGACCGTGCTCTTCATCTCCCACGACCGGGAGCTGCTCTCCCGGGGCGCGCAGAAGATCGTCGCGGTCGAGCCCGGCCCGGCCGGTTCGGACGTGTGGGTGCACGGTGGCGGCTTCGACACGTTCCACGAGGCGCGCCGGGAGCGGTTCGCCCGCTTCGAGGAGCTGAAGCGGCGCTGGGAGGAGAAGCACGCCCAGCTGAAGAAGCTGGTCCTCAACCTGCGGCAGGCGGCGGCCGTCAGCCATGACATGGCCTCCCGGTACGCGGCGGCGCAGACCCGGCTGCGGAAGTTCGAGGAGGCGGGTCCGCCGCCGGAGCCGCCGCGCGAGCAGGACATCCGGATGCGGCTGCGCGGCGGCCGGACCGGTGTGCGTGCCGTGACCTGCGAGAACCTTGAGCTGACCGGTCTGATGAAGCCGTTCTCGCTGGAGATCTTCTACGGGGAGCGGGTCGCGGTCCTCGGCTCGAACGGGTCGGGCAAGTCACACTTCCTGCGGCTGCTCGCCGGCGACGAGTCGGTCGCCCACACGGGCGTCTGGAAGCTCGGCGCGCGGGTCGTGCCGGGACACTTCGCGCAGACCCACGCCCACCCGGAGCTGGCCGGCCGGCCGCTCGTCGACATCCTGTGGACGGAGCACGCCAAGGACCGCGGCCAGGCCATGTCCGTGCTGCGCAGGTACGAGCTGGAGCGCCAGGGCGACCAGCCCTTCGACAAGCTCTCGGGCGGCCAGCAGGCCCGCTTCCAGATCCTGCTCCTGGAGCTCGCGGGCACCACCGCGCTGCTCCTGGACGAGCCGACGGACAACCTGGACCTGGAGTCGGCCGAGGCCCTCCAGGACGGCCTGGAGTCCTACGACGGGACCGTGATGGCCGTCACGCACGACCGGTGGTTCGCGAAGTCCTTCGACCGCTTCCTGGTCTTCGGATCGGACGGCGTCGTACGGGAGACGACCGAGCCGGTGTGGGACGAGCGTCGGGTCGAGCGGGAGCGCTGACCTCGGGAGCCCGCGGCCGGGCGGCCGGCGGCGGGGCGGCCGGTGGTCGGTAGCCCGCGGCGGGGCTGCCGCGGGTCTCGGGGCGTTTTGACCCGTCGGGGGCGGCGCGGGTACTGTTGCGGTTTGTTATGCGTGTGGGCTTCGTCGTCCTCCGACGGAGAAGCCTCACGCAGGTTCCCTGGAGCAGTTACCAGTGGCTCGCATACGGGCGATGTTCCCGGCAGTGCAGGCCCCAGCTGCATGATCGCTTCAGGTGTGTCTGGACTCCATCCACTGAAGAAGCGAAGGCTACGAAGTGCGTACGTACAGCCCCAAGCCCGGCGATGTCACTCGCCAGTGGCACATCATCGACGCGCAGGACGTTGTCCTGGGCCGTCTGGCGACCACGGCTGCGAACCTCCTGCGAGGCAAGCACAAGCCGGTCTACGCCCCGCACATGGACATGGGCGACTTCGTCATCATCATCAACGCTGACAAGGTGCACCTGTCCGGCAACAAGAAGACCCAGAAGCTGGCGTACCGCCACTCCGGCTTCCCGGGTGGTCTGCGCTCCGTCCGCTACGACGAGCTGCTGGACAAGAACCCCGAGAAGGCCGTCGAGAAGGCCATCAAGGGCATGATCCCCAAGAACTCCCTGGGCCGTCAGATGATCTCGAAGCTGAAGGTCTACGCGGGCGAGAACCACCCGCACGCTGCGCAGCAGCCGGTTCCGTTCGAGATCACCCAGGTCGCGCAGTAGTTCCGGCCACACCCCCTAAGAACGAAAGAAATCTGAGGAGCATCGTGGCCGAGACCACCCCCGAGACCCCCGTCGACGAGTTCGAGGGCGTCGAGGAGTACACCACCGAGACCGAGCTCGTCGAGGGTGAGTACACCTCCGAGTCGCTCGCGTCCCGCTTCGGCGACCCGCAGCCGGCCGCCGGCCTGGGCCGTCGCAAGAACGCCATCGCCCGCGTCCGGATCGTTCCGGGCACCGGCAAGTGGAAGATCAACGGTCGCACCCTTGAGGACTACTTCCCCAACAAGGTGCACCAGCAGGAAGTCAACGAGCCCTTCAAGGTGCTCGAGCTCGACAACCGCTACGACGTCATCGCCCGCATCGCGGGTGGCGGTGTCTCCGGTCAGGCCGGCGCCCTGCGCCTCGGCGTGGCCCGTGCGCTGAACGAGGCGGACGTCGAGAACAACCGCCCGGCGCTGAAGAAGGCCGGCTTCCTCTCCCGCGACGACCGTGCGGTCGAGCGCAAGAAGGCCGGTCTCAAGAAGGCCCGTAAGGCCCCGCAGTACAGCAAGCGTTAATCGCCTGCTCGGACTGTTCTCGTACGCCCCGGCGGCACTGCCCGTGCCGTCGGGGCGTACGTTTTTTCATAACCTCTTTCTTTTCGGCTCGGGCACGTATTTCTCGGAGGACAGCTGTGGGACGACTCTTCGGCACGGACGGCGTACGCGGCGTTGCCAACGCGGACCTGACGGCGGAGCTGGCGCTCGGCCTGTCGGTCGCGGCGGCGCACGTGCTGGCCGAGGCGGGCACCTTCGAGGGCCACCGGCCGACCGCCGTGGTCGGGCGTGACCCCCGCGCGTCCGGAGAGTTCCTGGAGGCGGCCGTCGTGGCGGGGCTGGCCAGCGCCGGCGTCGACGTGCTGCGCGTGGGCGTGCTGCCCACCCCGGCCGTGGCCCACCTCACCGGCGTCCTCGGCGCCGACCTCGGCGTGATGCTCTCCGCGAGCCACAACGCCATGCCCGACAACGGCATCAAGTTCTTCGCCCGCGGCGGCCACAAGCTCGCCGACGAGCTGGAGGACAAGATCGAGGCCGTGTACGAGGAGCACCGCACCGGCGCCCCCTGGGAGCGCCCCACCGGTTCCGGCGTCGGCCGCGTCCGTGACTACGACGAGGGCTTCGAGACGTACGTCTCGCACCTGATGTCCGTCCTCCCCAACCGGCTCGACGGCCTCACGATCGTCCTCGACGAGGCCCACGGCGCCGCCGCCCACGTCTCGCCCGAAGCCTTCGCCCGCGCCGGCGCCCGGGTCGTCACCATCGGCGCCGAGCCGGACGGCCTCAACATCAACGACGGCTGTGGCTCCACCCACCTCGGCCCGCTGCGCGCCGCCGTCGTCGAGCACGGCGCCGACCTGGGCATCGCCCACGACGGCGACGCCGACCGCTGCCTCGCCGTGGACGCCGCGGGCAACGAGGTCGACGGCGACCAGATCCTCGCCGTGCTCTCGCTCGCCATGCGCGAGGCCGGCACGCTGCGCGGCGACACCGTCGTCGCGACCGTCATGTCCAACCTGGGCTTCAAGCTCGCCATGGAGCGCGAGGGCCTCACCCTCGTCCAGACCGCGGTCGGCGACCGCTACGTCCTGGAGTCCATGAAGGAGAACGGCTTCGCCCTCGGCGGCGAACAGTCCGGCCACGTCATCGTGCTCGACCACGCCACCACCGGCGACGGCACCCTCACCGGCCTCATGCTGGCCGCCCGCGTCGCGGCCACCGGCAAGTCCCTCGCGGACCTCGCCGGCGTGATGGAGCGGCTGCCGCAGATCCTCATCAACGTCCCCGACGTCGACAAGTCCCGGGTGGCGACCTCCGGCGACCTCGCCGCCGCGGTCACCGCCGCCGAGCAGGAGCTCGGCGCCACCGGCCGCGTCCTGCTGCGCCCCTCCGGCACCGAGCCGCTGGTCCGCGTCATGGTCGAGGCGGCCGACATCGAGCAGGCCCGCGCGGTCGCGCAGCGCCTCGCGGACGCGGTGAAGTCCGCGCTGGGATAACCTTTCTGAGGCACCGTCATGCAGACGCGTGAGGGCCCGCCGCACCGGATCCACGGTGCGGCGGGCCCTTTCGTACGAGGCGGCCGGGCCGGTGTCAGCCCCTGCGCAGCCGGCGCTTGAGCCGCCCGCGGTGGGTCCGCCACAGTCGCTGCTGCAGGGCCAGGGTCGCCGTACCCGCCAGCATGATCCCCAGCAGGTTGAGCAGCAGCTGCCCGATGGACCCGCTCATCTGCGCGTACTCGCCGTAGCTCAGCGCCACCGCGGCGTTCGCCGCCGCCGGGACCGTCGTCACCGAGATCGCCACGCCCACCAGGGCGCCCGACTTGGACGAGGTCAGCGAGAGGGTGCCGGCCGCGCCCGCGAGGAGCGCCACCACGAAGGAGAACAGGTCGGGCTGCCAGATGAAGCTGGTCTGCGGACGGTCCGCGTCGAGCATGGACTGGCTGAACAGGCCCATCCAGTCCATCACCACGCTGAACAGGGTCGTCGTCAGGATCGCCGTCGCGAAGCCGATGAGCAGCGCGATCAGCGAGCGGGCCGCCAGTCTCGGCGCCCGCTGCACGATCGCCGTGCACACCCCGGCGAGAGGCCCGAACTCCGGCCCGACCGCCATGGCGCCCACGATCAGGATCGCGTTGTCCAGGACGACGCCGCAGGCCGCGATCATCGTCGCGAGCCCCATGAACGACAGATAGGTGAAGGAGAGCGTCGACTCCTCGTGGGTCGCCTCGGCCAGCTGCTCCCAGATGACGGCGTCCGCGCCCTCGCCCGGGGCCTCCTCCTCGGCCGTGTCCGCCCGCGTGGACATCGACAGGTCGATGCTCTCCACCGCGATCGACCCGTCCCGGTCGATTCCCATCTCCCGCAGTTTGTGCAGCAGTTCGTCGGCCGCCTCGCGGGCCGTGTCGCACAGGACCAGGTCGCCGACGGGCTCCCTGGCCACGCCCGGCAGCACCACCAGGTGCGTGGTGCCGACCGTCGACTCGATCAGCTCGACCGCGGCGGCGGTGCGGTCCGCAGGGACGATGATCCGCAGATGCAGCATGGGCCGAGCTTACGGACCTCAGAGCTTGCGCAGGCTCAGCTTCTGCACCTTGTGGTCCGAGCCCTTGCGGACGACGAGCGTCGCGCGGCCGCGGGTCGGGGCCACGTTCTCCAGCAGGTTCACCTTGTTGATGGTCCGCCACATGGTGCGGGCGTAGTCGAGCGCCTCCTCCTCGGAGACCTGGGTGTAGCGCTGGAAGTAGGAGGACGGGTTCTGGAACGCGGTGTCCCTGAGCTTGCGGAAGCGGTTGAGGTACCACCGCTCGATGTCCTCCGCGCGCGCGTCCACGTACACCGAGAAGTCGAAGTAGTCGGCCAGGCCCACCCGGGTGCGGCCGTCCTTGCCGGGCAGGGCCGGCTGGAGGACGTTCAGCCCCTCCACGATGAGGATGTCGGGACGGCGTACGACGAGCCGCTCGCCGGGCACCCGGTCGTAGATCAGGTGCGAGTAGACCGGGGCCGTGACCTCGTCCTTGCCCGCCTTGATGTCCGCGACGAACCGGGTCAGCGCCCGGCGGTCGTACGACTCGGGGAAGCCCTTGCGGGACATCAGGCCGCGCGCCTTCAGCTCCTCCATCGGATAGAGGAAGGCGTCCGTGGTCACCAGCTCCACCCGGGGGTGCTCCGGCCAGCGGGCGAGCAGGGCCTGGAGGAGGCGGGAGACCGTCGACTTGCCGACGGCCACCGAACCGGCGACCCCTATGACGAACGGCGTGCCCGGCTGCTCGGCGCTCTCCCCGAGGAAGGTGTTGAGCGCGCCGCGCAGACCGCTGGTGGCCTGCACGTACAGGTTGAGGAGCCGGGAGAGCGGCAGATAGACGTCCCTGACCTCGTCGAGGTCGATGACGTCGCCCAGACCGCGCAGCCGCTCGACCTCGTCGGCGGTGAGCGGAAGCGGCGTCTTGTCGCGCAGGGCGCTCCACTCGGCCCGGGTGAAGTCGACGTACGGGGTCGCCTCGGCCGGCCGGCGGTGGCCGGGTCCGTGCGCGGCGCCGTCGCGGCGGCCGTCTCCGTTGGAGCTTCGTGGCGGCGAAGTGATCACCCCGCCATTGTCGGGGGTCGGCGGCGTCCGTGGATGGTGGGGTCGGTCACGCCGCAAAAGCCGTTGTCCGGCCACCGTCCCGGGGCGATCATGCTGATGCCGCGTGGGCTCCCGTCCTTCACGCGGGGGGAGCCGCCGCCGGCGGCACGCTGAGGAACCACGAGAGACAGAGAGTCACCACCGATGCGTACGTCCGTCAGAACCGCCGCCGTCGCCGCCACCGCCGTCTCCCTCGCCCTGCTCGTCACCGCGTGCGGCGGCGGGAAGAGCGACGGCAAGGAGGCGGG
Organism: Streptomyces sp. NPDC051180; assembly: GCF_040689545.1. Classification (NCBI taxonomy): domain Bacteria; kingdom Bacillati; phylum Actinomycetota; class Actinomycetes; order Kitasatosporales; family Streptomycetaceae; genus Streptomyces; species Streptomyces sp. NPDC051180. The sequence goes on from NZ_JBFBBC010000005.1 coordinate 312,785, forward strand.
CGGGACCGCCGCGCCCAGCGCCTCCGCCACCGCCGCCGCGCCCCCGGCGAAGGCACTGTCCGCGGCGGAGCTGGACAAGCTCGTCGTCGGGACGGCCGACCTCAAGGGCTACCAGGTGCAGAAGGCCGACGCCGAGGACGTCGTCACGGCCGACAAGGTCACCTCCGACAAGGCCGCCTGCGTGCCGATCGCCCACGCCATGTCCTTCGTCTCGCCCGGCTCGGCCGCCGCGACGGCCACGCGCCAGGTGCTCGCCGAGCCGAAGAAGGACGCCTCGGCCGCGCCGGAGGATGCCGTCCTCGGGGCGCTTGGCGTGCAGATGACGGCGGTGACCCTCGGCTCGTACGACGGTCAGGGCGCCCAGTCCGCCTTCGCCTCGGTGAAGGCGGCCGGCACCGAGTGCGCCGGCGGCTTCTCCGTGGTCCACGGCGCCGAGAGGACGAAGGTCGCCAAGGTCGCCGCCGAGAGCGTCACCGCGGGCGACGAGGCGGTCGCCTTCACCGTCACCACCGACATGGAGGGCGAGCCGTTCGTCAGCAAGCTCGTCGTCTTCCGCAAGGGGAACGCGCTCGCCTCGTTCTCGACCATCAGCTTCGCGCCCGGCGGCGTCAAGGAGCTGCCGACGCCCGTCGTCGAGGCCCAGGCCGCCAAGCTCGGCTGAGCCACCCGGCGGCCGGGGCGCCCCCCCCGGCCCCGGTCCGACGCGCGGCCGTCGAACCGGCCCGACTCCGGCCCTCCGGCCGGCATCCGTCCTAGGGGGTGTCTTGCCGATCGGGCCGGGCTCGCGGCGCCTGGCACCATGCCTCGCCGCGTTGTCGTCGGTCGCCGACGCTCCGCGTTGGCTCCCTCCTCCGCCTTGCGAGCCACGGCACCAGACACCGCTCCCTGATCCGGCCCGATCGACAAGACACCCCCTAGGCTGCCGCCATGTGCGGAATCGTGGGATATGCCGGCGGGCAGTCGGCACTTGACGTAGTGGTCGCGGGCCTCAAGCGGCTCGAATACCGGGGTTACGACTCGGCCGGTGTCGCGGTGCTCTCCGACGGGGGGCTCGCCGCGGCCAAGAAGGCGGGCAAGCTCGTCAACCTGGAGAAGGAGCTCGTGGACCGGCCGCTCGCCGGCGGCTCCGTGGGCATCGGACACACCCGGTGGGCCACCCACGGCGGGCCGACCGACGCCAACGCGCACCCCCATCTCGACAACGCCGGGCGCGTCGCCGTCGTCCACAACGGCATCATCGAGAACTTCGCCGCCCTGCGCGAGGAGCTCGCCGGCCGTGGCCACGACCTCCGCTCCGAGACGGACACCGAGGTCGTCGCCCACCTCCTCGCGGAGGAGTTCTCCTCCGCGGGCGACCTCGCCGAGGCCATGCGGCTGGTGTGCCGGCGCCTCGACGGGGCGTTCACCCTCGTCGCGGTCCACGCCGACCAGCCCGACGTGGTCGTCGGCGCCCGCCGCAACTCGCCCCTCGTCGTCGGCGTCGGCGAGGGCGAGAACTTCCTCGCCTCCGACGTGTCCGCCTTCATCGCCCACACCCGCTCGGCGATCGAGCTCGGCCAGGACCAGGTCGTCGAACTCACCCGGGACGGCGTCACCGTCACCGACTTCGACGGGGCACCGGCCGACGTGCGCGCCTACCACGTCGACTGGGACGCCTCCGCCGCCGAGAAGGGCGGCTACGACTACTTCATGCTCAAGGAGATCGCCGAGCAGCCCAAGGCGGTCGCCGACACCCTCCTGGGACGGATCGACGCCGCCGGCCGGCTCACCCTCGACGAGGTGCGCATCCCCGACACCGTGCTCCGCGAGGCCGACAAGATCGTCATCATCGCGTGCGGCACCGCCTTCCACGCCGGGATGATCGCCAAGTACGCCATCGAGCACTGGACCCGCATCCCGTGCGAGGTCGAGCTCGCCAGCGAGTTCCGCTACCGCGACCCGATCCTCGGCCGGCGGACCCTCGTCATCGCCATCTCCCAGTCCGGCGAGACCATGGACACCCTGATGGCGCTGCGCCACGCCCGCGAGCAGGGCGCCAAGGTGCTCGCCGTCTGCAACACCAACGGCTCCACGATCCCCAGGGAATCGGACGCCGTGCTCTACACGCACGCCGGACCCGAGGTCGCCGTCGCGTCGACGAAGGCGTTCCTCACCCAGCTCGTCGCCTGCTACCTCCTCGCGCTCTACCTGGGACAGGTCCGCGGCACCAAGTGGGGCGACGAGATCCACGCCGTCATCGGCGAGCTCGCCCGCATCGGCGACGAGGTCGAGCGGGTCCTGGAGACCATGGAGCCCGTACGGGCCCTCGCCCGCTCCCTCGCCGACAAGGACACCGTCCTGTTCCTCGGCCGGCACGTCGGATACCCGGTGGCCCTGGAGGGCGCCCTGAAGCTCAAGGAACTGGCGTACATGCACGCCGAGGGCTTCGCCGCGGGAGAGCTCAAGCACGGGCCGATCGCCCTCATCGAGGAGGACGTGCCCGTCGTCGTGGTCGTCCCCTCGCCCAAGGGCCGCTCGGTCCTCCACGACAAGATCGTCTCCAACATCCAGGAGATCCGGGCCAGGGGCGCGCGCACCATCGTCATCGCGGAGGAGGGCGACGAGACCGTCGTTCCGTACGCCGACCACCTCGTCCGGATCCCGGCCACGCCTACGCTGCTCCAGCCGCTGGTCTCCACGGTGCCGCTCCAGGTCTTCGCCTGCGAGCTCGCCACCGCGCGGGGCAACGAGGTCGACCAGCCGCGCAACCTGGCCAAATCCGTGACCGTGGAGTGAGGTAACAGATGATCATCGGGGTGGGGATCGACGTGGCGGAGATCGACCGCTTCGCCGCGTCGATCGAGCGCACGCCCGGGCTGCTCCAGCGCCTCTTCGTCGAGAGCGAGCTGCTGCTCCCCAGCGGCGAGCGGCGCGGCCCGGCCTCGCTCGCGGTGCGGTTCGCCGCGAAGGAGGCACTGGCGAAGGCGCTCGGGGCGCCGGGCGGGCTGCTCTGGACGGACGCCGAGGTGTACGTCGAGGGCACCGGTCAGCCGCGGCTGCGCGTCCGGGGGACCGTGGCCGCCCGTGCGGCGGACCTCGGCGTCCGGCACTGGCACGTCTCGCTGAGCCACGACGCGGGGGTGGCCTCGGCCGTGGTGATCGCCGAGGGCTGACGCTCCCGCGGGGGCACCAGGGGCCCGGCCGTCCTCGGACGGCCGGGCCCCTGCCGGTCCGGGGCGACGGGCCGGGTCCGGCCTCGTCGGTGCAGGGCGGCGGGTGGGGCCTCCCGGCCCGCCCCGGCCGTCGGCGGTTCGTCCCGGGCGGGTGCCCGGGGACTGCGGCAGACTGCGGACCATGCGAACCGCTCACCGCGTCGAGACCGTACGGGCCGCAGAGGCCGCCCTCATGGCCCGCCTGCCCGCGGGCGCCCTCATGCAGCGGGCCGCCGCCGGACTCGCCGCGGCCTGCTTCTCCCTCCTCGGCAAGGGGCGGGTGTACGGGGCCAGGGTCGTCCTCCTCGTCGGCAGCGGCGACAACGGCGGCGACGCGCTGTACGCCGGCGCGCGGCTCGCCCGGCGCGGCGCCGGCGTCACGGCCGTGCTGCTCGGGGCCCGGGCCCACGAGGGCGGGCTCGCGGCCCTCCGGGCGGCGGGCGGCCGGACCACCGACGACCCCTTCGACGCCCTCGCCGCCGCCGACCTCGTCCTCGACGGCATCACCGGCATCGGCGGACACGGCGGCCTGCGCCCCGACGCCGTCCCCGTCGCCCGGGCCGCGCGCGGCTCCGGCGCGGTCGTCGTCGCCGTCGACCTGCCCAGCGGGGTCGACGCCGACACCGGCGAGGTCGGCGGGGAGGCGCTGCGGGCCGACGCCACGATCACCTTCGGCACGTACAAGCCGGGGCTGCTCGTCGACCCCGCACGCGAGTACGCCGGGGCGCTGCGGCTCGTCGACATCGGCCTCGGGCCCGTCCTGCCGGGCGTCCCCGAGCTGGAGGCGCTCCAGCACGAGGACGTCGCCCGGCTGCTGCCGTCGCCCGGCGCCGAGAGCGACAAGTACCGCCGCGGTGTCCTCGGCGTCGTCGCCGGCTCCGCCCGCTACCCCGGCGCGGCCGTCCTCGCCGTGGCCGGGGCGCTGCGGGGCGGCGCCGGGGCCGTCCGGTACGTCGGGCCCGCCGCCGACGCGGTGATCGCCGCCCACCCCGAGACGCTGGTCCACGCCGGACCGCCTGCCAGGGCGGGCCGGGTCCAGGCATGGGTCGTCGGTCCCGGCATCGGCGACGACACCGGCGTCGTCGCCGAGGTCCTCGCCACCGACGTCCCCGTCCTGGTCGACGCCGACGGACTGCGCGGTCTCGACCCGGCCGTCGTGCGGGGCCGCACCGCGCCCACCCTCCTCACCCCGCACGCGGGCGAGGCGGCGGCGCTCCTCGGCGTCGCCCGGGAGACGGTCGAGGCGGGGCGGCTCGAAGCCGTCCGCGCGCTCGCGGCCCGCTTCGGCGCGACGGTCCTGCTCAAGGGCTCCACGACGCTCGTGTGCGGCCCGGACGCCGGTCCCGTACGGGTCAACCCGACCGGCACCCCGTGGCTCGCCACCGCGGGCAGCGGCGACGTCCTGTCCGGCCTCTGCGGCTCCCTCCTCGCCGCCGGGCTCCCCGCCCTGGACGCTGGCTCCTGCGGCGCCTACCTCCACGGCCTCGCCGCCCGCCGGGCCTCCGCGCACTCCGCGCCGATCACGGCGGGCGACGTCGCCGACGCGCTCCGGCCGGCCTGGCACGACGTGACGACCCCCGACCGGCCCGCCTCGTAACCCCGACCCTGCCCGGCCCGACCCTGCCCGGGGCCCCGGTCGGGGGAAGTCGTTGGGCCAGAGGCGGCGTCCGGCGCGCGGGGCGGGCGGCGGGGGGATGGGGTGGGTGGGGTGATCAATGGGAGAAGGCGCAGAGCGCAGATGGTGTGGGTGCTGGCCGCGGTGATGGTCTGGGGGCCGGTGGGGGCCGCCGCGGCGGCGCCCGCGGTCCCGGTGCCCGTGGCCGAGGGGCCCGGGTCCGGGGAGCAGGCGGACGTCGAGCTGGTGCCCGGGGTGGAGGGGGGCGGGAGGCCGGAGTACCCGATGGACACGCCCGACCAGGTGCTGCCGCCGCTGGATCCGGAGGGGGAGGTCCCGGTGCCGCTCCCCGACGCCGGGGAGGAGGGGGAGGTGGAGTACCTGCCGAGGAGCGCGGTGGGCGCGGCCTGCACGGCGAGCACGGGGAGGCACCAGCGGCGCGTGGAGCGGCTGCTGGGGCTGAAGGCGGACGGGAGGCAGTCCGCGGCGGACTGCAGGGCGATCCGGGCCTTCCAGGTGAAGGAGCGGATCAAGCCGGCGAACGGGTACGCGGGGCCGGTGACGTGGGCGAGGGCGGAGCTGCTGGCGGCGCGGAGGTCGCTGGACCCGGCGAAGCGGTGCCCGGTGAGGACGTACCCGGTGGCGTGCGTGGACCTGGACCGGCAGCTGATGTGGGTGCGGAAGGGGAAGAAGGTGACCTTCCCCGTGGTGAACATCCGCAGCGGGCGGCCCGGGTACGCGACCAGGAAGGGCTGGAAGTCCGTGTACTGGCGCCACAAGGACCACTGGTCGTCCCTCTACGACACTCCCATGCCGTTCGCCCAGTTCTTCGACGGCGGCCAGGCGTTCCACGCCGTGTACGGGCAGCTCGCCACGCCGACCGGCAGCCGCGGCTGCGTCAATCTGAGCTACCGGAACGCGGAGAAACTCTGGGGCGTCCTCAAGAAGGGTGACCGGGTCTACATCTGGGGGAAGCGGCCGGGCAGCTGACACCTGAGAGACTGGGCGCGATGACTGAGACACCGCCGCCCCGCAGAGCCCGCGCCGAGATCGACCTCGGTGCGCTGCGTGCGAACGTCCGCACGCTGCGCGCCCGCGTCGCCCCCCACGTCCGGCTCATGGCCGTGGTCAAGGCCGACGCGTACGGACACGGCGCCGTGCCCTGCGCCCGGGCCGCGCTGGAGGCCGGCGCCGACTGGCTGGGCACGGCCACCCCGCAGGAGGCGCTGGCGCTGCGGGCCGCCGGGATCACGGACGTGCCGGTGATGTGCTGGCTCTGGACGCCCGGCGACCCGTGGGACCGGGGCATCGAGGCGGGTCTCGACATGTCCGTGAGCGGGATGTGGGCGCTGCGGGAGGTCGTCGCCGCCGCGGAGGCGACCGGCCGGCGCGCGCGGATCCAGCTGAAGGCCGACACCGGGCTCGGGCGCAACGGGTGTCAGCCCGCCGACTGGCCGGAGCTCGTCACCGAGGCCCTGAAGGCGGAGGCGCAGGGCCTGGTCAAGGTGACGGGGCTGTGGTCGCACTTCGCCTGTGCGGACGAGCCCCACCACCCGTCGATCGCCGCGCAGCTCGACGTCTTCCGCTCGATGCTGGACCTCGCGGAGAAGGCGGGCGTCGAGCCCGAGGTGCGGCACATCGCCAACTCGCCGGCCACCCTCACCCTGCCCGAGGCCCACTTCGACCTGGTCCGGCCCGGCATCGCGATGTACGGCGTGTCGCCGAGCCCGGAGCTCGGCACCTCCGCCGAGCTCGGCCTGCGGCCCGTCATGGCGCTGAAGGGGAGCATCGCGCTGGTCAAGGAGGTGCCGGCCGGTCACGGGGTGAGCTACGGGCACCACTACGTCACGGAGCGCGAGACCACGCTGGGGCTCGTCCCCCTGGGGTACGCCGACGGCGTCCCCCGGCACGCGTCGGGCCGCGGGCCCGTCCTGGTCGGCGACACCGTCCGTACGGTCGCCGGGCGGGTCGCCATGGACCAGTTCGTGGTCGACCTGGGCGGCGACACCCCCGAGCCGGGCACCGAGGCGGTGCTCTTCGGTTCCGGGGAGCGGGGCGAGCCGACGGCCGAGGACTGGGCGGTGGCGGCCGACACCATCGCGTACGAGATCGTCACCCGGATCGGCGCGCGCGTGCCGCGCGTCTATCTGGACGCGTAGCGACGCACGAGGGGGATGGCGTGGGCGAGACCAGCAGCTGGCGGCGGGCGGGTTTCGCCGGTGCCGCGATAGGCGTGCTCGCCGCGGGCGCGGCCGCCGGAGTCGCGGTCGAGCGGCTCACGGTGGGCCGGTCCGTACGGCAGAAGGCGCGACTGGCCCTGGACGCCACCGAGCCGTACGGCGGTCTGCGCGGCACGCCCGGCCGGGCGACCGCCGACGACGGGACCGTCCTGTACTACGAGGTGGACGAGGTCGAGCCGGATCCGCCGGCCGGCCGCCGCCGCCGGCTCTTCGGGCGGAAGGAACCCGCCCCCGTCACGGTCGTGTTCAGCCACGGCTACTGCCTCAACCAGGACTCCTGGCACTTCCAGCGGGCCGCGCTGCGCGGTCTCGTCCGCAGCGTCCACTGGGACCAGCGCAGCCACGGCCGGTCGGGCCAGGGGGTGGCCCAGACGGGTCCCGACGCGGTGCCCGTCACCATCGACCGGCTGGGCCGGGACCTGCGGGCGGTCATCGACGCGGCGGCGCCCGAGGGCCCGCTGGTGCTCGTCGGGCACTCGATGGGCGGCATGACGGTGATGGCGCTCGCGGAGCGGTGGCCGGAGCTGATCCGCGACCGGGTGGTCGGCGTCGCCCTCGTGGGCACCTCGGCGGGCCGGCTGGGCGAGGTGTCCTACGGGCTGCCGATCGCCGGGGTCAACGCCGTCCGGCGGGTCCTGCCGGGGGTCCTGCGGGCGCTGGGTTCCCAGGCGGAGCTGGTCGAGCGCGGGCGGCGGGCGACCGCCGACCTCTTCGCCGGGCTGATCAAGAAGTACTCCTTCTCCTCGAAGGACGTGGACCCGGCGGTGGCCCGGTTCGCCGAGCGGATGATCGAGTCGACCCCGATCGACGTGGTCGCCGCGTTCTACCCGGCCTTCGCCGAGCACGACAAGGCGGCGGCCCTCGCCGCCTTCCGCGACGTTCCGGTGCTGGCGCTGGCCGGCGACAACGACCTGGTGACCCCCAGCTCCCACACCGAGGCCATCGGCGACCTGCTCCCGGACGCGGAGCTGGTCATCGTCCCCGACGGCGGCCATCTGGTGATGCTGGAGCACCCCGAGGCGGTCACCGACCGGCTCGCCGACCTGCTCGTGCGGGCCGGAGCGGTCCCGGAGGCGGCCCGGCCGCGGTGAGGGCGGACGCCCGCAAGAGCTAAGTTTGCGGGTATGGAAGCAGCGCACCCGCCCGTCTCCGGCGCGACCCTCTCCGTGGACTCCCCGCAGCAGATGCAGGAGCTCGGCCGCCGGCTCGCGAAGATCCTCCGCCCCGGAGACCTCGTCATGCTCACCGGCGAACTCGGTGCCGGGAAGACCACGCTCACCCGCGGCCTCGGCGAGGGGCTCGGCGTGCGTGGCGCCGTCACCTCCCCGACGTTCGTCATCGCCCGCGTCCACCCGTCCCTGGTCGGCGGCCCGGCCCTGGTGCACGTGGACGCGTACCGCCTCGGCGGCGGCCTCGACGAGATGGAGGACCTCGATCTCGACGTCTCGCTGCCCGAGTCCGTGGTGGTGGTCGAGTGGGGCGACGGCAAGGTCGAGGAGCTCACCGACGACCGGCTGCACCTCCTCATCCACCGGGTGACCGGCGACACCGACGACGACCGGCGCACGGTCGTGCTGCGCGGGATCGGGGCGCGCTGGGCCGGCGAGGAGCTGGCCGCGCTCTGAACGGAGGGGGCCGGACGGGCGGCGTGCCGCCCGTAGGTTCCGACAACGTGTCGGCAAGGTGTTGCGTGGGTCGTACGAGCCGTGGTCACATGGACGCACGAGCTGGTTAGGCGTACCTAACCTACGGGAGGCATGCATGGCGACGCCGGAGCGCGCGGAACCCGGCCGGGACCACGTCTCGATGAGTGAGCTGCTGGCGTCCTGCGTGGCCGCCCGGGCGCTCTCGACACCGCCGGCCAAGACCGCCGAGGAGCGCGACCGGGCCGAGGCGGAGCCGTCGGCCGTGCGCGACGAAGCGGCCTGACCGGCAGGAACACGCCGACCGCCGGGACACTCCTGCCGGCAGGGACAACCCGACCGCAGGGACACCCCGACCGGCGGGACACCCTGCCATGAGCCGCCCGGACACCGTCGCGGACGGCGGTGCGGGCGCGGGAGGCCGCGGGCCGTCTCAGGCGACGACGACGACCTTCGCGCCGATGACCGCGAAGGTCCACAGGGCGTCGCCGTCGGCGCGCTTCATGCGGATCCCGCCGGTCTTCTTCGTCGGGTCGGGGGCCGGCGTCGAGCCGTCCACCGCGGCGCTGAAGCCGATCGCCACGTCCTGGTTGTTCGCGAACCGGACCACGTGCTCGATCTGCACGCCGTCCGAGCCGCGGACCGAACCCGAGCGCGAGGTCACCCGGTACGCGCCCGGCAGCGGGTTCACGGTGCTCGGCATCACCGCGAACGTGCGGGTCGCCTTGCCCTTGGCGTCGACCAGCCACACCCGGCGGTCGGTGAGCGCGTACACGACCCGCTCGCCGGTGCCCGAGGCCGCCGGCACCGCCAGCGGGTCCGCGGCCGGGCGCTTCGGGCCGCCGGTCGGCGAGCCGGAGGGGACGGACGCGCCCGGGTTCCGGGGCTTCACCGAGAGATCGGCGGGAGCGCTGGCCGAAGCCTGGTAGGCGAGGAACGCGACCGCGGCGACGGCCGCCGCCGTGAGCCCGGCCACGAATCCCGAGCTGCTCCGTGCCACCGTGCCCACCTCTCGTACGAACGTATCGAAGGGTGACGGTAGCAGCCGCCGCCCCGAGGTTCGGGGCACCGGGCCCGGGAGCCGTAGGCTGTTCGCGTGCTGTTGCTCGCCATGGATACCGCCACCCCCGCCGTCACCGTCGCCCTGCACGACGGCGAGGCCGTCGTCGCCTCGTCGAGCCAGGTCGACGCCCGCCGTCACGGGGAGCTGCTGCTGCCCGCCGTCGACCGGGTCCTCAAGGAGGCCGGCCTCGCGCTCGACGCGGTCACCGGCGTCGTCGTCGGCGTCGGCCCCGGCCCGTACACGGGTCTCCGCGTCGGTCTGGTCACCGCCGCCACCTTCTCCTCCGCCCTCGGCGTGCCCGTCCACGGACTGTGCACCCTCGACGGCCTCGCCTACGCCGCCGGCCTCGACGAGCCCTTCGCCGTCGCCACGGACGCGCGGCGCAAGGAGGTCTACTGGGCGCGCTACGACGACTCCCGCACCCGGGTGACCGACGCGGCCGTCGACCGGCCCGCCGACATCGCCGAGCGGCTCGCCGGCCTCCCGGTCGTCGGCGCGGGCGCCCGTCTCTACCCCGACGCCTTCCCCGACGCCCGCGACCCCGAGCACCAGTCGGCCGCGGCGCTCGCCGCCCTCGCCGCCGAGCGGCTCGCCGCCGGCGGGGACGGCTTCCTCGACCCGCTGCCGATGTACCTGCGGCGCCCCGACGCGCAGGTGCCGAAGAACTACAAGGTGGTCACCCCCCAGTGACCGCCGTGCTGCGGGAGATGCGCTGGTGGGACATCGCCCCCGTGCTCGCCCTCGAAGCGGAGCTCTTCCCCGAGGACGCCTGGTCCGCGGGGATGTTCTGGTCCGAGCTGGCGCACTCCCGGGGGCCGGGCGCCACCCGCCGCTACATCGTCGCGGAGACCCCCGACGGGGACGGCGGGCAGCGGCTCGTCGGCTACGCGGGACTCGCCGCCGCCGGCGGACTCGGCGACGTGCAGACGATCGCCGTCTCCCGCGACCAGTGGGGGACCGGGCTCGGCGCCCGGCTCCTCACCGACCTGCTCCACCACGCCACCGCCTTCGAGTGCGACGAGGTCCTCCTCGAAGTGCGCGTGGACAACACCCGGGCCCAGCAGCTCTACGAGCGCTTCGGCTTCGAGCCCATCGGTTTCCGGCGCGGCTACTACCAGCCCGGAAACGTGGACGCGCTCGTGATGCGACTGACCGTTCAAGGAACCGGGACAGAGATCTGATGTCCGTACCGACCATGGCTGGAATGACTGATGGCTGCTGACGAACCGCTCGTACTCGGCATCGAGACCTCCTGTGACGAGACCGGCGTCGGCATCGTCCACGGCACCACGCTCCTCGCGGACGCCATCGCCTCCAGCGTCGACACCCACGCCCGCTTCGGCGGCGTCGTGCCCGAGATCGCCTCCCGCGCCCATCTGGAGGCGATGGTCCCGACGATCGAGCGCGCCCTGAAGACGGCCGGCGTCTCGGCGAAGGACCTCGACGGCATCGCCGTCACCGCGGGCCCCGGCCTGGCGGGCGCGCTGCTCGTCGGCGTCTCGGCGGCCAAGGCGTACGCCTACGCGCTCGGCAAGCCGCTCTACGGCGTCAACCACCTGGCCTCGCACATCTGCGTCGACCAGCTGGAGCACGGCAAGCTGCCCGAGCCGACGATGGCCCTGCTGGTCTCCGGCGGCCACTCCTCGCTGCTGCTCTCCGCCGACATCACCTCCGACGTGCGCCCGATGGGCGCGACCATCGACGACGCGGCCGGCGAGGCGTTCGACAAGATCGCCCGCGTGCTCGACCTCGGCTTCCCCGGCGGACCGGTCATCGACCGGCTCGCCAAGGAGGGCGACCCGGCCGCCATCGCGTTCCCGCGCGGTCTGAGCGGCTCGCGGGACCCCGCGTACGACTTCTCCTTCTCCGGCCTCAAGACCGCCGTGGCCCGCTGGATCGAGGCCAAGCGGGCGGCCGGCGAGGAGGTGCCGGTCCGGGACGTGGCCGCGTCCTTCCAGGAGGCGGTCGTGGACGTGCTCACCCGCAAGGCCGTCCGGGCCTGCAAGGACGAGGGCGTCGACCACCTGATGATCGGCGGCGGCGTCGCCGCCAACTCGCGGCTGCGGGCCCTCGCCCAAGAGCGCTGCGAGCGGGCCGGCATCCGGCTGCGGGTGCCCCGTCCCGGTCTGTGCACGGACAACGGCGCGATGGTCGCGGCGCTCGGTTCGGAGATGGTGGCCCGCAACCGGCCGGCCTCCGACCTGGAGCTGTCGGCGGACTCGTCCCTGCCGGTGACCGACCCGCACGTGCCCGGCAGCGCGCACGACCACGCCCACGGTCACGACCACGTGCACGAGGTCAGCAAGGAGAACCTGTACTCGTGAGGCTCACCCTCATGTGGGAGGCGCGGGCCGCCCAGGACCGGGGTGCCGAGCTCCTGGAGTGGGCGCGGGCGCAGGTCCTCGCCCGGGAGCCGGTCCGCCGGGAGATCTTCCGGGCCCCCCAGGACCGGGTCCTCGTCCTCACCTGGTGGGAGGCGGAGGCGTTCGACGCCGAGCTGCCCGAACTGCCGGAGCCGGACGCCGATCTGATCACCCGCCCGGTCCACCGCTGGCGCTTCGAATCGGTCGCATAGGCGGTCGCACGAGCGGTCGCACAGGCGGCCTTCGGGCCCGAGGGCCACGTCGGCCGCATGACGGGATCGGTCGAATAAGCGAGCTTCGGGCAACCATTCGACCGCTGGGGGCATCCCACAGCGCGTGAAGAAGACGATCGCGCTGTGGGCGGCCCTGACCGCCGTCGCCCTCCTGGTGACCGGCTGCACGGCCGAGGACGGTCCCGCCGCCGCTCCCGCCCCCGTGGCCACCCCGACCGGCGGTGCGTCCGGCGGAGGCGCCGACGGGGCGTCCGCCGGGTCGGCCGGAGGGGCGGCCGGCGCGCACCGGGCGCCCGGAGCCGGCGGCGCCCGCGCGGCCGCGTACCGCAAGTGGGGTCTCCGGCCCTTCGCGGCACCGCCCGCCCCGCCCGCGGTCAAGCCCGTGGTCCGCCCGCCCGGCGGACCGGTGCCGGTCATCAGCGAGATACCCACCCGCGAGAAGATCGTCTTCCTCACCATCGACGACGGGGCCGAGAAGGACCCCGCCTTCGTCGAGATGATGAGGGACCTCGACATCCCCTTCACGATGTTCCTCACCGACGCCGCCATCCGCGCCGACTACGGGTACTTCGCGCCGCTCGTCGCCCAGGGCCACGGCCTCGCCAACCACACCCTCACCCACCCGAACCTGCGCACCCTCTCCCAGGAGGCCCAGCGCCGCGAGATATGCGGCCAGCAGACCCGGCTGCGGGAGCGGTACGGCCAGGTCCCCCGCCTCTTCCGACCCCCGTACGGCAACTGGAACGAGGCCACGCGCGCGGCGGCGGGGGAGTGCGGGGTCGACGCGATCGTCCTGTGGCGCGAGTCCATGCAGATCAAGAACATGCAGTACCAGCGCGGCGACCGGAAGCTCCGACCCGGCGACATCGTCCTGGCCCACTTCCGCGGCCCCTCCGAGCTCAAGGGCCGCACGATGACCGAGATGACGGCGACCATGCTGCGCCGCATCCAGGAACAGGGCTTCACCGTGGCCCGCCTGGAGGACTACGTCTAGAACTTCTCCTGGCGTGGTGTCGATGCGGCCCCTCCCCGTTCGACGTATGTGTGGAAGGCGGGGAACGGCCCCGCCACCGCACCACCGAGGAGTCGTCATGCCCCGCTTCCTGTCCCTCGTCCGCATCGAGGAGAACACCATCGACATGGAGAGCGCCGACCCCGGCTTCGAGGAGCGGATGGGCGCGCTCTTCGAGGAGATCGGCAAGGCCGGCGCGATGGTGGACACCGCCGGTCTGCGGCCGACCGCCGAGGCCACCCGGATCACCTGGTCGGACGGGAAGCTGTCGTACACCGACGGACCGTTCACCGAGACCAAGGAGGTCGTCGGCGGCTACGCGATGCTCCAGTGCAAGGACATGGCCGAGGCCGTCGAGTGGGGGAAGCGCTTCCTCGCCGTCCACCCGCCGCACTGGAAGGTCGGCCTGGAGGTCCGCGAGGTCGAGGAGATGCCGGAGGGCTGACCCGCGGTGTGCTGTCATGTGACCCGTGACGGTGCAGAGCACGGTGGAGACGGTCTTCCGGATGGAGTCGGCGCGGATCATCGCCACCGTGGCGAGGATCGTCCGCGACGTCGGCATCGCCGAGGAGATCGCGCAGGACGCCCTCGTCTCCGCCCTTGAGCAGTGGCCGCGGTCGGGCGTCCCGGAACGGCCGGGTGCCTGGCTGACGGCCGCCGCCAAGCACCGCGCCGTCGACCTGGTGCGGCGGCGCGAGACGTACGCCCGGAAGCTCGCCGAGGTCGGCCGGACGCTCACGGAGGCGTCGTACGACCCCGAGCCGTCCGGCCCCGGCGACATCGACGACGACGTCCTCCGGCTCGTCTTCACCGCCTGCCACCCCGTGCTCTCCGCCGAGGCGCGGGCGGCGCTCACGCTCCGGCTCGTCGGCGGGCTCAGGACCGACGAGATCGCCCGCGCCTTCCTCGTCCCGGAGGCGACCGTCGCGGCGCGCGTCACCCGTGCCAAGCGGACCCTCGCCCGGGAGGGCGTCGCGTTCGAGGTGCCGTACGGGGAGGAGCGCGCCGCCCGGCTCGGCTCCGTCCTGGAGGTCGTCTACCTGATCTTCAACGAGGGGTACGCGGCCACCGCCGGCGACGACCTGCTGCGGCCCGGCCTGTGCGAGGACGCGCTGCGGCTCGCCCGCGGGCTGGCCGTCCTCATGCCCGAGGAGAGCGAGGTGCACGGCCTCGCCGCCCTCCTCGAACTGCAGGCGTCCCGGACGGCCGCCAGGACCGGCGCCGGCGGCCGGCCGGTGCTCCTCGCCGAGCAGAACCGGCGGCGCTGGGACCGGCTGCTGATCCGGCGCGGGTTCGCGGCCCTGGCGCGGGCCGGGGACGGGCGCTCCTACGGCCCGTACGCCCTCCAGGCCGCGATCGCCGCCTGCCACGCGCGGGCGGCCTCGTACGAGGTGACGGACTGGGCGACCATCGCCGCGCTGTACGGCCGGCTCGGCGTCCTCGCGCCCTCCCCGGTGGTCGAACTGAACCGCGCCGTCGCCGTGTCGATGACCGAGGGCCCGGCCGCGGCCCTCCCCCTCGTCGACGCCCTCGCCGACGAACCCGCCCTCGCGCGCTACCACTTGCTGCCCAGCGTCCGGGGCGACCTGCTGGAACGGCTCGGGCGGACGGCGGAGGCGCGCGCCGAGTTCGAACGGGCGGCGGCCCTCACCCGCAACGAGAGCGAGCGGGCTCTGCTGCGGGCGCGGGCCGCGGAGGGGGAGCCCGGGGACCGGAGGCCCGGAAGTCCGTCGCGGGGGCCGGCCGACGGCGCTTAGGGTCGGGGCATGTCCCCGCGCACGCCCCTTCCCCCGCCGCCCCCGCCCGCCGAACTCCGCAGCTGGCCCGACCGCGAGGCGCTGCTCGCCGACCGGGCGCGCGCACTCGACGAGCTGGGACGACGCCTGCTGGGCCCCGGACGGCTCGCGATGTTCCTCGTGTGGTGCGCGCTCCTGGAGCTGGGCTGGGGACTGGTCGGCGTGCTGTTGACCTCGCTCGGCGGACCGGCGCCCGACCCGCTCACCGTCATGACGGGGGTCTTCGCCACGGTCCTCGGCATCGGCGTCCTCGTCCCGGTCGGCTGGCTGACCGTCCGCGGCCTGCGGCGCGACCGGACCGTCCGCGAGCTGACCGTCCGGTGGGCGGCGCTCGACCGGCACGGCCCGACGGACGCCCGGCTGCGCGCCCCCGCCCTCAGCGCCTGCTGGCTGCTGCTCTCCTTCGCGATGTGCGGGACGGGGCTCTGGCTGGGCTTCGCCGTGCCCGCGGGCGCGCGGTGGGAGGACGGGGGCTACGGCCTGGTCGCGTACGGCATGGGCGCCGCCCTGATCCTCTGGGTCATCGGGCTCACCGGCCTGACGAAGGCCCTCGGCCACTACCGCTTCGCGGTGCGGCTCACCGGCCCCCGCCCGCGGGCCGGCCGATCAGCATCGTCGGGGCTCCCGCGACCCGAGTGAGCAGCACCGTCGCCGCGTTGGGGCCCTTGGGCTTCACCCTGCGCCGGATCTCCTCGGGTTCGACCGCCGAGCCGCGCTTCTTCACGGTCAGCGTGCCGACCTCCCGCTCCCGCAGCAACGCCTTCAACTTCTTCAGGTTGAAGGGGAGTTCGTCGGTGATCTCGTAGGCCGCGGCGTACGGGGTGGGGACGAGCGAATCGGCCGTGACGTACGCGATCGTCTCGTCGATCAGACCGCCGTCCAGCTCCTCGGCGACCTCGGCGACGAGGTGCGCGCGGATGACCGCGCCGTCCGGTTCGTAGAGGTAGCGGCCGACCGGCCGGACCGCCGGGTCGGACAGTCCCCGGCCGGTGAGTCCGGCGCCGGAGGGCAGCAGCGTGGCGCGCCGGGCGCCCGGTTCCGTGCCGAACCAGAGCACCGCCTCCTTCACGTCCCCGCCGTCCGAGATCCACTCCGCCTCGGCGTCCGCGGGGACGGCCTCGTGCGGGATGCCGGGCGCCACCTTCAGGGCGGCGTGCCGGGCCTTGCGGGCCGCCTCGACGGCCCAGGACAGCGGCGGCGAGTACGCCTCCGGGTCGAAGATCCGGCCCCGCCCGCCGCGCCGCGCGGGGTCGACGAAGACCGCGTCGTACGGGCTGGTGTCGATCTCGGTCACGTCCGCGCAGCGGACCTCGATCAGCTCCGCGAGGCCGAGCGCCGCCGCGTTGGCCCTGACCGCCTCGGCGGTCAGCGGGTCGCGGTCGACCGCCAGGACGGAGATCCCGGCGCGGGCGAGCGCGATCGCGTCGCCGCCGATCCCGGAGCAGAGGTCCGCGACGCTGCCGACGCCGAGCGCCTTCAGCCGGGCCGCCCGGTAGGCGCCGACCGAGGCGCGGGTCGACTGCTCGACGCCGTTCGGCGTGAAGTACATGCGGTACGCGTCCTCGGCGCCGAACTTCGCCACCGCCCGCTGCCGCAGCCGTGCCTGGCCGATCGCCGCCGTGACCAGCTCGGCGGGATGGTCGCGGCGCAGCCGGGAGACCACCGCCAGCTCCTGGGCGGGGTCGTGGTCGCGCAGGGCGGTCAGGAGCGTCTGGCCCTCGGGGCCGAGCAGGGAGGCGAAGGAGGCGAGGTCGGTCACCCGTCCCATTGTGGGCCCTGCGCCGCTGTGGGCCGGCCGGGGGACGGCGGGGCCGTACGGCGGTGTCGCGCCGGGTGAAGGGGGTTCCGCGCTGACAGGATGCGGCGCCATGCAGCTCGTACGACAAAAGGAAGAATTGATGGCAATCGGCGCGCCCCACCCCCGTCCTCGGGCCCTCGGGGCCGCCCTCCTCGTCGCCGCCCTCGCCGCGACGGCCACGGCCTGCTCCGGCGCCGCCGAACCGGACCGGGGCGCCCCCGGCCCCGCCGCCGGACAGCAGGCCCCGGCCGTCCAGGGCGCCTCCGGCGCACTCAACGCCCAGCTGGAGAAGGTCCGCAAGCAGCGCGCCGCCCGCGCGCTCGCCGCCAAGAAGTGGGGCCTGACCCGGACCCCGCTGGAGGCGCCCGCCCCGCCCGCCGTCAAGCCGAAGATCACCACCCGCAAGGGCTTCGAGACCGACGGCGAGGGCCTCCCGCCCGTCTTCACCACCGTCCCGACCCAGCAGAAGGTCGTCTTCCTCACCATCGACGACGGCGCGGAGAAGGACCCCGCCCTGCTGCGGATGATGGACGAACTCCGGATCCCCTACAGCGCCTTCCTCAGCGACTACGTCGTCAGCGACGACTACGGCTACTTCGCGAAGATGCAGAAGTCCGGCGTCTCCCTGCACAACCACACGCTGAACCACCGCTACCTGCCCGCCCTCTCCTACGCCAAGCAGAAGCGCGAGATCTGCGGCATGCAGGAGGTCATCGAGAAGAAGTTCGGCAAGCGGCCGCCGCTCTTCCGGCCTCCCTACGGCAACTACAACGAGGACACCCTGCGCGCGGCCGCGTCCTGCGGGGTCAAGGCCGTCCCGCTCTGGGCCGCCGAGGCGTTCCCCGACCACATGGAGTGGCGCGAGTGGGACCGCGACCTGCACCCCGGCGACATCGTGCTCACCCACTTCCGCGGCAAGGAGGACTGGAAGGGCACCATGCCGGACATGATCCGGCGGGTGATGGACGTGATCACCTCCAAGGGGTACGCCGTCGCGAAGCTGGAGGACTACGTGTGAGGACCCGGGCGCGGCGGTGGACCGCCGCTCTCGCCGTCACCGGCACGCTCCTCGCCCTCCCGGCCTGCGCCTCCTCGGTCGACCCGATCGAACGGCTCGGCCGGAAGGCGGTGGAACGGGTCGGCCACCGGCCCGCACCGACCCGCGAGGAGGCGCGTGACGAGAGGCCGGAAGGCGTCCCCCACGCGGCGGACGCCCGGGGGTGCGAGAGCCGGACGCACGACCTGCCGGAACGCCGGCCGGTCACGCCACGGAGCGATGAATTGGCACTCCGCTTGACCGAGTGCTAATCGCGGTCATAGTCTCGGCTCTGGCACTCCCCACTGGAGAGTGCCAACACAGCGACAGGCAGGTCCGGCACCCGCGACGACGGATCGACCTGGTCGCCACCTCAGACAGTTAGCCCCGTGAGATCTCCGAAGGGGGAGGTCGGATCGTGACGACCACCAGCTCCAAGGTTGCCATCAAGCCGCTCGAGGACCGCATTGTGGTCCAGCCGCTCGACGCCGAGCAGACCACCGCCTCTGGCCTGGTCATTCCGGACACCGCCAAGGAGAAGCCCCAGGAGGGCGTCGTCCTGGCCGTGGGCCCGGGCCGCTTCGAGAACGGCGAGCGTCTGCCGCTCGACGTCAAGACCGGCGACATCGTGCTGTACAGCAAGTACGGCGGCACCGAGGTGAAGTACAACGGCGAGGAGTACCTCGTCCTCTCGGCTCGCGACGTGCTCGCGATCGTCGAGAAGTAATTCACCGAAGTACCCGAAGTACCTGAAGCAGATGCTTTGAGCTGCGCCCCGAGGCCCCTTCCAGGCGCCCCGGGGCGCAGTTCGTTCCACCTGAATCCGAGAGGGCTGAACCGCTCCCATGGCGAAGATCCTGAAGTTCGACGAGGACGCCCGTCGCGCCCTTGAGCGCGGCGTCAACAAGCTTGCCGACACGGTCAAGGTGACGATCGGCCCCAAGGGCCGCAACGTCGTCATCGACAAGAAGTTCGGCGCCCCCACCATCACCAACGACGGTGTCACGATCGCCCGCGAGGTCGAGATCGACGACCCGTACGAGAACCTCGGCGCCCAGCTGGTGAAGGAGGTGGCGACCAAGACCAACGACATCGCGGGTGACGGCACCACCACCGCCACCGTGCTCGCCCAGGCCCTGGTCCGCGAGGGTCTGCGCAACGTCGCCGCCGGCGCCTCCCCGGCCGCCCTGAAGAAGGGCATCGACGCCGCCGTCAAGGCCGTCTCCGACGAGCTGCTCGCCACCGCGCGCCCGATCGAGGACAAGTCCGACATCGCCGCCGTCGCCGCGCTCTCCGCGCAGGACCAGCAGGTCGGCGAGCTCATCGCCGAGGCCATGGACAAGGTCGGCAAGGACGGTGTCATCACCGTCGAGGAGTCCAACACCTTCGGCCTGGAGCTCGACTTCACCGAGGGCATGGCCTTCGACAAGGGCTACCTGTCCCCGTACATGGTGACCGACCAGGAGCGTATGGAGGCCGTCCTCGACGACCCGTACATCCTGATCAACCAGGGCAAGATCTCCTCGATCCAGGACCTGCTGCCCATCCTGGAGAAGGTCATCCAGGCCGGCGCCAGCAAGCCGCTCCTGATCATCGCCGAGGACGTCGAGGGCGAGGCCCTGTCGACCCTGGTCGTGAACAAGATCCGCGGCACCTTCAACGCGGTGGCCGTCAAGGCCCCCGGCTTCGGCGACCGCCGCAAGGCGATGCTCGGCGACATGGCCACCCTCACCGGTGCCACCGTCATCGCCGAGGAGGTCGGCCTCAAGCTCGACCAGGCCGGTCTGGACGTGCTGGGCACCGCCCGCCGCGTGACCATCACCAAGGACTCCACCACCATCGTCGACGGTGGCGGCAACTCCGAGGACGTCGCGGGCCGCGTCAACCAGATCAAGGCCGAGATCGAGTCCACGGACTCCGACTGGGACCGCGAGAAGCTCCAGGAGCGCCTCGCGAAGCTGGCCGGCGGCGTGTGCGTGATCCAGGTCGGCGCCGCCACCGAGGTGGAGCTGAAGGAGAAGAAGCACCGTCTGGAGGACGCCATCTCCGCGACCCGCGCCGCGGTCGAGGAGGGCATCGTCTCCGGTGGTGGCTCCGCTCTGGTCCACGCCGTCAAGGTCCTCGAGGGCAACCTCGACAAGACCGGCGACGAGGCCACGGGTGTCGCGGTCGTCCGCCGTGCCGCCGTCGAGCCGCTGCGCTGGATCGCCGAGAACGCCGGCCTCGAGGGCTACGTCATCACCTCGAAGGTGGCGGAGCTCGACAAGGGCCAGGGCTTCAACGCCGCGACCGGCGAGTACGGCGACCTGGTCAAGGCCGGCGTCATCGACCCGGTCAAGGTGACGCGCTCCGCCCTGGAGAACGCCGCCTCCATCGCCTCCCTCCTGCTCACCACCGAGACCCTCGTGGTGGAGAAGAAGGAAGAGGAGCCGGCGGACGCGGGCCACGGCCACGGCCACGGTCACTCCCACTGAGGCGCATAGCCCACAGCAGGTAACGAGGCCCGGTGCCCCCGTCGCGGGGGCACCGGGCCTCGGTGCGTCCTGGGCGGGGCGCCCGGGACCCGCCGCCTCGGATCCGGAGGGGCGGCGGCCCTAGCCCTCGATGGCGCCGAGCCGGCCCATCAGCCCCAGCAGGTCGTACTGCCACCAGCCCTCGACGATCTTCCCGTCGTCCCGGAACCGGTGGATGACCGTCCCGGTCATCGTCACCTCCATGCCGGTCGGCTGGAGCCCCATGAAGTCGCCGGTGTGGCTGCCCTTCCACGTCCAGCGGGTGCAGACCCGGTCGCCCTCCGCGATCTGGTCGTCCACGGTGAACGCGAAGTCGAAGCCGCCCCGCCACATCTCCACCTCGCGCCGGACCGCGTCCATGCCGATCACGTCCTGCTCGTTGGTCGGATCGTGGTCGTGGTACCCCTCCGCCAGCACCTCGTCCATCAGCGCCAGCTCCCGCTCCGTCGCGAACATCTCCAGCAGCCGCCGGGCGTTGTTCTTGTACATCGCCTCGTCCCGGACCACGTCCAGGTCCGTGAAGGTCGGCATCTCGTCACAGAGCGCCACCATCTCCCGGAAGATCCGGTCGGTCTCGGGAAGCTGCGAGTTGCGCATGGCCACGTCGTACGACGGGAACTCGACGATCTCCACGATGTGCGAGCCGTCCGACCGGTCCTTCCCGACCATGCTGTGGGTCGCGGTCCGTTTCCCCTCGGTCTGCTCGACCCACTGATCCATGAGCCGGTTCAGGTCGTCCACCCGACTCGTCTTGCAGTCGATGATCTGTACGAACGTCATGACGCCTCCCGACCGCGGTGGGACCTCTCCAGTCTAGGTGGGGTGCCTGCGGGGGGCAGGGGGAGCGCGGACACCGGGACCGGGCGGCTAGGCCGAGCGCGTCAGGTCGTCGACGAGGACCTCCTCGGCGAAGGGTTCGCCGTGGACGTAGCGGGCGATCTCGTCGAGGGCCTGGTCGGTCATGCGGTGGAGTTCGTTGCCGAGGGAGCCGGCGACGTGGGGGGTGAGGAGGACGTTGGGGAGGGTGTAGAGGGGGGAGTCGGGGGGCGGGAGTTCCGGGTCGGTGACGTCGAGGGTGGCGTGGAGGCGGCCGGAGACGAGGTGGGGGAGGAGGGCCTGCTCGTCGATCAGGGAGCCGCGGGAGGTGTTGATCAGGGTGGCGCCGTCGGGCATGGCGGCGAGCTGTGAGGCGCCGATCATGTGCCGGGTCGAGGGGAGTTGGGGCGCGTGGACCGAGACGACGGTGCTGCGGGCGCAGAGGTCGTCGAGGTCGGTCACGAGTTCCACGCCGGGCGGGGCGACGTCGACGTACGGGTCGTAGAGGAGGACCTCGATGTCGAAGGGGCTCAGGAGGTCGATCACGCGGCGGCCGATGCGGGAGGCGCCGACGAGGCCGACGGTGCGGCGGTAGTTGCCCCAGGGGGCGGACTCGACGAGCCAGGTGTGGTCGGCGCGGAGTTCGGCGTAGCGCCGGGCGGAGCCGAGGACCCGCTTTCCCGCGAAGAGGATGGCGGCGAGCGTGTACTCGGCGACGGGCAGCGCGTTGGCCGAGGCGGCCGAGGTGACGCGGAGGCCGCGGTCCCAGCAGGCGTCGGTGATGTGGTGCTTGACGGAGCCGGCGGCGTGGACGACGGCCTTGAGGCGGGGCGCGCGGTCGAGGACCTCGGGGGTCAGGGGGGTCGCTCCCCAGCAGGTGAGGAGGAGTTCGGCGTCGGCGAGGGCGGCGGCGACCCGGGCGTCGGGGGCGGTGAGGTCGTGGGCGACGAGGTGCGGGTCGGTGCGGGTGAGCGCGGCGAGCCGGTCGCGGTGGGCGTCGGTGAGCAGGCGTTCGGGAACGCCGGGGCCCATCGCGAGGAGGAGGGCGGGACGGTGGTCGGGGGCGGGGCGCATGGGGGATCCGGCCTTCCTCACTTGACGCTGCCGGCGGTGAGGCCGGCCTTCCAGTGGCGCTGAAGGGAGACGAAGGCGACGACGAGGGGGACGACGGCGAGCAGCGACCCGGTGACGACGAGGGGGTAGAAGTCGGGTTCGGCGTGGGCGTTGCTGTTCCACGCGTACAGCCCGAGGCTCAGGGGGTAGAGCTTCTGGTCGGACAGCATGACCAGGGGGAGGAAGAAGTTGTTCCAGACGGCGGTGAACTGGAAGAGGAAGACGGTCACGAAGCCGGGCATGACCATGCGCAGGCCGATGGACCAGAAGACGCGCAGTTCGCCGGCGCCGTCGATGCGGGCGGCCTCCAGGGCCTCGTCGGGGATGTAGCCGGCGCAGAAGACCCGGGAGAGGTAGACGCCGAAGGGGTTGACGAGGACGGGGATCAGCACGGCCCAGTAGGTGTTGACGACCCCGACCTCGCTGGCGAGGAGGTACATCGGCAGGGCGAGCGCGGTGGTGGGGACGAGCACGCCGAGGAGGACGAGCCCGAAGAGCGCCTCCTTGCCCCGGAAGTCGTAGACGTGGAAGGCGTATCCGGCGGCGACGCTGACCAGCGAGCAGGCGAGGGCGCCGAGTCCGGCGTAGAGCAGGCTGTTCGCGTACCAGTGGAAGTAGATGCCGTCGTTGTACTCGGCGAGCCGGCTCAGGTTGCCGCCGAGGTCGAAGCCGTCGAAGGAGAAGGCGTTTCCGGCGAGGAGGCCGCCGGCGTCCTTGGTGGCGGCGGTGAGCAGCCAGATCAGCGGGAAGAGCATGTAGACGACGGCGAGGACGAGGGCGCCGTTGACGGCGGTCTTCGAGAGCCAGCGGCCGGGGGAGCGGGTGCTCATGCGGTGCGCTCCTTCCGTGCCGTGCCGGCCTTGCGGCGGCCGGTGAACCGCGTGACGGCGAAGGAGAGCAGGGCGGCCGTGAGGGCGAGGAGCACGGAGGCGGCGGCCGCGAGTCCGTAGTCGTTGCGGTCGAAGGCCGCGGTGTACGCGTACATGTTCGGCGTCCAGGTGGAGGTGACGGCGGAGCCGGTGCCCTTGTTGAGGATCAGCGGCTCGGTGAAGAGCTGGAGGGAGCCGATGACCGTGAAGAGGCCGACCATGGCGAGGGATGCCTTGACGAGGGGGATCTTGACGGCGAAGGCGATCCGCCAGGCGCCGGCCCCGTCGACGGTGGCCGCTTCGAGGACGGAGCGGTCGATGGCCTGGAGTGCCGCGTAGAAGATGACCATGTTGTAGCCGAGCCACTCCCACAGGGCGATGTTGACGACGGAGGGCAGCGCGCCTTCGGGGGAGAAGAAGTCGAAGCCGACGCCGCCGGCCTCCATCGCCTTGACGACCGGGCTGAGCTGGGGCGTGTACAGGTAGACCCAGATCAGCGCGGCGATGATGCCGGGGACGGCGTGCGGCAGGAAGAGCGCGAGCTGGAAGAAGCGGCGGGCGCGGGCGAGCGCCGAGTCCAGCAGGAGGGCGAGGCCGAGGGCTCCGGCGAGCAGGAGCGGGATGTAGAGCAGGCAGTATCCGAGCAGGACGCCGAAGCCCTCGCGGAAGGCCCGGTCACCGAGCGCGGCGGTGTAGTTGTCGAGGCCGGTGAAGACGGTCTCGGTGCCGCCGAAGCCCAGTCCGGACTGCTTCTCGGTGAAGAGGCTGAGCCAGACCGCGTAGCCGATCGGCACCACCATCACCGCGGTGAACAGGAGGAAGAAGGGGGTCAGCAGGATCGCCGCGGCGCGGGTTCGGGCCTTCATGTCAGCCCTCGACCTTCAGGCCGCGCTTGGTGAGTTCGGCGACGGTGGCGTCGTGGCCGGCCTTGACGGCGTCGGCGATGCCGGGGCCGCCCTGGGCGATCTTGCCGAACTGGTCCTTGATCGCGGTGTTGGTGGTGCCGGTGGTCGGGCCCCAGGCCCAGTTCGGGCTGATGGACGCGCCCGCGGCCTCGAAGAGGGCGTAGATGTCCTGCCCGCCGTAGTAGCTCGCGTCGAACGCCTTCTTGGCGACGGGGCGCAGGGCCGCGGCGGCGGGGAAGGCGGAGGAGGTGCCGGAGGCGATGCGGGCCTTCACGCCGTCCTCGGTGGTGGACATCCACTCGGCGAAGGCGACGGCCGCGGCCTTCTGCCCGCTGTCCTTGGTGACGGCGAAGGAGGTGCCGCCGAGCATGCCGCTGGCGGGCTTGCCGTCCCAGGTGGGCATGGGGGCGACGCCCCACTTGCCGTCCTGCTCGGGGAGGGTCCCCTTGAGGACGCCCGCGCCCCAGGACGCGCCGAGGTAGCCGATGGTGGTGCCGTTCTTGAGGGAGCCGGTCCACTCGGGGCTGAAGGAGGCGTTCTTGTGGACGAGTCCGGCGTCGAGGAGGCCCTGCCAGTAGCCGGCGACCTTGGTGGTGGCGGGGTCGGTGGTGTCGATCTTCCAGGTCTCGTTCTCGGCCTTGAACCACTGGGCGCCGGCCTGCCAGGCCATGGCCTCGAAGGTGGTCGGGTCGTCGGGGAAGAAGGTGGCGATGCGGGCCTTGGCGTCGGCCTTCCTGACCTGCTCGGCGGCCTTCCTGAACTCGTCCCAGGTGGTGGGGACCTGGACCTTGTACGTGGCGAAGAGGTCCTTGCGGTAGAAGAACGCCTGGGGGGCGGCGTCGAAGGGGACGGCCCAGGACTTGCCCCCGAGGGTGGTGAGTTCGACGGTCTGCGGGAGCAGCTTGGCGCGGTCGGCCTCGGTGAACTCGCCGCCGATGTCCTGGAGGGCTCCGGAGCTCACGAACTCGGGGAGCGAGGAGTACTCGATGGAGACGAGGTCGGGGGCGTTGCCGGCCTTCACGGCGTTGGAGATCTTGGCGTAGCCGCCGGCGGTGCCGGAGGGGATCTCCTCGAACTTCACCTGGATGTCGGTGTGGGAGGCGTTGAAGGCGTCCACGACGTCCTTGGAGCCCTTGGCCCAGCCCCAGAAGGTGATGGTCACGGGCCCGTTCGACTTGTTCGCGGTGTCGTCACCGCCGCCGCCGCAGGCCGTGAGGACGGCGAGGGCGGTGGCGGTGCCGGCTATGACGCGGGACGTTCTGCTCCAACTACGGGTCACGGCTCGGCTCCTGAGGGCGGGGCGGCTGGGGAGGTTGTGGCCGTGATCCTGTGACCGTTCATGACCGAAGTCAAGAGCGAAAGATTGATTGATCGAAAAAAGATCAGATCGATCGTGAGACGCCGCCACCCCGCCGCGGAGGCCGTCAGTCGCCCCGCGCCCCGCACGAGGCCCGCACCCGCAGCCGCGGCAGCAGGCTCAGATGGCGCCGCGCCGGCTCCTCGTCCCGACCCTCGGTGAGCCGCTCCACGAGCAGCTCGGCGGCGTGCCGCCCCACCTGCCGCTTCGGCGGCGCGACCGCCGTCAGCGGGGTGTCGGCCAGGGCCGCGACCTCGTCGTCGTACGCGATCAGGGCGAGGTCCTGCGGCACCCGCACGCCCAGCTCGGCCAGGCGCTGCACGATCTCGATCGCGTCCACGTCGTTGTGGACCAGGGCCGCGCCCGCGAGGCCCGAGCGGACCGCGTCGTGCAGGGCGCGCACCGCCCGCTCGAAGCCCTCCGGGTCCGCCTCGGCCGGTACGGAGTCGATGACCGGGCGCGGCTCCTTCAGTCCGAGCGTGCCCAGTGCCTCGGTGTATCCCGCGCGTACCGCGAGCGCCGTCGGGGAGTCCCGCCGCGCCACGAGCAGCGGCGTCGCGTGGCCGAGGGAGAGCAGGTGGCGCAGGGCGAGCAGGACGCCGTGGCCGTGGTCGGAGACGACCCGGTCGAGGTCGTCCAGCGGGCTGCCCGGCTCGGCCCTGCGCTCCAGGAGGACGGTCGGCACCGGGAGTCCGGCCAGCCAGTCCCCGTACGCGAGCCGGTCCTCGGGGCCCCGCCAGCCGGGGGCCACGAGCACGCCCTCGGCGCCGGCGGCGAGCAGCCCCTCGGTGCGGGCGCGGTCCTCCTCGGGCCGGTAGTCCGAGATGCGCAGCACCAGCCGGGCGCCGGCGCGGGCCGCCGCCTCGTGCGCGCCGCGGATGACCTCGGCGAAGTAGTACGTGGCGGAGGGGGCGAGCAGGCCGAGGACCAGGCCCTCGCCGGGCCGTCCGGCGCCCGTGGCGCTCTGCCCCCGCGGCCAGGAGACCTGGCCGTGCACCCGGTCGAGCAGCCCCTGCCCGGCCAGCACCTCGACGTCCCGGCGTGCGGTGACGGGGGACACCCCGAGCCGCTCGGCCAGTTCGGAGACGCGGGCGGTGCCGCGCTCGCGCACCAGGGCCAGCAGTCGGTCGTGTCGTTCGGCAGCACTCTCGCGCACGGCGCAGTTCCCCCTCGCGGTGGTGGTGGTCCCTCGACCCTAGTCCCAGAAATGATCGAACGACAGGATTTTCGATCATTCGCTCGTGATCTCTTGACGGTTCGATCGGAGCCCGTCCAGGATTCCGGGCGACGCAGACGTCGTCAGGGAGCCCTCAGGGAGCATCATGCCCACGCCGCCCGAGAACCGTGAGCTCAGCCCGTACACCGGCTGGACCCGCCCCCACTGGGAGGCCACGGCCGATCGCCTGCTCCTCGCCGTCCGCCCGTACGCCTCGCCCGGCCGCGCGCTGATCGACCTCCCCGGCCCCCGCCCCAGCTGGTCGGGAGTCCGCTCCGACGGCCTGGAGGGCTGGGCCCGCACCTTCCTCCTCGCCGCCCTCCGGGTCGCGGGCGCCCACGGCGAGGACCCGCACGGCCACCTCGACCGGTACGCCGAGGGACTCGCCGCCGGCACCCGGAACCCGGGACGGGACGACCCCGACTCCTGGCCCCTGATGGCCGACACCCGCCAGGCCGTCGTCGAATCGGCCTCGGTCGCCCTCGGCCTGCGCCTCACCCGCCCCTGGCTCTGGGACCGCCTCGACGACCGCACCCGCCGACGGGTCGCCGACTGGCTCCTGCCCGCCCTCGGACCGTCCCCCGTCGACAACAACTGGTGGCTCTTCGGGCTCACCGTCGCCGGCTTCCTCCAGGACGCCGGCGTCGAGACCGACCGCGCCGCCGCCACCGTCGACCGCTCCCTGTCCCGCGTCGAGGACTGGTACCTCGGCGACGGCTGGTACAGCGACGGGGACAACCGCGCCTTCGACCACTACAACGCCTGGGCCCTCCACTTCTACCCGGTCCTCCACGCCCACCTCGCCGGCGACCGGGAGCTCCTCGACCGCTACGGCCCCCGGCTCCGCGCCCATCTCGACGACTACGTGCACCTCTTCGACGCCGACGGCGCACCCCTCCCGTACGGGCGCTCCCTGATCTACCGCTTCGCCGCGGCCGCCGCCCCCTGGCTCGGCGCCCTCACCGGGCACACGCCGCTCACCCCCGGCGCCACCCGCCGCCTCGCCTCCGGCTCCCTGCGGTACTTCCTCGACCGCGGCGCCGCCGACGAGCGCGGGCTCCTCACCCTCGGCTGGCACGGCCCGCACCCGCCGCTCGTCCAGGAGTACTCGGGACCGGGGTCGCCCTACTGGGCGTCCAAGGGGTTCCTCGGGCTCCTCCTGCCGGCCGGCCACCCCGCCTGGACCGACCCCGAGGAGCCGCTGCCCGCCGAACGGGCCGACACCGTCCGCCCCTTCGCCCCCGCCGGGCTGCTCGTCCAGACCACCGCCGCGGACGGTCTCGTACGTCTCCACAACCACGGCAGCAACCACGTGCACAGCGCGGAGGGAGCCGAGGACGACCCCGGCTACGCCCGCCACGCCTACTCCACCCGCACCGGGCCCACCGGCCCGCCCGCCCCCGCCGACAACCACTTCGCCCTGGTCGTCGACGGGAGGCCCACCACCCGCGGCCCCGCCACCCCGGCCGGCACCGGACCCGGCTGGGCCGCCTCGCTCCACCGGCCGCTGCCCGGCGTCCGGGTGCTCTCCGCGACCCTCGCGCACGGCCGCGCCGAGGTCCGCGCCCATCTCGTCACCGGCGCCCCGGAGGGGACCCCCGTACGGCAGACCGGATGGGCCACCACCCCCGGCGGGCCGCACGCCCGGCTCCACCCGGCGCACGGCTACCCGGCCGGGCACGAGGCCGGCGCACTCCCCACCGGGGAGACCCTCCAGGGGCCCGGCACCCGCACCCTCGCCCTGCACGGCACCACGAGCGGCCGCGAGAGCCTCTTCGTCGCCCTCGCCTCGCTCACGGGCGCGCCCGACCCCGTGCCCCTCACCGACCTGGCGCGCGTCCGGGTCACCGGCCGCACCCTGCACGTGACCTGGCACGACGGCTCCGCCACCCGGCTGCCGCTCGATGCCCCGGAGGCCGGGCCGGAGTGAACCGGGGGAGTGCGGAGGCTACTTCGGCCCGTACTTGCGGCCCGCCTTGGAGGAGACGCCGCCCAGCAGGCCGCGCGGCGCGAGCTTCACGACACCCATGAGGGCCTTGTAGCGCGGGTCGGGGATCGACAGCGTCTTCCCCCGGTCCAGGTCCGTCAGCGCGGCGGTCACCAGCTTGTCCGCGTCGAGCCACATCCAGCCCGGGATGTTGTCCGTGCCCATCCCGGCCCGCTCGTGGAACTCGGTCCGCACGAAGCCGGGGCAGAGCGCCATCAGCCGCACCCCGCTGCCCGCGAGGTCGCGCGCCGCGCCCTGGGTGAACTGCA
The DNA here is from genome assembly GCF_040689545.1 of Streptomyces sp. NPDC051180. NCBI lineage: Bacteria > Bacillati > Actinomycetota > Actinomycetes > Kitasatosporales > Streptomycetaceae > Streptomyces > Streptomyces sp. NPDC051180. Next base: position 341,820 of record NZ_JBFBBC010000005.1, read on the forward strand.
CGACCCACGCCTTGGAGGCCCCGTAGGTCCCACGGGGCACGAAGGCGGCCACCGAGGCCACGTTCACCACGGCCCCGCGGCCCCGCTCGTTCATCGATGCGGCGGCGGCCGAGGTCAGCCGCAGCACCGCCTCGCAGTGCACCGTGAGCATCTTGAGCTCGTCGGCCATGGAGACTTCCAGGAAACGGCCCTTGTTGCCGAAGCCCGCGTTGTTCACGAGCACGTCCACGGGCCGCTTCGGGTCGGAGAGCCGGGCCTCGACGGCTGCGATCCCCTTCTCCTCGGAGAGGTCCGCGGAGAGCACCTCGGCCTCGATGCCGTGGCGGTCGTGCAGCTCGGTCGCCTGCTCACGGAGCCGCTTCATGTCCCGTGCCACGAGCACGACGTCGTGGCCGTCCGCGGCGAGTCTCCGTGCGAAGGCGGCCCCGATGCCCGCGGTGGCGCCCGTAATCAGTGCAGTCGTCATACGGGCACGGTAATGCCCCGCCGGAGCGCTACGGCCGGCCGTACTTCTCGGCGTACTGCCGGGCCAGCGCGAGCAGTCCCGACTCCATCCACTCCGCGGCGGCCAACATGTCCGGAAGCAGGGTGCGTTCGGTGGTCGCGGCCCGGTGCAGCAGGGCGACGGTGACGCGGTGGTCCGGCCGGTGCACGACCGTGATCGGGTCGCCGGCCCGCACCTCTCCGGGCTCGACGACCCGCAGCAGCGCGCCGGGACCGGCCGTCGACGCCGTGAACCGCTTGACCCAGCCCTTCTCCCCGAGGAAGCCCTGGAAGGTGCGGCACGGGATGCGGCCGCCGGTGACCTCCAGGACCACCTCGTCGCCGATCCGCCACCGCTCGCCGATCAGGGCCCCGTTGACGTCGAGACCGCGGGTGGTGAGGTTCTCGCCGAAGGAGCCGTTGGCCAGCTCGCGGCCGAGCTCCGCCTCCCACCGGTCCATGTCCTCACGGGCGAAGGCGTACGCGGCCCGGTCGTTCCCGCCGTGGAAGCGCAGGTCGCAGACGGCGTCCCCGGCCAGCCCGCCGCCGCCGACGCCGGGCGGCCCGGGCGCCGAGATCCGCACCGGCCCGTCGACGGGGCGCTTGTCGATGCCCGTCCTTCCCGTCGCGGAGTCGGTGTACTCCGCGGCCCGGGCACGGCCCACATTCACACTCAGCAAGGTCATGAGAGCACTTTAAGGGCATCGAAGTCAAAGTCTGTGGCGAATATTGCCCGTGCAACCCAAGATTCGCTTATGCTTGAACCATGATCGAGGCCCGCCACCTCCGCGTCCTGCGCGCCGTCGCCGCCACCGGCTCCTTCTCCGCCGCGGCGCGGGAACTGGGCTGCACCCAGCCCGCCGTCAGCCAGCAGATGAAGGCCCTCGAAGCGTCGGCCGGCACCCCGCTGCTGATCCGCACCGGCCGCGAGATGCGGCTCACCCAGGCCGGCGAGGTCCTGGTCCGGCACGCCTCCGGCATCCTGGCCGGACTCACCGCGGCCGAGGAGGAGGTCGCCGCGATCGCCGGGCTCCGGGCCGGCCGCGTCCGCCTGGTCTCCTTCCCGAGCGGCAGCTCCACCCTCGTCCCCACCGCGCTCGCCGCGCTGCGGGCCGCGCACCCCGGCACCCGGGTCTCGCTCGTCGAGGCCGAACCGCCGCGCTCGATCGACATGCTCCGCGAGGGCGACTGCGACGTGGCCCTCGCCTTCCGGTACGGAGCCGGGCAGGCCGAGTGGGACGACCTGGTCGTCCGGCCGCTGCTCGCCGACCGGCTCGTGGGCCTGGTGCCCGAGGGACACCGGCTCGCCGACGCGGGCGCGGTCGGCATCGCGGAACTCGCCGACGAGTCCTGGATCGCCGGCTGCCCGCGCTGCCGCCGCCAGCTCGTGGACGTCTGCGAGGAGGCGGGCTTCACCCCCCGCATCGACTTCGCCACCGACGACTACCCGGCCGTGGTGGGCCTGGTGGGCGCGGGCCTCGGCGTGGCCGTCCTGCCGGAGCTGGCCATCGAGTCCGTCCGCCCCAAGGGCGCCCGGACGGTGACCGTGGAGCCGGCCGTCGAGCGCGAGATCGTCGCCCTGACGCTGCCCGACCTGGCCCAGGTCCCGGCCGTCGCCGCCACGCTGGACGAGCTGACGCGCGCCGCCGCGCGCGCGTAGAGGGCATCCCCCGCGCCGGACGGCGCCCGTCGGGGCGCGTCCGGCGCGCGCAGGGGCCCGCCGCGACGGCCAGAGTCCGCCACGCGCGCGCGGGCATGCCCGACACGCGCGTGCGCGCGGCTTACCGGATCAGTTGAAGAAACGTTCCTTCACATACGCTCCACGATCGGCCGGCCCGCGGCCGCGGGCGATGTCGTCATGGGTGTCATGGGAGTCATGGGCGCCGTGCTCGCGGCCGACGCGGTCGTCGGTGCCGCCGAGATCAGGCGGTTCCGGGCGCGTCCCATGAGCTCTTCGCGTTCGTCCTCGGTGAGGCCGCCCCATACGCCGTAGGGCTCCCGCACGGCGAGTGCGTGTGCCGCGCACTCCGCGCGTACCGGGCACCGCATGCAGACCTCTTTCGCCGAGTTCTCACGCGCACTCCGTGCCGCGCCGCGCTCTCCCTCGGGGTGGAAGAACAGGGAGCTGTCGACGCCGCGGCAGGCCGCGAGCAGTTGCCAGTCCCACAGATCGGCGTTGGGTCCGGGAAGGCGGGAGAAATCTGCCATTGCGCTTGTCCCCTTGAAACCGTGTCGAACGGATAGGTGGGCGGGTGGATGGCTGATCAGCGGGGCCTCCGGGTCCCCGACAGGTCGAGGTGTGCACACCTACTGTCGAAGTAGATGTAAATATGACTCATTGCGAATCTAGCCACAGACACTGCGAAAAGGGAAGAAAAGCCGCTAAATGGGGCATAGCTTTCGATCTGGGGCGAGCGACCCCAACGCTCTGCTCCGTGCGCGGCCCCTCACGCAGAGTGCCGAAGTCGTGCGTCCGCCCCGTAACTCTTTCGAGTGACCGTCGTTGAGTGTGTGGAAGCGGTTGAAGGAACAAGTGATCGGGCAGGTGTCCGAGAGCGTCAATCGCACAGGTGACGATTACGTACAGCCCTGGAGGCTCAAGGTGACGCGCTACAGCTGCGAGAGCCGCGGAGGTCAGGCATGACATCCGTCCTCGTCTGCGACGACTCCCCGCTTGCCCGAGAGGCGCTCCGCCGCGCGGTCGCGACCGTGCCCGGCGTCGAGCGCGTGACCACCGCGGCCAACGGCGAGGAAGTCCTCCGCCGCTGGGGCGCGGACCGCTCGGACCTGATTCTGATGGACGTACGCATGCCCGGTCTGGGCGGCGTGGAGACCGTCCGCCGGCTGCTCTCCGCGGACCCCGGCGCCCGCATCATCATGCTGACGGTCGCCGAGGACCTCGACGGCGTCGCGCTCGCGGTCGCCGCGGGCGCCCGCGGGTACCTGCACAAGGACGCCTCGCGCGCCGAGCTGCGGGCCACCGTCACCCAGGCGCTCGCCGACCCCACCTGGCGGCTCGCCCCGCGCCGGCTCCGTTCGGCCGAGATGGGCGCCGCGCCCACCCTCACCGCGCGCGAGATCCAGGTCCTGGAGGGCATGAGCCACGGCCGGTCCAACGCGGAGATCGGGCGCGAGCTCTTCCTCTCCGAGGACACGGTCAAGACGCACGCGCGTCGCCTCTTCAAGAAGCTGGGTGCGTCCGACCGGGCGCATGCCGTCGCGCTCGGATTCCGCTGGGGCCTGGTCCGCTGAATCGCAGGTCACCCGCCATGTCCCCGTCCGAGTCCGCGTCCGTCGCGGGGCGGACGGGGCCGGCTTGTGTCACTTCCCCGCCGGATGACGCATCCTTGAGATGTGGAGTTCCTCGGGGACGAGTCGATCGAGCGGGAGGGGAGGGCGCGGGAGATGAGTTCCGGCGCACCTGCTCATAACGCTTCGGTGCACAACTACGGACGCGGTGCCGCGAACGCAGAAGCGTCGGGGCACCATGGAGCGATGCGTGACGACGAGACCGTGAGGTCCCCCATGCCCGCCGGGCAGGGGGAGATCGGCGCGCTCGTCGGTCGCGCGGTCGACGGTGACGCCCAGGCGACGCACGACCTGCTCGCACGGGTGCACCCGCTCGCCCTGCGGTACTGCCGCACCCGCCTCAACCGGCTGCCCGGCGACGCCCGGCACTTCGTCGAGGACCTGGCCCAGGAGGTCTGCGTCGCCGTCCTGATGGCGCTCCCGCGCTACAAGGACACCGGCCGGCCGTTCGAGGCGTTCGTCTTCGCCATCGCCGGCCACAAGGTCGCCGACCTCCAGCGCGCCGCCATGCGGCACCCGGGGTCCACGGCCGTGCCCTCCGACGAGATGCCCGAGCGGCCCGACGACTCCCTCGGTCCCGAGGAGCGCGCCCTGCTCAGCGACGACGCCGAGTGGGCCAAGAAGCTGCTCGCCAACCTCCCGGAGAACCAGCGCGAACTGCTGGTGCTGCGGGTCGCCGTCGGCCTGACCGCGGAGGAGACCGGCCAGATGCTCGGCATGTCGCCCGGCGCCGTCCGGGTCGCCCAGCACCGTGCCCTCAGCCGGCTCCGTGCGCTGGCCGAGCAGTAAGTCTCGCCGGCGCCAGTCATCCCTTTCGTACACGTGTGAACGTCCAAAGCTTCCCGCTGATCTTGATCGTGGAATGAGACACCGCTTCAGCCCGTTAGCATGGACATCCCGCACCGATCAAGGCCATTTGGGAAGGTGTCATGACTGCCAACGTCGACGGAGTGCCCGAGAAATTCGCGACACTCGGGCTGACCTACGACGACGTGCTGCTCCTGCCGGGCGCGTCCGACATGGCGCCCGACCAGATCGACACCGCCTCGTACATCTCGAAGAACGTGCGGGTGAACATCCCGCTCCTCTCCGCCGCGATGGACAAGGTCACCGAGTCCCGCATGGCGATCGCCATGGCGCGACAGGGCGGTGTCGGTGTGCTGCACCGCAACCTCTCCATCGCCGACCAGGCCAACCAGGTCGACCTCGTGAAGCGCTCCGAGTCCGGCATGGTCAGCGACCCGATCACGGTGCACCCCGACGCCACGCTCGCCGAGGCCGACGCGATCTGCGCCAAGTTCCGCATCAGCGGCGTCCCGGTGACCGACCCGGCCGGCAGGCTCCTCGGCATCGTCACCAACCGCGACATGGCCTTCGAGACGGACCGCAGCCGCCAGGTGCGCGAGGTCATGACCCCGATGCCGCTGGTCACCGGCAAGGTCGGCATCTCCGGCGTGGACGCCATGGAGCTGCTGCGCCGCCACAAGATCGAGAAGCTGCCCCTGGTCGACGAGGCGGGCATCCTCAAGGGCCTCATCACGGTCAAGGACTTCGTCAAGGCCGAGAAGTACCCGAACGCCGCCAAGGACAAGGAAGGCCGGCTGCTCGTCGGCGCCGCCGTCGGCGTCGCCGGCGACGCGTACGAGCGCGCCCAGGCCCTGATCGAGGCCGGCGTCGACTTCATCGTCGTCGACACCGCCCACGGTCACTCCCGCCTGGTCGGCGACATGGTCGCCAAGATCAAGTCGAACTCCTCCGTCGACGTCATCGGCGGCAACATCGCCACCCGCGACGGCGCCCAGGCGCTCATCGACGCCGGTGTCGACGGCATCAAGGTCGGCGTCGGCCCCGGCTCCATCTGCACCACCCGCGTCGTCGCCGGCATCGGCGTCCCGCAGGTCACCGCGATCTACGAGGCGTCCCTCGCCGCCAAGGCGGCCGGTGTCCCCGTGATCGGCGACGGCGGCCTGCAGTACTCGGGCGACATCGCCAAGGCGCTCGTCGCCGGCGCGGACACCGTGATGCTCGGCTCGCTCCTCGCGGGCTGCGAGGAGTCCCCGGGCGAGCTGCTCTTCATCAACGGCAAGCAGTTCAAGTCGTACCGCGGCATGGGCTCGCTCGGCGCCATGCAGTCCCGCGGCGAGCAGCGCTCCTTCTCCAAGGACCGCTACTTCCAGGAGGGCGTCGCCTCGGACGAGAAGCTCGTGCCCGAGGGCATCGAGGGCCAGGTGCCCTACCGCGGTCCGCTCTCCGCGGTCGTGCACCAGCTGGTCGGCGGTCTGCGCCAGTCGATGTTCTACGTCGGCGGGCGCACGGTGCCGGAGCTCCAGTCGAACGGCCGCTTCGTCCGGATCACCTCGGCGGGCCTCAAGGAGAGCCACCCGCACGACATCCAGATGACGGTCGAGGCGCCGAACTACAGCAGGAAGTAACACAGCGCGACGCGTGGGGGCGGTTCCGGCATGTGGCCGGAGCCGCCCCCCACGCTTGTGTCGGGGATACTGGTAGGCGCAGACGTAGAGGGAAAGGCCACACATCGTGACTGAGATCGAGATCGGGCGCGGCAAGCGCGGCCGCAGGGCGTACGCGTTCGACGACATCGCCGTCGTCCCGAGCCGGCGCACCCGGGACCCGAAGGAGGTCTCGATCGCCTGGCAGATCGACGCCTACCGCTTCGAGCTCCCCTTCCTGGCCGCCCCGATGGACTCGGTCGTGTCGCCGCAGACCGCCATCCGGATCGGCGAGCTGGGCGGCCTGGGCGTCCTGAACCTGGAGGGTCTCTGGACCCGGTACGAGGACCCGCAGCCGCTGCTCGACGAGATCGCCGAGCTGGACGAGGCGACCGCGACCCGCCGTCTGCAGGAGATCTACGCGGCCCCGATCAAGGAAGAGCTGATCGGCCAGCGCATCAAGGAGGTGCGCGACTCCGGCGTCGTCACCGCCGCCGCGCTCTCCCCGCAGCGCACCGCGCAGTTCTCCAAGGCCGTCGTCGACGCCGGCGTGGACATCTTCGTCATCCGCGGCACGACGGTCTCCGCCGAGCACGTCTCCGGCGCCTCCGAGCCGCTGAACCTGAAGCAGTTCATCTACGAGCTCGACGTCCCGGTCATCGTCGGCGGCTGCGCCACGTACACCGCGGCCCTGCACCTGATGCGCACCGGCGCGGCCGGCGTCCTCGTCGGCTTCGGCGGCGGCGCGGCGCACACCACGCGCAACGTGCTCGGCATCCAGGTCCCGATGGCGACCGCCGTCGCCGACGTGGCCGCGGCCCGCCGCGACTACATGGACGAGTCCGGCGGCCGGTACGTGCACGTCATCGCCGACGGCGGCGTCGGCTGGTCCGGCGACCTGCCGAAGGCCATCGCCTGCGGCGCCGACTCGGTGATGATCGGCTCCCCGCTGGCCCGCGCCACGGACGCGCCCGGCAAGGGCCACCACTGGGGCATGGAGGCCGTCCACGAGGACGTGCCGCGCGGCAAGCTCGTCGACCTGGGCATCGTCGGCACCACCGAGGAGATCCTCGCCGGTCCGTCGCACACCCCCGACGGCTCCATGAACTTCTTCGGCGCCCTGCGCCGCGCCATGGCCACCACCGGCTACAGCGAGCTCAAGGAGTTCCAGCGCGTCGAGGTCACCGTCGCGGACGCCCAGCACAAGCGCTGACGCCCGGCACGCTCCGTACGCCGAGGGGCCCCGCACCGTCCGGTGCGGGGCCCCTCGGCGTACGCCGGTGACTACGCGGCCTTCCTGGCGCCCGAGAACGCGGCGAAGGCGGCGAGCGCGAAGAACAGGAAGGTCAGGACGTCCTTGTCCGCGTTCCACACCTCCGTCAGCGTGCCGAACTCCTGGAAGAAGAGCTCCGAGGCGGAGACGTGCAGCTGCTTGCCCGCCAGGATCGCGATGCCCACGAGCTGGCCGAGGTAGACGCCGCCGAGGGAGAACACCGCGCCCGCGAACGGCAGGACGGGGCTGCGGCCGCCGACCTTGCCCGCGGCGAGGCCGACCAGGAAGCCGACGCCGACGGCGGCCCAGCCGATCTCGCGCTCGATGCCGCCGATGACGGCTCCGTACACCACGCCCGTGACGATCGCCGTCACGAGGGCGGCCACGAGGCCGAGCGCCACGTTGTCGCGGGCCGGCGCGGGCGGCGGAGCCATCGGGTAGGGCTGCGGGGCGGCGCCTTCGGCGAACGGGTTGCCGGACGGCGGCGGAACGGGCTGAGACATGCGGTGATCCCCCCCAGGGACACGGGCGCACGGATGTGCGAACAAGAGCCCGGAGGCTAGCAGTCCGCCCACCCGGCCGCCCAGGGGATTTCAGAGGCGGTGGGCCGTGCCGGTGGGTGTGGCGCCGCGGGTGTCGAGCAGGAGCTGCGCCTTGACCGCGAGTCCCTGGAGGTCGTAGGTGCGGTGGTGCTGGAGGAGGATCGTCAGGTCGGCGTGGGCGGCGGCCTCGTAGAGGGAGTCGGCGCGGGGGACGGGGAGCTCGCGGACGCGCCAGTCCGGGACGTGCGGGTCGTGGTAGCTGACGGTCGCGCCGAGGTCCATGAGGCGGCGGGCGATCTCGTCGGCGGGGGAGCCCTGCCGGTCGGGGAGGTCGGGCTTGTACGTGATGCCGAGCAGCAGCACCCGGGCGCCGCGGGCCGACTTGCCGTGTTCGTTGAGGAGCGTGGCGGCGCGCTGGACGACGTACGCCGGCATGCGCTCGTTGACCTGGCCGGCGAGCTCGACCAGACGCAGCGGCCGGTGGGCGCCGACGGTGTCGACGGGGAGGCCGTGGCCCCCGACGCCGGGGCCCGGGCGGAACGCCTGGAAGCCGAACGGCTTGGTCTCGGCGCAGCGGATGACGTCCCACAGGTCGACGCCGAGCTCGTTGCAGAGGACCGCCATCTCGTTGACGAGGGCGATGTTGACGTGCCGGAAGTTGGTCTCCAGGAGCTTGACCGTCTCCGCCTCGCGGGGGCCACGCGCGCGTACCACCTTGTCGGTGAGCCGGCCGTAGAACGTGGCGGCGGACTCGGTGCACGCCGGCGTGAGGCCGCCGATGACCTTGGGGGTGCCGGCGTAGCCGTGGGTGCGGCTGCCGGGGTCGATGCGGCCGGGCGAGTACGCGAGGTGGAAGTCGCGGCCGGCGCGGAGGCCCGAGCCGGTCTCCAGGACGTCGCGGAGGAGGCCCTCGGTGGTGCCCGGCGGGACGGGGGACTCCAGGAGGACGGTGGTGTGGGGGCGGAGCCGGGCCGCGAGCGCACGGGCCGCCTCGGTGACGGCGGTGAGGTCGAGGGTGCGGTCCGGGCCGAGGGGGGTCGGGGCGCAGAGGACGGCGGTGCGGACCCGGCCGAGCTCGGCCGGGTCGGTGGTCGGCCGGAAGCCCCCCGCGAGCATGCGGCGGATCTCGGGTGTGGTCAGGGAGCCGTCGACGGGGGAGCGGCCGGCGGCGAGTTCGGCGACGGGGCGGGGGTCGGTGTCGTAGCCGACGGTGTCGATGCCCGCGGCGGTGGCGGCCTGGGCGAGGGGCAGTCCGTGGTGGCCGAGGCCGATGACGGCGAGATCAGCGGGCATGGGGGGTGGGCCGTCCTTCCCTGTAGCCGGAGGGGACGCGAGGCGCAAGCCCGGTGGACAGATCGAGTCGCGCGCAATGTCAGACTAGGCGTAAATATGACCGACATGCGGCATTGTGCGCCTCAAGGTCGCCGAGTGTTATCCACAGGGTGGCGGCGAGGCGGTGGCTGAAGTCACCGGACCGGGACAGAATCAGGACTGTGAGCCGGGCCACACACGGCCCGGTTCGTGCGGTGCCCACCGCTCGTGCGGGAAAAGGAGCCCGTACGGAACGGACGGGGGACGACGGGAGGCAGCAGCCGTGAGGACAGCGACACTGGGACCCGCCGAGCGCGTCGAGGCGCTCGCGGCCATGGCCGAGCACGAACTCGACGTACTGGTGGTCGGCGCCGGCGTGGTCGGCGCGGGTACGGCGCTCGACGCCGTCACGAGAGGGCTCACCACCGGCATCGTCGAGGCCCGCGACTGGGCCTCCGGCACCTCCAGCCGGTCCAGCAAACTCATCCACGGCGGCCTGCGCTACCTGGAGATGCTCGACTTCGCCCTCGTCCGCGAGGCGCTCAAGGAGCGCGGACTCCTCCTGGAGCGGCTCGCCCCCCACCTGGTGAAGCCGGTCCCCTTCCTCTACCCGCTCCAGCACAAGGGCTGGGAGCGGTTCTACGCCGGCTCGGGCGTCGCGCTCTACGACGCGATGTCCCTCTCCTCCGGCCACGGCCGCGGACTCCCCGTCCACCGGCACCTCTCCCGGCGCAACGCCCTGCGCGTCGCGCCCTGCCTCAGGAAGGACGCCCTCGTCGGCGCCCTGCAGTACTACGACGCCCAGATGGACGACGCCCGCTTCGTCACCACCCTCGTCCGCACCGCCGCCTCCTACGGCGCCAGGGTCGCCAGCCGGGCCCGCGTCGTCGGGTTCCTGCGCGAGGGCGAGCGGGTCGTCGGCGCCCGCGTCCAGGACGTCGAGGCCGGCGTCGCGTACGAGATCCGGGCGAAGCAGATCGTCAACGCCACCGGGGTGTGGACGGACGACACCCAGGCCCTCATCGCCGAGCGCGGCCAGTTCCACGTCCGTGCCTCGAAGGGCATCCACCTGGTCGTCCCCAAGGACCGCATCCACTCCACCACCGGACTCATCCTGCGCACCGAGAAGTCCGTGCTCTTCGTCATCCCCTGGGGGCGGCACTGGATCGTCGGCACCACCGACACCGACTGGGACCTCGACAAGGCGCACCCCGCCGCGTCCAGCGCCGACATCGACTACCTCCTGGAGCACGTCAACACCGTGCTCGCCACCCCGCTGACCCGCGACGACGTCCAGGGCGTCTACGCGGGCCTGCGCCCCCTCCTCGCCGGCGAGTCGGACGCCACGAGCAAGCTCTCCCGCGAGCACACCGTCGCCCACCCGGTGCCGGGACTGGTCGTCGTCGCCGGCGGCAAGTACACGACGTACCGCGTCATGGCGAAGGACGCCGTCGACGAGGCCGTCCACGGCCTCGACCAGCGCGTCGCCCCCTGCGTCACCGAGGACACCCCGCTCCTGGGCGCCGAGGGCTACCGGGCCCTGTGGAACGCGCGCGCCAGGATCGCCGCCCGGACCGGACTGCACGTCGTCCGCATCGAGCATCTCCTCAACCGCTACGGCTCCCTGACGCAGGAGATCCTCGACCTCGTCGCCGCCGACCCCGGTCTCGGCGAGCCGCTCGCCGCCGCCGACGACTACCTGCGCGCCGAGATCGTCTACGCCGCCTCGCACGAGGGCGCCCGCCACCTCGACGACGTCCTCACCCGGCGGACCAGGATCTCCATCGAGACCTTCGACCGGGGCACCCTCAGCGCCCGCGAGTGCGCGGAACTGATGGCGCCGGTCCTCGGCTGGGACGACCTCCAGATCGAGAAGGAGGTCGAGCACTACGAGAAGCGGGTGGAGGCCGAGCGCGAGTCGCAGCGCCAGCCCGACGACCTGACGGCCGACGCGGCGCGGCTCGGCGCGCCGGACATCGTGCCGATCTGACGGCCCGCCCGGCCGGGACGGGCGCACCGGCCGGGCCGGAGCCGGCGGCGGCGCCCGTCCCGGCGGGGGACGGTCGGGGACGGATCGGACGTCGATCTGACAGGACGTCCGGGTCGTCCGCAATACGGTGGGAACCTGGAGGGCGTGCGGAAGCGTCGTCATCCCGGAGTACGGACCCGGGGGCGCCGCCCGTCCCGAGGTGAGGGACAATGGGCTCTCTTCCAGGGCGGGTTACCGCATCGCGCGGGAAGCGGCAGACGCGGCGCGGATCAGGGATCGCAGAGGGGACGCATGTCGGAGGCGGAGCAGTCGCGGGACACGGCGAAGGACCCCAGGCGGGACGCCGCCGCGGGGGCCGCGACCGACGGCGACCGAGGAGCGGTCCCGGCCGCGCGTGAACCGGGGCGGGACGAGCAGGACGCGCAGGTCGGACGGGGTGCGAAGGCTCCGGAGGACGCACGTCCCGGGCAGCCCGCGCAGGGCGTCGAGGACGCCGGCGGCGACCCGGCGGCGAAGGGCGGCACGGACGCGCCGTCTGACGGAGTGAAGGATTCCGGTGGGCGCCCCGGCGCCGCCGGCACCCCCTCCGCCCCGGCCGGCGGCCCCGTCGAGGACGTACCGACCGGACGGCTCCGCGGCACCGAGCCCTCGACCGGCCGGGCGGGCTTCGGCGCCGGGGACGGCGACGGCGAGAGCGGCCGCGCGCCCGCGGCGGGCGCCGCGCGCACGTCCGGCGGCGACAGGCTGCGCAAGGCCCCGGTGGGCGAGGGGCGGCTCCTCGCCGGCCGCTACCGGCTCGGCGTGGTCCTCGGGCGCGGCGGCATGGGCACCGTCTGGCGCGCGGTCGACGAGATCCTCGGCCGCACCGTCGCCGTCAAGGAGCTCCGCTTCCCCACCAGCATCGACGACGACGAGAAGCGCCGTCTCATCACCCGGACCCTGCGCGAGGCGAAGGCCATCGCCCGGATCCGGAACAACGGCGCCGTGACCGTGTACGACGTCGTCGACGAGGACGACCGTCCCTGGATCGTCATGGAGCTCATCGAGGGCAAGTCCCTCGCGGACGCCGTGCGCGAGGACGGCACCCTGACGCCCCGGCGCGCCGCCGAGGTCGGCCTCGCCATCCTCGACGTGCTGCGTTCGGCCCATCGCGAGGGCATCCTGCACCGCGACGTGAAGCCGTCCAACGTGCTGATCGCCGAGGACGGCCGGGTCGTCCTGACCGACTTCGGCATCGCCCAGGTCGAGGGCGACCCCTCGATCACCTCCACCGGCATGCTCGTCGGCGCCCCCTCGTACATCTCCCCGGAGCGCGCCCGCGGCCACAAGCCCGGCCCCGCCGCCGACCTCTGGTCCCTGGGCGGCCTGCTCTACGCGTCGGTCGAGGGCAGCCCGCCGTACGACAAGGGCTCCGCCATCGCCACCCTCACGGCCGTCATGACCGAGCCGGTCGACCCGCCGAAGAACGCGGGACCCGAGCTGGAGCAGGTCATCTACGGCCTGCTCGCCAAGGACCCGGCGCAGCGGCTCGACGACGCCGGCGCGCGGATCCTGCTGCGCGCCGTGCTCGACGCGCCCGAGGCGGCCCCGGTCGCCTCGCCCGAGGTCACCAAGGTCGTACCGCTGCCGCCCCGCCCGGCGCACGTGCCGGCGGCGCCCACCGTGCCGCCGGCCCCGGCGGCCGACCGCAAGCAGGGCTCCGAGGCCGCTGCCGACCGGATGCGCGGTGCCCTGAAGTCCGTGCGCAACGCGGCCTCCTCCACCGCGCCGCGGACCGAACCGAGCCGGCCCGGCGGCAAGCCCGCCGCGGCCCGCGCGACGCTGACCGACGTCGTGCCGCGCCGCACGCTGGTGATCATCGCGGCGGTCGCGGTCCTCGCCGTGCTCGGCACGATCCTGGCCGTCTCCCTCGGCGGGGGCGGCGACGCGGGCAACCAGGGCAAGGGAAGCGGCGGCACGACGGCCTCGACCGGCGACGCGACGGGCGGCGACGCCTCCGGCGGCTCCGACGGCGGCAAGGGCCAGACGCCGGGCGGCCCCGGTCAGCAGGGCGGCGCCCAGCCCGGTGACACCAACTCCACCGGAGCGACCGGTGCGAACGGCACGACGGGCTCCACGGACGGGTCGAACGCCACCGGCGGCACGCCGACCGCCAAGCCCGGCGGCGGCACCGGCGCCGGACTGCCCGCCGGCTACACCCTCGTCACCAACGCCAAGTTCCACTTCTCGATGGCGATGCCCTCCACCTTCCGGCTCCGCGCCATAGCGGGATACGACTCCGGCGGGATATTCAGCGCGAGCGGCGGCTTCCCGCGGGTCCAGGTCGACTTCAACGACAGCCCCAAGGACGACGCGGCCGCCGCCTGGCGCCTGGCGATGGCCGGCGTCGCCGCCAGCAGCAACGACTACCGGCACATCGGGATACACCCGGTCTCGTACAAGGGCTACCCGACCGTCGCCGACTGGGAGTTCGAGCGCACCCAGAAGGGCATCCGCGTCCATGTGCTCAACCGCGGCTTCAAGGTGGACGCCCGGCACGGCTACTCCATCATGGTCAGCTGCAAGGCGGACGAGTGGAACGGCGCCGAGTGCCGGACCCTGCGGGAGACGGCGTTCGCCACGTTCACGCCCAAGGACTGACCGGTGCCACGTATCGTGAGAGTTCGTGGACCGTACGCAGTCGAACAGAGCCGTTAACTGCACGGTGCCGGACCGGAATTGACGGACTCGCGTGATCCCGCACGATCCCGAGGGATCCGCGGGCCCACGGGAGGCCACCGCGCGCGTGGGGAGGCGTCGTGGACGACTACGCGGGAAGGGTGCTCGCGGACCGCTACCGCCTGCCGCTGCCGCCGGCGGACGCGGACACGTACGCGCTTGCGGAGACGCGCGCGTTCGACACGTACAGCGGCCAGGAGGTCATGGTCCGCCAGGTCCCGCTGCCCGAGTTCGTCGACGCCGAGGTGCTCGACGGCGACGGCGGCCCCGCGGACCCCTACGGCAGTGCGGGGCGGGCCACCCGACGTCCGGCCGAACCCGTCGTGCGCCGGGCGATCGAGGCGGCCCAGGCCGCCGCGCAGATCCCCGACCACCCCCTCCTCGACCAGGTCTTCGACGTCTTCGCCGAGGCCGGATCGCTGTGGATAGTGAGCGAGGTCGTGGCGGCCAGGCCGCTGGCCGCGCTCCTCGCCGAGCGGCCCCTCAACCCCTACCGCGCCGCCGAGATCGGCGCCGACGTCCTCACCGCCCTCCGCGCGCTCCACGCCCACGGCTGGGTCCACCGGAACATCACCGCCCGCACGGTCCTCGTCTGCGACGACGGCCGCGTCGTCCTCACCGGCCTCGCGGCGGGCGCGGCCGAGGAGGCCCTCTGCGGGTACGCCCCGGTGCCGACCGACACGGAGCCTCCCGCGCCCGACCCGTTCGCCTCGGGTCCCTTCGACACCGCCGCGGCGGAGCCCGAGCCGTCCGAGCCCGAGCCGTCGCAGGCCGGGCCGTTCGCGATCGAGCGGTTCGCGCCCGACCCGTACGCCCCGGAGCCGTACGCCCCTGCGCCCTACGAGCCCGAGCCGGCGACGTACGAGTCCCCCGCGCTCCGGCCGTACGCACCGGAGCCCCACGCACCCGAGCGCTACGAGCCCCAGCCCTACGAGCCCCAGCCCTACGAGCCCGGGCCGTACGCCCAGGAGCCGTACGCGCCCGAGTGGCACGCGCCGACGGAGGAGTACGGGACCGAGATCCACGGGACCGAGATCCACGAGGCCGAAGTCCACGAGGGTGCGATCCACGAGGACGAGATCCACGAGGACGGCGGCCCGGGCGACGCGGACGCGGACGGTCCGCCGGGGGGCGCCCCCGCCGTCGGGGCCTCGTGGGACGACGACGCGCAGGACGACGAGGACCCCGACCCCTACGACGACGCCCCGTACGGCACGGCTCCCTACGGGTCCGACCCCTACGGCCGCGCGACCCCCGCGCAGCCCGCCGCGACGCAGCCGGCGGCCGCGCCGCCGACCGCCGATGTGCGGGCCGCGCGGGCGGGCGCCATCGCCGCGTACCGGGCGGGCGCGCGGGCCGCGGCGCGGCTGGGCGAGACGGGGGCGCTCCCGGCCCAGCGCCCCGTGCCGCCGGACGCCGAGCGGGAGCGGGGCCCGGAGCCGGAGGCGGAGGCGGGCCCGTCGGAGGTGCCGCCCCCTCGGGCGCCCGCGGCGCCGCCCGGGCCGCAGTGGTGGTCGCAGGTGGACGACGAGGACGACGACGAGGACGACGGCGACGAGCCGTACGGCGGCGGTCCGCGGCAGGGTCCCCCGCCGCGCGTGATGCTGGCGGGCAGCTGGAGCGACGGTCCGCACGCGTCGCGGGACGGCTCCGGGCCGGTCCCGGCCGGCGGCGGGTCCGTGCTCCCCGGTTCGGGGCGCCCGGCGCTGCCCGCCGGGTACACGGCCGCGGCCCCGGAGCCGGCGCGGCTGCCGGCGCCCGCGTCGCCGCGGGACGACGACGGGGAGCGGGCGGGGGTGCCGGCCCCGGCGCACCGCGGGCCGACGACCCGGCTCGACGCCGAGCGGGCCCGCCAGACCCGTATCGCCGTGGTCGGTGCCGTCACCGAGCGCTGGGCGCCCGAGCAGGCCGGCCCGGTGCACGAGAACTGGCGCCTCGCGCCGCCGATCGGTCCCGCCACCGACCTGTGGGCGCTCGGCGCGCTCCTCTACCGGGCCGTCCAGGGGCACGCCCCCTACCCGGAGGACAGCGCGGCCGAGCTCGTCCAGCTGGTCTGCGCCGAACCGCCGGCCTTCGCCGAGGAGTGCGGGCCGCTGCGCCCGGTCGTGGAGTCGCTGCTGCGTCAGGATCCGACGGAGCGGCCGGACTTCGAGGAGCTGCGCGGCTGGCTGCGGTCGCTCGTGCGGTCGGCGCCCGAGCCGGACGCGGGGGTCGGCGTCGTCCCGCTGCCGTCCTTCGACGAGACGCGGCTGCCGATCGTGCGGCGGCGCGGCGAGCTGGTGCGCCGGTGGCGCGGGGGAGCGGGGGCGGGCCGGCACCGCCACAAGCGCGCCAAGGAGCCCCGCGCCGCGGCCCGCCGCGAGGAGGTCCGCGAGCACGACCGGGCGTACGAGCACGGCGTGGCGTCCGGGCCCGACCACGGCGGCGGACCGGTGGACCATCCCGGCGGGTTCCGGGAGGAGTACGCGGAGTACGCGGAGTACGAGGAGTACCGCGAGGAGATCCCGCAGCGGGCCCCGCGCGCGCCCCGCGCCCCGCGCTCGCCGTCCGCCCGCGGCGCCGACTCCCCGCGGTCCCTCGGACGCACGCTGCTGATCCTGGTCTTCGTGCTGCTCGGCGGCGCGGTCGCGTACGCGGTGTTCCTCATGCCCGGCAAGGGGGAGGACCCCACCGGGGCGACCGGTTCCACGGCCGGAGCGACACCCACGGCACGGCCGGGCGGCACCTCGGCCGGGCCGACCGCCGGGCCGTCGGGCGGGCCGACGGGCACGCCGTCCGCGAAGCCGCCGACCACTCCGCCCGCCGCCGACCCGTCCGGCCCCGCCCCGGCCGCCGGCTACACCGTGCGCCAGGACCCGGAGGGCTTCCGGATCGGGGTGCCGAACGGGTGGAGGCGCAGCCCGATCAACGACGCCGGTCAAGTGCGGTACACCAACGGCGACTTCACGATGATCGTCGTACCGGGCCGGGACAGCGTGCGGGACAACGGCGGCGACCCGCTGGAGTACCAGAGCAGCCGGGAGCGCGAACTGGAGCCGTGGCGGGCTTCGAGCTGGTCGGGGGCGGAGCGCACCCGCCGGGTCGACATCGGCAGGACGGCGACGGCCACCGGAAGTTACTGGTGGCTGGACGGCAGCGGGCGCGAGGTCTTCGTCCGCAACCTCGCCCTGATCGACGGCGGCCGGTACCACGTCGTGCAGGTCATCGGCCCGTACACCGAACGGGACAAGGTCAGCGCGATCCACGAGGAGGCCACCCGGGCCTTCCGGCCGTGACGGTGAAGCGGAAGGATTCCCACCGCCCCCTGGTCACAGTGCTGTTCCTATGACCGCCCCGAGGTTCCGCCTCCCGTCCCCCCCTCCGTAACCTGTTCTCCGAAGGAATGCGGGGGCACGTGGAACATTCTCAGAGCACAGGTGCGGGACTGCTGCTCGCCGGGCGATACCGGCTGGGCGAGTCCATCGGACGCGGCGGCATGGGCAAGGTCTGGCGCGCGCACGACGAGGTGCTGCACCGTGTCGTGGCGGTCAAGGAGTTGACGGCGGGCCGGTTCGTGGCCGAGGCCGACCGGCTCGTCCTGCACGCCCGTACGCAGAAGGAGGCGCGGGCGGCCGCCCGGATCACCCATCCGGGTGTCGTGACCGTCCACGACGTCCTGGAGCACGACAGCCGGCCGTGGATCGTCATGCAGTACGTCGACGGGCCCTCGCTGGCGGACGCCGCCAAGGAGGCCGGCACGATCGAGCCGCGCGAGGCGGCCAGGATCGGCCTGCACGTCGTCGGCGCCCTGCGCGCCGCACACGCGGCCGGGGTGCTGCACCGGGACGTCAAGCCGGGCAACGTGCTGCTCGCGCGCGACGGGCGCGTGCTGATCACCGACTTCGGCATCGCGGCGATCGAGGGCGACTCGACCATCACCCGGACCGGTGAGATCGTCGGCTCCATCGACTACCTGGCGCCCGAGCGGGTGCGCGGCGGCGACCCGGGCCCCGCCTCCGACCTCTGGTCGCTCGGCGCGACGCTCTACACGGCGGTGGAGGGCGTCTCGCCGTTCCGCCGCAGCTCCCCGATCAGCACCATGCAGGCCGTGGTCACCGAGGAGCCGCCGCATCCGGGGAAGGCGGGCCCGCTGGCGCCCGTCATCGTGGCGCTGCTGCGCAAGGACCCGGACCAGCGTCCGCGCGCGGACGAGGCCGAGCGGATGCTGCTCGACGCGATGGAGGGGCGCAGGCCGGAGGCGGCGCAGGCGTACGTGCCGACCCAGCGCGTCGCCTGGGAGGAACTGGAGACGCCGGAGGGCGGGAGCACCCCGGCGCCCGGTGCGCCGGCCGACGGCGCCCGGTCGGGCGACACGGCCCGGCAGCCCGGTGCCGAGGGCGCGGAGATCGCTCCCCGCGGCTCCACCAGCGCCTGGCCGCACCCGGCCGACTCGTCCCCCTCCTCTCGGCAGACCCCGCCGTCCCACCCGTCGCAGTCGCCCCCCACCCTGGTGCCGTCGTCCCCGCCCGAGGGGTCCGGCCGGGGCCGCTGGCGCACCGCCGTCCTGGCGGCGCTGCTCGCCGGTGTCGTCGCGGGCGGCGCCGTCTTCGCCGCGATGAACTACGCCGGGGGCGACCGCGCCGGGGGCGGCGGACGGACCTCGGCGACGGGCCCCGCCTCCGCCCCGGCCTCCAAGGGCGCCGGCAAGGCCGTCCCGGAGGGCTGGCACCGCGTCGACGACCCCAAGGGCTTCAGCATCCTCGTGCCGGACGGGTGGAAGCGGCAGACCGAGGGCGACCAGGTCGACTACACCCCGGACAACGGCCGCCACCGCATCCGGATCAGCATCGACAAGGCCCCCGACTTCGAGAACCCGTACATGCACGCGATCGACCTGGAGCGCGTCCTGGAGCGGCGGATGAACTACCAGCGGGTCAAGCTCCTCCAGAACACCTACCGCGACCAGGTCCGCTCCTGCCTCTGGGAGTTCACCTGGACGGAGAAGCAGACCTTCCCCGGGCCGCGGCGCGCGATCGACCAGATGTACTACGAGGACGACGGCACGGAGTACGCCATCTACATGTCGGCGCCGGAGTCGAGCTGGGAGACCACGCGCGAGCAGTTCGACATCGTCCTCCAGCACTGGCGCGCGCCGGTCGACTGAGCGGCCCGCACGGACGGCCGCCGGGCGCGGAGAATTCTCCCCGCCCGGCCTCCATCTGTCGTAAGCCCCTGATCAGGGCTTATGTGCCAGTGATCGCTGGCGTGATGTGTGTGCCCGGTGAAAACGCGTTACCGACGGGTACCCAAAGGGCGGAAGGCGGCTTACGCTCGCCCTCATGACGGACTCGCAGGCCCCCGCCGCCCCCACGGTTTCCGACGCACCCGCAGCGAAGGCCGGAGCGGCCGCCCCCGCCGGTGCGACCAACCCGGTCGCGCCCGCGCCCGCCGGCGCGCGGACCGCCGCCGACGTCGTGACGCCCGAGGTGGTCGCCCGCCTCACCCGCGGCGTCGTCGGCTCCGGACGCACCGCCAACCACACCCCCTTCACCGGGGAGAAGCTGGCGGACCTGCCCGAGTCCACCCCCGAGGACGTCGCCGAGGCGTTCGCGCGCGCCCGCGCAGCCCAGACCGCCTGGGCCGCCGTCCCCGTCAAGGCCCGCGCCGCCGTCCTCCTCCGCTTCCACGACCTCGTCCTCCAGCGCCAGGCCGAGGTCCTCGACCTCATCCAGCTGGAGACCGGCAAGGCCCGCCTGCACGCGCACGAGGAGGTCCAGGCGGTCGCCGTCGCCGCCCGGCACTACGGCCGCAGGGCCGCCGCGTACCTGCGCGCCAAGCGCCACACCGGCGTCGTCCCGACCCTCACCAAGGTCACCGAACTGCGCCAGCCCCGCGGCGTCGTCGGCCAGATCGCGCCCTGGAACTACCCGCTGGAACTCTCCGTCGGCGACGCCCTGCCCGCCTTCGTCTCCGGCAACGCCGTCGTCATGAAGCCCGACACCGAGACCGCGCTCACCGCGCTGTGGGCCCGTGACCTGCTGATCGAGGCCGGGCTGCCCGCCGAGGTCTTCCAGGTCGTCCTCGGCGAGGGCCCGGTCGTCGGCCCCGAGGTCGTCAAGCACGCCGACTACGTCTCCTTCACCGGCTCGACCCGCACCGGCCGCGAGGTCGCCCAGGGCGCCGCGGCCCGGCTCGTCGGCGTCTCCCTCGAACTCGGCGGCAAGAACGCGATGCTCGTCCTCGCGGACGCCGACATCGAGAAGGCCGCCGCCGGAGCCGTCCGCGCCTGCTTCTCCTCCGCCGGCCAGCTCTGCATCTCCATCGAGCGGCTGTACGTGCACGAGTCCGTCGCCGACGCCTTCCTGGAGCGCTTCGCCGCCCGCACCAGGGCCATGCGGCTCGGCGGCTCCCTCGCGTACGGCGCCGACATGGGCTCCCTCGTCGGCGAGCGGCAGCTGGAGACCGTCAGCCGGCACGTCGAGGAGGCCGTCGCCAAGGGCGCCAGGCTCGTCGCCGGCGGCGTCGCCCGCCCCGACATCGGCCCGCTCTTCTTCGAGCCGACCATCCTCGACGGCGTCGAGGCCCCGATGGCCGTCTGCGCCGAGGAGACCTTCGGCCCGGTCGTCTCCGTCTACCGCTTCACCGACGAGGACGCGGTCGTCGACGCCGCCAACGCCACCCCGTACGGCCTGAACTCCTCCGTCTGGACGAAGGACTCCCGCCGCGGCCACGCCGTCGCGGCCCGGCTGCGCACCGGCACCGTCAACATCAACGAGGGGTACGCCCCCGCCTACGGCAGCGTGCAGTCCCCGATGGGCGGCATGAAGGACTCCGGACTCGGCCGCCGCCACGGCTCCGAGGGCATCCTCAAGTACACCGAGGCGCAGACCGTCGCCCAGCAGCGGCTGATGCCCCTCGCGCCCTCCTTCGGCATGGACGACGAGAAGTACGCCGCCTTCATGAGCGTCTCCCTGAAGGCGATGAAGGCCCTGCGCCTGCGCTGACACCCCGCCGGGGCGGTCTCCGCGGCCGCCCCGGACTCCCCGCCCGAACTTCGCCCTTTCCGTACGAGGAGAGCCATGACCGCGGTACCCCCTACCCAAAATCAGGAGCAGGCCGAGGACGCCGCGTACGACTACGACGTCCTCGTCGTCGGCTCCGGCTTCGGAGGGTCCGTCACCGCCCTCCGCCTCACGGAGAAGGGCTACCGGGTCGGCGTCCTGGAGGCCGGACGCCGCTTCACCCGCGCGACCCTGCCGAAGAACTCCTGGGACCTGAAGAACTTCCTGTGGGCCCCCGCCCTCGGTCTCTACGGCCTCCAGCGCATCCACCTGCTCGGCAACGTCATGGTGCTCGCCGGCGCCGGCGTCGGCGGCGGCTCCCTCAACTACGCCAACACCCTGTACGTACCGCCCAAGCCGTTCTTCGACGACCCGCAGTGGAAGGACATCACGGACTGGCAGGACGAGCTGCGGCCCTACTACGACCAGGCCCAGCGGATGCTCGGCGTCCGGCTCAACCCGACGATGACCCCCTCCGACGAGCACCTGAAGTCGGCCGCGCAGGCGATGGGCATCGGCGACACCTTCCACATGGCCCCGGTCGGCGTCTTCTTCGGGGACGGCGACGACGCCGACGGGACGACGAAGGCGAAGCCCGGCGGCGAGGTCGCCGACCCCTACTTCGGCGGCGCGGGCCCGGCCCGGCGCGCCTGCACCGAGTGCGGCGAGTGCATGACCGGCTGCCGCCACGGCGCCAAGAACACCCTCAACGAGAACTACCTGCACCTCGCGGAGAAGGCCGGCGCCACCGTCCACCCCATGACCACCGTCGTCACCGTCACCGAGGACTCGCGCGGCGGCTTCGCGGTCAGGACCCTCCCCACCGACCGGCGCAGGAAGGGCGAGGGCCGCACCTTCACCGCCCGCCGCGTGGTCGTCGCGGCCGGCACCTACGGCACCCAGACCCTGCTGCACCGGATGAAGGACACCGGCCTGCTGCCCCGGATCTCCCACCGGCTCGGCGAGCTCACCCGCACCAACTCCGAGGGCCTGGTCGGCGCCCAGACCACCGACCGCCGCTACCGCAGGAAGCACGGCAAGGACAAGGTCGACTTCACCCGCGGCGTCGCGATCACCTCCTCGATCCATCCGGACGAGAACACCCACATCGAGCCCGTGCGCTACGGCAAGGGCTCCAACTCCATGGGCGGCCTGACCGTCCTCCAGGTCCCCTACGGCGCCCACCGGGTGCGCAACTGGTTCCTCAACCTGCTCCGGCACCCCACCCTCGCCGCCCGCTCGCTCTCCAACCGGCACTGGTCGGAACGGACCATCATCGGCCTCGTCATGCAGTCGCTCGACAACTCGCTGACGACCTACCGCAAGCCCGGCGGCCTCGGAAAGGGCCTGCTCACCGCCCGCCAGGGACACGGCGCGCCCAACCCGGTCCAGATCCCGGAGGCCACCCGGGCCGCCTCGCTCCTCGCCGAGGAGATCAACGGCTTCGCCGGCTCCAACGTCGGCGAGCTCATGGGCACCCCGCTCACCGCCCACTTCCTCGGCGGATGCCCGATCGGGGCCGACGCCGAGTCCGGCGTCATCGACCCCTACCACCGGCTCTACGGCCACCCCGGGATCTCCGTCGTCGACGGAGCGGCGGTCTCCGCCAACCTCGGCGTCAACCCCTCCCTGACGATCACCGCCCAGGCCGAGCGCGCGATGTCCTTCTGGCCGAACAAGGGCGAGGAGGACCTCCGCCCGCGGCAGGGCGAGGCGTACGCGCGGCTCGCGGCGGTCGAACCGAAGTCGCCCGTCGTCCCCGCCGAAGCCTTCGGCGCCCTGCGGCTGCCGTTCCTCGGGATGCCGACCGTCCCGCCGAAGAAGCCCTGACCCGTCCGGCCCGGGTGGAACCCGGTCATGGAAAGGGCGCTGCACCCCCCTCCGAGTGCAGCGCCCTTCCAGTTCTTGGTGGTGCTGCATAGATGACCCGCCACCGGTGGGATTGGTTGTAGCGGTTGCACAGGATCTCCGTGTGACGCGCGTCACGTTCGAGACTCGGGGGACGGCAAGGGCCCCGTGGCGCGATTCCGGTCGCGGCACGGGGCCCTTGGGGTCGGCACCGGTGTCAGGGCAGCGGCGGTGCCGAGCGGGGCGGCGCCGGGGGGTTGCGCCGCGGAGGGGAGGGGATCGGGGGAGATCGGGGGACGGAAGGGTCGGGAGTTCGGCCGATTGCGGCCGGCCCCGGGCGTCCCCGGGACCGACCGCCCTTTCTGGGTGACCGGGCTGCTGTCCCCTGCTGTCCGGTCACACGCGCTGGTGCGAGGTCCCACGACGTACCTGAGGTACGCCACACGCCCCAGCGAAGCCACGCGTGGTTTGTTCGGGCCCGCCCCTGGCTGGCACGGACACCCGGACCAACGAAGCCGGGTCTCGGCCGGTCACGCGCCGTACGGGTGAGAGCGGGCCCGAACTCAGATGCGGGCGGTGGCCCGGCCGGGCGGGCCACCGGCTCGCGGCCGGACCGCCCGGTTGGCGGCCGGACCCCCCGGCTCGCGCGTGGCCCGGTCCGCGTGCGTCAGATGCGGCCGCGGCACAGCTCCAGCATCGTCATCGCCAGCGCCGTACCCGGCTTGCCCAGGGCGTCCCTGTAGTGGCCGAGCACCTCCATCTCGCGGGCGAGGTTCACGCGGCGCCCGCCGGAGGAGATGCGGGCCTCCTGGATCACGGCCGAGACGGCCATCCGTTCCTGGATGAGACCGATGATCCGGTCGTCGAGCGCGTCGATGCGCTCACGGGCGTCTCCGATCAGCGTCGCCGCCTCGTCGGTGCGGGCGCCGGTCTTCTCGGTCTGCGTCATCGCGGTCATGTGGGGCTCCTCGTGAGGTGGGGTGCCCCGGAGCGACACGGCCCGGAGAAAGCAGAACGCCCCGGGCCTTGTCGGCCCGGGGCGCCTGGGAAGTCGCTTGTCAGTTGCTCAAGCAGCACGACCATGGCAGCCGGTGGGCCGGTTGCCATAGGTAAAGACGAAGGTCGTGAGCTTTCGCATGGCGACAGTATGGACCCCGCCGGCGGACCGGGGCCAACCCGGGTTCGGATGGTGAGACGAAAAGTGCGACCGGCGCGCCGGTAGAATCGACAAATAGCACCCCCCTTCGGGGGACCCTCTCCTACCGCCGGAAGGCCGCCGTAGTGTCATCAGCGACCCCCGCTGCCGCGCCCGACGTCTCCAACCCGGACGTAGTCCTCGTTGTCGACTTCGGCGCCCAGTACGCCCAGCTCATCGCCCGCCGCGTCCGTGAGGCCCGGGTCTACAGCGAGATCGTCCCGTCCACCATGCCGGTGGCCGAGATGCTGGCCAAGAACCCGAAGGCGATCATCCTCTCCGGCGGCCCGTCCTCCGTGTACGCCGAGGGCGCCCCCCGCCTCGACCGCGCGATCTTCGAGGCGGGCGTCCCCGTCTTCGGCATGTGCTACGGCTTCCAGCTGATGGCCACGACCCTCGGCGGCACCGTCGACAACACCGGTGCGCGCGAGTACGGCCGGACCGGCCTGCACGTCTCCAAGGCCGGCTCCACCCTCTTCGAGGGCACCCCGGTCGAGCAGTCGGTGTGGATGTCGCACGGCGACGCCTGCTCCGCCGCTCCCGAGGGCTTCACCGTCACCGCCTCCACGGACGTCGTGCCGGTCGCCGCCTTCGAGAACGACGCCAAGAAGCTGTACGGCGTCCAGTACCACCCCGAGGTGCTGCACTCCACGCACGGCCAGCAGATCCTGGAGCACTTCCTCTACCGCGGCGCCGGCATCGAGCCCAGCTGGACCACGGGCAACGTGATCGAGGAGCAGGTCGCGGCCATCCGCGCCCAGGTCGGCGACAAGCGCGCCATCTGCGGCCTCTCCGGCGGCGTCGACTCCGCCGTGGCCGCCGCCCTCGTGCAGAAGGCCATCGGCTCGCAGCTCACCTGCGTGTACGTCGACCACGGCCTGATGCGCAAGGGCGAGACCGAGCAGGTCGAGAAGGACTTCGTCGCCTCGACCGGCGTCAACCTCAAGGTCGTCGACGCGCAGGAGCGGTTCCTCACCGCCCTCGCCGGCGTCTCCGACCCGGAGACCAAGCGGAAGATCATCGGCCGCGAGTTCATCCGCGTCTTCGAGCAGGCCCAGCTGGAGATCCTCCAGGAGGACGGCCCCGAGGTCGCCTTCCTGGTCCAGGGCACGCTCTACCCGGACATCGTCGAGTCCGGCGGCGGCACCGGCACCGCCAACATCAAGTCCCACCACAACGTGGGCGGCCTCCCCGAGGACCTGGAGTTCGAGCTCGTCGAGCCGCTCCGCCAGCTCTTCAAGGACGAGGTCCGCATGGTCGGCCAGGAGCTCGGCCTGCCGGAGGAGATCGTCCAGCGCCAGCCCTTCCCCGGCCCCGGTCTCGGCATCCGCATCGTCGGCGAGGTCACCAAGGACCGTCTCGACCTGCTGCGCGAGGCCGACGCCATCGCCCGCGAGGAGCTGACGGCGGCCGGTCTCGACCGCGAGATCTGGCAGTGCCCGGTCGTCCTGCTCGCCGACGTCCGCTCGGTCGGCGTCCAGGGCGACGGCCGCACCTACGGACACCCGATCGTGCTGCGCCCCGTCTCCTCCGAGGACGCCATGACGGCCGACTGGTCGCGCCTGCCGTACGACGTGCTGGCCAAGATCTCGACCCGCATCACCAACGAGGTCGCCGACGTCAACCGCGTCGTCCTCGACGTCACGAGCAAGCCCCCGGGCACCATCGAGTGGGAGTAGTCGCACCCGCTCCCTGAGCCCCTCGGAGCCGTCGCCCCCGCGTCCGTCGCGCGGGGCGGCGGCTTCGTCGCGTCCGGGCTCTGGTGAGTTGCCCGGCCGGGCGTTACCTTCCGGCGCATGAGCGTGATACCGGACCCCGTCCCCGTCGAACGGCTCCACTTCGCCATGCCGCCCGTCCACGCGACAGCCGAGGAGGAACGCACCCACCGCAGACAGCGGCTCGCGGGCGCGCTCCGGCTCTTCGGGCGGCTCGGGTACGAGGAGGGCGTCTCGGGCCACATCACCGCCCGCGACCCCGAGTACCCGGACTGCTTCTGGGTGAACCCGTTCGGGGCGCCGTTCGACGAACTCACCGCGGGCGACCTCATCCTGGTCAACGGCGACGGGCAGGTCGTCCACGGCGGCCACCACGTGAACCAGGCCGCCTTCACCGTCCACGCCGAGGTCCACCGGGCCCGGCCCGACGTCGTCGCCGTCGCCCACACCCACTCCTCGCACGGGCGGACCCTCGCCGCACTCGGCGAACTCCTCGACCCGATCACCCAGGAGGCGTGCGCCTTCTACCAGGACCACGCCCTCTACGACGCCTACACGGGCGTCACCGTGGACGCGGAGGAGGGCCGCCGGATCGCCGTCGCCCTGGGCACGTTCAAGGCCATCGTGCTCCGCAACCACGGCGTGCTCACCGTCGGCGGCTCCGTCGACGCGGCGGCCTGGTGGTTCATCGCCCTGGAACGCTGCGCCCGCATCCAGCTCGCCGCCCGCGCGGCCGGCAAGCCCGTCCTGATCGACCACCGGGACGCGGTCGCCACCCGGGAGCAGCTCGGCAGCGACCTCGTCGCCTGGATCAACTACCAGCCCCTGTGGCGCAGGATCAGCCGAGCGGAGCCCGAACTCCTGTCGTAACACCATCGCCTCAGCTTTCTGTACGTCAATGAGACGACGCGGCAATCACTCTCCGGCGGGGCGCACGCGGCAGGCGCGAAAGGCGCCGGTACGGCACAATTCCCAGCAATGAACGGTTGGTTGGCCCTACGGGACGCACCGGCACGTGGCGTGAAGTGAGCTCGGGAAGTGAGCACCGTGGCGGTTCAAGAGGCGAGACAGTACGGCGATCACGCGACGGCCTGCGCCGGCTGCGCCCACTGCGGCCAGGCCGGCCACCGGCGCGCCGTCGCCGCCTTCCTCGCCCGGCGCGACGAACTCGCCGCCGGCCACGGCGTCCCCGCGGCGGTCGCCCACTCGCCGGTCGCCGCCCGCCAGTGGGTCTCCGACGAGCTCGCCCAGTCCGCCCGCGCCGTGGCCGTCCGGGGCCGGGAGGCCGGGCTCGCCTGGCTCGACCGCGTGCGGCGCGGCAGTCTCGGCGCGGTGTGGGGCGCCGTCCTCGCCCTCCTCCTCGGCCAGGCCCTCACCGCGATCGAGGACGGCTGGACCGGCGCCCGCACGGCCGGCCTCTGCACCGCCCTGGTCCTCGCCCTCCTGCTCAGCGCCGCCGCCCACGCCCACCGGGCCCGGGGCGGTCTGCTCGCGCCCCTGATCGGCGAGGACAACCGGCTCTCCACCACCCGGGCCGCCGCGGCCGCCTGGCTCCTGCTCCTCGGCTTCACCCTCCTCTTCCTGGCCTTCGGCTCGGCGGGCACGGCCGCCTTCGGCCTGGCCCGCGGCGCGGGCCTCCTCACCGTCCTCGCCCTGGTCTCGGCCGTCACCGTCGCCGCCCGCCTCGTCGTCGCCGTGGGCATCGCCTCCCGCCGGCTCCAGAAGATCCGCGCCGACCGCCCCCGCGCGGCCGACCTCTTCTGCGACGACAGCGGCCGAGCCGGTCTCGCCGACGTCCAGTACCTCGCCGTCTCCACCGCCGTCCTGGCCCTCGTCGCCGTCGGCCTCGCCCGCGACCCCGCCCGGCTCCCCGAGGTGCCCTGGTCCCTCGTCCTGCTCCTCGGCGTCTCGGCGGCCTGGCACCTCGCCGCGAAGTGCACCGAGGGCGTCCGCCCCACGATCCACTCCGTCGTCCGCTCCCGGGAGGCCGGCGACCTCGACGCGCCGATCCGCACGGGCGACGACATCGAGATCCGCGGCTGCGGCTTCGTCCCGCCCGGGGCCGGCGCCCCCGACCCGCTGACCCGCCTGGTCGTCCGCATCGGCCCCGTCCACGCCCACGTGCCGCTCGTCCCGGTCCCGGGCGGCTTCTCCAACCCCACCGACGTGGCCCTGACCGTCCCCCTCCCGGCGGACGTGGAGCCGGGCCGGGTGGAGGTCTCCGTCGTCACGGCCGCGGGCGTCGAGACCAATCGGGTCACGATCGACGTGGTGGACTGACCGTCCGGCCCCCTTCCCTCGTCGCCGCGTCCGGATCCGGGGAGAATCGTTCCGCGAACAGTCGTACGGGGCGTGGAGAGGTGGCCGGCGATGGCGGGACGGACGGACGACCGGGCGGACGGCACGGGCGGCGACGGCGGCACGGGCGGCACCGGCGGCGACGGGCGCGGCGCCGGGTGGCGGACCCGCCTCGACGCGTGGAAGGCGGTCGCCTCCCGGTACGCCCTCCTGCCCCTGCGGATCTTCCTCGGGGTCACCTTCGTCTACGCGGGCCTCGACAAGCTCGCCGACCCGGGCTTCTTCGCGGACACCGGCAGCGGCTCCATCGGCGAGATGATGCGCGGCGTCCGCGACTCCTCCGCGATCCCCGCCATGGTCGACCTCGCCCTCAAGAGCCCGGCCGGCTTCGGGTACGCCATCGCCTTCGGAGAGCTCGCCGTCGGGCTCGGGACCCTGCTGGGCCTCTTCGGCCGCCTGGCGGCGCTCGGCGGCGCCCTGATCTCCCTGAGCCTCTGGCTGACCGTGAGCTGGCAGGTGGACCCGTACTACCTCGGCAACGACCTCGCCTATCTCATGTCCTGGCTCCCGCTGCTGCTCGCCGGTGCGTCGGTGCTGTCGGTGGACGCCTTCCTCGCCGAGCGGCGGCGCCGTATCCGATAGGCGATCCAGGTCGCGAGGCCGGCCGCGCCCAGCCCGCCGCTGAGCACCGGGATCCCCGCGTACCACGGTGTCGTCCAGGCACCGGCGGCGTCGCCCGCGTAGAGCGCGGCGAGGGCGAGGGCGGTGAGACCGGCGAGGAGCCGGCCCGGGCGGAACTCATGAAGCAGCACGGGTGACCTCCACCTGTCCGACGGCGACCTCCAGGGAGAGGTCCAGGGTGCCCGCCGGGACGGTCCCGGCCGGCGGGGCGAGCGTCCGGCTCACGTCGCGGTCCGGCGCGACGTCGACGTCGTTGGGCGGCTCGCCCGGCAGCTGCAGATCGCCGAGGCCGACCTGGGCGCGCAGCTTCACGACCGCGTCCTTCGGGACGATCACCTTGAGCCGACCCGCGCCCACCTCGGCCGACGTCGAGACGCTCGTGCCCGCCGGGACGGGGAGTCGCGACAGATCGAGCAGACCGACGCCCGTGCCCAGCTCGTACCGGGGCTGGACGGCGGCGACGGACGCCGGCGTCCACGTCTCGCGGACCCAGTCCGTGGTGATCTGCTGCGGCAGCGCGGTCGCCCCGGCGAGCAGGGCGGCCGTGACCACCGTGCGGAAGACCGTGCCGAACCCGATCCGGCCGAGGAAGCTGCTGACGACCAGGCCGAGGCCGAACACCGCGAGGGCGGCCGCGAGGCCGATCTGAAGGCTCGTGCCCAGCGGCCGGGTCTCCCACGTCAGCGCCGTGCCGAGCACGGCCGCGAGCACGGCCAGGAGATGGATCGGACCGGCGATCGAGCGCGGGCTGCGCCGGACCGAGGGCTCGGGCCGCCCGGGGGCGGCGGGAGCGGGCCCCCACTGGCTGCCGGGCTTCGGCACCTCGCCGCCCACCCGGCCGTTCTCGTCCAGGACCCCGTGCGGCCCCCACAGGTAGCCCACGGCCACCTTGCCCGTCGAGCCGTCCTTGACGATCGGGTCCTTCCACCAGGACGGGAACTCCACGAGCGGCGGGGCCTTGGTCTCGGGCGCCGCCAGGGCGGCGGCCGCCGCCTCCACCCGGCTCTCCGGCTCCACGACACCGCTCTGCCGGCGGCGCGACCACACCGCGGCGGCGGACACCACCGCCGCCACCAGCATGCCGGAGCCCAGCATCGTCCCGCTGTGCAGCATCGACAGGAGGATCCCGCAGCCCACCAGGGCCATCAGCAGCGCGGTCAGCGAGGCTCCGGAGACCCGGCCGGTCAGCAGCTTCCGGCCCTCGCTCTCCTCCTCGCCCACGAGCGGGAGCAGCAGCCAGGCGAAGCCGTAGAAGATCAGGCCGATGCCCCCCGGCACCGCCAGGACGCCGACCGCGACCCGGAAGAACACCGGGTCGAGGTCGAAGTACCGGCCGAGGCCGCCGCAGACTCCGCCCACGACCTTGCTGCGCCGCGAGCGCTGCAGGGGCGGGGCGGGAACGGCCTCCGCCGGCGGCGGGGCCTCGTGCTGCGAAGGCGTCGAACTCGTCATGCGTCCATGGTGACGGCCCGTGACACCCCGCGGCACCGGGGCCGACCCTGGCCCGACCCTGATATTCGGCGCCCCGGCGCCCCCGAGGCGGTACCAGGGACGATCTCAGGGCCGACCCTGATGTCCCGGGCGGACCGAACGTGTGACGATCGGTGCATGTCCGCAGCCGCTCGTGTCACCGACACCGACGAACCGCCCGTGCGCAGGCTCTACCGGAGCGCGGACGGGCGGTGGCTCGGCGGTGTCGCACGCGGTCTCGCCGGGCATCTCGGCCTCCCGGTCGTGTGGGTGCGGACGGTCTTCGTCGTCCTGTTCTTCATGGACGGCCTGGGCCTCGTCCTGTACGCGGCCTTCTGGATCGTCGTCCCGCTCGGAGTCGGCGGCCGCAAGACCCCGCGCCCCGTCTTCGAGACCTCGCCGGACGGCCGCCGCAGACTGCGCAAGCCCGACCGGGGCCAGATCCTGGCCCTCCTGGCCCTCGCGGTCGGCGGCGCGGTCCTCGTCGGGAACATCAGCCTGGACAAGGAGTCCGGGCGGTACATCTGGCCCGGCATCCTCGTCTGCGTCGGCCTCGCCCTGGTCTGGCGGCAGGCGGACAACGCCCGCCGCGCCAGCTGGACCGACGCCGGACGGCGCCGCCGCCTCCAGCTCGTCCGCGGCCTCGTGGGCGTCGCCCTGGTCGGCACGGGGCTCGCGGTCTTCGTGGTGGTCCGCGGCTCGGTCGCCCAGCTGGGGACCGCCCTCACCGCCGCCGTCGCGGTCCTCACCGGCATAGCCCTGCTCGCCGGCCCCTGGCTGGTGCGGATGTCGCAGGACCTCACCGAGGAGCGCACCATGCGCATCCGCGCCCAGGAGCGCGCCGAGGTCGCGGCCCACGTCCACGACTCCGTGCTGCACACCCTCACCCTGATCCAGCGCAACGCCGACGACCCCGGCGAGGTCCGCCGGCTCGCCCGCGCCCAGGAGCGCGAGCTGCGGAACTGGCTGTACAAGCCCGAGGGCACCGGCAAGGACGAGGACGAGGAGCCGGAGACGGTCGCGGAGGCGGTGAAGAGGGCCGCGGCCGAGGTGGAGGACAAGCACGGGGTCCCGCTGGAGGTCGTCGTCGTCGGCGACTGCCCCCTCGACGAGGGGCTGACGGCGCAGATGCAGGCCGCACGCGAGGCGATGGTCAACGCCGCCAAGTACGGTGGCGAGGGAGGGGCCGTTCAGGTGTACGCGGAAGTCGAGGGCCGCACGGTCTTCGTCTCCGTCCGTGACCGGGGACCGGGTTTCGACCTGGACGCGGTGCCCGAGGACCGGATGGGCGTACGAGAATCGATCATCGGCCGGATGCAGCGCAACGGCGGCTCGGCCCGGCTGCGGTCCGTGCCGGGCGGGGGCACCGAAGTGGAGCTTGAGATGGAGAGGGCGGACGGATGAGCGACGAGACCGGAACCGAAGCGGGGGCGGCGGGCACGGAGCGCCGGGTGCGGGTGGTGCTCATCGACGACCACCGGATGTTCCGCACCGGCGTGCAGGCCGAGATCGGCCGGACCGAGGTCACGGGCGTCGAGGTGGTCGGCGAGGCCGCCGACGTCGACCAGGCGGTCACCGTCATCACGGCGACCCGCCCCGAGGTCGTCCTCCTCGACGTGCACCTGCCCGGCGGCGGCGGGGTCGAGGTGCTGCGCCGCTGCGCGAGCCTGCTGAGCGCGGCCGAGGACCCGGTGCGCTTCCTGGCCCTGTCCGTCTCGGACGCGGCCGAGGACGTCATCGGCGTGATCCGGGGCGGTGCGCGCGGCTACGTCACCAAGACGATCACCGGCACGGACCTGGTCGACTCGGTCTTCCGCGTCCAGGAGGGCGACGCCGTCTTCTCGCCTCGCCTCGCCGGGTTCGTCCTGGACGCCTTCGCCTCCACGGACGCGCCGCCGGTGGACGAGGACATGGACCGGCTCACCCAGCGGGAGCGTGAGGTCCTGCGGCTGATCGCCCGCGGATACGCGTACAAGGAGATCGCCAAGCAGCTCTACATCTCGGTGAAGACCGTCGAGTCGCACGTCTCCGCGGTCCTGCGCAAGCTCCAGCTCTCCAACCGCCACGAGCTGACCCGCTGGGCCACCGCCCGCCGCCTCGTCTGAACCGCCCCGCGCCGCCCCGCCCAGCCCAGCCCCGGCCCGGGGCGGGGTCGGGCCGGGACCGCTCGGCCCGGCTCACCCCACCCGGGTCGCCCCGGCGAAGGGCATCTCGTCGATGGGGGCGACCCGGATCGGTGCGCCGGGCCGGGGGGCGTGGATCATCTGGCCGCCGCCGATGTAGAGCCCGACGTGGCTGATGCCGGAGTAGAAGAAGACCAGGTCGCCGGGGGCGAGCTGGGAGCGGGAGACGCGCTGCCCGGCGTTGATCTGGGTGTAGGTCGTGCGGGGCAGGGAGACGCCGGCCGCGCGCCAGGACGCCTGGGTGAGGCCGGAGCAGTCGTAGGCGGAGGGCCCCGTCGCCCCCCACACGTACGGCTTGCCGAGCTGGGCGCGGGCGAAGGAGATGGCCGCGGCGGCCCGGGAGTTCGGCGCGGTCACCGGGCCGCGCTCGCCGCCCGAGGAGCGGTCGGCCCGGACGGCGGGGGTGCTCGTGGCGCCGGTGCCCGCCGCCGTCCCGGAGCGGTTCCCGCTCGCGGCGGCGGCCTCGTACCGGGCCCGCTCCTCCGCGGTGAGCCGGGAGAGCAGCGTCCGGGCCGCCGTGAGCTTGCCGATCACGGCGGCCTTCTGCCGCCGCAGCTCCGCCTCGTGCCCGCGCAGCGCCGTGAGGCGCCCCGCCGACTCGTCGCGTAGCTGACGCAGCGCGGCCAGCTCACGCCGCACGGCGCCGACGGCGACGGCCTGGCGGTTCCCGGCCTTCTCGGCCAGCGCGGCCCGCTCCAGGTACTGGTCCGGGTCGGAGGTGAGGGCGAGCCGGACCGCCGGGTCGAGCCCGCCGGAGCGGTACTGGGCGGCGGCCATGGACCCCAGCGCGGCCCGCGCGGTGTTCAGGCGGTCGGTCCTGCGGGCCGCCTCGTCGCGCAGCCTGTCGAAGGCGGCACGGGCCTCCTCGGACTTCTCCTTCGCCCCGTTGTACCGCTCGGTCGCGACCTCGGCCTCCTCGTACAGCCGGTCGACCTTCGCCTTGACCTCGGCGGTGGTGGGCCGGGGGGCCGCCTGTCCGGACCCCTCGAAGAGGGTCGCCGTCGCCGCGGAGGCGAGGGCGAGCGTGGCGGCGGTGCGGACCGCCTGGCCACCGAGGGGGGACTGTCGGGACTTCCGGTGCGCTGCCACGGGGGCGGGTCACATCCTCTCCCTGAGGGGGACGGGGCCCGCCGGGCCGACGGCGGCCGCCACAGGGGAGACGGACCGCCGCCGGGTTTTCTCGGCGGGGATGGCCGACGACCGCCGGATCGCCGACGGTGGTGGGGAGCCGGCCACCTGGTGGAGGACGCTAAACCTGGGGTCACGCCCCTGCGGAGAGTTGACCGCTATTGGCGCCAGTTGACGGGTCGGGGACCGGTGTCGTCCGTTCCTGTGGCGGGCCGGGGGAGATCGGAGCGGAGGACCGACCGAAGCGGCGGAAGCGGTGGACCCGGCCGGAGAGCGGTGCTAGGGCCCCGGTTAGGCTCCGCCCCATGGACGCCCTCATCAATGTCTTCGTCGCCCTGCACATCATCGGCATCGCCTCCCTGCTCGGCGGGTTCCTCACGCAGATGAAGGCGATGGGCACCGGTACGGCCCGCTTCACCCCCGCGATGCTGCACGGTGCGCTGACCATGCTGGTCACGGGTGTCGCGCTCGTCGGCCTCAACCAGGCCGACGACCAGACCGTGAACAACCTCAAGATCGGCATCAAGCTGGCGATCCTCGTGGTGATCCTCGGACTCGTCTACGTCAAGCGGGACGAGGAGAAGGTCGACAAGGGCCTCTTCGCCGCCGTCGGCGGCCTGACCACGGCGAACATCTTCATCGCGACGCTCTGGGTCTGACCCGCGTCCGGCCCGCGGCGGCGGGCCGGGTGTGAGCCCTTCCACAGAGACCGTTCCGAAGGCGGACCCGGATGTCGGCGGGGCGTCCTAGACTCGTGAGGCGATGAGCAGCCTCTTTGACGACAGCTTCCTGGCCGGTCTCCAGAACCACTCCTCGGAGGAGCCCCCGCCCCATGCCGAGGACGACGAGCAGCACGGCTCCCCGGCCGGGGAGGACGTCCCGCACGACCTCTTCGGGGAGCACTTCGACGCGCCCCCGCCCCGCGACGCGCACTACCGTGACGGCGCCCCGCGGCCCGTCGTGGACCCCGCCGCGCTCCTGGACGGGCTGAACGAGCAGCAGCGCGCCGCCGTCGTCCACACCGACACCCCGCTGCTCATCGTCGCCGGCGCCGGTTCCGGCAAGACCCGGGTGCTCACGCACCGCATCGCCCACCTGCTGGGCACGCGGCACGTGCACCCCGGCCAGATACTGGCGATCACCTTCACCAACAAGGCCGCCGGCGAGATGAAGGAGCGCGTCGAGCAGCTCGTCGGGCCGCGCGCCAACGCCATGTGGGTCATGACCTTCCACAGCGCGTGCGTCCGCATCCTGCGCCGCGAGTCGAAGAGGCTCGGCTTCACGTCCTCCTTCTCGATCTACGACGCCGCCGACTCGAAGCGGCTGATGTCCCTGGTCTGCCGCGACCTGGACCTCGACCCGAAGAAGTTCCCGCCGAAGTCCTTCAGCGCCAAGATCTCGAACCTCAAGAACGAGCTGATCGACGAGGAGTCCTTCGCCGACCAGGCCGTCGACGGCTTCGAGAAGACGCTCGCCGAGGCGTACCGGATGTACCAGGCGCGGCTGCGCGAGGCCAACGCCCTGGACTTCGACGACATCATCATGACGACGGTCCACCTGCTCCAGGCGTTCCCCGACGTCGCCGAGCACTACCGCCGCCGCTTCCGCCACGTGCTCGTCGACGAGTACCAGGACACCAACCACGCCCAGTACACCCTCGTGCGCGAGCTCGTCGGCACGGGCTACGAGGACCTCGGCCCCGCCGAGCTGTGCGTCGTCGGCGACGCCGACCAGTCGATCTACGCCTTCCGCGGCGCGACCATCCGCAACATCCTCCAGTTCGAGGAGGACTACCCGGACGCGACGACGATCCTGCTGGAGCAGAACTACCGCTCCACCCAGACGATCCTCTCCGCCGCCAACGCCGTCATCGAGCGCAACGAGTCCCGCCGCCCCAAGAACCTCTGGACGAACGCGGGCGCGGGCGCGCAGATCACCGGCTACGTCGCGGACACCGAGCACGACGAGGCGCAGTTCGTCGCCGACGAGATCGACCGGCTCACCGACGCGGGCGAGGCCAAGGCCGGGGACGTCGCCGTCTTCTACCGGACCAACGCCCAGTCGCGCGTCTTCGAGGAGATCTTCATCCGCGTCGGACTGCCCTACAAGGTCGTCGGCGGCGTGCGCTTCTACGAGCGCAAGGAGGTCCGGGACGTCCTCGCCTACCTGCGCGTCCTCGCCAACCCCGAGGACAACGTGCCGCTGCGCCGCATCCTCAACGTGCCCAAGCGGGGCATCGGCGAGCGCGCCGAGGCGATGATCGACGCCCTCTCGCTGCGCGAGAAGATCACCTTCCCGCAGGCCCTCAAGCGGGTCGACGAGGCGTACGGCATGGCCGCGCGCTCGGCGAACGCCGTCAAGCGCTTCAACGCGCTGATGGACGAGCTGCGCACGGTGGTCGAGTCCGGCGCCGGCCCCGCCGTCGTGCTGGAGGCCGTCCTGGAGCGGACCGGCTACCTGGCCGAACTCCAGGCGTCGACCGACCCGCAGGACGAGACCCGGATCGAGAACCTCCAGGAACTCGCCGCCGTGGCCCTGGAGTTCGAGCAGGAGCGCGGCGAGGAGCCCGCGACCCTCGCCGAGTTCCTCGAGAAGGTCGCCCTGGTCGCCGACTCCGACCAGATCCCGGACGAGGACGAGGAGGGCCGGGGCGTCATCACCCTGATGACGCTGCACACCGCCAAGGGCCTCGAGTTCCCGGTCGTGTTCCTCACCGGCATGGAGGACGGCGTCTTCCCGCACATGCGCGCCCTCGGCCAGGCGAAGGAGCTGGAGGAGGAGCGCCGCCTCGCCTACGTCGGCATCACGCGCGCGCGTGAGCGGCTCTACCTGACGCGCTCCTCGATGCGCAGCGCCTGGGGCCAGCCCTCGTACAACCCGGCCTCGCGCTTCCTGGAGGAGATCCCGGCCGCGTACCTGGAGTGGAAGCGGACCGGCCCGATGGTGAAGCCTGCCGGGCCCACCTCGGGGATCACCTCCTCGCTCTCCTCCTCCCGGTCCCGCTCCGGCCCCTCCGGGTTCGCCACCCGGCGTGCCGGGGAGAAGCCGGTGATCGCCCTCCACGTCGGCGACCGGGTCACGCACGACCAGTTCGGGCTCGGCACGGTCATGACGGTGACCGGGGCGGGCGCGGACGCGCAGGCGACGATCGACTTCGGGGACGAGAAGCCGAAGCGGCTGCTGCTGCGGTACGCGCCGGTCGAGAAGCTGTAGGGCCTCGCTCCACGAGAGAGGGCCCCGGCAGGTGCTGCCGGGGCCCTTTCCGTGTGAAGCGGGTGGGGGAGACGCTCAGCTGGTCGGGTCGAGGCCGTGGCTGCGCAGCCAGGCCAGCGGGTCGATCGCGGAGGTGCCGTTCGGCCGGACCTCGAAGTGCAGGTGCGGGCCGGTGGAGTTGCCCGAGTCGCCCGAGTAGGCGATGACGTCGCCGGCCTTGACGTGGCCGGAGCGGATCTTGGCGCTGCTGAGGTGGCAGTACCAGGTCTCGGTGCCGTCCGGGGCGGTCACGATGACCATGTTGCCGTAGGCGCTGTTGAGCTGGGTGCGGACGGTGCCGTCGGTGGCGGCCATCACGGGGGTGCCGGTCAGGACGGGGAAGTCGATGCCGGTGTGCACGGACATCCAGTTGACGCCGGACTGGCCGAAGCGCGCGCTGAGCCGGTGTAGCTTCACCGGCAGCATGTACTTGGGGCGCAGCGCCTCCTTGCGCGCGGCCTCCTCGTCGCGCTTCTTCTTCTCGGCCTCCTGGCGGATCCGGAGGTCGATGCGCTCCTGGGTGCGGCTGGCGCGGTCGCCGAAGTCGCGGGCGTCCTCGCTGAGCGCGGCGAGCTGGGTGTCGAGCGCGTTGTTGGCGGCGACCTGCTTGACGGAGGCCGGGTCCGCGGCGGCGAGGGCGGTGGTGTTGTCCTTCTGGCCGCCGTCGGTGGTGCCGGTCAGTCCGCCGACGGACGCGGCGGCGATGCCGGCGACGCCCATCACGCAGGCGGAGGGGACCGCGACGGTCAGCAGCGCGGACCGCTTGGCGGGGGTGCGGCGACGGCCGCGGCTGCCGCCGGAAGTGCGGCGCACGGGGCGGCCGGCGAGCGGGGCGTCCGTGCGGAGCTCGGCGGCGGGCTCGGCGTCGGCGGGGTACTCGGTGTCGTACTCGGCGTCGTGGAGGTCCCGGAGTTCCTCGTCGAAGTCCGTGCCGGCCTCGACGAGGTCGAGGTCGGAGTCGGTCTCGTCGGCGCGGTGGGAGGCGGCGAGGTCCGCCTCCGCGTCGTTCTCGGCCTCGGCGAGGTACTCGAAGGAGAACTCGGCGGTGTGCTCGACGCCGTGCTCGGTCTGCGGGGCGTCGTGCGGGGTGTACTGCTGCGGGACGTGCGGCTCGGTCTCCGGGGCCGCCTGGTTCCACGCGGTCGCGTCGTAGGTCCCGGTGCCGTTGTCGGCCGCGAAGGCGGGGGCGGCCCACTGGCCGGTGGCGTCGTAGGACTCGTAGCCGTACGCGCCCTGGGCGGCGTAGGCGCCCGCGTGGACGGTCTCGTACTGGCCGGTGCCCTGGGCCTCGGTCCAGGCGGAGGCGTCCCACTGGCCGGTGGCGTCGTACTGCCCGGTCGTGTCGTACTGCCCCGCGGTCGCGTACGCGCCGGTCGTGTCGTACGGGGTGCCGGTGGCGTACTGCCCCGTCGTGTCGTACGTGCCGGTGGCGTCGTAGGCGGCGGCCGCGTTCCACTGGCCCGTGGTGTCCCACTGCCCGGTGGCGTCGTACTGCCCGCCGGTGTCGTAAGGGCCGGTCGTGTCGTACGGGGTGCCGGTGGCGTACTGCCCCGTCGTGTCGTACGTGCCGGTGGCGTCGTACTGCCCTGTGGTGTCGTACTGCCCCGTGGTGTCGTACTGGCCCGTCATGTCGTACGAGCCGGTGCCGCCGCCGTACTGGCCGAGATCCCACTGGCCGCTGTGGTCCGCCTGGCCGCCGGCGTAGGTGCCGTGGAACGGGTCGGTGGGGAAGCTGCCGGTGGAGTGGGCGCCGTCTCCGGCGTACCCGGCGTGGGGGTGCTGGTCGTTCACCAACGTCTCTCTCGCCTCGGCAGCAGGACCAGTCCGGGGCGGGCCCGACGAGGGGTGTCCCGGGGGAAGCAGTGGCGCGACTGTACCCGGCGGTACGCGCGGCGGACAATCTTCCGAGGGGTTCACGCCCGTAGGAAACGGGCAATCGGCCGTGTTTCGCCAGCTCGTGGAGAGAGCTTTGGCCTTGTGTTCGAGAAACGTTCGAAGAACGGTGTCGGACGTTCAGGCGACGGAGCCCGCCGCAGGCCCCTCCCCGCGCACCGCGGACGCCTCCGCCCCGGCGCCGTCGAGGGCCTCCAGGACACCGGCGGCCACCGTCGGATGGACGGGCAGCGCGAGATGGCCGATGCCGCTGACCCGGACGTTGTGCACCAGGAGATCGGGGTGGTCGAGCCGGGCCGTCTCCACCGGCACCATCACCTGGTCCAGATCGCTCCAGAAACTCACGAACCGGGTGCGGCAGCCCGGCGCGGGGCCGGCCAGCTCCCGCAGCACCTCCGAGCCGGGCCGCATCTGCCGGACCAGCGGGTGGGCGTCGGCGAGCGGGGCCACGGAGGTGCCGGAGTGCGGGGTGCCGAGCATGACGAGGGAACGCACCCGCGCGTCGCCGCCGAGCCGCTGCACGTAGTAGCGGGCGACGAGCCCGCCCAGGCTGTGGCCGACGATGTCGACCTCGGCGTGTCCCGTGCGGGCGCGGATCTCCTCCACCCGGCGGCCGAGCTCCTCGGCGGCGGCCCGCAGGTCGCAGGTGAGCGGGGAGTAGTTGAGCGACTCGACGCAGTCACGACCGTGCCGGGCGAGGGCGCGGCGCAGCAGGACGAAGACCGATCGGTTGTCGACGAAGCCGTGGAGCAGGATCACCGGGCGCCGGCCTGCGAGGGGGACGGCCGGGGGAGCGGCGGGAGCGAGGCGCTCGGCCACGATTCCCGAGGGATAGAGGACGAGGTGGCCGGTGAGCACGGCCAGCTCGAGGACGGTGGCTTTCACGAGGGTGGTGACCTTGGTGAGCTCCATGGCCGGCCTCCCGAACGGCACGCGGGGCCGAACGGTACGCCGGTGCGCCGGGCCTCCGTGCCGTACGGACGACGGCGCGGAGGCTACGACGACCTCGTCGCGGCTCCCTTTGCGACCGCGCCCCGCTTGCGGCTGGTGGGCCCAGGAGGAGGGCCCGAAAGCGGGGTACGGCGCAGAGCGAACATGTCCCACGTGTGATTTCCCCCTCCCCGGGCGTCGCGAAACAGCCGGGTGCGGGATGCTGGGGATAACGTTCGTTCACCTTTCCCCCGGCAATGAGGCGCGGGGGTCGCATGTGGAGGCAGTGATGGGTGTGACCGGAGCCGGTCCGATCCGCGTGGTGGTGGCCAAGCCGGGTCTCGACGGACACGACCGTGGGGCCAAGGTGATCGCGCGGGCCCTCCGCGACGCGGGTATGGAGGTCATCTACACCGGGCTCCACCAGACGCCCGAGCAGATCGTCGACACCGCGATCCAGGAGGACGCCGACGCGATCGGTCTGTCGATCCTCTCCGGAGCGCACAACACGCTGTTCGTGAAGGTCCTGGAGCTCCTCAAGGACCGTGACGCGCTGGACATCAAGGTCTTCGGCGGCGGGATCATCCCGGACGCCGACATCCCGCCGCTGAAGGAGAAGGGCGTCGCCGAGATCTTCACGCCGGGCGCCACGACGACGTCCATCGTCGACTGGGTGAACGCGAACGTGCGCGTCGCCGCCTAGTCACGGGGCGCCGCCCCTCCGGGCGCCCCCGCGGTACCCCTCCCCGGGTACCTCTTCTCGCCGAGGCCCTTCCGTACGGGAGGGCCTTTTCGGCTTGCCCGGACCTCTTGTCCGGTCTCCTCACCCGGACCTCGTCCTCGGACCGCCCGGCCGGACCGCTCAGACGGACCGCTCTGCCAACAGTTCGGCGCGCATCGCGGCGCGCAGCCGGAGGGTGGAGACCAGGCGCCGGAACGCCTCCGACCAGTAGCCTCCCGCGCCGGGGGCGGTGTCCTCGGTCTCGTCCGGCAGGGCCGTCAGGGACTCCAGCCGGTGGGCCGCCGCCGGGTCGAGGCACCGCTCCGCCAGGCCCATGACCCCGCTGAAGCTCCACGGGTAGCTGCCCGCGTCCCGGGCGATGTCCAGGGCGTCGATCACGGCGGCCCCGAGCGGTTCGTCCCACGGCACGGCGCAGACGCCGAGCAGCTGGAACGCCTCGGAGAGGCCGTGGGCGGCGACGAACGAGGCGACCCAGCAAGCCCGTTCGTCCGTGGGCAGCATCGAGAGGAGCTGGGCGCGCTCGGCCAGTGACGAGGTCCCCGGGCCGGTCGCGGGCGGTGCAGCGGGGG
Source organism: Streptomyces sp. NPDC051180 (assembly GCF_040689545.1). Taxonomy (NCBI): domain Bacteria; kingdom Bacillati; phylum Actinomycetota; class Actinomycetes; order Kitasatosporales; family Streptomycetaceae; genus Streptomyces; species Streptomyces sp. NPDC051180. Next base: position 382,840 of record NZ_JBFBBC010000005.1, read on the forward strand.
AGCCGAGGAGGGCCCGCGACCAGTCCGCGTCCCGCTGTCGCACGGCTGCCCGGCACCAGGCCGCGTGCAGTTCGGCCTGCCAGTCGTCGGCGACCGGCAGGGCCACGATGTCCTCCGGGCGGCGGCCACCGAACCGGGCCGGCCAGCAGGACAGCGGCGCGGCCTCGACGAGCTGGCCCAGCCACCAGGAGCGCTCGCCCCGGCCGGTCGGCGGGGTCGCCGCCAGGCCGTCCCGCTGCATCGCCGCGTCGCATTCGTGCGGGGCCTCGACGACGATCGCGGGCGACCCCGCCGTCCGGTCGAGGCCGACACAGGTGGCGGCCCGGCCGGCCATGCGGCCCGCGAGCGCGGAGGCGGGCAGCGCGGAGAGCAGTTCGGCGGCCGTCGACCGGACGTTGCGGCTGCGGTCGGAGAGGGCCGCCTCCAGGAACTCCTCGTCCGCGTCGGAGAGTCCGGTCCGCAGCGAATCGAGGAACATCAGCCGGTCCTCCGCCCGCTCGGTGGGCCAGGTCGACGCGAGGAGGGCGAGACCCGCCGCCGCGTCCCGGGTCCGCACGGCGGTGAGCAGGGCGACCCGCTCCGCGAACAGGCCCTCGTCCCAGAGCGCGCGGACCTCCTTCGGGTCCTCGGTCGACGGCAGCCTGCCGCCCGCGCCCGTGCCCCGGAGGGCGAACTTCCACTCGGGGTTGAGGCGGGCCAGCCACAGGCCGCGCGGTCCGGCGAGCCGCAGTGCCTGCGGCCGCAGATCGGTCCGCGCCCGGGCCGCGTCGAGCAGGGCGGGCAGGGTGGCGGGCGGAGCCCCGTAGCCCAGCTCGTTCGCCAGGGCCAGCCACTGCGGGAGCAGTTCGGCGACGTCCGGGGCCGCGCCGCGTCGTCCGGCGGGTGAGGGCGCGGCCCGTCCGGCGAGCAGTTGGTCGAGCCGGACCCGGGCGGCGGCCGGCAGTGGCCCCCGCGGATCCTCCGGCGCGCGTTCCGGCGGCGGCGCGGCGGGGCCCGGTCGCAGCCCCGCCCTGCGCCGTACGGTGTGCAGCGCGGCCGCGTCGAGCAGCGCGCCCGGCACGTCCTGCGCCGTCCCCGACGTCGTCGGACCGGTGGGCGGCCGCCGGTCCGTGCCGAGCAGCGCCGAGGTGACGAGCTCCTCCCAGGCGCGGGCGGAGTCGGCGTCGGCGCCCCCGGGGCGAGCGGCGGGCGGGGCGGAGGGGGGCGTGGCGGTGTCCATCGGGTTCCTCCGGTCGGGCGGGCGGTGGTGGCCGGACGTCATACGAGGGGAACGGTCTCGTCGGGGGCCTCCGGGGACCAGGCGGCGAGGGGGGTGAAGCCGCGGTGGCCGCACTCCCCGAAGACGGTGAGGGGGCCGCCGCCGGACAGGGCGACGAGACGCCAGAGCCCCGGGCGCGACTGGGCGGCGGGTGTCAGGGGCAGGGCCTCGCGGCCGTCCGCGTCGGCGAGCTGCCAGCCGTACTCCGCTCGGCTGGGCACGACCTGGCGCAGCGTCACGGGCCACGAGTCGAGCCACGGGTCGTCGCGCAGCGCGCGGCCGTACGCGCCGAGGGCGTCGTCGACCGGGCCGCCCGGTGGCGGGGAGGCGGGTCCGGCGACCGGGACGAACTGCTCGCCGGGCTCGGCCCGTAGTCCGCCCGAGCCCGGGTGCGGGGTGAGCTCGCCGTCGAGGACCGCGCCCACGGGGAGGGCCAGCGCGGGGGCCCGGCCGCCCGCGCCGAAGGAGAGGACGAGGGCCGTGCGTCGGCTCGCCGCGCCGTGCAGCCAGATCCGGCGGGTCGTCAGCCGGGCGTCGGCGGAGTCGTACTGGGCGAGGACGAGCCAGTGGTCGCGGACCGGCGGGCCCTCGACCGCCGGGTGGAGGCCGACCCTGGTCCGCACGGTGGCGGCGAAGGGGTCGGGCAGCCGGTCGGCGGTGAGCCAGGCCCGGTCCAGGAGGTGGGTCAGCGCGCACTCCTCCAGGAGTCGCACGGGCCATCCGGGTCCGGAGCCGGGGATGGACCCCAGTTCCCTGACCCGGCCCGCGAGCCCGGGTGCCTGGGCGTCGACCATGCGGGCGGCGGTCTCCTCCCACAGGCCGTACCCCGCCTGCTCCGCCGTCGCCAGGCCGCCGCGCAGCAGGTCGGCGAGGCGCTGCTCCAGTTCCCGGGCGCCCGTGGTGATGCGGGCGGCCCGGCGCTCGGCCCTGCGGCGCGCCGCCTCGGGGTCGGCCGGCGCGGAGGCCGCGGCGCCCGTCCCCTCCCCGAGGGGCGTGGCGCCGTCGTCACCGCGGCGCCGGGCGAGCCACTGCTCCGCCCAGTCGGGCACGGCGGTCTCGCCGGCCGCCGTCGTGTTCGCCGTCTGGAGCAGCAGCAGGCCCAGGGCGTGCTTGCAGGGGAACTTGCGGCTGGGGCAGGTGCAGGCGTACGCGGGACCGGTGGTGTCGACGACCGTCCGGTACGGCGCGCCCCCGCTGCCCTTGCACAGGCCCCAGACGGCGCCCCCCGCCCGGCCCGTGCCGGACCAGGGTCCGGGCGTGCCGAGTCTGCTCCCCGCTCCGCGTGACGCATCGTCAGGAGCCAGTGCCAGCACCTGTTCCGCCGTCCAGCGCACCCCCATGGCATTCATGTCCCCGACGGTAGAGGCCGCCACTGACAACGCCGCAGGGATCGGCTCCGGCCTGGGGGTTCGGCTGCGGCGAGGTCCTGGCGGGGGTGACCTGACGACTCCGGGAAGACGATTTGACTTTACCGTTCCTTTACGATTCTCTGCGCGGTACCGACCGTTTGTACGCACCACGTTGTTGGGGGACCCCCGCCATGAAGCGCACCGCCCGTACCGCCGCCTCGGCCCTCGCCGCCGCCGGTCTCGCCCTCGGCCTCGGCGCCTGCTCGGCGGTCGCCGACAAGGCCGCCGAAGAGGTCGACAAGACCGTCAGCCAGACCTACGAGGTCACCTACGAGGTCAGCGGCAAGGGCGTGGAGTCGATCGACTACCACGCCGGCGACGGCACCGCGATGGCCCCCGAGGTCGTGTCCGAGAAGAAGCCCGCCACGCCGTGGAAGAAGACGGTGAAGTTGCAGGGCATCATGCCGCCCGCCGTCATGCCGATCTCGCTCGACCCCGCCGACCTCACCTGCAAGGTCATCTACCAGGGCAAGGTCATCAAGGAGGCCAAGGCCGAGCAGGCGATGGCGGGCGGCTGCGTCGCGGTCTCGCCGATCGTGGGCTGACCCTCCCTCAACTTACTTGCGAAGCCCCTCGATACGCCTCTGACCGGCGACGACGTCGAATGTCAGTGGCATGGTGCACCGTGGATCGCACAACAGGTCGAACGATCTGAAGGGGGATCCATGCCCGTGCCCGAAACCCTCGCGCAGCCCGGTTCCGGTGTCGAGACGGACACCGGACCGCGGCGGCCGCGGACCGCCACCGACGTCCTGCGGCCGCACGCGGAGGACGCCTTCGCCGGCGAACTCGCGGCGCTCGCCGCCGCCGACGACCGCCCCCGGCCCGCCCGCTGGCGCCTCTCGCCCTGGGCCGTCGCCACCTACCTCCTCGGCGGCACCCTCCCCGACGGGACGGTGATCACCCCCAAGTACGTGGGCCCGCGGCGCATCGTGGAGGTCGCCGTCACCACGCTCGCCACCGACCGCGCGCTCCTGCTGCTCGGTGTCCCCGGCACCGCCAAGACCTGGGTCTCCGAACACCTCGCCGCCGCCGTCAGCGGCGACTCCACCCTCCTCGTCCAGGGCACCGCCGGCACCCCCGAGGAGGCCGTCCGCTACGGCTGGAACTACGCGCGGCTCCTCGCCCACGGGCCCAGCCGCGACGCCCTCGTCCCCAGCCCCGTGATGCGCGCGATGTCGCAGGGCATGACGGCCCGGGTGGAGGAACTCACCCGCATCCCCGCCGACGTGCAGGACACGCTCATCACGATCCTGTCCGAGAAGACGCTGCCCGTCCCCGAACTCGGCCAGGAGATCCAGGCCGTCCCCGGGTTCAACCTCATCGCCACCGCCAACGACCGCGACCGGGGCGTCAACGAACTCTCCAGCGCCCTGCGCCGCCGCTTCAACACCGTGGTCCTGCCCCTGCCCGCCACCCCCGACGACGAGGTCGACATCGTCGCCCGGCGCGTCGACCAGCTCGGCCGCTCCCTGGCGCTGCCCGCCGCTCCGGCGGCCGTGGACGAGATCCGCCGGGTCGTCACCGTCTTCCGCGAGCTCAGGGACGGCGTCACCACCGACGGGCGGACGAAGCTCAAGTCCCCCTCGGGCACGCTCTCCACGGCCGAGGCCATCTCCGTCGTCACCGGCGGCCTCGCCCTCGCCGCCCACTTCGGCGACGGCGTCCTGCGCCCCGCCGACATCGCCGCGGGCATCCTCGGCGCCGTCGTCCGCGACCCGGCCGCCGACCGGGTCGTCTGGCAGGAGTACCTGGAGACGGTCGTCAGGGAGAGAGACGGCTGGAAGGACTTCTACCGCGCCTGCCGCGAGGTGAGCGCGTGACCGCCGTCGCCACGGCCACGGCCGAGGGCCCCGGCCGGACCGCGGCGACCGGCCCGGGGACCGCGCCGCGGCGTGCGGGACCGCTGCTCCTCGGGGTGCGCCACCACGGGCCGGGATCCGCGCGGGGCGTACGGGCGGTCCTGGAGGCGCGGAGGCCCGCCGCCGTGCTGATCGAGGGACCCGCCGAGGCCGACGCGCTCGCGGCACTCGCCGGCGAGGAGGACATGCGTCCCCCCGTCGCCCTGCTCGCGCACGCCGTGGACGACCCCGGACGGGCCGCGTTCTGGCCGATGGCGGAGTTCTCGCCCGAGTGGGTCGCGCTCCGCTGGGCCCTCGACCGCGGGGCCGCCGTCCGCTTCGTCGACCTGCCCGCCGCGCACACCCTCGCCGCCGCCGACCCCACCTGGGACGACGGCGAGGACGAGGTCGCCGGCGGCGGTCCGCGGATCGACCCGGTCGCCGAACTCGCCGCGGCCGCCGGGTACGAGGACGCCGAGCGCTGGTGGGAGGACGTGGTCGAACTGCGCGGCGACGGCGACCCCGCCGCCCCCTTCGAGGCCCTCGCCGAGGCCATGGGCGCCCTGCGCGAGGCGTACGGGCACGGCGGCCACCCCCGCGACCTCGTCCGCGAGGCGCACATGAGGCTCCGGCTGCGCGACGCCCGCAAGGAGTTCGGCGACGACGTCGCCGTCGTCTGCGGCGCCTGGCACGTCCCCGCCCTCGCCCGGAAGACCACCGTCGCCGCCGACCGGGCCCTGCTCAAGGGCCTGCCCAAGGTACGGACCGAGACGACCTGGGTCCCCTGGACCCACCGCCGGCTCGCCCGCCGCTCCGGATACGGCGCGGGCATCGAGGCGCCCGGCTGGTACGGACACCTCTTCACCGCCCCCGACCGGCCCGTCGAGCGGTGGATGACCAAGGTCGCCGGACTCCTCAGGGCCGAGGACCACCCCGTCTCGCCCGCCCACGTCATCGAGGCCGTCCGGCTCGCCGAGACCCTCGCCGCCCTGCGCGGCCGGCCGCTCCCCGGCCTCGAAGAGACCACGGACGCCGTCCGCGCCGTCCTGTGCGACGGCTCCGACGTGCCCCTCGACCTGGTCAGGGACCGCCTCGTGGTCGGCGACGTCCTCGGCCGGGTCCCGGACACCGCCCCCGCCGTCCCCCTGGAGCGCGACCTCGCCCGCCGTCGGCGCACCCTGCGCCTCAGGCCCGAGGCGCAGGAGCGCACGCTCGAACTCGACCTGCGCAAGGAGACGGACGGCGAGCGCAGCCGCCTGCTCCACCGGCTGCGGCTCCTCGGCGTCGGCTGGGGCGAACCGGCCGCGGGCCGGACCGGCACCGGCACCTTCCGGGAGACCTGGCGGCTGCGCTGGGAGCCCGAACTGCACGTCCGGGTCGCCGAGGCCGGCGTCTGGGGCACCACCGTCGAGGCCGCCGCCACCGCCAAGGCCGAGGCCGGGGCCCGGGGCGCCGCCACCCTCACCGACATCACCGCCCTCGCCGAGCACTGCCTGCTCGCCGGACTCGCCGACGCCCTCCCCGTCGTCATGCGGGCGCTCGCCGACCGGGCCGCCCTCGACACCGACGTCGCCCACCTCGCCCAGGCACTCCCCGCCCTGGCCCGCGCCCTCCGCTACGGCGACGTCCGCGGCACCGGCACCGAGGCCCTGGTCGACGTCGCCGCGGGGCTCGCCGAACGGATCTGCGTCGGCCTCCCGCCCGCGTGCGCCGGGGCGGGCGCCGACGCGGCCGCCGCCCTCCGTGAGCGGATCGACGACGTCCACCAGGCGCTCGGCCTGCTGCCCGAGGCGGCCGGCCTCGCCGACCGCTGGGCGGACGTCCTGCGCCGGATCGCCGACCACGACCGCGTGCCCGGCCTCCTGCGGGGCCGGGCGGCCCGGATCCTCCTCGACGACGGACGGATCTCCGACGACGAGGCCGCCCCGCTCATGAGCCGCGCCCTCTCCCCGGGGACCACCCCGCCCGACGCCGCCGCCTGGATCGAGGGCTTCGTCGGCGGAGCCTCCGGCGGCGGCCTCCTCCTCGTCCACGACGAGCGGCTGCTCGCCCTGGTCGACAGCTGGCTCGCCTCCGTGCCGGCCGCGGCGTTCACCGACGTCCTGCCGCTGCTGCGCCGCACCTTCTCCGCGTACGAGCCCGCCGTCCGCCGCACCCTCGGCGAGCTGGTCGCCCGGGGCCCGCGCTCCGGCGGTCAGGACCGCCCGGCACCCGGCGCGACCCCCGGCTTCGCCGCCGGCCTCGACCGGGAGCGGGCGGACGGCGTCCTGCCCCTCCTCCATCTGATCCTCGGCACGGAGGCCCGCGTATGACCACCGCCCGGACCACGGCCCAGGCCGCCGCCGACCCGACCACCGTCCCGGCCGGTTTCCCCGCCACCACCCCGACGGCGGATCCGGCCGCGCCCGCGACCACGTCCGACCGCCCGGCCACGGACCCGACCGGGGACCCGACCGGGGACCCCGCGTCCGACCGCCCGCCCACGGACCCGACCACGGACCCGGCGGCCGACGAGCGTCTTCGGCGCTGGCGTCTCGTCCTGGGGGGAGGCGAGGCAGAGGGGACGGGGCGGCCGCTCTCGGGCGCCGACGCGGCCATGGACGCGGCCCTCACGTCGCTCTACGGGCGGCGGGCGCAGGACGAGCGCGGGGGACGGGAGCGCTCGGCGGGGCTCGGGGCGTCCGCGCCCTCCGTCGCCCGCTGGCTCGGCGACATCCGCACGTACTTCCCCGCCTCCGTCGTCCAGGTGATGCAGCGCGACGCGATCGAACGCCTCGGACTCGCGCACCTCCTCCTGGAGCCGGAGATGCTGGCGGCCGTCGAGGCCGACGTGCATCTGGTGGGGACCCTGATCTCGCTCGGGAAGGCGATGCCGGAGACGACCCGGGAGACCGCGCGGGCCGTCGTACGGAAGGTCGTCGACGACCTGGAGAAGCGGCTGGCCGGCCGGACCCGGACCACGCTGAACGGCGCGCTGGACCGCTCCGCGCGGATCAGCCGCCCCCGCCACCGGGACATCGACTGGGACCGGACGATCCGGGCCAACCTCGGGAACTACCTGCCCGAGCACCGCACGGTCGTCCCGGAGCGGCTCGTCGGGCACGGGCGCGCCTCGCGGGCGGTGCGGAAGGAGGTGGTGCTCTGCATCGACCAGTCGGGCTCGATGGCGGCCTCCGTCGTCCACGCCTCCGTCTTCGGCGCCGTCCTCGCGTCGATGCGGTCGATCGCCACCCGGCTCGTCGTCTTCGACACCGCCGTCGTCGACCTCACCGACCGGCTCGACGACCCGGTCGACGTCCTCTTCGGCACCCGACTCGGCGGCGGCACCGACATCAACCGCGCCCTCGCCTACTGCCAGGAGCGCATCACCCGGCCCGCCGACACCGTGGTCATCCTCATCAGCGACCTGTACGAGGGGGGAATCCGCGACGAGATGCTGAAGAGGGTGGCGGCGATGAAGGCGTCCGGCGTCCAGTTCGTCGCGCTCCTCGCCCTGTCCGACGAGGGCGCCCCGGCCTACGACCGCGAGCACGCGGCGGCCCTCGCCGCGCTCGGCGCCCCCGCCTTCGCCTGTACCCCCGACCTCTTCCCGGAGATCATGGCGGCCGCCCTGGAGAAGCGGCCCCTGCCGATACCGGCCGCGTGACGTGCCGATCCCCCTCCGCGCGGGGCCGGCCGCACCCCGGACGGAGTGCGGATTCCGTCGTGGCGGACCACGCGGACGGGTGCGGAATCCGCAGGCTCCGGACCACCCGCACGGGTGCCCGCGGGGTGACTGAGTCCCATATCACACAGCCTTCGGAACGGCCCTCACCCGCGCTCCCGGCGCGTCGTGAGGAGCCGGGAGGCCAAGCCACGCCTGCCGTGGGCACCACCTGCCGATACCCCCCACCCCCTACGGACCGCCCTCCCGCCCCTACGATCTGTGACCCGTATCACCGCTCTGTTGTGATCTGCGATTTAGGGACCTACGGCCCTCGGCGATAACCTGCGAGACGGACATGCCGCGTCCACGGACACCGTGTACGCCTCCCTTGTGACAGAGCAGTCACGTTGCCCTTCGCGGCACGCCCACGCAGACAACGAACCGCGATCATCAGAAAAGGGACGGACGCGCGTGGACCTGTTCGAGTACCAGGCGAGGGACCTCTTCGCCAAGCACGGTGTACCGGTGCTGGCCGGTGAAGTGATCGACACGCCTGAGGCGGCGCGCGAGGCCACCGAGCGTCTTGGCGGCAAGTCGGTCGTCAAGGCGCAGGTGAAGGTCGGTGGCCGCGGCAAGGCCGGCGGCGTGAAGCTGGCGGCGAACCCGGACGAGGCCGTCGCCCGCGCGACGGACATCCTCGGGATGGACATCAAGGGCCACACGGTCCACAAGGTGATGATCGCCGAGCTGTCCCCGGAGATCGAGGCGGAGTACTACGTCTCGTACCTCCTCGACCGCACCAACCGCACCTTCCTGGCCATGGCCTCGGTGCAGGGCGGCATGGACATCGAGGAGGTCGCGGAGAAGACCCCCGAGGCCCTCGCGAAGGTCCCGGTCAACGCCGTCGACGGCGTCGACATCGAGAAGGCCCGCGAGATCGTGGCCCTGGCGAAGTTCCCGGCCGACGTGGCCGAGGGCGTCGCCGAGGCCCTGGTCACCCTGTGGAAGACCTTCGTCGCCGAGGACGCGCTCCTCGTCGAGGTCAACCCGCTGGTGAAGACCAAGGACGGCCGCATCCTGGCCCTCGACGGCAAGGTGTCCCTCGACGAGAACGCCGACTTCCGTCAGCCCGAGCACGAGGCGCTGGAGGACAAGGCCGCAGCCAACCCGCTCGAGGCTGCCGCCAAGGCCAAGGGCCTCAACTACGTCAAGCTCGAGGGCGAGGTCGGCATCATCGGCAACGGTGCCGGTCTGGTCATGTCGACCCTGGACGTCGTCGCGTACGCCGGTGAGAACCACGGCTGCGTGAAGCCGGCCAACTTCCTCGACATCGGTGGCGGCGCCTCCGCCGAGGTCATGGCGAACGGCCTGGAGATCATCCTGGGCGACCCGGACGTCAAGTCCGTGTTCGTCAACGTCTTCGGTGGCATCACCGCCTGTGACGAGGTCGCCAACGGCATCGTCCAGGCCCTGGAGCTCCTCGCCTCCAAGGGCGAAGAGGTCACCAAGCCGCTGGTCGTGCGCCTCGACGGCAACAACGCGGAGCTGGGTCGCAAGATCCTGTCGGACGCGAACCACCCGCTCGTGCAGCGTGTGGACACCATGGACGGCGCGGCCGACAAGGCCGCCGAGCTCGCGGCTGCGAAGTAAGGGACGAGGTCAGAACACCATGGCTATCTTCCTGACCAAGGACAGCAAGGTCATCGTCCAGGGCATGACCGGTGCCACGGGCATGAAGCACACCAAGCTCATGCTGGGTGACGGCACCAACATCGTCGGCGGCGTGAACCCGCGCAAGGCCGGCACGACCGTCGACTTCGACGGCACCGAGGTCCCGGTCTTCGGCTCCGTCGCCGAGGCGATGAAGGAGACCGGCGCCGACGTCTCGGTCCTCTTCGTCCCGCCGGCCTTCGCGAAGGCCGCCGTGGTCGAGGCGATCGACGCCGAGATCCCGCTGGCCGTCGTCATCACCGAGGGCATCGCCGTCCACGACTCCGCCGCCTTCTGGGCGTACGCGCAGTCGAAGGGCAACAAGACCCGCATCATCGGCCCGAACTGCCCCGGTCTCATCACCCCGGGCCAGTCCAACGCCGGCATCATCCCGGGCGACATCACGAAGCCGGGCCGCATCGGCCTGGTCTCGAAGTCCGGCACGCTGACGTACCAGATGATGTACGAGCTCCGTGACATCGGCTTCTCGTCCGCCGTCGGCATCGGTGGCGACCCGGTCATCGGCACCACGCACATCGACGCCCTCGCGGCGTTCGAGGCGGACCCCGACACCGACCTGATCGTCATGATCGGCGAGATCGGCGGCGACGCCGAGGAGCGTGCGGCCGACTTCATCAAGGCCAACGTCACCAAGCCGGTCGTCGGCTACGTCGCGGGCTTCACCGCGCCCGAGGGCAAGACCATGGGCCACGCCGGCGCCATCGTCTCCGGCTCCTCCGGCACCGCCCAGGCGAAGATGGAGGCCCTTGAGGCCGCGGGCGTCAAGGTCGGCAAGACGCCGACCGAGACGGCCAAGCTGGCGCGCGCCATCCTGGCGGGCTGAATCCGGCGGTAGCCGTACGAGAGGGCCCCGCCCTCGCCCGGGAGACCGGGCGGGGCGGGGCCCTCTCGCGTGCGGCGGCCGGCTATCCGGCCGTCGGCAGGAGCCGCTCGGGCCCGGGGTTGGGCTCGGAGCGCAGCTTGTCGCGGAGCTCCAGGTCCTCCGGGCGGAGCTTCTGCGGGCCGCCGCGCACCGGCACCCCGTTGACGGTCTCGCCGGGCGCGTTGACCGGGATGTAGCGGGTCGGCGCGGTGGCGGCCGTGAAGCCGGTGACCCCGATGAGGACCGCCGTCACCCCGAGCACCGCCCGGGTCCAGGTCCGGCCCCGCTTCTCGCTCCCGCTGCGGACCGTGCGGGCCGCGGGGAGCGCCGCCGCGGGGGCCTCCTCGACCAGCCGGCCCAGCCGTTCCTGCAGCGCCTCGGGCTCGGCGAGCTCGGGGATCCGCTCCCCGAGGACCGTGCGCGCGTGCAGCAGCCGATGGGCGGCGGCGGGGGTGCTCGCCTCGGTCTCGGCGGCCGTCTCCGGCAGGTCGAGGCCGAGTCCGTCGTACAGCAGCACCGTGCGCCGGTAGGGCGGCGGCAGTTCGAGGAGCGCGGTGAGCAGCGTCCGGCGGTGCGCCTCGGCGGGCGGGGCGTCGGGGTGCTTGTGGGCGCGCCGCAGCCGGTGCCAGGGCGAGAGGGCGTACTCGTACGCCGCCGCCCGCACCCAGCCCACCGGGTCCGCGTCGACGGCGACCTCGGGCCAGTGGTCCCAGGCGTGGTGGAAGGCGTGCTCGACGGACTCCTGGGAGAGCCGGCGGCGGCCGGTGAGCAGGTAGGTCTGGTGGACGAGGCCGGGCGCGGCGTGCGCGTACAGCGCGTCGAACGCCTCCTCGGGAGTGAGGCCCGGCACGGCCGGGGCGCCCGCCGGCGCTGCCGCCGCGGGGGGTGCGTCCCAGGAGTCCGTCCCGCTGGGTTCGGCCGATGGGGTGAACCCTTGCGCCGTCGCCGGTTTCAGGCGCTCCTGCGGCCTCGAAGGGCCCTTGCGGGCCGGCCAGGAGGCGATGGCCGGGGCGGGGGAGGGGGCCCGCGGCGGTCTGGCCGCCCGCTTGGCGGCCGGCTTCGGCCGGACGTGCGGCTCCGTCTGGGGGGATGCCGCCGGGGATGCCGCCGTTCGGGTCGGCGCGGACGCGGAGGGCGCGTCCCCGGACGGCGCGTCCGCGGACGGCGCCTCCCCGGAGGAGGCGAGCAGCTTCGCGTACGCCTCTCGCTTGCGGCCGCGCGGCGCCGAGCGTCCGGTCTCCCATGCCTTGACCGTGGCCTTCGTGACGCCCATGGCCTCGGCGACCTGCTCCTCGCTCAGGGCGAGGGCCTCGCGCAGCCTGCGCCGCTCCTTAGGGGTCGGCAGGGTGAAGGAGGGGGCGGAATCCGCAGTGCTCCGGCTCATCGGGGTCGACCTCCCGCAGCGCTTCTGTGGGCGGAAAAGTACATAAACGTATCTTGAGCGACACAACGGAACTTTGCCTGTTACGGGGCGGAAGCGCGTGTCGTTGGGAGCATGACCCCGTGACCCATGTGACCGAGCATCCACTGGTCCAGGGCGGCCGTTCCGCCGCGCTCGCCACCGCCTGCGTCCGCGGCGCGGTCGCCGCCGGACTCGGCCTCGGCGGGCTGGCGGTCCTGGTGGTCGCGGCCTGGATCAGCTCCCCGTACCCCGACGGCGGCCCGAACGGGGCCCTCCATCTGGCCGCCGGGCTCTGGCTGCTGGCCCACGGCGTCGACCTCGTCCGCACGGACACCGTCTCCGGCGTCCCCGCGCCCCTCGGCGTCGTCCCGCTGCTCCTGGTGGCCCTGCCCGTCTGGCTCGTCCACCGGGCCGCCCGCGACACCCTCGACACCGGCGCGGACGGCGGCCGTCCGCGCCCCTCCGCGAGCGGCGCGGTGGCCGCGGTCGCCGGCGGATACCTGCTGGTCGCGGCCGCGATCGTGGTCTACAGCGAGAGCGGCCCGCTGCCCGCCGACCTCGTCACGGCCGGGCTCTGGCTGCCCGCCGTCGTGGTGGTCGCTGCGGCCGCCGGGGTCTGGACGGCTCTCGGCCGTCCGCTGCCCGGCCTGCCGCAGGCGGCCGTCGCCCTGCGCGCCGCGGGCCACGGACTCGTCACCCTGCTCGGCGGCGGCGCCGTGGCCGCTGCGGTCTCGCTGGTCTGGCACGCGGCCGCGGCGCAGGCCGTCTTCGCGGGTCTCGCGGGGGAGTGGTCGGGCCGGGCGGCCGTCCTGCTGCTCGTCCTGGCGATGCTGCCGAACGCGGCCGTCTGGGGAGCCGCGTACGGCCTCGGTCCGGGGCTCACCCTCGGGACGGGTGCGCTCGCGACCCCGCTGGGCCTGGCCGGCGACCCGGCCCTGCCGGCCTTCCCGCTGCTGGCCGCGCTGCCCGCCGAGGGGCGCGGCACCTGGGTCCACTGGCTCACCGTCGCCGTCCCGCTCGCCGCCGCCGTGGTCCAGGGCGTCCGCGTCGGCCGGTCCGCACGCGACTGGGAGCTCCGTGACGCGACCCTGTCCGCCCTCGGCGCCGCCGGGTTCTGCGGGGCGGCCGTCGCCGTCCTCGCCGGCGCGGCGGGCGGCCCGCTCGGCACGGGCCGGCTCTCGGCGTTCGGTCCCGTGTGGTGGCAGGCGGGCGCCGCCGCGGTCCTGTGGGGCGCCTGTCTCGGGCTCCCGGTGACCCTGGGCGTACGGGCGTGGGGCCGCCGGACCCCCCGCCCGAAGCCCCTGCCGGCTCCCGCGCAGGGGGTCGCGCCCGTGCCGGCGCCGGCCGCCGCGTCCGCCGCGGTCCCCGCGCTCTCCCCGCCGGTCCACCCGCGGCCGGCCGGTGCCGTCGCCCCGGATCTCGACGACGACCTCGACGACGACTCCGGCTACGAGCCCTACGACTTCCTCCCGGCGGCCTGGGAACCCTCGCCGCCGCTCCCGCTCCGCGCCACGCCCCGGCGTGCGACCCCGTCCGGCGACGCCGAGCCGCCGGCCCCCGCCGACGAGCCGGCCGGGCCGCGGCCGTCGGCACCGCCGTCCGACGACTGAGGGGCAGGACACCTCTCGGGGTGCCGCGACGGTTTCGCCCCCCCGACCGACCGGTGACGCGCCCGGCCGGCGTCCCTCCGGTTACTCCCGGACGCCGAAGCCCGCGCGCAGGGGCTTGGGGAGGAGGTCGTTGCAGGCCAGCTGGCCCTGGTGGGTGAGGGCGTCGTCACGGCACTCGTAGAAGTCGCTGTAGACGAGCTGCATCGTGAAGCCCACGGCGACGATCATGAGGGCGATGCAGGACGCGACCAGACCGCTGATGGCGGCGGTGCGCAGGGAGCGGGCCGGGGCGGGTGCCGGGGCCGCGCCGGCGGCCGCGTCCGGGGCCGCCTGGGCCTGCGGCTGTCCCGAGGGGCGGGACGCCGGCTGTGATGTCGGCGACAGGTCGGCGGCCGGCCGTGCCTTGGCGCGCAGGGAGCTGACGCCCCAGTAGAGGCCGAGGGCGCCGAGCAGCAGCGCCAGCTCCGGGATCTCGAAGATGGCGAAGAAGAAGGCCCACATGCCGGCGAGGATGGCGTACCGCGCGCGCCGCTGCGCGGGGTCCGTCGGGTCCCAGCGGAGCCCCGGGCCCTTCGCGGGACCGCCCCGGCCGGGGCCGCCCTCCGGACCGCCCTGGCCGCCGCCCTGCCGTTCCGGGTCCCGGCCGAAGCCGTCCGCGGAGGGGCCGGGCTGACGTGGGCTCCAGCGGCCGTCGGACGAGCCCGACGGGTCCGGGGACCCGTCGGCGTCGTCGCCCGAACCCTCCGGCCGCCGCGGCTGCCACGGCTGGTCCGGCCGGCCCTCGGGCGGCGGTGCGAACGGGTTGTCGTCGTTCGTGGACTGGCGTTCCGGCATCTGCTGGACGTCTTCCCTCTGTCGTCGCGACCACGGCCGCACCCGTGGTCTCCGCTGCTGTCTCGTCTGCTGCTGGTCTGCTGCTCGGCCGTGCTCGGACGCCCGCCGCCGGGCGCTCGGTCCCGGGTCGGACCCTGACGCTACCGTCCTGCTCCGCCCCCGTCCCGTGGGGGCCGTCCCGTGTGCCGGTATCGTTGCTGACGGTCGAGCCATTCGTAGGGTTCCCCGTATCGAGCGGCACGATTCGTTCGTACGACCGCACAAACACCACGGAAAGAGTGACCCAGTGGCTGCCGCCCGCCTCGTCGTCCTGGTCTCCGGGTCCGGTACCAATCTGCAGGCCCTCCTCGACGCCATCGCCGCCGACCCCGAGGGGTACGGGGCCGAGGTCGTCGCCGTCGGCGCCGACCGCGACGGCATCGTCGGTCTGGAGCGCGCCGAGCGTGCCGGGCTGCCCACCTACGTCTGCCGGGTCAAGGACCACGCCACCCGCGA
The DNA here is from genome assembly GCF_040689545.1 of Streptomyces sp. NPDC051180. NCBI lineage: Bacteria > Bacillati > Actinomycetota > Actinomycetes > Kitasatosporales > Streptomycetaceae > Streptomyces > Streptomyces sp. NPDC051180. The sequence continues at coordinate 397,928 of NZ_JBFBBC010000005.1, forward strand.
GGAGTGGGACCGCGCCCTGACCGAGGCCACCGCCGCCCACGAGCCCGACCTCGTCGTCTCGGCCGGTTTCATGAAGATCGTCGGCAAGGAGTTCCTCGCCCGCTTCGGCGGCCGGGTCGTCAACACCCACCCGGCCCTGCTGCCCAGTTTTCCCGGTGCCCACGGGGTGCGTGACGCCCTCGCCTACGGCGCGAAGGTCACCGGATGCACCGTCCACTTCGTCGACGACGGTGTCGACACCGGCCCGATCATCGCCCAGGGCGTGGTCGAGGTGCGGGACGAGGACGATGAAGCCGCTCTCCACGAGCGCATCAAGGAAGTCGAGCGCTCGCTGCTCGTCGACGTCGTGGGGCGTCTCGCCCGGCACGGCTACCGCATTGAGGGACGAAAGGTTCATGTCGGTGAACACGGACACCGTTAAGCCCATCCGCCGCGCGCTGGTCAGCGTCTACGACAAGACGGGGCTCGAAGAGCTGGCCCGCGGTCTGCACGAGGCCGGTGTCGAGCTCGTCTCCACCGGTTCCACGGCCGGCAGGATCGCCGCCGCGGGCGTGCCGGTCACCAAGGTCGAGGAGCTGACCGGCTTCCCCGAGTGCCTGGACGGCCGCGTCAAGACGCTCCACCCGCGCGTGCACGCCGGCATCCTCGCCGACCTGCGCCTGGAGTCGCACCGCGAGCAGCTCGCCGAGCTGGGCGTGGAGCCCTTCGACCTGGTCGTCGTGAACCTCTACCCGTTCCGCGAGACGGTCGCCTCCGGCGCCACCCCGGACGAGTGCGTCGAGCAGATCGACATCGGCGGCCCGTCCATGGTCCGCGCCGCGGCGAAGAACCACCCGTCGGTCGCCATCGTCACCAGCCCCGAGCGGTACGCCGACGTCCTCGCCGCCGTGCAGGCCGGCGGCTTCGACCTGACCGCCCGCAAGCGCCTCGCCGGCGAGGCGTTCCGGCACACCGCCGCGTACGACGTGGCCGTCGCCTCCTGGTTCGCCGACGACTACGCGGCCGCCGACGACTCCGGCTTCCCGGTCTTCCTGGGCGCCACCTACACGCGCGAGAACGTCCTGCGCTACGGCGAGAACCCGCACCAGGGCGCCGCGCTCTACGTCGACGGCACGGGCGGCCTCGCCGAGGCCGAGCAGCTGCACGGCAAGGAGATGTCCTACAACAACTTCACGGACACCGACGCCGCGCGCCGGGCCGCGTACGACCACACCGAGCCCTGCGTCGCGATCATCAAGCACGCCAACCCGTGCGGCATCGCGGTCGGCGCCGACGTCGCCGAGGCCCACCGCAAGGCGCACGCCTGCGACCCGCTGTCCGCGTTCGGCGGCGTCATCGCCGTCAACCGCCCCGTCTCGGTCGCGATGGCCGAGCAGGTCGCCGAGATCTTCACCGAGGTCATCGTCGCCCCGGCGTACGAGGACGGAGCGGTCGAGGTCCTCGCCAAGAAGAAGAACATCCGCGTCCTGCGCGCCGACGGCGCCCCGGCCGCCCCGGTCGAGGTCAAGCCGATCGACGGCGGCGCGCTGCTCCAGGTCACCGACCGCCTCCAGGCGGACGGCGACGACCCGGCGAACTGGACCCTGGCGACCGGCGAGGCGCTCTCCGCCGAGGAGCTCGCCGAGCTCTCCTTCGCCTGGAAGGCGTGCCGCGCGGTCAAGTCCAACGCGATCCTGCTCGCCAAGGACGGCGCCTCGGTCGGCGTCGGCATGGGCCAGGTCAACCGCGTCGACTCCGCGAAGCTCGCCGTCGAGCGGGCCGGCGAGGAGCGGGCGCGCGGCGCCTACGCCGCCTCCGACGCCTTCTTCCCCTTCCCGGACGGCCTGGAGATCCTCACCGCGGCCGGCGTGAAGGCGGTCGTCCAGCCCGGCGGCTCGGTCCGTGACGAGCAGGTCGTCGAGGCCGCGCGCACCGCGGGCGTGACCATGTACTTCACCGGCACGCGCCACTTCTTCCACTGACAGCGCAACGGGGGCGTACGGGCCGTCCGGCCCGTACGCCCCCGTCCGTCGTCCCGGGCACCGGCGACCGGCTTCCGGGATGCGGCGGCGGGTCCGCCGAACGGGTGGTCTCTGGTCTAATGGGTTGCTCTTTTGTCGGCCGCCGGTAGTGGGGGACGTGGTGTTGGACGTACTGAACAGGCCCGCTGCGGATCCCACCGACGCCGAGCCGTCCGACGGGCTCTCCCCCGCCCCCCTCCGCCCGTACCTGATCCTCGCGGGCGTCCTCTGCGGGCTGTACTTCCTCTACTCCTGGGTGCAGTACACCCACTTCCGGACCCCCTCCTGGGACCTCGGGATCTTCGGGCAGTCGGTCCGGGCGTACGCCGAGTTCCGCGCCCCCGTCGCCGACATCAAGGGCCCGGGCTTCCACATACTCGGCGACCACTTCAGCCCGGTCACCGCGCTCCTCGCGCCGCTGTACTGGATCTGGTCCTCGCCGGCCTCGCTGCTCTTCGGGCAGGCCGCGCTCTTCGCCGGCTCCGCCGTCGTCGTCGGCCGCACCACCCAGCAGATCCTGGGCAGCCGGGCCGCCGGCATCGGGCTCACCGTCGCGTACGGCCTCTCCTGGGGGCTCCAGGAGGCGGTCAAGTCCGACTTCCACGAGATCGCCTTCGCCGTCCCGCTGCTCGCCCTGACCTGCCGCGCCCTGCTCCTGGGCCGCTGGACCGCGGCCGTGGCCTGGTCCGCGCCGCTCGTCCTCGTCAAGGAGGACATGGGGCTCACCGTCGCCATGGTCGGCGCGGTCCTCTTCCTGAAGGGGCAGAAGCGGCTGGGCGCCGCGCTGGCCGGGTTCGGCGTGGCGGCCTTCGCCCTCACCGTCCTCGTCCTGATCCCCGCGGCGAGCCGGCTCGGCCAGTACGACTACTGGTCCAAGATCGAGAAGACCGGGCAGGGCACCGACACCTCGTTCGCCCAGGTCGTCGGCGACGCCCTCGCCTCGGGCGAGCGCTGGGAGATGGTCCTCTACCTGCTCGCCGTGACCGGCTTCCTCGCCCTGCGCTCCCCGCTGATCCTGCTGGTCCTGCCCACCCTCGGCTGGCGCTTCCTGTCCCAGGACCCCAACCACTGGGGCATGCACTGGCACTACAGCGCGATCCTCATGCCGGTCGTCTTCCTCGCCCTGGTCGACGCGGTCCGCTCCGTGCGCACCTCGCCCCTGGCCTGGCTCGCCTCGTACGGGAAGGTCGTCGTCCCGGTGGCCACGGCCGTCGCGCTCGTCCTCGCCGCGAACCTGCCGCTGAGGGACCTGCTGAAGCCGGAGACGTACCGCACCGACACCCGGGCCGCGGAGGCGCGGGCCGCGGTCGACGCGGTGCCCGACGGGGTCAGCGTGGAGGCCGACGTCTCCCTCCTGGCCCACCTCACGGCGGACCACCGGGTCTTCTGGGTGGGCACCTCCAAGGGCGCCACCCCCGACTACCTCGCCTTCGACCTGCGCGGCTGGTCGACGCAGGTGTCGGACCCGGCGCAGCTGGCTTCGCAACTGCATCCGGAGGCGCGGTACGAGATCACCCACCGCTCGGACGGCTTCGCGGTCCTCAAGCGGCAATAGTCGCGGGACATGACGGAGGGGCGGGATCCGCACGCGGATCCTTGCTCCCGACGGACTTCACGCCGTTGTCCTCGGCCCACTCGCGCCAGGCGGTCCACAGGACGTCCACGGGGACTTCG
>NZ_JBFBBC010000005.1:401611-422354 GCF_040689545.1 Streptomyces sp. NPDC051180
CCGGGGAAGTAGACGTGCAGGCTGACGGCCGGTTCGAGGGAGTCGTTGACGACCTCGTGGACGTACCCGCGCGGATCCCGCCCCTCCGTCATGTCGGGCTCAGTACTGCTGCTTGTTCCGGTTGAACCAGGCGGAGCCGTCCGACTTCGCCGTGAAGACGATCACCAGGACGGCGAGCGCCAGGCTGATGATGCCGAGGGGCAGCGAGAAGAGGCTGAACAGGGCGCCGACCGCACCGTAGACGATCGAGCCGATGCGGACGCCGTTGCCGCCGGAGCGGAACTTGGCGGCCAGCACCATGCCGACGGCCGCGAAGACGAGCGAGATGACACCCGCGACGATCAGGAGGCCCTGGCCGAAGTTCGCGAACGCCTCCGCGTCGGCGGACGAGGCGCCCGACTTCTCCAGCTCGCTGTCGACGGCGAAGGACAGACCGATGACGGCGATGCCGCCGATCAGGTTGAAGGCGCCGAGGATCCAGAGCATCACGCGGGCAGCCTTCACCCCGCCGGGCATCTCGGTCGGGCCGGCCGGGTAGCCGCCGTACGGCGAGACCGGCGGGGCGGCCGGGTAGCCGTAGCCCTGCTGCGGGACGCCCTGCGGGGTCTGCTGCGGGTAGCCGTAGCCGGGCTGCTGGCCCTGGCCCTGCTGCTGGCCGTAAGGGTTGTTCGGGTCGCCGAAGCTCATCGCGGGTTCCTCCGTGAATATCTCTGTGCGGGGACGACGCGGCCCGCGCGGAGGACTTTCACGGCATTTGAGCGGATTTCCCCCCGGCACTTTCCGCGGTACTGCGCGGATCATCGTCGTCGCACCGTCGACTTTTTGTCCAGTCGATACGTGGTGGAGTTGTGCAAGTGCAACCTGTCGCTCCGGATGACGGGCGCCTCGGCGGCAGCGAATTGGAACAAGGCGGGGGTCATCCGGGAGGATGTCCGTATGAGCGCCCAGATTCTCGATGGCAAGGCCACCGCAGCCGCGATCAAGTCCGATCTGACCGTCCGTGTGGCGGCCCTCAAGGAGAAGGGCGTCACGCCCGGCCTCGGCACCGTCCTGGTCGGCGACGACCCGGCCAGCCAGAAGTACGTGGCCGGAAAGCACCGTGACTGCGCTCAGGTCGGGCTCGCCTCGATCCAGCGCACGCTGCCCGCCACGGCCACCCAGGAGGAGATCGAGGCGGTCGTCCGGGAGCTCAACGAGGACCCCGCCTGCACCGGCTACATCGTCCAGCTCCCGCTGCCCAAGGGCATCGACGAGAACCGCATCCTGGAGCTGATGGACCCGGCCAAGGACGCCGACGGCCTGCACCCGACCAACCTCGGCCGCCTGGTGCTCAACGAGCCCGCCCCGCTGCCCTGCACGCCCAACGGCGTGATCACGCTGCTGCGCGCGCACGGCGTGGAGATCAACGGTGCCGAGGTCGTCGTCGTCGGCCGCGGTGTCACCATCGGCCGCCCGATGCCGCTGCTGCTCACGCGCCGCTCGGAGAACGCGACCGTCACCCAGTGCCACACCGGCACCCGGGACCTCTCGGCGCACCTGCGCAACGCCGACATCATCGTCGCGGCGGCCGGCGTCCCGCACCTGATCAAGGCGGAGGACGTGAAGCCGGGCGCGGCCGTCCTGGACGTCGGCGTCTCGCGCAACGGCGAGGGCAAGATCCTCGGCGACGTGGACCCGGGCGTCGCCGAGGTGGCCGCCTGGATCTCCCCGAACCCCGGCGGTGTGGGCCCGATGACCCGCGCCCAGCTCCTCGTCAACGTCGTCGAGGCCGCGGAGCGCGCGGCCGCGGCGCTCTGACGTGACCTCCGGGACCCCGGAGGCGCCCGGGGGCGCGGGCGAGCCGGACGCGACGGCGGGCGACGGCCCGGCGCCCGGCTCCGAGGCGGACGCCGGCACCGCGGACCCCGCGGCGCGGACCGACGCGGAGACCGGCGTGGCGACCGGCGCGGCATCCGAGACCGGGGCGAGGAGCGGCCCGTGGAAGCGGCCCGCGCCCACCCTCACCACCGACACCGCGCGACCCGAGGGCGGCGGCCGGGCGGCGCCCGGCGACGCCCCCGCCCCGGCCCGGCAGTGGCCGCTGCTCACCGTCCTCGGACTCGCCGGATTCGGCCTGCTCGTGGTGGGCACGGACGCGTTCGCCCAGGCGTTCCGGGTGGGGACCATGCTCGTCGGTGTCGCGCTCCTCGCCGGGGCCGCGCTGCGCCGGATGCTGCCGTCGGTGGGCATGCTGGCCGTCAGGTCCCGCTTCACGGACATGATCACGTACGGGGTGATGGGCGGCCTGATCGTGCTGCTCGCGCTCATGGTGCAGCCGGAGCCCTGGCTGCGCATCCCGTTCCTGGAGGACGTCCTCCACCTGACGGTCACCTAGGCGGCGTCGGACGCGGCGCCCGCCCTCTCCCCCGTGGGAGGGCGGGCGCCGTCACGATCAAGGGTCATGTACGTGCCAACGCGAGGCAAGCTCCGTCGGTCCGCTGTGGCACGGAAGTGACCATTCCGCTACCTCGGCCCCACCTCGGGGGCGCGCCTCGCCCCCGGACCTGCCATCCTTCGGGGAGGCAGGGACAAGGGGGACCGCACATGCCTCGCTGGAAGGCGCTGCCGGACGAACTCGATCCGGACATCCTCGCGTTCACGGAGCGGCTGCGCCGCCTCGTCGACCGCAGCGGTCTCGGCGTCGTGGCCGTCGCCGAACGCACCGGCCACGAACGGAGCGCGTGGGACACCTACCTGAACGCGCGTCTGCCCGTGCCCAGGAGCGCCGTCGTCGCCCTCGCCGAAGCCACCGGCAGCGACATCGGCAGCCTCGCGACCGCATGGGAACGCGCCGAACGCGCCTGGTCCCGAACGGCCCGCCGGACCGCCCCCGTTCCCGCGGAGACCGCGCCCGCACCGGCGACCGTTCCCGCGAAGACCGCGTCCGCGTCCGCGTCCGTACCGGCGACCGTTCCCGCGGACCCCTCGACCCCGCCCGGCGACGACCGCACCATGGAGATCCGCCGCCTCGACCGGATACCCGGCCCCGCGCCCACGCCGCCCCGAGCTCCCGCGGCCGCCGCTCCGACCCCGGCCGCTCCCTCCTCGGGCACCTCTCCGTCCCCCGCCGCCGCTCCCTCCCCGGCCGCCGCCCCGCCCGCACCCGCCCGCAGGCCCCCCGTCCTCCTCTACGCGGCCGGCGTCGTCGGCGCACTGCTCGTCGTCACCGCCGCGCTGCTCCTCGTCGACCTCGGGGGAGCGGGCGACGGGGGCGGTCCGACGGCGGCGCCCCCGGCGACCACCGCCCCGACCACCGCGCCGAAGGCCCTCCCGGCCGGAGTGAAGTGCGCGGGCGCCGACTGCTCCGGCCACGACCCGGAGGCCATGGGCTGCGGTGGGGAGCTCGCCGCCACCGTCGCGCGGGCCCGTGTCGGAGCCGCGCTCGTGGAGGTCCGGCACAGCGCCACCTGCTCGGCCGTCTGGGCGCGCATCTCCGGGGCGAAGCCGGGGGACACGGTCACCGTGGAGGTCGCGGGCGCCGTCGAGCGCGCGGTCCCCGTCGAGGGCGCAGACACCGACGCGTACACGCCGATGCTCGCCGTCACCGCCGCGACGGACGCGCGCGCGTGCGGCACGCTCGGCGACGGACGGGTCGGCTGCACCGCCAACCCGTAGGGCCCGTAGGACGGGCGCGCTCGCACGTACGGCCCGCGGGGGTCCCGGACGGGTGGCAGTGAGCCGGACCACAAGGGGGTGGGGGTTGGCGAGGCCCCGGGTCGGATAGCCTGACCGCTGGAATTCTCTTCACATCGAGACACCGATCGATCAGACCGATCGATCGTCGATCAGAAGGGACGTCCAGCACCAGGGGCAGGGACCCCCACCGCCAGCTGTCTTACGGAGATCGCCATGACCCGCACTCCCGTGAATGTCACCGTGACCGGCGCGGCCGGCCAGATCGGCTACGCGCTGCTCTTCCGCATCGCCTCCGGCCACCTGCTCGGCGCGGACGTGCCGGTCAAGCTGCGCCTCCTCGAGATCCCGCAGGGCGTCAAGGCCGCCGAGGGCACCGCCATGGAGCTCGACGACTGCGCCTTCCCGCTGCTCAAGGGCATTGACATCTTCGACGACCCGAACAAGGGCTTCGAGGGCGCCAACATCGGCCTGCTCGTGGGCGCCCGCCCGCGTGGCCCGGGCATGGAGCGCGGCGACCTGCTCGCCGCCAACGGCGGCATCTTCAAGCCGCAGGGCCAGGCCATCAACGCCCACGCCGCGGACGACATCAAGGTCCTCGTCGTCGGCAACCCGGCCAACACCAATGCCCTCATCGCGCAGCAGTCCGCCCCGGACGTGCCGGCCGAGCGCTTCACCGCCATGACCCGCCTGGACCACAACCGCGCGCTGACGCAGCTGGCCCAGAAGACCGGCGCCTCGGTCGAGGACATCAAGCGCCTCACCATCTGGGGCAACCACTCCGCGACCCAGTACCCGGACATCTTCCACGCGGAGATCGCCGGCAAGAACGCCGCCGAGATCGTCGCCGACGAGGCGTGGCTGGCCGACACCTTCATCCCGACCGTCGCCAAGCGCGGCGCCGCGATCATCGACGCCCGTGGCGCGTCCTCCGCCGCCTCGGCCGCGAACGCCGCCATCGACCACGTCCACACCTGGGTCAACGGCACCGCCGTGGGCGACTGGACCTCCATGGGCATCCCGTCGGACGGCTCGTACGGCGTCCCGGAGGGCCTCATCTCCTCCTTCCCCGTCACCTGCACCGACGGAAAGTACGAGATCGTCCAGGGCCTGGAGATCAACGACTTCTCCCGCACCCGCATCGACGCCTCCGTGGCGGAGCTCGCCGAGGAGCGCGACGCGGTCCGCGAGCTCGGCCTGATCTGAGCCTCGGCTCCCCGCGCTCGGCGCCCCCGGACCGCACGACCGACCGTGCGGCCCGGGGGCGTCGATTTTTTCGCGCCGACACGGAGCGTCGACCTCACCTATGCTGTCCCACCGGTCCGTGCCAACCGGGCCGTGAACAGGGACAGTTCCACATCTTCGGGGGAGTCTTGGCGCAATCGTCCGTACCTCAGCAGCCCGGGCCACCGCCGCCGAGCGCACCGCCGGGCCACGCGCCCGCCGTCGACCCGCGCCGGCTGCCCGAGGCCAGCGAGGCCACCCGCCTCCTCTGTGCCGGCACCTATCTCGACGACGGCTTCCGCGACGAGGTCATCGACCAGCTGTACGTCCACGAGGAGCGCTTCGCCGCGCCCTCCCTCGGCTTCGACGCGACCCGCGTCCTCGCCCACGCCCTGCGCGCCCGCCGCGTCGAACTCGGCTGGGCCGTCGGCATCCTGGCCCTCTGGATCGTCGCCCTCCCGCTCACCAAGGGCCTCGTCACCGTCCTGATCGTGCCGTACCTGGTGCTCGGCCTGGCGCGCTGGATCCGCGGCCGCTCCGCGGACGTCCCCGTCTACCGGCTGGTCCCCGCCTTCGTCCTGCGCTGGTACGGGCGGCTGCTGTTCCTCCAGTCCGCGCTGCTCCTCCTCTTCCTCGTCATCGGCGACGAGGAGTCCGACGGGGGCCTGCTCGGCGAGGTGTCGGAGGGCGGCGAGGTCCTCGACCTCGCGGTCGGTCTTGTCGCCCAGGAGATGTGGGGCATCGGCAAGCCGGAGGCGTGGATCACCATCGCCGTTCCGCTGCTCGTGGCCTGGGCGGTGGCCACCCAGCGCGGGCAGTTCGCCCGCGCGCTCACCGAGGAGCTCTCCCGCGAGCGGTTCCCCGACCGGCACGCCGACCCGGCCGAACAGGCCGAGGGCGCCCGGTCGCGGCGGCTGCGCGACCGCATCCGCACCGAGCAGCACGCGCGGCTGGTCATGTACGGCGCCGACGACCCGTTCTGCGGCGCCGGCGAGCCCTACGAGCCCTGGTCGCTCTCCATCGAGCTGCGCCCGCGCAAGAACCTCGACGGCAAGGCGCCCGAACCCCTCGACAACAGCGCCGTCATGCGCCACGTCGTCCCGCTGGTGGAGGCGCTGCGCGTGCCCTCCCCGCACGGTTCGCCGCGCCTCCAGGCCGCCGTACGGGACCGGTTGCGCGAACTGGAGATCGACGAGGTCGTCTTCCTGCCCGTCGACGGGCTGCCGGCCCGCGCCGCCGCGCCGTACACGGCGGAGGGTTTCGAGGCGCACCGCTCGGGCGCCATCGAGGAGGGCGGCGAGACCCGCCGCCACTTCCTGCGGATCAGGGTCGGCGGCTGGGGCGAGGAGATCGTCACGACCGTCTTCGTCCGCGTCCACACCCAGGGCGGGATGCTGATGCTGGAGGTCGCCCCGCACGTCCTGCGGCCGGTGAAGCCGCTCTTCCGGTACGCCGACCGGATCGCCCACCGCTACCGCCACAACCACCACTTCGGCAAGGCCGTCTGGGCCCTCGGCCAGACTCCGCGTTCGGCGGGGCAGGCGCTGGTCACGGTCTGGCGGGCCCTCGGCCACCTGTGGCGCGTGCTGACGGCCGGCCACGCCCACGCCCTGCCCGAGGGGCCCGCGGCGTCCGTCCGCGAGCTGGGCTCGGACGACGAGGCGTCGCTCTTCCAGGAGATGGACGTCAGCCGCTACCTGAAGAGCGTGCAGGACCGCGTCGCGAACGGCGTCACGGCCGCGCTGCGCGAAGCCGGTTACGAGACGGCCGAGTTCGAGCAGAAGATCGTGCACGTCGCCGAGGGCGGCACCTTCATCGAGAACACCAAGGGCAACGTCACCCTCGGCCACCACAACACCGTGACCACCAAGAACTTCACCACCTCGACCCCCGGAGGCGACCGTGGCTGACACCGACGACACCCGTGCCCGCGGCGGCATTCACGTCACCAACACCGGCGGCAACGTCACGATCGGCGACAACAACACCGTCACCAGCACCGTGAACGGCACCCAGCCGGCCCGCGACCCGCAGCAGGAGGAGCTCCTCCTGGCCATCCGCCGGCTCCGCGGCGACCTGGCCGGCGTCGTCCCCTCCGAGCAGACGGCCGCCCTCGACGACGAACTCTCGGACGCCGAGGACGAGATCGAGGGCACCGGGCGCGCCGACACCGGCCGCCTGCGCCGGCTCCGCCAGGCCCTCACGGACGCCGGAGCGGTGACCGGGATCCTCGCCTCGGGCGTCGCCGTCGGCCAGGCCGTCGGCGCCCTCCTCGGTGGGTGAGATGAGCGGCGCCCGCTGGAACGACGAGACGCAGAGCTGGGAGCGCGTCCCCGCACCGGCCACCCCGGCACCTGCCGCCCCCGCCCCGGTCGTCCCGACTCAGGCCGCCCCGCCTGCGGATACCCCGGTGCCGGCCGCTCCCGCTCCGGCCGCCCCGGTCTCCGGCGTCCCCGCGGCGCCGGAGCCGGCCGGGGCCGGTGCGGGGCCCGTCGTACCCCCGCCGCCGCCTCCGCCGGAGTACGCGCCGGCGCACGGCTCGTACGGTCCGGGGTACGAGCCGACGTACGGCCCCGGGCCCGGACCGCAGTACGTCCCCGAGACGGGCGGCTGGCAGTACGCCGTGCCCGGGTCCGCCCCGGTGGCGCCCCGGCCGCGGTCGCGGGCGGCGCTCGTGGTGGGCGTGGCCGTGGCGGTCCTGGCAGCCGGTTCCGCGGGCTGGCTGGTCTGGGGCCGCGGCGACGGCACGGATCCGGCGGCGGGCGGTCCGGCCGCCTCGGTCTCGGCGCCGCCGGAGGAGGGCGACCCCGGCACCGAGCCCGTCCCCACGGACGATCCGACGACCGGCACCCCGTCGGCGTCCGGCTCGTCCGCGCCCGCCGACGACGTGCCGCCGCCCGGTTACAGCGCGCAGTTAGACGTCAAGGGCTTCACGATCGCGGTCCCCGACGGCTGGGACCGCACCGAGTCCGACCAGGGCGTTTTCTTCAACGCGCCGGACGGCCGGAGCCTCGTCCAGGTCTTCGTCGTCAGCGAGGCCGGCCTGTCCCCGTACGAGGCCCTGCGCGGGGCCTCCGAGGACGGCCGGACCAACAAGCCCGGCTACGAGGAGATCAGCCTCGAACGGGTCACCGGCGAACCCGGCGCCCCGCCCGACGCCGCCGAGCTGGTGTACGCCTACGACCGTGAGGGCGGCCGCCGCAAGGTCGTCGACCGCGCCTTCACGGCCGAGGACGGCACCCACTACGCGATCCTGGCCGCGGGACCCGAGGCCGACTGGCCGAAGCAGCGCGAAGTCCTCCGCGTGGCCCTGGAGTTCTTCCGGCCCGGCGCCCACTGACGGACGTCCGGGGCGTCAGGCGGGAGGCGCACCGCCGTCCCGGAGCCCCGCCGCGAGGGCCGACAGGTCGTCGAGCGCGCGCAGGAGGAGGCCGTCGCCGAAGGTGACGCGGGTCGCGCCGAGCCGGCCGAGTTCGGCGAAGGACGGGCCGCCCGGGACGGCCAGGACGTTGATCGGCAGGTCGCCGAGGGCCGCGCGCAGGGCCGGGAGGTCCGCGGGCGGGGCGCCGATCGGGTAGACGCAGTCCGCGCCGGCCGCGGCGTACAGGCGGGCGCGGGCCACCGCGGCCTCCGCCGGGTCGGGGACGCCGCGGATGTACACGTCCACGCGCGCGTTGACGAGGAGACCTGGCCCCGCCGCGTCCCGCACCGCGGCCAGCCAGTCGGCGTGCGCGCGCGGGTCCTTCAGCGCGTGGTCGGGACCGGTGTCCTCCAGGTTGACGCCGACGGCGCCGGACTCCCTTACGCGCTCCACCAGTTCCGCCGGGGCCAGGCCGTAGCCGCCCTCCAGGTCGGCCGAGACGGGGACGGAGACGGAGCGGGTGATCCGGGCGACGGCGGCGAACATCTCGTCCGCGGGCGTCGCCCCGTCCTCGTGGCCGAGGGCGGCGGCGATTCCCGCGCTCGGCGTGGCGAGCGCGGGGAACCCGGCCGCCTCGAAGGCACGGGCGCTCGCCGCGTCCCAGGGGCCGGGCAGCACCAGCGGATCCGCCGCGGCCCGCCCCCGGTGCAGGCCGCGCAGGACCGCGGTACGGGGGTCCGTGCTCACGCGGAGCGCGGGGTGTAGTGGCCGGGCGTCAGCCGGGTGGTGACGCCGATGCGGTTCCAGGCGTTGATCGTGGTGATCGCGGCGATGACCCGGGCGAGTTCGAGCTCCTCGAACTGCGCGGCGGCCTGCGCGTACACCGCGTCGGGGACGAAGCCGTCGGTGAGGACGGTGACGGCCTCGGTCAGCGCGAGGGCCGCGAGCTCCCGCTCGGTGTAGAAGTGCCGGGACTCCTCCCAGGCGGAGAGCTGCACGATCCGTTCGACGGTCTCGCCCTCGGCCAGCGCGTCCTTGGTGTGCATGTCGATGCAGAACGCGCAGTGGTTGACCTGCGAGGCCCGGATCTTGATCAGGTGGTAGAGGGTCGGGTCGACGTCCTTCGCGGCCGCCGTCTCCAGCCGGACCATCGCCCGGTAGTACTCGGGGAGCAGCTCGGCCAGGGAGAGGCGGGGCGCGTGCTCGTGGGCGTGGGCGGCCGGGCCGGCGGCGGTCGCGGTGGGCTGTGTCGTGGTGGTCATGCCGTTCACCGTACGAGTCCTGTGGCGCACGGGTATGGTCCATTTCCATGGCGAACGAGTGGGCCACTTTCGGGGCCGACCTCCATCTGGAACTCCGCGGACCGCGGCTGCGCGCCGGCCTCATGGAGGCCCTGCGGGAGGCCGTGCGCAGCGGGCGCCTGGAGGCCGGCACCCGGCTGCCGTCCTCCCGGTCGCTCGCCGCCGACCTCGGCATGGCCCGCAACACCGTCGCCGACGCCTACGCGGAACTGGTCGCCGAGGGCTGGCTCACGGCCCGGCAGGGGTCCGGCACCCGGGTCGCCCGGCGCGCCGCCTCCCGCAGGCCGCCGGTCCGGACGCCCGGCCCGGGCCCCGTCCGCGCCCCCGGCCCCGCCGCGCGGAGGGGCTCCGTGCCGCAGCCGCCCCCGTCCGCGGCTCCGTCCGAAGCGGGCGGCCTCCGACCGGGTGCGCCGGCGGGTCCCTGGCGGTCGGGCGCCCCCGCGCACAACCTGAAGGCCGGCTCGCCCGACCTCGCCTCCTTCCCACGTGCCGAATGGCTCAAGGCGTACCGCAAGGCGATCACCGCCGCCCCCAACGAGGCGTTCGGCTACGGCGATCCGCGCGGCCGGATCGAACTCCGCACCGCGCTGGCCGAGTACCTCTCCCGGGCCCGCGGCGTGCACGCCCGACCCGAGCGGATCATGATCTGCGCGGGCTTCGTCCACGGGCTGATGCTGATGGGCGACGTACTGCGGGGCCGCGGGGTGCGGGACGTGGCGGTCGAGTCGTACGGGCTGGACGTCCACGCGCAGCTCCTGGAGCGGGCCGGGCTCGGAACCCCGCCGCTGCCCCACGACGCCCGCGGCACCCGGGTCGAGGAGCTGGCTGAGCAGGGCTTCGGCGGCACCGGTGCCGTCCTCATGACGGCCGCCCACCAGTTCCCGCTGGGCGGCGCGCTGCCCCCGGACCGGCGCGCCGCCGTCGTCGACTGGGCGCGCGCCGCGGGCGGCTTCGTCCTGGAGGACGACTACGACGGGGAGTTCCGCTACGACCGGCAGCCGGTGGGCGCGCTCCAGGGACTCGACCCCGAGCGCGTCGTCTACCTGGGCACCGCGAGCAAGTCCCTCGCGCCCGGACTGCGCCTGGCCTGGATGGTCGTGCCGGAGGAGCTGATGGCGGAGGTGGTGGCCGCGAAGGGGGCCGTGGACTGGGTGTCGAGCGCGCCGGACCAGCTGGCGTTCGCGGAGTTCCTCGGCTCGGGGGCGTACGACCGGCACGTCCGGGCGAGCCGGCTGCGCTACCGCCGCCGCCGCGACCAGCTGGTGGCGGCCGTGGCCGCCGACTCGCCCGAGACCCGGGTCAGCGGCATCGCCGCCGGGCTCCATGCTGTCCTGGCCCTGCCGCCCGGCACCGAACAGGAGGTCCTGCGGGCCGCCGCGTGGCACGGCCTCGCCGTCCAGGGCCTCGGAGCGTTCCGCCGTCCCACCGTGCCCGCCACCCTCGACGGCCTCGTCGTCGGCTACGCCACGCCCCCGGACAGCGGCTGGCAGAGCGCCCTCCGCGCCCTGTGCCGGGTCCTGCCCTGAGCGGGCCGGGGCGCCCGCGTCAGGGCGTCCCGGGGTTCCGCTCCGGCGCCGGGTCGTGGCCCACCTCCAGGGGCGTGCCCGCGCTTCCGGGGCCCGCCTCGTCCGCCGGCGCGGGCGGCTCGCCGAAGCGGGCCAGGGTGAGGGAGCCGGCGACGGCGACGGCGAAGCCGGTGACCGCCAGCCAGCCGAGGCCCTCGCGGGTGCGGTCGCCGAGCCAGACGACCCCGACGACGGCCGGACCGACCGTCTCGCCCAGCACCGCGCCGGCCGTCGCCGTGGTGACCGCGCCCCGCTGCAGCGCCGAGGTCAGCAGGAGGAACGCGGCCCCGCCGCCGACGAGGAGCGCGTACCAGGCGGGGTCGGCGAAGTCGATGCCGTCGATGAGCCGGACCGCCACCTCGACCACCCCGAAGCCGAAGCCCGCGCCGAGACCCAGGACCAGGGCGCGGGAGCGCGGCGGCAGCCGGCCCGCCACCATGCCGAGCAGCAGCACGCCGAAGGCGACCGCCAGCAGCGCCCAGGGCAGGGCGTCCGGGACCTCCCGGTGGCCCTCCTTGCCGGAGGCGACCGCCAGCATCGCCAGTCCGGCGCAGACCACGCCGACGGCCGTCCACTCCACCCGCTTCAGCCGCACGTGCAGGACCCTGGAGGCGATCACCGCCGTGACGGCCAGGCTCGCGGCGAGCGCCGCGCCCACCACGTAGATGGGCAGCGTCCGCAACGCCACGATCTGCAGGGCGAACCCCAGTCCGTCCATGCCGAGGCCGGCGATGTACCGCCACTGCCGCAGCGCCCGCCACATCAGCGCGACGTCGACGCCACTGCCCGTCCCCGGCTCGGCGGCACGGGCCGCCATCGCCTGGAACACCGAGGCCGCGCCGAAGCAGACGGACGAGGCCAGCGCACAAATCATCCCGAGAAGCACGAAACGACTCTAGGCGCTGAGGCCGGAAATCACCGGCCTACACTGTGCGGTCGCGACGGTCGTGACCGCGACGGACGCGACCGCGAAGGGGAGGGCGACGGACATGCGCAGGCTCAGGTCGAGCACGGTGGTGCTCGGTGGGATGGGTGTGCTCGCGGCGACGATCACCGCGTGCGGATCGGATCCGGACAAGCGGTGCGTCGATCCGCTGACCCGCGAGGAGCTGCCCAGCTACCGCTGCGAGAGCGGCGGCGGGAACGACGACGACGACAACGGCTCCACCCACCGCGGCGCGTACTACTACGGCGGCTCCGTCAGCGACCGCAAGGTGAGCGGCGGCAGCTTCGACAGGAAGGCCGTCGACACCGGAGGCTTCGGCTGCTCCGGCACCGGCGGCGGCTGAGGCGGACGCGGCACCGTGGAACGGCACACCATCGAGCCCCGCCCGGGCTGGCAGCAGACGGTGGAGGAGCAGGGGCTCGTCTACCCGCTGACCCGCCATCCGGACGGTTCGCTGCGCCCGTACTGGGACGAGAGCGCGTACTACTCGTTCACCCTGCCCGAGGTCGAGGCCCTGGAGGAGGTCGTCGAGGAACTGCACGCGATGAGCCTCGCGGCGGCCGCGCACATCGTCGAGCGGGACCGGTTCGCCGAGCTCGGGATCACCGACCCCCGGCTGCGCGACCTGGTCGCCGAGTCATGGCGCCGGCGTGCCGAACTCCCCTCCCTCTACGGCAGGTTCGACCTCCGCTACGACGGCACGGGCCCGGCGAAGATGCTGGAGTACAACGCCGACACGCCGACCTCGCTCGTCGAGGCCGCGAGCCCGCAGTGGTTCTGGATGGAGGAACGGTTCCCCGGCGCCGACCAGTGGAACTCCCTCCACGAACGGCTCGTCGACGCCTGGAGGCGGCAGGCCCGCCTGCTCCCGCCCGGCCCGCTGCACTTCGCCCACTCGGACGGCGACGAGCTCGGCGAGGACCTGATGACAGTCGCGTACCTGCGCGAGACGGCCCAGCAGGCCGGGCTCGACACCGAGGCGCTCTCCGTCGAGCGGATCGGCTGGGACCGGCTCTCCCGCCGCTTCGTGGACGACCGGCTCCGCTTCATCCGCAGCTGCTTCAAGCTCTACCCGTGGGAGTGGCTGACCACCGACCGCTTCGGCCGGCACGTCCTGGACACCCTCGACAACGGCGGCGGCACCGGCACCACCTGCTGGATCGAACCGGCCTGGAAGATGCTGCTCTCCAACAAGGCGCTGCTCGCCGTCCTGTGGGAGCTGTACCCGGGCCACCCGAACCTGCTCCCCGCCTACCTCGACGGACCGCGCGAACTCGCCACGACCGCCGGCTGGGTCGCCAAGCCCCTGCTCGGCCGCGAGGGCGCGGGCGTCACCCTGCACGAGGCCGGGACGGAGCCGTTCGTCCGGGACGGGGAGGCGTGCTGCTACCAGGAGCTGTCCCCGCTGCCCGACTTCGACGGCAACCGGGTGGTGCTCGGCGCGTGGGTCGTCGAGGACGAGGCGGCGGGGCTCGGGATCCGGGAGTCGGCGGGGCCCGTCACCGACGAGTACGCCCGCTTCCTCCCGCACGTGATCCTCTGAGGGCCCTTCCCCCGCCCCCGGGGGCGGCTACTCCGCGACGTACTCCCTCAGCGGCGCGGGCGTCAGTCCGGCGGCCTCGGCCAGGTCGAGCGCGCGCGTCAGGTCCTGCGTCACCGTCTCGTTGAAGTGCAGCAGGATGATGTCGCCGGCCTTCAGCCGCGGGGCGGGCGGAGTCCACTGGCCCCAGGTGGTGAGGTCGTACGTCCAGGTCACGACCGCCTTCGCGCCGCAGGCCCGGGCGGTGGTCCGGGTGGTCGCGTCGAAGGTGCCGTACGGCGGGCGCAGCAGCCGCGGCCCGTCGCCGAACCGTGCGAGATGGCTGTCGCGGGCCCCGCACACCTGCGCCCTCTGGCCGGCGGCGTCGAGGGTGGTGAGGTCCGGGTGGTCGAGGGTGTGGTTCTCGACGCGCGAGCGGCCCTGGTCGAGCAGCGTGTGGAAGTAGCCGGAGTCGTACGCGTAGGCGCCGGGGAGCAGGAACAGCGAGGCGGGGACCCGGCGGTCCAGCAGCAGCCGCGCGGCCGCCGGGTCGTGGTACCAGCCGTCGTCGACGGTGATGAAGACGACCGGGTCGGTGGTCTCGACGCGGGAGACCACCGGGACGGGCTCGGGCCAGGCCGCCCCGGGGGCGGCGTGCGCGGGTCCCGCGACCGCGCCGAGGAGCGCGAGCGGGACGAGGGCGGCGAGCGCGGCACGCACCGCGTGACGCAGACGGAGTCTCGGCATGGCCGCATCATTGGCCTAGACCAACTGTCGTGTCAATGCCCCGAGTTGCCCCGGCCCGCCCCTGTCCCGCCTCCCGTCCCGCCCTTCGTCAGGCGTCCTGTCCGGCGCGCTGTTCCCTTGCCCGCCCGCGCCCCGGCCGGCGCCCCGCACGTGCCCCGACCGGACGCCGTCACTCCGAGAGGACGGCCCTCAACTGCTCCAGGCCCCAGTCCAGGTCCTCCTTGGAGATCACCAGCGGCGGGGCGATCCGGATCGTCGAACCGTGGGTGTCCTTCACCAGCACCCCCCGCTCCATCAGCCGCTCCGAGATCTCCCGGCCGGTGCCGCGGGCCGGCGTGATGTCCACCCCGGCCCACAGGCCGCGCCCGCGCACCGCCTCCACCGCGCCGCCGCCGACGAGCAGCCCCAGCTCCGCGTGGAGGTGCTCGCCCAGCTCCGTCGCCCGCTCCTGGTACTCGCCCGTCCGCAGCATCGCGATCACCTCCAGGGCCACCGCGCAGGCCAGCGGGTTCCCGCCGAAGGTCGAACCGTGCTCGCCCGGCCGGAAGACTCCCAGCACGTCCCGGTCGGCGACCACCGCCGACACCGGCACCACGCCGCCGCCCAGCGCCTTCCCCAGGATGTACACGTCGGGGACCACGCCCTCGTGCTCGCACGCGAACGTCCGCCCCGTCCGGCCGAGGCCCGACTGGATCTCGTCCGCCATGAACAGCACGTTCCGCCGGCGCGTCAGCTCCCGGACGCCCGCCAGATAGCCGGCCGGCGGCACCAGGACCCCCGCCTCGCCCTGGATCGGCTCCAGCAGCACCGCCACCGTGTTCTCCGTGACCGCCGCCTCCAGGGCCGTCAGGTCCCCGTACGGCACGATCTCGAACCCCGGCGTGTACGGGCCGAAGTGGTCCCTCGCCTCGTGGTCCGTGGAGAAACTCACGATCGTCGTCGTCCGGCCGTGGAAGTTGTTCGCCGCGACCACGATCTTCGCGTGCCCGTCCGGCACGCCCTTGACCTCGTACCCCCACTTCCGGGCGGTCTTCACGGCCGTCTCGACCGCCTCCGCCCCGGTGTTCATCGGCAGCACCGCCTCCTTGCCGCACAGCTCCGCGAGCCGCGTGCAGAACTCGGCGAAGCGGTCGTGGTGGAACGCCCGGGACGTCAGCGTCACCCGCTCCAGCTGGGCCTTCGCGGCGTCGATCAGACGCCGGTTGCCGTGCCCGAAGTTGAGCGCCGAGTACCCGGCGAGCATGTCGAGGTAGCGACGGCCCTCGACATCGGTCATCCAGGCGCCGTCCGCCGAGGCGACGACGACCGGAAGGGGGTGGTAGTTGTGCGCGCTGTGCGCGTCCGCGGCAGCGATCGCGTCTTCTGTCCTCGACACGGGATCTCCGTTCGTCCTGCGGATCGGGGGTGACCCAGGGGGCTGTGGCCCCTTTCATATCGTCGCTCGGATGCCGGACGGGGAAACCTCGGCGACGGCGCGCCCGCTAGTCTGGAAACACGCACGGCGACTGGCGTACGGGGAAGCGACCCCGGGGGAGCCGTGCGCGGCAGACCACACGAGACGCCGCTCGCCTGGGCGTCACGGGACCGAAGTCCCGCGTGGCGCCGCGCCTTCCACGCAGTGCCCCGGGGCCCCCGACGCCCGGAGGACACCTCATGACCGCTCCGCAGCAGCACCCCGCCCTCGCCGCCGCCGACCCCGAACTCGCCGCCCTCGTCGGTGCCGAGGAACGGCTCCAGAGCGAGACGCTGCGCCTCATCCCCAGCGAGAACTACGTCTCCGCCGCCGTGCTGGAGGCATCCGGCACGGTCCTCCAGAACAAGTACAGCGAGGGCTACCCCGGCCGCCGCTACTACGAGGGCCAGCAGAACATCGACCAGGTCGAGAGCCTCGCGATCGAGCGCGCCAAGGCCCTCTTCGGCGTCGACCACGCCAACGTCCAGCCCTACTCCGGCTCCCCGGCCAACCTCGCCGTCTACCTCGCCTTCGCCGAGCCCGGCGACACCGTCATGGGCATGGCCCTGCCGATGGGCGGCCACCTCACCCACGGCTGGGGCGTCTCCGCCACCGGCCGGTGGTTCCGCGGCGTCCAGTACGGCGTACGCCACGACACCGGCCTGGTCGACCTCGACGAGGTCCGCGAACTGGCCCTGAAGGAGCGCCCGAAGGTCATCTTCTGCGGCGGCACCGCACTGCCCCGCACGATCGACTTCGCCGCCTTCGGCGAGATCGCCCGCGAGGCCGGCGCCGTCCTCGTCGCCGACGTCGCCCACATCGCCGGCCTCATCGCGGGCGGCGCCCACCCGTCCCCGGTCGGGCACGTGGACGTCGTCTCCACCACCACCCACAAGACCCTCCGCGGCCCGCGCGGCGCCATGCTCATGTCCCGCGAGGAGCACGCCAAGGCCCTCGACAAGGCCGTCTTCCCCGGCCTCCAGGGAGGCCCCCACAACCAGACCACCGCCGCCATCGCCGTCGCCCTCCGCGAGGCGTCCCGGCCCTCCTTCCGCGACTACGCCCACGCGGTCGTCGCCAACGCCCGGGCCCTCGCCGAGGCGCTCCTCGCGCGTGGCTTCGACCTGGTCTCCGGCGGCACCGACAACCACCTGATCCTGATGGACCTCACCCCCAAGCAGGTCCCGGGCAAGATCGCCGCGAAGGCCCTCGACCGGGCCGGCATCGTCGTGAACTACAACACCGTCCCCTACGACCCCCGGAAGCCCTTCGACCCCTCCGGCATCCGCATCGGCACCCCCTCCCTCACCTCCCGGGGCCTGGGCACGGAGCACATGGCCCAGGTCGCCGACTGGATCGACCGCGCCGTCACCGCCGCCGGCACCGGCGACGAGGACACCCTCCGCACCGTCCGCGCCGAGGTCGCCGACCTCATGTCCGCCTTCCCGGCCCCCGGCCTCCCGACCTGACCCACGGCCCGACGCCCCGCCGGCCCGCCCCGCCCCTGGGTCCAGGGCCTGTCCGGCCCGATCCGGGGTCCAGGGCCTCGTCCGGCCCCGACCAGCGGTCCCACGGCCGGTCCGGCCCGACCAGCGGTCCCACGGCCCGGCCGGCGCGACCCCCAGCCCGGAGGAGGCCCGTCAGCCCGTCGACTCGGCGGTGCGGCGTGCCTCCTCCGGGTCCGGTATGCCCTCCAGGCGGAAGGTCAGCGCGCCCCCGCTCCTCGTCCAGAGGAGCGTGGGGCCCGCCGTGCGGACCTCGTGCGTCCAGGCCGCGCCCGAGCCGTCGGTCAGCGGGAAGGTGAGCAGATGGGGGGCGGCGATCCAGTAGCCCTGGGCCCCGTCGGGAAGATCCACCCAGCGGGGCGGGGTCCGCACCTGCTTGGCGAAGCCGATGTCCAGGCGGCCCGGGAACTCGTCGAGCCGCACCCCACGCTCCCCCTCGCGCCAGCACAGGGTGATCACCGCGCGACCGTGCACGGCCGACCCCGTCACCGAGACCGCGTCCGGCACGCCGAGCGCTCCCGGTACGAGCGGCTCGAAGCCCGCCAGACGGCCCGCCTCCCGCAGCGGGACCGGATCCGGGCAGCCGGGCACCGCGCCGGCGGCCGGCACCGAGCCCTCCGGGTCGTACCGCACGGCGACCCCGCCGAAGCCGAACCAGTCCGCCACCGTCGCCCGCACCGGCGGGGTGAGCAGCAGCACGATCAGCACCCCGGTGAACCCCGCCACCAGCGCGCGCCACCGCTCGCGCGCCCCCGCGCGCACCGATGCCCACCACCGCCGCCGGACCGGCGAGGGCTCCGGCACCGGCGTCGGGACCCGCTCGGCGAGGAGCTGCGCGAGGACCCGCTCGGCCATCGACTCACCGTCGACGTCCGGCACCCTCAGTCGCCGCCCCAGCCCCCTGAGCTCCTCCGGCAGACCCTCCTCAGCCACGCCCCCCACCTCCCTCCGCGCCGTCCTCCAGCACCCGCCCCAGCTTCTTCAGCGCCCGGCTCAGCCGGGACTTCACCGTCCCCCGGGGCCAGCCCAGGGCCAGCGCCGTCTCGGTCTCGTCCAGCTCCAGGAGGTAGCGGTGCACCACCACCTGCCGGTGGTCCTCGGCCAGCCCGTCCAGCGCCTCCCACAGCCGCCGGCTCCGCTCCCGCTCCTCGGCCGCCACCGCCGGGTCCGCCGACTCCGGTATCAGCGGCTCGGGCCCGAGCAGATCCGCCTCCCGCTCACCGACGGCGCGCCGCCGACCCGCCGACCGCACTGTGTTCCTGGTCTCATTGGCGACGATCCGCAGCAGCCACGGCCGGAACGCCGAGCCGTCCCGGAACCGCCCCAGCGACCGGTACGCCTTGAAGAAAGCCTGCTGCACGACGTCCTCGGCCTCCGGGCCCGCGCCGCACGCCACCGCAGCTCTCAGCGCCACCGCCGTGTGCGCGCGGACCAACTCCGCGTACGCCTCCGGCTCTCCGGCGCGCACCCGTGCGATCACCACGGCCTCGTCGTCGACCAGGCCCCCCTCCCGCGTCCTCACACTCTTGATACACCGGCCGACGGGGATCGGTTCCCACACCTGAGAGAATGATGTGCATGGCCTCTGACAGTCCCCGCGTGCTCTCCGGAATCCAGCCCACCGCAGGCTCGTTCCACCTCGGCAACTACCTCGGCGCCGTCCGCCAGTGGGTCGCCCTCCAGGAGACCCACGACGCCTTCTACATGGTCGTCGACCTGCACGCCATCACGGTCCCGCAGGACCCCGCGGAGCTGCGCGCGAACACCCGGCTCGCCGCCGCCCAGCTGCTCGCGGCCGGTCTCGACCCGGAGCGCTGCACCCTCTTCGTCCAGAGCCACGTCCCCGAGCACGCACAGCTCGGCTGGGTCATGAACTGCCTCACCGGCTTCGGCGAGGCGTCCCGCATGACCCAGTTCAAGGACAAGTCCGCCAAGCAGGGCGCCGACCGCGCCACGGTCGGCCTCTTCACGTACCCGATCCTCCAGGTCGCCGACATCCTGCTCTACCAGGCCCACGAGGTCCCGGTCGGCGAGGACCAGCGCCAGCACATCGAGCTGACCCGCGACCTCGCGGAGCGCTTCAACGGCCGCTTCGGCGAGACGTTCACCATCCCGAAGCCGTACATCCTCAAGGAGACGGCGAAGATCTTCGACCTCCAGGACCCGACGATCAAGATGAGCAAGTCGGCGTCCTCGCCGAAGGGCCTGATCAACCTCCTGGACGACCCGAAGGCCACCGCCAAGAAGGTCAAGAGCGCGGTCACCGACACCGACACGGTGATCCGCTTCGACCCGGAGAACAAGGCCGGCGTCTCCAACCTGCTCACGATCATGTCCACGCTCACCTCCACCTCCGTCGAGGACCTGGAGAAGAGCTACGAGGGCAAGATGTACGGCGCGCTCAAGACGGATCTCGCCGAGGTCATGGTGGACTTCGTCACGCCGTTCAGGACCCGCACCCAGGAATACCTGGACGACCCGGAGACGCTGGACTCGGTCCTGGCCAAGGGAGCGGAGAAGGCCCGCGCGGTCGCGGCGGAGACGCTGGCGCAGACGTACGAGCGCATGGGCTTCCTGCCCGCCAAGCACTGAGTCCAAGGGCCCTGGCCACGAAGGCGGTACAGGCCGCACACTGGCGGCTGTACCACCGCACGCAAGTCGACCGACGACGGAGGAGAACGACGTGGGGACCGTAACGCTCGGCGTTTCGATCGCGGTCCCGGAGCCCTACGGCAGCCTGCTCCAGGAGCGGCGCGCCGGCTTCGGGGACCCGGCCGCCTACGGCATCCCCACGCACGTCACCCTGGTCCCGCCGACCGAGGTCGCGGAGGAGCGGCTGCCGGCGATCGAGGCGCACCTCGCCGGTGTCGCCGCCGACCACCAGCCGTTCCCCGTGCGCCTCAGCGGCACCGGGACCTTCCGTCCGCTCTCGCCGGTCGTCTTCGTCAAGGTGGAGGAGGGCGTCTCCCTCTGCCACCGCCTCCAGCACCGCATCCGCGACGAGGCCGGGCCGCTGGTGCGCGAGCTCCAGTTCCCGTACCACCCGCACGTCACCGTCGCCCACGGCATCTCCGAGGAGGGGATGGACCGGGCGTACACGGAGCTCGCCGGCTACGAGGCGGCCTGGACCTGCCGCTCCTTCGCCCTGTACGAGCAGGGCCCGGACGGCGTGTGGCGGAAGCTGTACGACTACCTGTTCGGCAGCGGCCGCCCCATCTCCGCCGTCCCCGCCCAGGGCAGCCCGGTCGACCAGCCGACGGTCACCCCCGCCGGCTGACGTCACCCGACCACCGGGCCGGACCCGGCCCGGCCGGCCCCGCCGATCCGGCGGGGCGAGCCGCGCCGGGCGAGCCGCGTCTTCGGCGACGTCCCGCTGAACCTCGAGTACAAGCTCGAGGTGTGGGACTCCCCGAACTCCGCGGGTGTCATCATCGACGCCCTGCGCGCCGC
>NZ_JBFBBC010000006.1:0-43467 GCF_040689545.1 Streptomyces sp. NPDC051180
GCCCGGTTACATTCCGAACCCGGAAGCTAAGCCTTTCAGCGCCGATGGTACTGCAGGGGGGACCCTGTGGGAGAGTAGGACGCCGCCGAACAATCATTGTGGGAAAGCCCCGCACCTCATGGTGCGGGGCTTTTCTGCGTTCCGGACCCGGACTCCCCTCCGGGGGTTCATTGATGTGGTTATGGCCCATCCGGTCAGAGGCGGCCGGCGGCTTTCAGGGCGAGGTAGGCGTCCGCGAGCGCGGGGGCGAGGTTCTCGGGGGAGGCGTCGACGACCGTGACGCCATGGCGCTGGAGCTGGTCCTCGGTGCGTGAGCGCTGGGACTGTGTCTGCGTCGCCGCGGCGGCCTCGTAGACACCCTCGATCGTGCCGCGAGCCGTGGCCATCCGGGCGATGTGGGGGTCGGCGACGGAGGCCACCAGGACGGTGTGGCGCTGGGTGAGCTGCGGGAGGACCGGGAGGAGCCCCTCCTCGATCGGGGCGGCGTCGAGGCTCGTCAGGAGAACGATCAGGGAGCGCCGCGGAGCTCTGGCCAGAGCGGTCGCGGCGAGGCCGCGGGCGTCCGTCTCGACCAGTTCGGGTTCGAGAGGAGCGAGGGCGTCGACCATGGCCGGCAGGACATCGCCGGCCGAGCGGCCCTGGACCTGGGCGCGGACGCGGTGGTCGTAGGCGAGGAGGTCCACGCGGTCGCCGGCGCGGGACGCGAGCGCGGTGAGGAGGAGAGCCGCGTCCATGGAGGCGTCGAGGCGGGGGACGTCGCCGACGCGACCGGCCGAGGTGCGGCCGGTGTCGAGGACGATGAGGATGTGGCGGTCCCGTTCGGGGCGCCAGGTGCGGATCGCGACCGTGGACTGGCGGGCCGTGGCCCGCCAGTCGATCGAGCGGGTGTCGTCGCCCGGGACGTACTCGCGGAGGCTGTCGAACTCCGTTCCCTCACCGCGCGTCAGCACGCTGGTGCGGCCGTCGAGTTCGCGGAGGCGGGCCAGCCGGGAGGGCAGGTGCTTGCGGCTGGTGAACGGGGGCAGGACGCGGACCGTCCAGGGCACCTCGTGGTGGCCTTGGCGGGCAGCGAGGCCCAGGGGGCCGTAGGAGCGGACGGTGATCCGCTCGGCGTGGCGGTCGCCTCGGCGGGTGGGGCGCAGGCTCGTGGTGAGGCGCCGACGCTCGCCGGGAGGGACCGTGAGCTTCTGGCGGGACGCCGCGTGCTCGGTGCCGGGGAGCCAGCTGCTGGGCGGCCAGGCGTCGCGGAGCTGGGCGCGGAGGGGGCGGCCCGACGGGTTGGTGACGGTGAGTCGGACGTCCGCCGCGTCACCGAGTCGAACGGATGTATCACCACTTCGGGTGAATTGGAGCTTTCGTACTGGCGCTGCCAGCGCCAGGTCGCACAGAATTGCTAGCGAGAGAGGCGCGTTCACCGCGAGCATTCCCGTCCAGCTGGGGGCGAGGATGCCGACGGGGAGCGATCCGAGGGCCGCGATCAGCGCGGTTCGTCCGGTGAGGGCCATGGGGCGCCGTTCTCAGCGGGGGACGGGGACGTGGGCGAGGATCGAGTTGATGACGGAGTCGGGGGTGACCCCCTCCATCTCGGCCTCGGGCCGCAGGTGGATGCGATGACGCAGAGTGGGGAGAGCGAGGGCCTTCACATCGTCCGGGGTGACGTAGTCCCGGCCGGTCAGCCAGGCCCAGGCGCGGGCGGTGGAGAGCAGGGCGGTGGCTCCTCGGGGGGAGACACCGAGGGTGAGCGAGGGGGAATCACGAGTGGCGCGACAGATATCGACGACATAGCCGGCGATCTCGGGGGAGACCGAGACCTTGGCGACCGCGGCGCGGGCCGCTTCGAGCTCGGCGGGGCCCGCGACGGGGCGGACGCCGGCGGCCTTCAGGTCGCGGGGGTCGAAGCCTTCGGTGTGCCGGGTGAGGACCTGGATCTCGTCCGCGCGTGACGGCAGGGGGACCGTCAGTTTCAGCAGGAACCGGTCCAGTTGGGCCTCGGGCAGCGGATAGGTGCCCTCGTACTCGACGGGGTTCTGGGTCGCGGCGACCAGGAACGGTTCGGGGAGGGCGCGAGGGGTGCCGTCGACGGTGACCTGGTGCTCCTCCATCGCCTCCAGGAGCGCGGACTGGGTCTTCGGGGGCGTTCGGTTGATCTCGTCGGCGAGCAGGAGGTTGGTGAACACCGGGCCCGGCTGGAAGGAGAACTCCGCGGTCCTGGTGTCGTAGACCAGGGATCCGGTGACGTCGCTGGGCATCAGGTCGGGGGTGAACTGGACCCGCTTGGTGTCGAGTTCGAGGGCTCCGGCGAGCGAGCGGACCAGCAGGGTCTTGGCGACTCCGGGGACGCCTTCCAGGAGGACGTGTCCCCGGCAGAGCAGGGCGACGACGAGACCGGTGACGGCGGGGTCCTGGCCGACCACGGCCTTCGCGATCTCGGTGCGCAGGGCCTCCAGGGAGGCGCGGGCGCTGTCCGAGGTCGTAGCGGTCTCGGGGGTCGGGGCGCTCATGAGGTGCGTACCTCTCTTTCGAGGGCGTCGAGTTGGTCCGCCAGGCGGATGAGGGCGGCGTCGTCGGCGGGAGCCGTGCCGAAGAGAAGACTGTTGGGGTCCGCGGTGGTCTCCGGCAGACGGGCGGAGAGTGCGGGGAGGAGGCGCTCGGGGGAGTGGGCGTCCTGGCGGGCGACGCCCAGGAGAGGGGCGAGGCGGTTGCGGGTCGCGGTGCGCAGGACGGAGGCGGCGCGGTCGCGGGCGTCGGCCTTGCGGTAGAGGCGGGCGCGGCCCTCGGTGGCCTCGGAGGCGCGGACGGCGACCGGGAGGCGTTCCGTCACCAGGGGGCCGAGGCGGCGGGCGCGCCAGAGGGCGGCGAGCACGGCCGCGACGGCGAGCTGGAGGGTGCCCCACAGCCAGCCGGAGGGGATCAGCGACAGGAAGCTGCCCGGGGTGCCGTCGGCGGGGTCGTCGGCGGTGGCCGAGGGATCGGTGAGCGAGGGGAGGTACCAGACGAGATGGGGCCGGGAGCCGAGGAGTTGCAGGGCGAGCGAGGCGTTGCCCTGCTGGTCGAGACGCTTGTTGTGGAGGATGTCGGGCGAGCCGAGGAGGACCGTGTCGCCGGTGCCGGTGCCGGTGCCGGTGCCGGGGAGGCGGAGCAGGGTCGGCAGGCCGTCGGAGAGGTAGCAGGCGTCGGCGGTGACGCCGGGGTCGGTGAGGTAGCGCTCGCCGCCGAGGTCGGCGCTGCCGGCGCGGGTGGCGGCGGGCAGGGCGCAGGAGGGGGCGAGATTCCCCACGGGGACGCTGGGGGCGGCGGTGACGCCGGGGACCAGGATGTCGAGGGACGCCGTGCCCGCGCCGAGGAGGACGGTGCGTCCGGTGGCGCCGGTCATCGTCGTGCGGAGCGCGGTCTGCTGGCTCTCCGTCAGCAGGTCGGGGGTGGTGACCAGGAGGGTCGCTCCCGCGTCGGTCCGCGAGCGCACCTCGTCGAGGGTCGTGGCGCGGGTGACCGTGACGCCGTGGGCGGCGAGGAGACGCGCGACGGCCCGGCTGCCCGTGGGGTCGGCGGAGTCGGGGTCGAGGGCGCCGTGGGTGTCGCCGGAGCGCATGGTGGCGAGGGCGAGGCCGCCGGCGAGGACGAGGGCGAGGACCAGGAGCGTGCCGCGGACCCGGGTCCAGACCCGGCGGGCGGAGGGGGCGGTCGACGTGGTGGCGGTGGCCGGACGGGTCATGCGGGGGCTCCCGCGGCGGAGGCGTCAGCGGAGGCGTCGAAGGTGGGGCGGGTGCGCTCCAGGGCGCTGTCCAGCTCTTCGACGCGGCGGTACGCAGCTTCGTCGGCGGTGCGGCCGCCGTATGTGACGTCGTCGAAGACGCGGGCCGTCAGGCGCAGGTCGTCGGCGTGTGAGGGCAGGGAGCGGCCGGCCTCGGCGGCCGCCTCGTCGGCGGTGCGGCCAGGGCGGGGGTCCAGCAGGGTGCGCTCCTCCAGGGAGCGGACGATGGCCCGCATCCGTTCCTGGACGGCCTCGTTCCAGCGGCCTGCGGCGGCGTGGCGTGCAGCGGCCTCGCGGTGCTCCCCGGCCGTGCGGGGGCCGTCGGCGAAGAGGGAGTCCCCGGAGCTCCCCGGGGCCCGGTGGGGGGTGCCCAGGCGCCACCAGAGGGCGGCGACCAGGGCGACCACGACCACGACGACGGCGACGAGCCCGAGGACGCCGCCCGGGGTGGCCTGCGACGCGGTGGCGAAGAGGCCGTCGAGCCACTCCCAGAAGCGGTCGAGGCCGCGCTGGAGGAGGCTGGGGTCGTTCTGGTGGTACATCGGATCGGACAGCTCCCGCTCCGCCGCCTCGCGGGCGGGGATGCGGGAGATGTCCACCGGGACGTCGCCGTCGGCGAGCAGGTGTGTCGGCAGTGCTGCGGTCGTTCCCCCCGTGACCGTCACGGCATCAGCCTCCGACGGTCCGGTCCGCGGCGGTGGGGCCGTAGCCGGGGAGTCCCGCGGCACGGGCCAGTTCGAGGTCGAGCGCCTCACGACGGATGCGCTGGTCGACGTAGAGGAGGACGGTGACGCCGGCGGAGATCGGGTAGGTCACCGCGCTGGTGATCACTCCGCCGATGCCCGTGACGATCAGGAACGGCCAGCCGAACCGGGTGGCGGAGCCGGAGAGGAGGCCGGAGAAGCCCTCGCCGTCCACGGCGATGCCGACGATGGTGAACGGGATCGCGATGATCATCGCGAAGAGGAAGATCAGCAGCTGGGTGAGGAGGATGATCCCGAAGATCCGCCACCACGACCCCTGCACCAGCTTCGCCGAGCGCTTCAGGGACTGGGTCACACCCTGGCGTTCGAGCATCAGCGCCGGCGAGGCGAGGCTGAAGCGGACCATCAGCCACACGGCCGCCGCCAGGGACCCCAGGCCGCCGAGAAGCACCAGTGCCACGCCGGGGGCGCCGCCGATCAGCAGGCCCGGCAGGATGCCGACGGTGACGACGGCCGCGCCCATCACGGCCAGCAGCAGGGTCAGCCCGACCAGCTGGAGCAGGCGCGGGCGGGCCTCCTGCCACGCGGAGCCCAGCGCGACCGGGCGGCCGAGGATGGCGCGGCTGATCACGACGGTCAGCAGGGCCGCGCTGACCGTGGACGCCATCAGCGTGACGAGCAGGGAAGGAGCCAGACCGATCAGGGACGACTGGGCCGCGTCGAGGGACTGCTGCAGCTCCTCGGCGGGGGTGGCGTCCGCGCTGATCTCCGGGGGAGCCGGCACGAGATACCGCTGGGCCAGGATGTCGACGGTCTGGGAGATCACCGCGACGGTGACCGTGATGGCCAGCACCGTGCGCCAGTAGATCCGGAGCGTCTTCGCCGCGCCGTCGAGGATCTCGCCCATGCCGAGCGGGCGCAGCGGGATCACGCCGGGCTTCGCGGCCGGCGGCTTGCCCCAGTGGACGTCGGGACGAGGGGCTCCCCAGTTCGGGCCGGGGCCGGCGGGCTGAGGTGTCCGATCGGTGGGCGGCGACCACTGGCCGGCGGGCGGCTGGTCCTTCGACCACTGGGGGGCGGAGCCGTTCGCGTCGGCCGGAGCGGAGGGCCGGGGCACCCCGGAGCCGTCCTGGCCGTCGGAGGGGGCGGATCCGGGCGAGGTCCAGCCCGGAGTGTCGTTCACGGTCGTCCACCTCGGAGGATTGGTCGCGGTGCCGGATCGGCGAAACCGGCTCGGTCACGGCGGCCGACACCGGACACGGCGGCGGGCCGGGTGCCATCGTGCCACGCGGGGCCCGCCCGTGGGCCGGGGCCGCCGTCTCGTTCGTACCTTCCTCCGGACCTTCATTGTGGGAGCGGCAGGCGGCACACTGTGCGGATGCCCGATCAGGCCGCGCGAACCGTGCGGTGGCGGGCCGAGCGGGGTGTGGTCGGCAAGATCGCGGTCCGGGCTGGGGGAGGCGCTGTGGGGCAGGTCACGGCAGGTAACGATTGGCTAATGGGATGATGTCGATATGAAGGGACGCGTTCTTGTCGTCGACGACGACACCGCACTGGCCGAGATGCTCGGCATCGTGCTGCGGGGTGAAGGGTTCGAGCCGTCGTTCGTCGCGGACGGTGACAAGGCGCTTGCCGCATTCCGGGAGGCCAAGCCTGACCTGGTGCTGCTCGACCTGATGCTGCCCGGCAGGGACGGCATCGAGGTGTGCCGCCTGATCAGGGCCGAGTCGGGTGTGCCGATCGTCATGCTCACCGCGAAGAGCGACACGGTGGACGTGGTGGTGGGCCTGGAGTCCGGCGCCGACGACTACATCGTGAAGCCGTTCAAGCCGAAGGAGCTCGTCGCCCGTATCCGGGCGCGGCTGCGGAGGTCCGAGGAGCCGGCTCCGGAGCAGCTGACCATCGGTGACCTGGTCATCGACGTGGCAGGGCACTCCGTGAAGCGGGACGGGCAGTCCATCGCCCTGACCCCGCTCGAGTTCGACCTGCTCGTCGCGCTGGCGCGCAAGCCGTGGCAGGTGTTCACCCGTGAGGTCCTGCTGGAGCAGGTCTGGGGCTACCGGCACGCGGCCGACACCCGGCTGGTGAACGTGCACGTCCAGCGGCTGCGCTCGAAGGTCGAGAAGGACCCCGAGCGCCCGGAGATCGTGGTGACCGTCCGTGGCGTCGGTTACAAGGCGGGACCGAGCTGACATGAGTGCAGGCAGTACTGCTCCGAAGCCCGGGGATCCGGGAGTCCGTACGGGGCGGACTGCCGGACCGGGGCGGGGGGGCTCGCGTTCCGGCCGTCTGCCGCGAGGCGGACGGCTCCTCCAGGAGGGAACGCCGGGTGGCACCGTCTTCCGGCTCTTCGCCCGCTGGGTGCGTCGCCCGCTGCTGCCCGCCGTGCGCCTGTGGCGGCGGAACATCCAGCTGCGGGTCGTCGCCGGCACCCTGCTGATGTCGCTCGGTGTCGTGCTGCTGCTCGGCATCGTCGTCATCGGCCAGGTCCGCAACGGTCTGTTCGAAGCCAAGGAGAAGGCCGCCCAGAGCCAGGCCGCCGGCGGGTTCTCCGCTGCCCAGGACCGGGCGGCGACCACCCCCTCGGCACCCGGCCAGCAGGACGGCGGACGGGCGGGCGCCTCCGTGAACTGGCGCTCCACGCTGGTCGAGCAGCTCGCCAGTGGCGGACAGAGCGCCTTCAACGTGGTCGCGCTGTCCCTGGACACCGGTGACGCGGCCAGCCGCGGCGCCCGTGCCTCCGGGGAGGTCGACCCGACCACGAGCATCCCCGCCGAACTGCGGCGCTCGGTGGCCCTGGGCACGGACACCTTCCAGCAGTCCACCCGCATCCACTACACCAGCGGCAAGGCGTCCGAGCGGGGGCTGGTGATCGGCAAGCGGCTCAACGACGCCGAGGGCGATCCGTACGAGCTGTACTACCTCTTCCCGCTGACCCAGGAGGAGGACTCCCTCACTCTGGTCAAGGGCACGCTGGCGACCGCGGGACTGTTCGTCGTCGTCCTGCTCGGGGCCATCGCCTGGTTCATGGTCCGCCAGGTCGTCACCCCGGTGCGGATGGCCGCCGGGATCGCCGAGCGGCTCTCCGCCGGCCGGCTCCAGGAGCGGATGAAGGTCACCGGCGAGGACGACATCGCCCGGCTCGGCGAGGCGTTCAACAAGATGGCGCAGAGCCTCCAGCTGAAGATCCAGCAGCTGGAGGAGCTCTCGCGGATGCAGCGGCGGTTCGTCTCGGACGTCTCGCACGAGCTGCGCACCCCGCTGACCACGGTCCGGATGGCCGCCGACGTCATCCACGAGGCCCGGGTCGACTTCGACCCCGTCACCGCGCGCTCCGCGGAGCTGCTCGGCGACCAGCTCGACCGGTTCGAGTCGCTGCTCGCCGACCTCTTGGAGATCAGCCGCTTCGACGCGGGAGCGGCGGCCTTGGAGGCCGAGCCGATCGACCTGCGCCAGGTCGTGCGCCGGGTCATCGGCGGTGCCGAACCCCTCGCCGAGCGCAAGGGCACCCGGATCGTGGTCGTCGGCGACCGGCAGCCCGTGGTGGCCGAGGTGGACGCCCGCCGGGTCGAGCGCGTGCTGCGCAACCTCGTGGTCAACGCCGTCGAGCACGGCGAGGGCCGGGAGGTGGTGGTGAAGCTGGCCGCCGCGGGCGGCGCCGTCGCCGTCGCGGTCCGCGACTACGGCGTCGGGCTCAAGCCGGGCGAGGCGACCCGGGTCTTCAACCGGTTCTGGCGTGCCGACCCGGCCCGTGCGCGGACGACCGGCGGCACGGGGCTCGGCCTGTCGATCGCCGTCGAGGACGCCCGGCTGCACGGCGGCTGGCTCCAGGCGTGGGGCGAGCCCGGCGGCGGTTCGCAGTTCCGGCTCACCCTGCCGCGGACCGCGGACGAGCCGCTGCGGGGTTCGCCGATCCCGCTGGAGCCCGAGGACTCGCGGCGCAACCGCGAGCAGGCGGCCGCCGGACGCGCCCAGGAGGCCGCGCGCCGGGTCGCCGTGCCGGCGCAGCCCGCCGGGGAGCGGCCCTCGCTTCCCGGGCAGCCGAGGCTGCCCGGGCCGTCGCGGGCGACCGTCGACCCGACGGCCCTTCCCGGCAGCGGCGCCCGGGTGGTGGCCCGGACGGCGACGGAGACCGACGGTGTCGGGGCGGGACCGGCGGGGGCCGGTGGCAACGGGAACGCGGAGCGGGAGGACGGGACACGTGGGCGCTGACTCCCGAGTGGAGCACGCGGGGTGGGGACGCGGTACGCGGACGGTGGTGCTGGC
This sequence comes from Streptomyces sp. NPDC051180, assembly GCF_040689545.1. Taxonomy (NCBI): domain Bacteria; kingdom Bacillati; phylum Actinomycetota; class Actinomycetes; order Kitasatosporales; family Streptomycetaceae; genus Streptomyces; species Streptomyces sp. NPDC051180. Next base: position 8,722 of record NZ_JBFBBC010000006.1, read on the forward strand.
CGCGTGCGGCGGTCTGCTGATGACCGCATGCGCGACGATGCCCGACAGCGGCGACGTTCAGGCGGTGAAGGGCGCGAACCCGGGTGACTCGCAGGTGCGGGTCTACGCCGTCGCGCCCCGTGACAATGCCGAGCCGGACGAGATCGTCGACGGCTTCCTGGAGGCCATGACCAGTGACGACCCGGGGTTCGCCACCGCCCGCAAGTACCTGACGAACGAGGCCGCGCGGAGCTGGAAGCCGGAGCAGAGCATCACCGTGCTCACCACGGCGCCCGACCGCGAGCAGGCCGACCGCAACGCCGACCCCGAGAACCAGGGCCGCGCCTATCCGCTCTCCGGCCGCAAGATCGCGACCGTGGACGCGCGGCACGCGTACCAGCCGATCAGCCCCGCCGAGTACGTGCAGGCGATCCACGTGGTGCAGCAGCCCGCGGCGAACGGCAAGGGCAAGGAGTGGCGCATCGACAGCCTGCCGCCCGGCCTGGTGCTCGGCGAGGCCGACTTCCTGCGCAACTACCGCTCGGTCAACAAGTACTACTTCGCCTCCGGGGAGGACTGGGTCGTCGCCGATCCGGTCTACATCCGGCAGCGCCAGGACCCGGTCACCCGGATGGACCCGGTGACGCAGACCGTGAAGGCGCTGCTCGAAGGCCCGACGAACTGGCTGAAGCCGGCCGTGGACTCCTCCTTCCTCTCCGGCACGGAGCTGAAGGAGGGCGTCACCACCCTGACGCCGGACGATCAGTCGACCCTGCGGGTGCCGCTCAACGCGAAGGCGGACCGGGCGGGCGGTGACGCGTGCCGGCGGATGGCGGCCCAGCTGCTGTTCACGCTGGGCGACCTGACGTCCGTCCGGGTCGAGCAGGTGGAACTCCTCGGCTCCGGCGGCCAGTCGCTGTGCCGGCTCGGCAAGGGGCAGGCCGCCGAGTTCGCCGCGGTCCGGGACACCGGCCGCGAGGAGAACCCGTACTTCGTCGACGAGCACGGCAAGCTGGTGGCGCTGATGGCCGGGGCCAAGGAGGCCGTCGCACCGGTCGAGGTGCCCGGTCCGCTCGGCAAGGGCACCCTGCCGCTCCGTTCCGTCGCCGTCGACCGGGGCGAGACCCGGGCCGCCGGGGTCGGGTCGTCCGGCCGCGACCTGTTCGTCTCCTCGATCACCACCGAGCAGGAGGCGGCCCCCGCGATCCTGCACAGCAAGGCCGCCAAGCCCGAGGACCGGCTCTCCGCGCCCAGCTGGGACGGCCGGGGCGACCTGTGGGTCGCCGACCGCGACCCCGCGGGCCCGAAGCTGTGGATGGTGCCGGACGGCACCGGGGAGCCCGTCGCGGTCAACACGCCCTGGCTGGACGACGGCGCCCGGATCGACTCCCTGAGGGTCTCCGCGGACGGCGTCCGGATCGCGCTGGTCGTCACCCGGGGCGAGCGCACGACCCTGCAGATCGGCCGGGTCCAGCGCGATGCGTCCGGCGACGCACCCGTCGTCTCGGTCCTGGACCTCCAGCCGGCCGCGCCGCGCATGGAGTCCGTCACGGCGGTCTCCTGGGCGGGTCCCAGCCGGCTCGTCGTGGTCGGCAAGGAGGCGGGCGGCGTCCAGCAGATCCGCTACCTCCAGACCGACGGCTCCACCTCGGCCACCTCGGTGCTGCCCGGGCTGAACGGGGTGACCTCGGTCGCCGCGCCCCACACCGACGGGGCGTTCGTCGTCGCCGACTCCGGCAACGACGGCATCGTCCGGCTGGTCCCGGGGTCGAACTGGCAGCCGGTCGTCAAGGTGGGGGCCTCGCCGGTCTATCCGGGGTAGCGCGCACCGCAGGGGCCCGTCCCGCGCCCGGGGACGGGCCGGCGCCGCCCCGTCCCCGGGCCTCCCCAGGGGCGCCTCGGGGGTTTCTCCCGGCCTCCCCGAGGCCGCACCTGACGTACTCCGCCGCTCTCCCGGGTGGTTTTCCACAGGGGTGGCCGAGCGCGCCGGGAAGGCGCACAGTGGAGCCATGCGGGGGTGGTGGCGGGAGATCTCCGGGCTGGTGCTGCCGGTCGCCTGCGGAGGCTGCGGCAGACCGCGTACGGAGCTGTGCCCGTCGTGCGCGGCCGAGCTGACCGCGCAGGGGCCGAGCCGCGTGCGGCCCACGCCCGAGCCCGAGGGCCTGCCCGTAGTCCACGCCGCCGCGCCGTACGCCGATGCCGTCCGCGCCCTGCTGCTCGCCCACAAGGAACGGGGCGCACTCGCGCTCGCCCGCCCCCTGGGCGCGGCCCTGGCCGCCGCCGTCGAGGCCGCCGCAGGGGGTCTCAGGGCGCCGGCGGCCACACCCCTGCTCCTGGTGCCGATGCCGTCCTCCCGGCGGTCCGTACGGGCGCGTGGGCACGATCCGACGCGACGCATCGCCCTGGCCGCCGCCGCACGGCTGCGGCGCTCGGGGCGGGCGGCACGGGTCGTCCCCGTGCTCCGGCAGCGGAGGCACGTGGCCGACCAGGCGGGTCTCGGAGCGGCCGGACGGCTCGCCAATCTCGCGGGGGCCCTGGAGGTCGTGCCGGGCGGGGCGCGGCTTCTGACGGCCGGAAGGGTGGTGCTCGTGGACGACCTGATGACGACGGGCGCGTCGCTCGCGGAAGGGGCGCGCGCTCTCGGAGCCGTACATCTTCCGTTCATTACTGGAATACCGAACGGTTTACCGGCCGGTTTCGCGCAGCACGGTTTCGAACAGCGGGTCGCGGCTGTGATCGCATCCTCTCCCCTCTCGTTCGGAATAAACAGGAACTCGCTGGGAAGTTGGGTCGTTGCAGGTGGTGAGCGGTGAAAGCACCCGAACGGAGGTATGTCGCACGAGCGGGTGCCGACACCCGTCCGAAGGGGCTATGTTCGGTTGTGAGGGATGGCGAAAGCCGTGGCCTCGCCGAATACATGGTTGCGCCTACAGGACAGGAGTTCAGGGCGAATTAACCTCTTGTCGATGGGGTGGGGATCTTGTCGACTGGGGAGGAGGAGGTGAAAGTCGCCAAGTCCGAGCTCCGGCTAATCCAGTCGGAGTCTGGTGCAAAGGGAGATGCCCGGCGGCCAAGGAGCCGGTCCGGGCGATCCGGGAACGGAGTTCTGCGTGGACATCGTCGTCAAGGGCCGCAAGACCGAGGTGCCCGAGCGGTTCCGCAAGCACGTGGCCGAGAAGCTGAAGCTGGAGAAGATCCAGAAGCTCGACGGCAAGGTGATCAGCCTCGACGTCGAGGTGTCCAAGGAGCACAACCCGCGTCAGGCCGACAGGTCCGACCGCGTGGAGATCACCCTCCACTCCCGAGGCCCGGTGATCCGGGCCGAAGCTGCGGCAGGCGACCCGTACGCAGCGCTCGACCTCGCCAGCGACAAGCTCGAGGCACGACTGCGCAAGCAGCACGACAAGCGGTACACCCGCCGGGGCAACGGAAGGCTGTCGGCGGCGGAGGTCGGGGACGTGGTGCCCGGCGCCGCCCAGCTCAACGGTGACGGCCAACTGGCCGCCGACGAGCCCGACAAGGTGCCCACCACGATGATGGGCTCGATCGAAGTGCAGGGCGAGGGCCCGCTGGTGGTCCGCGAGAAGACCCACCGGGCCGCCCCCATGACGCTCGACCAGGCGCTCTACGAGATGGAGCTGGTCGGCCACGACTTCTACCTTTTCGTCGACTCCGACAACAAGCAGCCGAGCGTCGTCTACCGGCGACACGCGTACGACTACGGCGTCATCCACCTGGAGAGCGACCCGCTCGCCGAGGGCGGCGGCGCCGGCGGTGCACTCGGCGGCTGACAGGCCGCCCTTCCCGCACCACCCCACAACTCAGGTGCCCCTGGAGCGCGTGGCGCGCCCCCAGGGGCACCCCCATGTGCGCGCGGAGCACCCCATCACCGCCGGGGCATGAAATCATGGCGTGCACGCCAACCTGTGCTCGGAGAGCACCGGTTGAAGGACCGGATACGAATTCAGGCCACGGCCTTCAGGGGGAGGAACGATGGCGGACAGCTTCGGGCCGGTGCTCAGCGGGCGCGAGCACGGCGGTGCGGTCCAGGAGGGATCGGAATCGGACAGCGGCGCATTCCGCGGTGAGCCGATCCGGGTCCTCGTCGTGGACGACCACGCCCTCTTCCGTCGCGGTCTCGAGATCGTCCTCGCCCAGGAAGAGGACATCCAGGTCGTCGGCGAGGCCGGTGACGGCGCCGAGGCCGTCGACAAGGCGGCCGATCTGCTGCCCGACATCGTCCTGATGGACGTACGGATGCCCCGCCGCGGCGGCATCGAGGCGTGCACCTCCATCAAGGAGGTGGCCCCCAGCGCGAAGATCATCATGCTGACGATCAGTGACGAGGAGGCCGACCTCTACGACGCGATCAAGGCAGGCGCCACCGGCTACCTCCTCAAGGAGATCTCCACCGACGAGGTCGCCACCGCGATCCGGGCGGTCGCGGACGGCCAGTCCCAGATCAGCCCGTCGATGGCGTCGAAGCTCCTCACCGAGTTCAAGTCGATGATCCAGCGCACCGACGAGCGCCGGCTGGTGCCCGCGCCCCGGCTGACCGACCGCGAGCTGGAGGTCCTCAAGCTCGTCGCGACCGGGATGAACAACCGGGACATCGCCAAGGAGCTGTTCATCTCGGAGAACACCGTGAAGAACCACGTCCGGAACATCCTGGAGAAGCTCCAGCTGCACTCCCGTATGGAGGCCGTGGTCTACGCGATGCGGGAGAAGATCCTCGAGATCCGCTGACCCCGGCCGGGTCCCGCCGCCCCCTGCCGGGGGCCGGGCCCGTCAGGCCAGCGCGGCCACCAGCGGCGCGGCCAGCCCGGGGTCCTCGACGCGCTCCACCCGTACGGCGTCGCAGCCGACCCACTCGGCCGCCTCGCGCAGGGCCCGGGCCACTGCGGGCACGGCCTTGGGGCCGTCGAGCGTGACCTGCCGGGCGACGAGCGTGCGGCCCTCCCGCGCCGGGTCGACCCGGCCGACGAGGCGGCCGCCGGCCAGCACCGGCATGGCGAAGTAGCCGTGGACGCGCTTCTGCTTCGGCACGTACGCCTCCAGGCGGTGCGTGAAGCCGAAGATCCGCTCCGTGCGGGGCCGCTCCCAGATCAGCGAGTCGAACGGCGAGAGCAGCGTCGTGCGGTGCCGGCCGCGCGGCTCCGCCGCAAGCGCCGCCGGGTCCGCCCAGGCGGGCTTCCCCCAGCCCGCCACCGTCACCGGCACCAGCCCCGATGCCTCGACCGCCGCGTCGAACTGCTCGGCCTTGATCCGGTGGTAGTCGGCGATGTCCGCGCGGGTGCCCACGCCCAGCGCCTCGCCCGCCTGCCGCACCAGCCGCCGCACGCACTCGGCGTCGTCGAGGTCGTCGTGGAGCAGCGCCTCCGGGATCGCCCGCTCGGCCAGGTCGTACACCCGCTTCCAGCTGCGCCGCTCGGTGACGACCACCTCGCCGTACATCAGCGCGCGCTCCACGGCGATCTTGGCGTCGGACCAGTCCCACCACTCGCCCTTGTTCTTCGCGCCGCCCAGCTCGGTCGCCGTGAGCGGTCCCTGGTCCCGCAGCTGGTCGATCACCTTGTCGTAGGCCCCCGCGGACAGCTCGTGGCCCCAGTGCGGGCGGTCGCGGTAGGCGCGCCTGCGGAAGGCGAAGTGAGGCCACTCCTCCACGGGCAGCACGCAGGCGGCGTGCGACCAGTACTCGAAGGCGTGCGCGCCGGTCCAGTACGCGTCCTCGACCGTCGTGCGGCCCACGGCGCCCAGGCGGGCGTACGGGATGAGCTCGTGGGAGCGGGCCAGGACGGAGATGGTGTCCAGCTGGACCTGGCCGAGCGACCTCAGGACCCCGCGCACCCCTGCCCTGCGGTCGGGCGCGCCCAGGAATCCCTGGGCGCGCAGCGCGATCCTGCGGGCTTCGTCGGCGGAGAGTTCGGCGGCGGGTCGCGGCGCAGTCGTCATGGACCGCACCCTAGGCCCCGGCACCGACAGCCGGCCCCGGTCCGGGCGCCCCGCCCCCGTCGGGGCGCCCGCACCGCCGGTCCCGCTCCCCGGGGTCAGGCGGCGTCGGCCGGACGGTCGGGGGAGGGCAGGTACGGCAGGGGACTGGGCAGGCCGAAGTCGGAGGGGAGCAGGGAGGCGGCCCAGCAGTCCCGGAGCGTGCCCTTGTTCGCCAGCCCCGCGCGCTGCACGCCCTCGACGACGAAGCCGACGCGCTCGGCCACGGCCCGCGACCCGGTGTTGCCGACCTCGGCGCGCCAGACCAGCCGGACGCAGCCGAGCCCCGTGAAGGCCCAGTGGGCCACGGCGCGCACGGTCTCCGTCATGTAGCCGGAGCCGCGGTGCTCCCGGCCGAGCCAGTAGCCGACCTCCCAGACGCCCGTGCCGCGACTGCTCAGCGTGACGGCGGCGAGCAGCGGGCCGCCGGCGACCGGTTCGACGGCGAAGGTGTACTCGGTGTCCTCGCGCCAGCCGTCCGGGACCAGCCGGTGGACGAAGAGCTCGGCGTCCTCCCGCCGGTACGGGGAGGGGACGACCGTCCAGCGCTGGATCTCGGGGTTCTGGCAGAGGGCGTGGACCGTGTCGACGTCCTCGGGGAGGACGTTGCGGAGCCGCAGGCGGTCGGTGGTGAGGGTGATGGGATCCATGCCGGGATTGTGGTGAGCCCGGGGAGCGGAAGCGAACACTTTTCGGGTGGGGCGGCACCTTCCGCCCACCTCGTGCGTTCTCTTTCCGGGCGGACGTACGGCTCCGGCACTGCGGGCCTCCCTCTGCGCGGGCGGTCTCGCTTACGATGGCCGTTGCGGTGGGGACCACCTGCCGTGCCCGCGCTCGCGTCCATCACAAGACCCAGTGCCAGGCCCGACCGGCAAGGAGACCAGCCTCAGTGTCCGTCTTCAACAAGCTCATGCGTGCAGGCGAAGGCAAGATCCTGCGCAAACTGCACCGCATCGCGGACCAGGTCAACTCCATCGAAGAGGACTTCGTCAACCTCTCCGACGCCGACCTGCGGGCGCTCACCGAGGAGTACAAGCAGCGGTACGCCGACGGCGAGAGCCTCGACGACCTGATGCCCGAGGCGTTCGCCACGGTGCGCGAGGCCGCCAAGCGTGTCCTCGGCCAGCGTCACTACGACGTCCAGCTGATGGGCGGCGCCGCCCTCCACCTCGGCTACGTCGCCGAGATGAAGACCGGTGAGGGCAAGACCCTCGTCGGCACCCTCCCGGCCTACCTCAACGCGCTGTCCGGCAAGGGCGTGCACCTGATCACGGTCAACGACTACCTGGCCGAGCGCGACTCCGAGCTCATGGGCCGGGTGCACAAGTTCCTCGGCCTGTCCGTCGGCTGCATCCTCGCCAACATGACGCCGGCCCAGCGCCGTGAGCAGTACGGCTGCGACATCACGTACGGCACGAACAACGAGTTCGGCTTCGACTACCTGCGCGACAACATGGCGTGGTCCCAGGACGAGCTCGTCCAGCGCGGCCACAACTTCGCCTGTGTCGACGAGGTCGACTCCATCCTCGTCGACGAGGCCCGTACGCCGCTGATCATCTCCGGCCCGGCCGACCAGGCGACCAAGTGGTACGGCGACTTCGCGAAGCTCGTCTCCCGCCTCTCCAAGGGCGAGCCCGGCAACCAGCTCAAGGGCATCGAGGAGACCGGCGACTACGAGGTCGACGAGAAGAAGCGCACCGTCGCCATCCACGAGGCCGGTGTCGCCAAGGTCGAGGACTGGCTGGGCATCGACAACCTCTACGAGTCGGTGAACACCCCGCTCGTCGGTTACCTGAACAACGCCATCAAGGCGAAGGAACTGTTCAAGAAGGACAAGGACTACGTCGTCATGGACGGCGAAGTCATGATCGTCGACGAGCACACCGGCCGTATCCTCGCCGGTCGCCGCTACAACGAGGGCATGCACCAGGCGATCGAGGCGAAGGAGGGGGTGGCGATCAAGGACGAGAACCAGACCCTCGCCACCATCACCCTGCAGAACTTCTTCCGCCTGTACGCGAAGCTCTCCGGCATGACCGGTACGGCCATGACCGAGGCCGCCGAGTTCCACCAGATCTACAAGCTGGGCGTCGTGCCGATCCCGACGAACCGGCCGATGATCCGCAAGGACCAGTCCGACCTGATCTACCGGACCGAGGTCGCGAAGTTCGCCGCCGTCGTCGACGACATCGCGGAGAAGCACGAGAAGGGCCAGCCGATCCTGGTCGGCACCACCTCCGTCGAGAAGTCCGAGTACCTCTCGCAGCAGCTCTCCAAGCGCGGCATCCAGCACGAGGTGCTCAACGCCAAGCACCACGAGCGCGAGGCCAGCATCGTCGCCCAGGCCGGTCGCCGCGGCGCCGTCGTGGTCGCCACGAACATGGCGGGCCGCGGTACGGACATCAAGCTCGGCGGCAACCCGGACGACCTCGCCGAGGCCGAGCTGCGCCAGGCGGGCCTGGACCCGGTCGAGCACGTCGAGGAGTGGGCCGCGGCCCTCCCGGCCGCCCTGGAGCGGGCCGAGAAGGCCGTGAAGGCGGAGTTCGAGGAGGTCAAGTCCCTCGGCGGGCTCTACGTCCTCGGTACCGAGCGCCACGAGTCCCGCCGTATCGACAACCAGCTCCGCGGTCGTTCCGGCCGTCAGGGCGACCCCGGCGAGTCCCGGTTCTACCTCTCCCTCGGCGACGACCTGATGCGCCTGTTCAAGGCGCAGATGGTCGAGCGCGTGATGGCCATGGCCAACGTGCCGGACGACGTGCCGATCGAGAACAAGATGGTCACCCGCGCCATCGCCTCCGCCCAGTCGCAGGTCGAGACCCAGAACTTCGAGACGCGCAAGAACGTCCTGAAGTACGACGAGGTCCTCAACCGCCAGCGCGAGGTCATCTACGGCGAGCGGCGCCGCGTCCTGGAGGGCGAGGACCTGCACGAGCAGATCCAGCACTTCATGGACGACACGATCGACGACTACATCCGCCAGGAGACCGCCGAGGGCTTCGCGGAGGAGTGGGACCTCGACCGTCTGTGGAACGCCTTCCGGCAGCTCTACCCGGTGAAGGTCACCGTGGAGGAGCTGGAGGACGCGGCCGGGGACCGGGCGGGCATCACCGCCGAGTTCATCGCCGAGTCGATCAAGGACGACGGCCGCGAGCAGTACGAGGCCCGCGAGAAGCAGCTCGGCTCGGAGATCATGCGCGAGCTGGAGCGGCGCGTCGTCCTCTCGGTCCTGGACCGCAAGTGGCGCGAGCACCTCTACGAGATGGACTACCTCCAGGAGGGCATCGGCCTGCGCGCCATGGCGCAGAAGGACCCGCTGGTCGAGTACCAGCGCGAGGGCTTCGACATGTTCACCGCCATGATGGAGGGCATCAAGGAGGAGTCCGTCGGCTACCTGTTCAACCTGGAGGTCCAGGTCGAGCAGCAGGTCGAGGAGGTCCCGGTGCAGGCGTCCGCTCCCTCGCTCGACAAGGAGGACGCCGTTCCGGCGGCCGCCGGGCGTCCGGAGATCCGCGCCAAGGGCCTCGACGCCCCGCAGCGGCCTGACCGGCTGCACTTCTCCGCGCCGACCGTGGACGGCGACGGCGGTGTCGTCGAGGGCGACTTCGCCTCCGACGACACGGACGGCGGCGACGGGATGACCCGCGCCGAGCGGCGCAAGGCGCAGAAGAACGCGGGCGGCGGCCGCCGCCGCAAGAAGTGACGCGCTGAGACGGACGGAGGGGTCGGTCGCCCGGTGGGCGGCCGGCCCCTCCGGCGTGCGTGCGGTCCGTCTCACGGCCGGCGGCCGCCGGTGCCGAGGTCGTCGAGCTCCACGGCGGCGCAGCGCCAGCGCTGGTCGGCGCCGCGCTCCAGGCGGAAGGCCATGGCCCGGACGCGGGGGCCGGTGGCGATCGTCGCGAACTCCTCCACGGTCGTGCGGCCCTCGTGCACCTGCGCCGAGCAGCGGCGCAGGACGGGGCGGGGGCCGAGGGAGCGGAGCGGCGTCCGGGGGGCGAGCAGGACGAGCTGCTCGTACGCCTCGCCGACCGTGTGGCCGAGCATCCAGTGGACGGGGCGCTCCCCGCTGAGGACGGCGAGGAGGCGCTCGGCGAAGACGGTGTGCGGGGGCAGGGCCCGGGGAGCGGGGGCGGTGCGGGGGTGCGTGCCCGCGGCGCCGCGGGGCCGGGTGCCCGCCGGGCCGCCGGGGGCGGTGCGGGGGCGGGGGGTGCGGGGCCGGGTGGTCGCCGTGGCGGGGTACGGCTGCGGCGCCGGTGCCTGCGGCTGGGTGGTGAGCGTGGTGGTCATGGCGGGCCCCTGTCGTTCCGTAACCGGGTGGTACCGGTCGGTAACTTTCCGTTGGGGATCTTGTACGGGCGGGCCCGGCGGCTCCGCAAGGACCCGGACGCCCCGCGGCGGCCCGAAAACCGAATCACCTATCCGGGTGACGCCCCGGAAATCCGGCTCCCGGGGCTCCGGGGAGTGCCTCCCGCGGTGGACGGAGGCCCGCCCCGGCCGGGAACCCCGAAGGGGGACTCCGCACGTATCCTGAGGGCCTCTCCGTCTACGAAAGCGGCCAGCCATGCGCGTGTACGTCCCCCTGACCCTCCCCGGTCTCGCACAGGCGCACAAGGCGGGCGAGCTGGGCCCCGGCCCGCTGACGGCCTACGCCGTCACCCCCGCGCTGCGCGAGTGGTACGTCTCCGACGACATCGAGGAACTGGAGTACGCGGCGCTGAACCGGGCCGCCGCCGCCTCCCTGCGGCTGCTGGCCGGCGAGCCGGGGGCGCCCCGCCGCCGGATCGTCGTCGCCGTCGACGTCGCCGACAAGGACGCCGCCGCCGACCCCGACGGCGCGCTCGACGCCGGCTCGGTCGGCGAGGTCCGGGTCTCCGGACCCGTCCCGCTGTCCAAGGCCGCGGCCGTGCACGCCGACGCGGACGACGCCGAGGCGGACGTCACCGCGGCGGCGGGCGCGCTGGGAGCGGCGGACCAGGGCGACGACGACGCCCAGTTCGTCGTGGACGGCGCCGAGGACCACGAGCTGCTCTGGTTCGGGATCCAGGAGATCCCCGGCCTGCTGGGCTGAGCGCCTGCCCGGGCACCCCGGGCGCTCTTCGCCGTCACACCCGGCGGGTACCGTCTCCGCATGGGGAAGCACGGGAAACACCTGGTCTGGGACTGGAACGGCACGCTGCTCGACGACACCGGCGCGGTGATCGGCGCGACGAACGCGGCCTTCGCGGAGCTCGGACTCGAGTCGATCACGCTGGAGCGGTACCGGGATCTCTACACGGTGCCGGTCCCGAAGTTCTACGAGCGGCTCATGGGCCGGCTGCCCACCGACGAGGAGTGGACCGTCATGGACGGCACCTTCCACCGGCACTACTGGGAGCGGGCCGAGAACTGCGGGCTGACGGTCGGCGCCGCCGAGCTGCTCGCCGCCCGGCAGCGGTCCGGATTCACGCAGTCGCTGCTGTCGCTCGCGCCGCACGCCGACCTGATACCGCTCGTCCGGCGGCACGGGATCGCCGAGCGGTTCGTCCGCGTGGACGGGCGCCCCGACACCTCGACGGACGGGAAGTCCGGGCAGATGGTGCGCCATCTCGCCGAGCTGCGGGTCCCGGCCGAGCGGGTGGTCGTCATCGGCGACGCGGCCGACGACGCGGTGGCCGCGATGCACGTCGGGGCGAGGGCCGTGCTCTACACCGGCGGATCGCACAGCCGGGCGTCGCTGGAGCGGGTGGGGGTCCCGGTGGTGGACTCGCTGGAGGAGGCGGTGGCCGTCGCGGAGGAGCTGGCCTAGGCGGCTCGCGGGGGACCTCCGGGACACGCGCACCCCCGGGGAGGGGGCCCACCGGCCGGCGGGCGGGGCGGAACGCCTCCGCGCCACCGGCCCGGCGGGCGCCGCGTCACGCCTTGGCGCGGAGCACCTTGAGGAACTCCCGCATCCAGCTCGGGTGGTCGGGCCAGGCGCGGGACGAGACCAGAAGACCGTCGACGACGGCCGCCGAGTCCTGGAAGGTGGCGCCGGCGGCCTGCATGTCGAGTTCGAGGGCCGGGTAGGCGGTGACCCGGCGACCCTCCAGGCTGCCGACGGCGGCCGTCAGGAGCGGGCCGTGGCAGATCTGGGCGACCGGCTTGTCGGCGTCGAAGAACGCCTTGAGGATCTTGCGGAGCTCGGGGTCGTTGCGCAGGTACTCCGGAGCGCGGCCGCCCGGGATCACCACCGCGAGGTACGCGCCCGGGTCGACCTCGGAGAAGGCCAGGTCGGCGGGCCAGGTGTAGCCGGGCTTCTCGGTGTACGTGTCGAACCCCGGCTCGAAGTCGTGGACGACGAACCTCAGCGTCTTGCGGGCCGGGGCGGCGATGTCGACCTCGTAGCCCTCCTCCAGCAGCCGCTGGTAGGGGTACATCACCTCCAGGGACTCCGCCGCGTCCCCGGTCACGATCAGGATCTTCGCCATGGCTCTCCCAGGTCACAGATGGTCGGTCTGTCGTGCTGTGCCCATGCTTGCGCACGAGCGGCCCCCGGCGGGCCGGTTTGCCGAGAGGACACGTGTCGCTGTCCATACCGTCAAACTTCGTCCGCTCTTTTGTACGCATACGGCTCATGACGGTTCGGGGTGCGGGGGCGATAGGCTTTTGCCGTGATCAGCGCGATACGCCGTGGGGGCAGCGAAGCCCCCGGCTGCCGCCCGACCCGCTCCGGCGGTCGGGCCGACGGTGCGTTCGCCGATCCTTCCCGTCCGGGCGTGCCGCGCTCCGTGGCCGATAACGACCTGGGCATCTCTCATCCGGGCATAACGTCGTCCTCGACCGGATCCACCGCGTCGTGGCGTTGTGCCCTTTCTTCCACCGACGTCACGCAACGGCGCGCGACAGGAGTCAGAGGACATGCAGACCAAGCTGGACGAAGCAAAGGCCGAGCTGCTCGAAAGGGCCGCCCGGGTAGCTGAGCACAGCCCGGTCGGGGGGCGACTTCCGACGGGCCCGGACGGTGCGGGGAAGCGCCCCGACCGGGACACCGTGCTCGACTACCTCCAGCGCTACTACCTGCACACCGCGCCCGAAGACCTCGGCGACCGCGACCCGGTCGACGTGTTCGGCGCCGCGCTCTCTCACTACCGGCTCGCGGAGAACCGCCCGCAGGGCACCGCGAACGTGCGCGTCCACACCCCGACGGTGGAGGAGAACGGCTGGACCAGCAGCCACTCCGTCGTCGAGGTCGTCACCGACGACATGCCCTTCCTCGTCGACTCGGTCACCAACGAGCTGTCCCGCCAGGGCCGCGGCATCCACGTCGTGATCCACCCGCAGGTCCTCGTCCGCCGTGACGTCACCGGCAGGCTCATCGAGGTCCTCGCGGCCCAGATCGACGGCGAGCTGCCGCACGACGCGCTCACCGAGTCGTGGATCCACGTCGAGATCGACCGCGAGACCGACCGCGCCGACCTCAAGCAGATCACCGCCGACCTGCTGCGCGTCCTGTCCGACGTCCGCGAGACGGTCGAGGACTGGGAGAAGATGCGCGACGCCGCGCTGCGCATCGCCGAAGGGCTCCCCGCCGAGCCCACCGCCTCCGACCTGCGTCCGACCGAGGTGGAGGAGGCCCGCGAGCTGCTGCGCTGGCTCGCCGACGACCACTTCACCTTCCTCGGCTACCGCGAGTACGAGCTGGTCAACGGCGACGCCCTGACCGCCGTGCCCGGCACCGGCCTCGGCATCCTGCGCTCCGACCCGCAGCACGCCGGCGACGAGGAGGGCCACCACGCCCACCCCGTCTCGCCCTCCTTCAGCCGGCTGCCCGCCGACGCCCGCGCCAAGGCGCGCGAGCACAAGCTGCTGATCCTGACCAAGGCCAACAGCCGCGCGACCGTGCACCGCCCCTCGTACCTCGACTACGTCGGCGTGAAGAAGTTCGACGCCGACGGCAACGTCGTCGGCGAGCGCCGCTTCCTCGGCCTGTTCTCGTCCGCCGCCTACACCGAGTCCGTCCGCCGGGTGCCGGTCGTCAAGCGCAAGGTCCAGGAGGTCCTCGCGGGCGCCGGCTTCTCGCCGAACAGCCACGACGGCCGCGACCTGCTCCAGATCCTGGAGACCTACCCGCGCGACGAGCTGTTCCAGACGCCGGTCGACCAGCTCCAGTCCATCGTCACCAGCGTCCTGTACCTCCAGGAACGCCGCCGGCTGCGTCTCTACCTGCGCCAGGACGAGTACGGCCGCTACTACTCGGCCCTCGTCTACCTGCCGCGCGACCGCTACACGACCCGCGTCCGGCTGCGGATCATCGACATCCTGAAGGAGGAGCTCGACGGCACCAGCGTCGACTTCACCGCCTGGAACACCGAGTCGATCCTCTCCCGCCTCCACTTCGTCGTCCGCGTGAAGCCCGGCACCGAGCTCGCCAAGCTCACCGACGCCGACGTCGACCGGATCGAGGCCCGGCTCGTCGAGGCCGCCCGCTCCTGGTCCGACGGCTTCGGCGAGGCGCTGAACGCCGAGTTCGGCGAGGAGCGCGCCGCCGAGCTGCTCCGCCGCTACGGCAGCGCCTTCTCCGAGGGCTACAAGGCCGACCACTCGCCGCGCGCCGCCGTCGCCGACCTGGTCCGCATGGAGGCCCTCGCCGCCAGCGGCAAGGACTTCGCGCTCTCCCTCTACGAGCCGGTCGCCGCCGGCCCCGGCGAGCGCCGCTTCAAGATCTACAAGACGGGCGACCAGATCTCGCTCTCCGCCGTCCTGCCGGTCCTCAACCGGCTCGGCGTCGAGGTCACCGACGAGCGCCCGTACGAGCTGCGCTGCGCCGACCGCAGTCACGCCTGGATCTACGACTTCGGCCTGCGGATGCCCGCGCCCAGCGGCAACGGCGGCGACTACGTCGGCGACGACGCCCGCGAGCGCTTCCAGGAGGCGTTCTCCGCCACCTGGACCGGCCAGGCCGAGAACGACAACTTCAACTCCCTCGTCCTCTCCGCCGGGCTCACCTGGCGCGAGGCGATGGTGCTGCGCGCCTACGCCAAGTACCTGCGCCAGGCCGGTGCGACGTTCAGCCAGGACTACATGGAGGACACCCTCCGCAACAACGTCCACACCACCCGGCTGCTCGTCTCCCTCTTCGAGGCCCGGATGGCCCCGGAGCGCCAGCGCGCCGGCACCGAGCTGATCGACGGCATCCTGGAGGAGCTCGACGGCGCCCTCGACCAGGTCGCGAGCCTGGACGAGGACCGCATCCTGCGCTCCTTCCTCACCGTCATCAAGGCCACGCTGCGGACCAACTTCTTCCAGAAGTCGGTCGACGGCACCCCGCACGCCTACGTGTCGATGAAGTTCGACCCGCAGGTCATCCCCGACCTGCCCGCCCCGCGCCCCGCCTTCGAGATCTGGGTGTACTCGCCCCGCGTCGAGGGCGTCCACCTGCGCTTCGGCAAGGTCGCCCGAGGCGGCCTGCGCTGGTCCGACCGCCGCGAGGACTTCCGTACGGAGATCCTCGGCCTGGTCAAGGCGCAGATGGTGAAGAACACCGTCATCGTGCCGGTCGGCGCCAAGGGCGGCTTCGTCGCCAAGCAGCTCCCGGACCCGTCCGTGGACCGGGACGCCTGGATGGCCGAGGGCATCGCCTCGTACAAGACCTTCATCTCGGCGCTGCTCGACATCACCGACAACCTGGTCGCGGGCGAGGTCGTGCCGCCGTCCGACGTGGTCCGCCACGACGAGGACGACACCTACCTGGTCGTCGCCGCCGACAAGGGCACCGCGACCTTCTCCGACATCGCCAACGGCGTCGCCGAGGACTACGGCTTCTGGCTGGGCGACGCCTTCGCCTCCGGCGGCTCGGCCGGCTACGACCACAAGGGCATGGGCATCACCGCCCGCGGTGCCTGGGAGTCCGTCAAGCGCCACTTCCGCGAGCTGGGCCACGACACCCAGACCGAGGACTTCACCGTCGTCGGCGTCGGCGACATGTCCGGCGACGTGTTCGGCAACGGCATGCTGCTGAGCGAGCACATCAGGCTCGTGGCGGCCTTCGACCACCGGCACATCTTCATCGACCCGAACCCGGACGCGGCCACCTCCTACGCCGAGCGCCGCCGCCTCTTCGAGCTGCCCCGCTCGTCCTGGGCCGACTACGACACCTCGCTGCTCTCCGCCGGCGGTGGCATCCACCCCCGCACCGCCAAGTCGATCCCGGTCAACGCGCAGGTCAGGGCCGCCCTCGGCATCGAGGACGGCGTCACCAAGATGACCCCGGCCGAGCTGATGAAGGCCGTCCTGCACGCCCCCGTCGACCTGCTGTGGAACGGCGGCATCGGCACGTACGTGAAGTCGTCGGCCGAGTCCAACGCCGACGTCGGCGACAAGGCCAACGACGCCATCCGCGTCGACGGCCAGGACGTCCGCGCCCAGGTCATCGGTGAGGGCGGCAACCTCGGCGCCACCCAGCTCGGCCGCATCGAGTTCGCCCGGACCGGCGGCCCCGAGGGCGAGGGCGGCAAGGTCAACACCGACGCCATCGACAACAGCGCCGGCGTCGACACCTCCGACCACGAGGTCAACATCAAGATCCTGCTCAACGGGCTCGTCACCGAGGGCGACATGACCGTCAAGCAGCGCAACAAGATCCTCGCGGAGATGACCGACGAGGTCGGCCGGCTCGTCCTGCGCAACAACTACGCGCAGAACACCGCCCTGGCCAACGCCGTCGCCCAGTCGCCGTCGCTGCTCCACGCCCACCAGCGGTTCATGCGCCGCCTGGGCCGCGACGGCAGCCTCGACCGCTCCCTGGAGTTCCTGCCCAGCGACCGGCAGGTCCGTGACCTGCTCAACAACGGCCGGGGCCTGAGCCAGCCGGAGCTCGCCGTCCTCCTCGCGTACACCAAGATCACGGTGGCCGAGGAGCTGATCGGCACCGAGCTGCCGGACGACCCGTACCTGCGCGGACTGCTCCACGCGTACTTCCCGACGCTGCTGCGCGAGAAGTTCACCGAGGCCGTCGACAACCACGCCCTGCGCCGCGAGATCATCACGACGGTCCTGGTCAACGACACCGTCAACACCGGTGGCTCGACCTTCCTGCACCGCCTCCGCGAGGAGACCGGCGCGTCGATCGAGGAGATCGTCCGGGCGCAGACCGCCGCCCGTGCCGTCTTCCGGCTCGGCCACGTCTGGGACGCCGTCGAGGCCCTCGACAACCGGGTGCCGGCCGAGGTCCAGACCCAGATGCGCCTGCACTCCCGCCGGCTCGTCGAGCGCGGCACGCGCTGGCTGCTCAACAACCGGCCGCAGCCGCTCCAGATCGGCGAGACCATCGACTTCTTCGCCGAGCGCGTCGAGGAGGTCTGGACGCAGCTGCCGCAGTTGCTGCGCGGCGCGGACCTGGAGTGGTACCAGTCGATCCTGGAGGAGCTGACCGGGTTCGGCGTGCCGGAGGAGCTCGCGCTGCGGGTCGCCGGCTTCTCCTCCGCCTTCCCGATCCTCGACGTCGTCGCGATCGCGGACCGGATGGACAAGGAGCCGCTCGCCGTGGCCGAGGTCTACTTCGACCTCGCCGACCGGCTGCGGATCACCGACCTCATGGACCGGATCATCGAGCTGCCGCGCGCCGACCGCTGGCAGTCGATGGCCCGCGCCTCGATCCGCGAGGACCTCTTCGCGGCGCACGCGGCGCTGACCGCGGACGTCCTGACCGTGGGCAACGGCACGACCAGCCCCGAGGAGCGGTTCAAGGCGTGGGAGGAGAAGAACGCGGCGATCCTGGGCCGCGCGCGGACGACCCTGGAGGAGATCCAGGGCTCGGACACCTTCGACCTGGCGAACCTGTCGGTGGCGATGCGGACCATGCGCACGCTGCTCCGTACGCACAGCTAGCCGTGTGACCGCGAAGGGCCCCGCCGGTGTTCCGGCGGGGCCCTTCCGCGTGTCCCGGAGGACCTGCTCTCAGGCGGTCTGCTCGGGCGGTCCGGTGACCGTCGAGGTCCACAGGCGGCGGGCGGCGAGGAGGGCCGCGGCGAGTAGGAGGCCGTTGCGGAGGAGCATGACGGTCACGCCGGTGGGGGTGCCGGCGATGACGTCGGCGTACAGGACGGGGTAGGCGAGCGCGCTGAGCCCGGCCGCGGGGAGGAGGAGCAGCGCCACCGGGCGCATCACGGTCCGGCGGGAGGTCAGGCAGACGGCGGCGAGGCCGATCAGCCAGATCATGTACTGCGGGCTGATCACCCGGCTGGTGGCGGTGAAGAGCAGGACGGCCGTGAAGGCGGCGTCGAGCGGGGTGGCCGCGGTCCAGCGGTGGGCGCGGAGGCGCCAGAGCAGCAGCCAGCCGAGGGCGACGACGGTGAGCAGCAGGGCGAGGTGGCCGAGGCTGGAGACGTACGGGCCGACGTACTCGAAGGCTCCGTAGCGGAACTCCACCCGGCCGGGCCAGGCGCCGGAGGCATGGGCCACGGCGAGGGCCGTGCCGCCGAGCGACTCGATCTGGATGCCGCGGCTGCCCTGCTGGCGCAGGAAGCCCAGGGACTCGGAGAAGAAGAGCGCGAGGGTGGCGAGGAGGGCGAGCGCGGTGACGGCGGCGGCGGTCCACGCCTCGCGGGTGGTACGGCCCCGGGGGGTGCCGATCAGGGTGAGCACCGGCCAGACCTTGACCATGGCGCCGATGCCGGCGAGCGCCCCGCCGAGCTGGTGGGCCGCGGTCGAGCGGGCGCCGATCGCGAGGAGCGCGAGGACGGCGAGTGCGGTGGTCTGGACGTCGTACCGGGCGAGCGGCAGGTGGAGGAGGAGCGGGAGGCCGCAGACCCAGATCCAGGCGCCGTGGGTGAGGCGCGCGCTGTCCGCGCGGGCGAGGGCGAGGGTGACGACCGCGTCGGCGAGGAGGGTGAGGGCGACGAACGCCTGGAAGTACGTCAGCCAGGGCAGGATGCCCGGCGACATGATCACCAGCCCCGCGCCGGGAGGGTACTGCCAGGTGACGTCGCCGGGCGGGAAGGTGCCCTGGGTGAACTGGCCGTACCAGTGCTCGTAGAGGGCGACCTCGCGGCCCACTCCGCCGATGCCGAGGCTGTCGCGGAGGAGCAGCAGGAGCATGCCGGCCCGGGTGAGCAGCCAGACGGCGGCGAGGCCGAGGAAGGGGCCGCGGCCGACGGTGACGAAGGTGGCGGAGGTGAAGGTGTCCGAGTCGAAGGGGGACCCGGTCAGGGCGGGGGGTTCGCTGCCGGCCCGCGGCGGGACCGGCGGCTCGCCGTCGGCCCGGGGCGGCGACTGAGGGTGATCGTGCGTCATCCCACCGCACTTTAGCCCGCAATGTCCTCTTTGTTCGTCGTCTTGGCCTGCGGCTTGGCCGTGAACTCCTCGTACGCCGCCACCACCTCCTTCGCCGGCCCGTCCATCCGCAGCGTGCCCGCCTCCAGCCACAGCGCCCGCTCGCAGGTCTCCGTGATCGTCGAGTTCGAGTGGCTGACCAGGAAGACCGTGCCCGCCTCCGCCCGCAGCTCGTCGATCCGCCGCTGGCTGCGGCGGCGGAAGCGCGCGTCGCCGGTCGACAGGGCCTCGTCGATGAGGAGCACGTCGTGGCTCCGGGCGGCGGCGATCGAGAAGCGCAGCCGGGCGCCCATCCCGGAGGAGTACGTCCGCATGGGGCGGGAGATCGCGTCGTCCTTCTCGTTGATGCCGGAGAAGTCCACGATGTCGTCGTACCGCTCGCGCACCTCGGCGCGGCTCATGCCCATCGCGAGGCCGCCCAGGAGCACGTTCCGCTCGCCCGTCAGGTCGTTCATGAGGGCCGCGTTGACGCCGAGCAGGGACGGCCGGCCGTGGGTGTACACCTGGCCCTCGCTGACGGGCTGGAGGCCGGCGATGGCCTTGAGGAGGGTGGATTTGCCGGATCCGTTCGAACCGATCAGGCCGATCGCCTCGCCCCGGTACGCGACGAAGCTGACGCCCCGCACCGCGTGGACCCGGCGGCCGGTCCGATCCGCCCGGTCGCGGCTCAGGATCCGGCCGAGGGCCGCCGTGGCGCTGCCCCGCCCGCCGGGCCGGCCGCCGTGGACGGTGTAGGTGATGTGGACGCCGTCGGCGACGACGGTCGGGATCCTTCGTTCCTCAGCCACGGCCGTACGTCTCCTCTGCCTTCCAGAACCAGACGAAACCGCCGCCGAAGGCCAGCAGGGCCCAGCCGGCGGCCAGTGCCCACACGTGCGGCGGCAGCTGCGCCGAGGTGTAGCTCTCGATCAGGGCGAACCGCATGAGGTCGATGTAGACCGCCGCCGGGTTGCACCGGAGGGCCATCGTCACGGGGTCCGGGAAGCGGCCGCTGCCCGCCAGGCTCTGGATCGACCACATGACCCCCGACGCGTACATCCAGGTGCGGAGCACGAACGGCATCAGCTGGCTGATGTCCGGGGTGCGGGCCGCGATCCGGGCGAGGACGAGCGCCACGCCGGTGTTGAACAGGGCCTGGCAGGCGAGCGCGGGGACGGCGAGCAGCCAGCTCCAGGTGGGGAACTCGCCGAACGCGAAGAGGATCGCGACCAGTGCGGCGAGCGAGAGCAGCAGCTGCTGGAGCTGCTGGAGCGCGAGCGAGACCGGCAGGCTCGCGCGCGGGAAGTGCAGGGCGCGGACCAGGCCCAGGTTGCCGCTGATCGCCCGGGTGCCGGACATCACGGTGTCGGAGGTGAAGGTCCACACGAAGATGCCGGTGATCAGGAAGGGGACGTAGTCGGGGACGCCGTGCTTGGCGTTCATGAGCACGCCGAAGATCGCGTAGTACACCGCCGCGTTGAGGAGCGGTGTCATCACCTGCCACACCTGGCCCAGGCGCGCCTGGCTGTACTGGGCGGTCAGGCGGGCCGTCGCGAACGCGGCGATGAAGTCGCGCCGGGACCAGAGCTGGCGGACGTAGGCGGGGAGCGAGGGGCGGGCGCCGCTGACGGTGAGGCCGTGGCGGAGGGCGAGCGCGCGCAGATCCTCCTCGGGGGCCTGCTGCGGGGGTGGAGCGAGGGTCGTGGTCACGGGCGGGCGCTTTCGGCGAGGGGGCCCGGCGGGCTCCCGGTGGGCGTGCTCCGGAGGCGCTCCCGGGGGGCGTGCGGGAGCGTCGGCGACGACGGGACGGGTCCGTATCGTCGTTTCGATGAGGGGAGCGTAGATCGCCTTCACGTCGGAACGCAACCGTTTCGTCGTGACGTGGGCGCTGGTTAGGATGCCGTCATGACCGATCCGACCCCCCGCCGCGCCCCCGCCGGAGCCGCCGTACTCCGCGAGGACGTGACCGAGGCCATCCGCGCCGCCGTCTTCGAGGAGCTCGCGGCCGTCGGCTTCGCCCGGATGTCCATCGAGGGCATCGCGCGCCGCGCGGGCGTCGGGAAGACCGCCGTCTACCGGCGCTGGAAGTCCAAGCTCTCCCTCGTCCTCGACCTCGTCGGCGCCTTCGCCGCCCAGGGCCTGCCC
The DNA here is from genome assembly GCF_040689545.1 of Streptomyces sp. NPDC051180. Lineage (NCBI taxonomy): Bacteria > Bacillati > Actinomycetota > Actinomycetes > Kitasatosporales > Streptomycetaceae > Streptomyces > Streptomyces sp. NPDC051180. Next base: position 30,097 of record NZ_JBFBBC010000006.1, read on the forward strand.
GCGCCCGCCACCGGCTCCCTCCACGGCGACGTCCGCGCGCTCCTGGAGGTCGCCTCGCACGCCCTGCGCCACCCGGTCGCCTCACAGGTCATCCCCGAGCTGCTCGTCGAGGCCGCCCGGCACCCCGAGATCGCCGAGACCGTCACCTCCACGCTGCTCGACGGGCAGCGGGGCGTGGTGACCCGGATCGTCCACGAGGCCGTCGCCCGCGGCGAGCTCCCCGAGGGCACCGACCCCGCGCGCGCCCTCGACCTGATCGTCGGACCGCTCTACTGGCGGCTCGCCGTCGTCCGCACGCCCCCGCCGCCGGGATACGCGGACGACCTCGCGCGCGCCGCCGTGGCGGCCCTCCGCGCCTGAGCGCCGCCCTACTTCACCGCGCCCGCCATCACCCCGGACGCGAACTGGCGCTGGAACGCGAAGAAGACCGCCAGCGGCACCACCATCGACAGGAACGCGCCCGGCGCGAGCACGTCCACGTTGTTGCCGAACTGCCGTACCTGCTGCTGGAGCGCCACCGTGATCGGCGGCGACTGCGAGTCCGCGAAGATCAGCGCGATCAGCATGTCGTTCCACACCCACAGGAACTGGAAGATGCCCAGCGAGGCGATCGCCGGACCCCCGAGCGGCAGCACCACCCGCGCGAAGAGCCGTATCTCGCCGGCGCCGTCCAGCCGCGCCGCCTCCAGGAGCTCGCGCGGGATCTCCGCGAAGAAGTTCCGCAGCAGGAAGATCGCGAACGGCAGGCCGAACGCCGTGTGGAAGAGGACCACCCCGAGCGTCGTCTCGAACAGCCCGACCGCGCCGAACAGCTTCGACACCGGGACCAGCGCGACCTGCACCGGGACCACGAGCAGCGCCACCACGCCGAGGAACCACCAGTCGCGGCCGGGGAACTCCAGCCACGCGAACGCGTACCCGGCGAACGAGCCCAGGACGAGCACGAGCAGGGTCGCCGGCACGGTGATCAGGACGGTGGACAGCAGCGAGCCGGTGATCGTCCCGTTCGCCAGCAGGTGCGCGTAGTTCTCGGTGGTCAGCCGGGCCGGGGCGGTGAACACCTGCCACCAGCCGTCCGCCGCGATGTCGGCGGGCGAGCGGAGCGAGGAGACCAGCAGCCCGACCGTCGGCAGCAGCCAGAACAGCCCCGCCAGGACGAGGAAGACGCGGACCGCGCCGGATGCGGCCAGCGCCGCGACCCGCGAGACCGTCCGGCCGGCTGCCCCGGACGCGGTCCGTGCGGTGGGGGGCGCCGTGCGGGCGGCGGTCCGGGAGGCGGGCGAGGTCATCGGCGGGTCTCCCTTCGTATGCGGCGGATGTTGACCGCCATCACCGGCAGGACGAGGAGGAGCAGCACGACCGCGATCGCCGAGCCGACCCCGAGGTCCGCGTCCGTGCCGAAGGACGAGCGGTACAGCTGGAGCGCGAGCACGTTGGCGTCGTCCTGGGCAGAGCCCGGCGCAATGACGAAGACCAGGTCGAACACCTTGAGGACGTTGATCATCAGGGTGACGAGGACGACCGCGAGGACCGGGGCGAGCAGCGGCACCGTGATCCGGCGGAACACCTGCCACTCGTTCGCCCCGTCCACCCGCGCCGCCTCCAGGAGCTCACGCGGCACGGCCGCCAGCCCGGCCCCGATCAGCACCATCGCGAAGCCGGCCCACATCCACACGTACGCCCCGATGACGGCCGGGGTGACGAGCGAGGGACCCAGCCACTCCACGCCGGAGTACTGCTCGCGGAAGTTGCTCGCGGGCAGCCTCAGGACGGCTCCCTCCGCACGGTCGGCGGGCAGCGAGAAGGTGCCGTCGGCCGCCGCCGTGGCCGTGGCCACCACCTTCCCGTCCCGCACGGCCTCGATCCGCAGCCCCGCCAGACCCCGTTCGTCCCGGTCGACGACGTTCGGCCGCCCGCCGCCGCCCCGGGTGAAGTCCAGCCACGCCGTCCCGGCGACCGTGCCCGCGGGCGGCGGCGCGGGCTCGCGGGCCGGCCGCGCCTCCTCCGGCATCCGCCCCGGGGCCACCCCGATCAGCGGCAGCCGTACGGGCACCCCGGCCCGGACCGGCTCCTTGGTGACGAACGCGCCGCCGCCCGCCGGCTCCAGTGGGTGCACCGGCAGGGGCCGGGCCCGCGGGAAGCCCGACGCCTCGGCGAACGTGTCGTGCACGCCGACCCAGACCGCGTTCGCGACCCCGCGGTCCGGTTCCTGTTCGTAGACGAGCCGGAAGATGATCCCGGCGGCCAGCATCGAGATCGCCATCGGCATGAAGACGACCAGTTTGAACGCCGTGCCCCAGCGGACCCGTTCGGTGAGCACCGCGAAGACGAGGCCGAGCGCCGTGGCGACGGCGGGGGCGACGACCAGCCAGACCAGGTTGTTGCGGACGGCGGTGCGGAGCGAGTCGTCGGTGACCAGCGCGAGGTAGTTGTCGAGGCCGACGAACGAGGAGCCCGAGCGGTCGAAGAACGAGCGCTGGACGGAGTACCCGATCGGGTAGACGACCAGCGCGCCGAGCAGGATCAGTGCGGGGAGCAGGAACCCCGCCGCCACCTTCCTGTTCCGCGCGCCGGTCCGCGAACGCAGCCGGGGCCCGGGTGCCGCCTTCTCCATGCCGGGCCTCAGCTCTTCGCGGCGGCCCGGTACGCCTTCGCCGCGTCCGCCTCCAGGCGCGCCTGCGTCCCGGCGATGTCCTTCGGGTTCTTCAGGAAGTCCTGGAGCGCCTTCCACTCGCCCTTGCCGGGGGTGCCGCCGAACGACTGCGGCATCTGGTCCGACATGTCGAAGCGGAAGTCGTCACCGGCCCCGATGAGCGCCTTGGCGATCTCGCGCTGGACGTCGTTCGGGTAGGCGGCCGGGTCAAGGCCCTTGTTGGGGGAGAGGAAACCGCCCTCGGCCGCCCAGATCCTCGCCGCGTCGGGCGAGGCGAGGAAGGCGAGCAGCGCCTGCGCGCCCTTGGTGTCCTTGAGGGCCACGGCCGCGTCGCCCGCCGTCACCACCGGGGCGGTGCCGGAGCCGACCGCGGGGAACGGGAAGACCTTCGCGTCCGTCCCGATCCTCGCCTCGGTCTGGGCGATGTTGACGGCGGCGAAGTCGCCCTCGAAGACCATCGCGCCCTTGGGCTGGTCGCCGCCCGTGAACGTCTGCGTGACCGACGCCGGGTACTCCGTCTGCAGGGCGCCGCTCGTCCCGCCCGCGATCAGCGAGGGCTTGCCGAACAGCTCCGCGAGGGTGGTCAGGGCCGCGGTCACGGACGGGTCCGTCCACGGGATCGTGTGGCGCGCCAGCTGGTCGTACTTGGCCGGGCCCGCCTGCGAGAGGTAGACGTTCTCGAACCAGTCGGTGAGCGTCCAGCCGTCCGCGCCGCCGACCGAGACCGGGGTGACACCGGACGCCGAGACCGTCTCGGCGGTGGCGAGGAAGTCCTTCCAGGTCTTCGGCTCGGACGCGCCCGCGTTCTCCAGGACGGCGGCGTTGTACCAGACCAGCGACTTGTTCGCGGCCTTGAAGTACACCCCGTACTGGGTGCCGTCCACCGCCCCCAACTCCTGCCAGCCGCGCGAGTAGTTCGCGGCCAAGGCGGCCCGGGTCTCGGGGCCGGCCGGCTTGAGCCACTTCTGGGCCGCGGCCTGCCGGATCGCGCCCACCTGCGGAAGCAGCGCCACGTCCGGCGGCGCGCCGCCCGCGATCTTCGTACCGAGGAAGTTCACGATCGGGTCCTGGGCGGGCACGAACGTCACCGTCGCCCCGGTGCGCTTCTCGAACTCCTTCAGCACCTTGGAGAAGTTCTCCTGCTCGGGGCCCGTCCAGACGGCGGCGACCTCGATCTTCTCGCCCTTCAGCGGCAGTTCGCCGCCGGCCGTCGGCCCCGGGTCCTTCGTGGACTCGCCGCCGCACGCCGCCAGGGCGAGTGCGGTCAGCGCCGCGAGCGCCGTCATGGCCGCCGCGGTCGTGCGTGGACGAAGAGTTGTACGCATCGCTGCCCCGTCTCTCCCGTGCGCTTCGCTGTCCCGTGCCGACAGGTCTACGCCGGGCGACGGAGCCCCGCAATACCGCCTCCCGCGTCAAGCGGGCGATCGTTGCCGCCTCGTGACGTGTCGTCAGCCGTGGGTCGCGGGGGTCAGCGGAGCCACCGGTGTCGCCTCCACGGAGCGGGCCGCCCGGTCGAGCGCGCTCGCCAGGAGGGCCAGGTCCGTCGGGCCGTTGCCCAGCTCACGGACCGGGCGGCGGGTGGGCGGGTCGCCCATCCGCTCCCACTCCAGCGGGACGACCGTCGGGCGCAGCGTCGCCGTCCGGGGGATGCGGCCCGTGACGCGCCCCGCCTGGAACGGGGTCACGCGGCCGTCCGGATGCCCGAGGCGGCCCCGCCCGGCCGCCGGCACGTCCGGGCCCGCCGTCGGCGGTGGCGTGTCGAGGACGATCCGCAGCCGCGCCCCGTGGGCCAGTTCCGTGTCGGCGGTGCGGTCCGGGCGCGCCGAGGTCGCGACGAGGTGCACCCCGAGGCGCTCGCCGTGCCGCGCGACGGCCTCCAGGGCCCGCACGACCGAGCCCGCCGCCGGGCGGCCGGGCGAGCCGAGCGCCGGGGCGACCAGCGCGTCGTAGTCGTCCACGAGCACCACCAGCCGCGGCAGCTGTCCGGCACCCGCCACGCGCGCCGGGGCCTGCTCGCCCGAGGCGGGCCGCGGAATCCGCCCGCCCGCGTCCTCGGCCGCCGGATGGGGGAAGCGGCCACCGGCACGCCCCGTCGGGTCCTCGGCGGCCGGATGGGGGACGCGCCCGCTGCTCCGGCCGGTGAGGTCGTCGGCGCCGGTGCGCGGGACGCGGCCGCTCGGGTGGTCGGCGAGGTCGCCGTCGCCCGTGCGGAGGGTCCGGCCGCTCGGGCGGTCGTCGAGCGTCCCGCCCTCCCGCCGGGGCAGCCGCCCGCTGGGCGTGTCCGACAGGAAGGCGTCCCCGCCCGCGCGGCCGCGTCCGCCCGTCCGCTCCTCGAACGACCCGTCGCCGCCACGGGCCGCGGGCTCGCCCGTCCCCGGGTACGGGGTCCTGGCACTGCTCCGGCCGGTGACGTCGTCGGCGCCGGTGCGCGGGACGCGGCCGCTCGGGTGGTCGGCGAGGTCGCCGTCGCCCGTGCGGAGGGTCCGGCCGCTGGGACGGCCGACGAGATCGCCCGTCCCCGGGTACGGGGTCCTGGCACTGCTCCGGCCTGTGACGTCGTCCGCGCCGGGGTACGGGACGCGGCCCCCGGGGTGCTCGGCCCGGCCGGCGTCCTGCGCACGGCCGCTGCGGCCGCTGGGCAGGGAGCCGATCGAACCGTCGCCGGTCCGGAGGGTGCGGCCGCTCGGGCGCTCCGTGAGGTCGCCGGTGTCGGGGACGCGGACGGTCGCGCGGGCGGACCGGGGCAGCGACTCGGCGGGGCTGGGGGAGCGCTGCCCGATCAGCCGGTCGCCGGGGGCCGCGGCGCGGCCGCCTCGGCGGTCGGCGAACGAACCGTCGCCCAGGATCTCCGCCCGGCGCTTCAGCTCGGCGCCGAGGGCCTGCGCGAACTCCCGCATGCGGACCGGGTCCGAGGCGACCAGGTGCTCGGTGACGTGCGGCAGCTCCGTACAGGCCGCGAGACCCTCGCCGCGCTCGCCGCCGGCGCCGTCCACCAGGAGCAGGCCGAGCCGGTCGGGTCGGCCGCCGGCCGCGAGGGAGGCGGCGATCGAGCGGAGCAGCTCGGTGCGCCCGCTGCCCGCGGGGCCCTCGATCAGCAGGTGAGGGCCCTCCTGGGTGAGGTCCACCGCCAGCGGGCCGCGCGGCCCGGCGCCCAGCACGGCCGTCCCGTCGCCGGCCGAGGCCCAGCGGGCCATCAGCGAGGCGGGGGTGGCCCGGGCGAGTCCGAGTTCGTCCAGGAGGCGGGCCGAGGGGGGCAGCGCGGCGGCCCGGCCGTACGGCGCGGCCGCCGTCTCCGTCCGCAGCGGGGCGAGGGCGCGCCCGAACCGCTCGGCCCAGGCGACGGACACCGCGTCGACCACGCCGACCGTGCCGTGGCCCGCGACCCGCCCGCCGGCCGTGCGCAGCAGCCGCAGAGCCGTCGCCACGTCCCCGCTGAGCAGGGCGGCGGCCCCGCACTCGCGGAAGGCGAGGGAGGCGGCGCACGCGGCCTCGTAGGTGGCGGCCACTGGCGACTCCGGGGTGGCCGAGGGCGCCTCGGCGAGACACAGGAGGTGGATGCCGGCCGCCGGGCCGACGCCCGCGAGTCGCGCGACCGTCTCGCGCAGCGCCGCCGAACCGGGGTCGCCGTCCACGATCACGACCGTCGTCGGCCCGTCGTGACGGGCCGCGGCCTCGGCGACCGACGCGCGGTCGGCGCTGGGCCAGCCGGGGCCGAGCGGGCCGTCGTCCAGGCGCCGGGTCAGCTCCGCCGTACGGGCCTGGGCCTGCTCGCGGTCGTACGCGAGGAGCAGCCGGCAGTCCTGGCCGTGGGCCGGCCGGACGTGCGGGAGCCAGCCGAGCCAGCCCCAGGCACGGCGCCGCTCCTCCAGGGAGCGGTTCCGGTCGGCGCTGATCAGCACGATCTCCAGGTCGGAGGGGGAGTGCAGGGCGGCGAGCTGGGCCACGACCGAACGGGCCAGTCCCGCGAGCCGGGCGGCGGGGCCCGCCAGGCCGAGCGAACCGGCCTCGCGCAGCCCGACGGTGACCGGGACGCCGGACAGCTCGGCGCGGTCGGTCGTGCCGAGCCGGACCACCAGCGCCTCGGGGTGGCCGGCCGGCCGCTCCCAGAGCCGGGGGCCGGGGCCGAGGGCGGTGAGCAGCACGGTGGCCGGGTCGGGCCAGGTGTCGGCCCGGGGCAGGGTGCCGGCCGTGCCCACGTGCGCGCGGGCGCCGGCGTGGGTGTCGGGGACGGGGCCGGTGCCGGCGGGGGACTGCAGCTCCTCGCGGCCGCCCGTCAGGCGCCGGGCCCAGGCGCCGAGCCCCCGCTTGCCGCCGCCCGCCCGGCCGGAGGCGGCCGGAGCCGCCTCCTCGCCGGGGGCATGCCGGGTCCTGCTGTGCGCCTCGCCGCCGTCTCCGGGCCCGTCGGCGGGCTCCCCCGCGCGCGCGTGGCCGGGAGAGCGGTCGTCGGAGCCGTACGGAGCGGGGTGCCGGTCGTCCGAGCCGTACGTCCCGCCGGCCGCGTCGCCCAGGGCGGCGCCGCGCGCCCCGCCGTGCGTCGCGTCGCCGGTGGTGGCGTCCGCGGGGAGTCCGGGAGCCGCGCCGGCCGGGTGTCCGGCGCGCCCGCCGCGGTCCGGCCCGTCGGAGGCGCCGAGGCCGTCCGCGCCGGAGGCGATCCGCAGGTGGCCCTCGCCGTCCGGGGCCGTCGCCACCGCGTCCGCGCCGCCGGGAGCGCCGGGTCCGGTCAGGCGGAGCGCCGACTCGCCGAGCCGCAGCAGGGCGCCGGGGCGGAGCCGGACGGGGCGGTCGCCGACGGGCTCGCCGTCGAGGGTCGTGCCGTTGGTCGAGCCGAGGTCGGCGACGGTGACCCGGCCGTTGTCCCCGACCGTCACGGTGCAGTGCGCGCGGGAGACGTCCGGGTCGTCGAGCGGCACGTCCGCGTCGACGGAACGGCCGATTCTGATCGCTCCGCCGTGCAGGAGGTGGACCCCGCCGGCGTCCGGGCCCGCGACCACGTGCAGCCGGGCCGACGCGGCCTCGCCCACCCGGTCGTCCGGGCCGGGGAGCTGGAGGGCGAGGACGGCGCCGTCGACGAGCGGCGGCTCGCCGAGGACGCAGCGGCGGGTGTCGAGCCGCTCCGCGCCCGCGTAGAGCACGGTCGTGCCCGAGGCCGAGGTGTCGGGCCCGGTGACGGCGGCGGCCAGGTTCGAGGCGACGGCGGCCAGCGCCGTGCCCGCGGGGGCCGTGACGAGCACGTCGCAGGCGCGCCCGGCGCCGTGGCCGGCGTACGGCGCGAGGACGGTCAGCCGGATCTGCATCGCCGTCAGCGGTCCCTTCTGCGCGAGGTGCCGGCAGGGGGTCCGCCCGGTGAATCCCCCCACCCGGCACGGACACGTCGTCCGGTACAGGTCGGCACGGCGCGGGGGCTCCCGACCCCACCGATGCGACGTGCTGGAGGCATCCTCGCACCTGCCGCCGACAACACGCCCGCGGGTCGGCCACAAGTGATCTTGAATGGTCGGCCGTGGACGCGAAAACGCCCGCTTGGGCATCCCTTCGGGGCATGCGCGGCAACCGTCCCACCCGCTGGAGCGTCTTCTTCCGGACAAGTTCCGTTCCCGCCGGGCCACCGGCGGGGGTTCGAACACCGCGTCGGAACCCGCCTGTGGACGACCGGCCTGTGACCCGTTCGGCGGCACTAAAGTGGGTCGGACACCCGGACGGGTCACAACAGAGGACAGGAACCCCGGGGACATCACCAGGACCACCCCAGGACCACGATCAGCAGGGAGCGCGTGACGTGCGGCCTATCGGCAGCAAGTACCTGCTCGAGGAGCCGCTCGGCCGCGGCGCCACGGGCACCGTCTGGCGAGCCCGCCAGCGGGAGACGGCGGGCGCCGAGGCGGCCGTCGCGGGCCAGCCCGGCGAGACCGTGGCCATCAAGGTCCTCAAGGAGGAGCTGGCCAACGACGCGGACATCGTGATGCGCTTCCTGCGCGAGCGGTCCGTCCTGCTCCGGCTCACCCACCCGAACATCGTGCGCACCCGCGACCTGGTCGTCGAGGGCGACGTCCTCGCCCTGGTCATGGACCTCGTCGAGGGGCCGGACCTGCACCGGTACATCCGGGAGAGCGGCCCGCTCACCCCGGTCGCCGCGGCCCTCCTGACGGCCCAGATCGCCGACGCGCTCGCCGCCAGCCACGCGGACGGCGTCGTCCACCGCGACCTGAAGCCGGCCAACGTCCTGCTCGCCGAGCAGGGCGGCCAGATGCACCCGATGCTCACGGACTTCGGCATCGCGCGCCTCGCGGACTCCCCGGGCCTGACCCGCACCCACGAGTTCGTCGGCACGCCCGCGTACGTGGCGCCCGAGTCGGCCGAGGGCCGTCCGCAGACCTCCGCCGTCGACATCTACGGCGCGGGCATCCTGCTCTACGAGCTCGTCACCGGCCGGCCCCCGTTCGCGGGCGGCACCGCCCTCGAGGTCCTCCACCGGCACCTCAGCGAGGAGCCGCGCCGCCCCTCGACCGTGCCCGGGCCCCTGTGGACGGTGATAGAGCGCTGTCTCAGCAAGGACCCGGAGCGGCGCCCGAGCGCCGTGAACCTCGCCCGCGGCCTGCGCGCGGTCGCGGCCGGCATCGGCGTGCACGCCACGCCCGCCCAGATCGAGACGGCGGAGGGCGTCGGCGCCCTCCTCGCCCCGGACCCGGCGCCCGCCCCGGTCCCGGAGATCCCGGGCGCCCACGCGCCGGGCGCCGCGGACCCGACCCAGGTGCTGCCCACCGGCGCCGGCGCCCCGCAGTACGACCCCGCCGGGGCGACCAGCGTCCTGCCCACCGGCGGCGCCGCCGACCCGACGGCCGTCATGCCGCCCGTGCCGCCGCAGCCGCCGCAGGGCGCGCCGTCCGAGGAGCCGCACCCCTGGCAGAGCCAGCTGCGCGCGGCCCGCGACCGCAACGAGCAGACCCAGGTGCAGTACCTGGACCCGAGCCAGGACCCGCTGCGGCGGCGCCCGCAGCGCCAGCCCCAGCAGCCGCAGGACCGGCAGCCCGGCGCCTACGGCCAGCAGCCCCCTCAGGACCGGCAGCCCGGCGCCTACGGCCAGCAGCCCCCGCAGTCGTACGGCCGGCAGCAGCAGCCGCAGCGGCCCGCGCCGCAGCCGCCCGCGCCCCAGCCGTACCGGCAGCAGCCCCCGCAGCAGCAGTACGCGCCCCCGCCGCAGCAGTACGCACCGCCCCAGCAGCAGTACCAGCCGCCGCAGCCGCCGCCCCAGGCCCCGGCGCAGCGCGAGCCGCGCCCGCCGCGTCAGCGCAGCGCCAACCCGGTGCGGATCCCCGGCCTCGGCTGCCTCAAGGGCTGTCTGATCATGATCGTCCTCTTCTTCGTGGCCGGCTGGCTCGTCTGGGAGCTCACCCCGCTCCAGGACTGGGTCGCGCAGGGCAAGGGGTACTGGGAGGCGATCGGCGACGGCATCTCCTCGGTCACCGACTGGGTCTCCAGCCTGGGCGACAGCGGGACCGGCGGGGGTACTACCGGCGGTACGGGACAGTAATACTGCCGATTTATCGACTTCCGAGGGGTGATTTCCCCTCGGAAGTGACGACCGGCGGCCGCGGACGCGTAGCTTTGGCGTAACCGCAGCCGCTGAGGGAGCAGTCTTGGCACGGAACATCGGCAGCCGCTACACCGCCCACCAGATCCTCGGGCGGGGCAGCGCCGGAACGGTGTGGCTCGGCGAGGGGCCCGAAGGGCCCGTCGCCGTCAAACTGCTGCGCGAGGACCTGGCCTCCGACCAGGAGCTCGTCGGCCGCTTCGTCCGTGAGCGCACCGCGCTCCTCGGCCTCGACCACCCCCGCGTGGTCAAGGTCCGCGACCTCGTCGTCGACGGCAACGACCTCGCCCTCGTCATGGACCTGGTGCGCGGCACCGACCTGCGCACCCGCCTCGACCGCGAGCGGCGCCTCGCCCCCGAGGCGGCCGTCGCGATCACCATCGACGTCGCCGAGGCCCTCGCCGCCGCGCACGCCGCCGGCGTCGTCCACCGGGACGTCAAGCCGGAGAACATCCTCCTGGACATGGAGGGCCCCCTCGGGCCCGGCGGCGCCCACCCCGCCCTCCTCACCGACTTCGGCGTCGCCAAGCTGATCGACACCCCCGGCCGCACCAAGGCGACCCGGATCATCGGCACCCCCGACTACCTCGCCCCCGAGATCGTCGAGGGCCTCCCGCCCCGCGCCGCCGTCGACATCTACGCCCTCGCGACCGTCCTGTACGAGCTGCTCGCCGGCTTCACCCCGTTCGGCGGCGGCCACCCGGGCGCCGTGCTGCGCCGCCACGTCACCGAGACCGTCGTCCCGCTGCCCGGCATCCCCGAGGAGCTGTGGCAGCTGATCGTGCAGTGCCTCGCGAAGGCCCCGGCCTCCCGGCTGCGCGCCTCCGAGCTCGCCACCCGGCTCAAGGACGTCCTGCCGCTGCTCAAGGGCATCCCGCCGCTCGACGTCGACGAGCCGGACGCGGAGCCGGCGCCGGAGCAGTACGAGGAGGACGCCTACCCCACCGCCGCCGGCTCCGGCGAACCCGGGCCGCGCCGGGCCGCCGTCCCGCTCGTCCCCGGCGCCTCCGCCGACTCCAACCGCGACACCCACACCTCGATGCGGGTCCCGGCCCCCGACGAGCTCTCCGGCGGCCCCCTCGGCACCGCCCGCGCCCCGCGCTCGGCGGGCGCCCGCCGCCCCGGCTCCGCCCGGCACAAGGCGGGCGCGGTCCGCAAGAGACGCATCACGCTGGCCGTCGCGGCGGTCGTGGTCGCGGGCGCGCTCGGGGCGGGCGGCTACCTCGCCGCGACCGGCGACGGGGAGGCTGCGCCGCAGGACTCCCGGCCGTCCTCCCAGCCGTAGGTTCGGCTCCAGGCCCGGAGCCGTTACGCTGGACGCGTGGCAGTCGTCGATGTATCCGAAGAGCTGAAGTCCCTCTCCTCGACCATGGGGTCGATCGAGGCCGTCCTGGACCTCGAGAAGCTGAGGGCCGACATCGCCGTGCTCGAAGAGCAGGCCGCGGCCCCGTCCCTGTGGGACGACCCGGAGGCGGCGCAGAAGATCACGAGCAAGCTTTCGCACCTCCAGGCCGAGGTCCGCAAGGCCGAGACCCTGCGCGGGCGCATCGACGACCTCGCGGTGCTCTTCGAGCTCGCGGAGGAGATGGACGACCCGGACACCCTCGCCGAGGCCGAGACGGAGCTCACCTCCGTCCGCAAGGCCCTCGACGAGATGGAGGTCCGCACCCTCCTCTCCGGCGAGTACGACGAGCGCGAGGCCCTGGTCAACATCCGGGCCGAGGCCGGCGGCGTCGACGCCTCCGACTTCGCCGAGCGCCTCCAGCGCATGTACCTGCGCTGGGCCGAGCGCCACGGCTACGCGACGGAGATCTACGAGACCTCGTACGCGGAAGAGGCCGGCATCAAGTCGACCACCTTCGTGGTCAAGGCGCCGTACGCCTACGGCACCCTCTCCGTCGAGCAGGGCACCCACCGGCTGGTCCGCATCTCGCCCTTCGACAACCAGGGCCGTCGCCAGACCTCCTTCGCGGGCGTCGAGATCCTTCCCGTCGTCGAGTCCTCGGACCACGTCGAGATCGACGAGTCCGAGCTGCGCGTGGACGTCTACCGCGCCTCCGGCCCCGGCGGCCAGGGCGTCAACACGACCGACTCGGCCGTGCGCATCACGCACCTCCCGACCGGCATCGTCGTCTCCTGCCAGAACGAGCGCTCCCAGATCCAGAACAAGGCGAGCGCCATGAACGTCCTCCAGGCGAAGCTGCTGGAGCGCCAGCGCCAGGAGGAGCGGGCCAGGATGGACGCCCTCAAGGACAGCGGCAGCTCCTGGGGCAACCAGATGCGCTCCTACGTCCTCCACCCGTACCAGATGGTCAAGGACCTCCGTACGGAGTTCGAGGTCGGCAACCCGCAGGCCGTCCTGGACGGCGAGATCGACGGCTTCCTGGAGGCCGGCATCCGCTGGCGCAAGCAGCAGGACAAGTAACCCACGCTCCGCGCGTCCGGGCCCCGCACCGCTTCGGTGCGGGGCCCGGCGCCGTTCCGCACCCGTGCGCGCGCCCCGCGCGTTCGCTGACGCAAGCGGAAGCGGGGTCGTCGGGGCGCTTTGTCGACAAGGGAACTGCCGTCGCAGACCCCGTAGTTCAGGGTTTACGTCACAGTTGCATCATCGCATGTCGGTCACCTGGTGATCTTTCGGGCATCGCACGCGCAACGACCTTGACGCCCCATCGGAAACTCGGAAGGGTGACGTACTGGCATGCGCTTTTCTGGGACGCGTGCGAACGGGGGCCGGTCCAGTCGTGACGGAGCCCCTGCTGCGCGGGCCCCGAGCGCTGCCCCATGACGAGATGAGCTACTGGGGGTAGCAGCCAGATGACGAACAAGACGCGGATCCGCCTGGTGCGGGTCGCGGCCGGCGCCGTGATCATCGCCGGTGCGTCCCTGACGGCGGCCGGTGCCGCGCAGGCCGTGGGCAGCCTCGGCTCCGAGACGACCCAGGTGGACGTGGGCCTGGGCATCCAGACCGGCGAAGAGGACACCAACGGCATCATCGGGGGTGGAATCTCCGGCGGCACCACGACCGACGGTGGCGCGACCACGGACGGTGGCACGACCACCGACGGTGGCACCACGACCGACGGTGGCACGACCACCGACGGCGGTACGACCACGGACGGTGGCACGACCA
>NZ_JBFBBC010000006.1:43565-260868 GCF_040689545.1 Streptomyces sp. NPDC051180
CGACGGTGGCACGACCACCGACGGTGGCACCACGACCGACGGTGGCACGACCACCGACGGCGGTACGACCACGGACGGTGGCACGACCACCGACGGTGGCACCACGACCGACGGTGGCACGACCACCGACGGCGGTACGACCACGGACGGTGGCACGACCACCGACGGTGGCACCACGAGCAACGGCGGCAACTCGTCGAGCGGCTCGAACGGCAACTCCGGCTCGAACGGCAACGGCGGCAGCTCGGCCACCGGCGGCAACGGCTCCGGCACCAGCGGTTCGTCGTCCACCGGCGGCTCCACCTCCACCACCGGTGGCGGTTCGTCGACCGACGGCGGCGCCGGCACCTGCACCGTCGACCTCGACGGCGCCGAGTGCGTCGACACCGACAACAACAACCCGGATACCAACAACGCCGGCTCGCAGCCCGTGCAGCAGGGCCAGGCGAAGGAGGAGCTCGCCGAGACCGGTGCGGCCGAGACCTCGTTCCTGGTCATCGGTGCCGCGACGATGATCGCCGGCGGCATCGGCTTCCGCATGCTGCCGCGCCTCGTCGCCGGTGGCCGGACGGCCGCCTGACGCCTCCGCGTCCGCGCGGTCCGCGCATGACGAAGGGCCGGGGAGCCTCGCTCCCCGGCCCTTCGTGTGGTTCCGGCTCGTATGGCCCCGCGGGCCCTCCGGTGTCAGACCGTCCGGACGGCCGCGAGCAGCGCGATGGCCGCCAGCAGCGCGATCGCCAGCGTCAGCAGCATCGCGGGCGACGGACCCTGGGGGGTCAGTCGCTCCCGGTTCGCGCGGCAGACGGGGCAGCGGCCCTCGGCGACCGGGGCCGCGCAGTTGGCGCACACCAGTCGGTCGTAGGTCATGCGCTCTCCTCCTCCCGCACTGGGGTACACAACGGGACAACGTCCGGTGGGACCCGGACGTTCCCCCTACCACTGTGCCAGCTCCACGGCGTTTCGGCGCGCCCCGCCGGAACGTCCCCGTTCCGGCGGAAGCGCGAAAAGGATAAAGCACGCAAGCCAGGACCGCGACTGCGCGGGCCTTCCCCGGTCGCGTAAGGTCACGCTCACCTACTCCCGGCCGACCGTGGTGCATCCGTGATCCGATTCGACAACGTCTCCAAGTCCTATCCGAAGCAGAGCCGCCCCGCCCTCCGGGACGTCTCCCTGGAGATCGAGAAGGGGGAGTTCGTCTTCCTCGTCGGTTCCTCCGGCTCCGGAAAGTCGACTTTCCTGCGACTGCTCCTGCGTGAGGAGCGCGCCAGCCAGGGCCAGGTGCACGTCCTCGGCAAGGACCTGGCCCGGCTCTCCAACTGGAAGGTGCCGCAGATGCGGCGCCAGCTGGGCACCGTCTTCCAGGACTTCCGCCTGCTGCCCAACAAGACCGTCGCCGAGAACGTGGCCTTCGCCCAGGAGGTCATCGGCAAGCCGCGCGGCGAGATCCGCAAGGCCGTGCCCCAGGTGCTCGACCTCGTCGGGCTCGGCGGCAAGGAGGACCGGATGCCGGGCGAGCTGTCGGGTGGTGAGCAGCAGCGCGTCGCGATCGCCCGCGCCTTCGTCAACCGCCCGATGCTGCTGATCGCCGACGAGCCCACCGGCAACCTCGACCCGCAGACCTCCGTCGGCATCATGAAGCTGCTCGACCGGATCAACAGGACAGGGACCACCGTCGTCATGGCGACCCACGACCAGAACATCGTCGACCAGATGCGCAAGCGCGTCATCGAGCTCGAAAAGGGCCGCCTCGTCCGCGACCAGGCGCGCGGCGTCTACGGATACCAGCACTGAGCCTGTAGCGAGTAGGAGAAAGCAGACCCATGCGCGCTCAGTTCGTGCTTTCCGAGATCGGCGTCGGTCTCCGGCGCAACCTCACGATGACCTTCGCGGTCATCGTCTCCGTGGCCCTCTCGCTCGCCCTGTTCGGCGGCGCGCTGCTCATGCGCGAGCAGGTCAGCACGATGAAGGACTACTGGTACGACAAGGTCAACGTCTCGATCTTCCTCTGCAACAAGACCGACGCGGCCACCGCGCCCAAGTGCTCCAAGGGCGCGGTCACCGGTCAGCAGAAGGAGCAGATCGAGGCCGACCTGAAAGAGATGACCATCGTCGAGTCGGTGCACCACGAGTCGGCCGACGAGGCGTTCAAGCACTACAAGGAGCAGTACAGCGACACCGCCATCGCCTCCGTCATCACGCCGGACCAGATGCAGGAGTCGTTCCGGGTCAAGCTCAAGGACCCGGAGAAGTACAAGGTGGTCGCCACGGCCTTCGCGGGCCGGGACGGCGTCGAGTCGGTCCAGGACCAGCGGAACATCCTGCAGAACCTCTTCGACCTGATGAACGGCATGAACATCGCCGCACTCGGCGTCATGGGCCTGATGCTGATCATCGCGCTGATGCTGATCGTCAACACCGTCCGCGTCTCGGCGTTCAGCCGGCGCCGCGAGACCGGCATCATGCGGCTCGTCGGCGCGTCCAGCTTCTACATCCAGATGCCGTTCATCATGGAGGCCGCCTTCGCGGGACTCCTCGGCGGCGGCGTCGCCTGCGTCCTGCTGCTGGTCGGCCGGTACTTCCTGATCGACCACGGCATCGCGCTCGCCGACAAGATGCAGCTGGTCAACTTCATCGGCTGGGACGCCGTCCTCGCCAAGCTGCCGCTGGTGATCGCGATCGGGCTCATCATGCCCGCCGTGGCCGCCTTCGTCGCGCTGCGCAAGTACCTCAAGGTGTGAGAAGACACTTCTGACGGCCCGTGGCGTCGTACGGCCAAAGCCCGTGCGGCGCCCTCGCCTTGTCCTAGAGTGGGCGCCATGCCGGCCGGCACCGACCATCTCTGTATCCGGCCCCGCGGAGTGCTCCGTGGGGCCGTTCTGACGTTGGTCTTCACCGGCGTCCTCGCCACGGCCGCCGCCACCGGCGCGCTGCCGCGGCAGGAGGGCGAGGGCGCGCGGGCGTCCGAAGCGCGGCCCGCGGCACGCGGGGGAGGCGAGCCGCCGACCGTCGACAGCGCCGCGCTCAGCCGGGCCGCCGCCGCGGCCATGGCCGACGGGAAGTCGGGCAAGCAGGCCGCGGAGGAGTTCGTCAGCCGCAGCGGGGACCGCTGGGGCGCGGTCTACGACAAGCGGGAGTACGCCGAGTTCGAGCGGGCTCTCGACGGCTCCTACACCGGGGTCGGGCTCTCGGCAGGCCGATTCGGCGCCAAGGGCGTCCGGGTGACCCGCGTCCAGGAGGGCGGTCCGGCGGCCCGGGCGGGGCTGCGGGCCGGGGACCGGCTCGTCGCCGTCGACGGACGTCCGGTCGAGGGGCTCTCCGTCTCCGAGGTGGTCTCCCTGCTGCGCGGCGACGGCGTGCCCGGCTCGTCCGTCGTCCTCCGCCTGGAGCGGGGCCGCGCCGCCTGGACGCAGACGCTGCGCCGGGCGCGGCTGGCGACGGACCCGGTCACCGTCCGCCGCCTCGACGACGGGACCCTGCTGATCCGGGTGGCGGCCTTCACCAAGGGCGCGGGCACGCGCGTGAGGGACGCGGTACGGGCCGCCCCGGCCGGCGCGGGCGTCCTCCTGGACCTGAGGGGCAACGCGGGCGGGCTGGTCGCCGAGGCGGCCGTCGCCGCGTCGGCGTTCCTGGACGGCGGGCTGGTCGCCACGTACGACGTGAAGGGCGAGGAGCGGGCGGTCTACGCGGAGGGCGGCGGCGACACGGTCCGGCCCCTGGTGGCGCTGATCGACGGCGGCACCATGAGCGCGGCCGAGCTCCTCACGGGCGCGCTGCAGGACCGGGGCCGGGCGGTGACGGTCGGCTCGCGCACCTTCGGCAAGGGTTCGGTCCAGATGCCGAGCACCCTGCCGGACGGTTCCGTCGCCGAGCTGACCGTCGGGCACTACCGCACTCCGGCCGGTCACGCGGTCGACGGCAACGGCATCACACCCGACCTGGCGGCGGGCGAGAGGGCCGAGGAGCGGGCCCGGACGGTATTGAGTGGCCTCGGAGGGGGCTCGTAGTGCGAAAATGACCGCACTATGGCAAAGGGACTCGTGAACGTGCAGGGCAAGCCTGCCAAGAAGACACAGGACAAGGCGCCCGAGCGCAAGCTGATCGCGCAGAACAAGAAGGCGCGCCACGACTACCACATCATCGACACCTACGAGTGCGGTGTGGTGCTCATGGGCACCGAGGTGAAGTCGCTGAGGATGGGCCGGGCGTCGCTGGTGGACGGCTTCGTCCAGATCGACGACCACGAGGCGTGGCTGCACAACATCCACGTCCCCGAGTACATGCAGGGCAGCTGGACCAACCACTCGGCGAAGCGGAAGCGCAAGCTGCTGCTGCACCGGGCCGAGATCGACAAGCTGGAGTCGAAGGCGCAGGAGACGGGTCACACGATCGTGCCCCTCGCGCTGTACTTCCTGGGCGGCCGGGTGAAGTGCGAGATCGCGCTCGCCAAGGGCAAGAAGGAGTACGACAAGCGCCAGACCCTGCGGGAGCAGCAGGACACGCGCGAGACGAACCGGGCCATCGCGGCGGCCAAGCGGAAGCAGCGGGCGGCCCAGAGCGCCTAGCGGCGGTAATACGCTGGCGACGGCGCCCGTCGGTCACGTACGATGGGACCTGCACCCCGGTGAGGGTGCGCCTTTTGAAAAAACAACATGGGGATGATCGGTTTCGACAGCGGATGTCGAAGCAGTGGGAAGCGTGTCGAGGAAGCGGCAATGATCTCGTAAACCATATGTCGCAACCAATAATCGCCAACTCCAAGAGCGATAACTCCCGCTTCGCCCTCGCTGCCTAATTTTAGGTAACGAACAGAAGCCTCTGTGAGGAGCGTCAGCCCGGGGGTGGTCCCGACCCGGATCCTGGCGTCATTTAGGGATCTAAACCTCTAGCCCCGGTCACGGGGGTTGGAGGGAAATCAAACAGTGGCTGAGCCCGTTCCGGACTTGTCTGGGTGATCCGGAGGGCTGAGAAACTCGTACCAGACTGCACACGGAGAAGCCCTGGTTCTGCACCGTTGGACGCGGGTTCGATTCCCGCCATCTCCACTCATCCCATGTGGGCGAAGGCCCGGTAGTCGTCACGACTGCCGGGCCTTCGTCATGCCCCGGTGCCGCCGGGGCCGGCCCACGCCGGTCGCCGCGCACAGGGCGAGGGCCACGGCCGCGGCGGCCGTCGGCAGGAGGAAGCCGAAGGCGGGGAACGGCGCGTGGTCGGCGGCCCAGCCGCCGGCGGCGGAGCCGGCCGAGACGCCGGCCAGGAGCGCCGTGACGGCCAGCGTCATGCCCTCGTTGAGCTGCGACTCGGGGGTGAGGCGCTGCACCAGGGCCATGCCCGTCACCATCGTCGGGGCGGTCGCCATGCCCGCCACGAGCAGGCCGGCGGCGAGCGCGGGGAGGGAGCCGGTCGAGGCCGCGAGCAGCGGCATCGCCATCAGGAGCGTCATCGCGGCGAGGCAGGTGCGCAGAAGCGCGGAGCGGCGGGCGCGGCCGTAGAGGAGGCCCGCCGCGCAGGAGCCGGCGGCCTGGAGGGCGAGCACGGGGCCGGCGACCGGGCCGTCCACGAACGCGAGGGCCACCACCTCCATGGAGCCGAACACCGCCCCGGTGGCGAGGAAGACCGCGAGGAGCGGCGCCATGCCCGGTGCGCGCAGCGGCGAGCCGTGGGAGGTGCGCGGGACGACGGGCGGTTCGGTGGAGCGCTGGGCGGCGAAGAGCAGGATCCCGCCCAGGTTCAGGGCGGCCGCGACGAGGGTGCCCGCCTCGGGGAACAGGGCCGAGCAGAGGAACACGGAGAGGACCGGGCCGAGCATGAAGCACAGCTCGTCGGCGGCCTGCTCGAAGGAGTTGGCGGTGTGCAGGGCGGCCGGGTCGCCGCGCAGGAGGCGGGCCCAGCGCGCCCGGGACATCCCGCCCGTGTTCGGCAGGGTGGCGGTCAGCGCGGTGACGGCGAACAGGGTCCAGACCGGTGCCCGTTCGTGGACGCAGACGACCAGGACCACCCGGCCCAGCACCGCGTGGAGGGTCGCCGGGACCGCGACCCGGGCCTGGCCGTGCCGGTCGACGAGCCGGGCGATCCACGGGCCCGTCACCGCCCCCGCGGCCAGGCCGGCGGCGGTGACCGCGCCGGCCAGGGCGTACGAGTCGTAGCCGGCCGCGATCATGATCACTGCGCTGATGCCGAACATCCCCGCGGGCAGCCGGGCGATCAGGTTCCCCGCGGTGAAGGCGCGGGTCCCGGGGACGGCGAAGAGGCGCAGATACGGGTTGCGCGGCTCGCGCGGGGCGGGCGCCGCGGCGCGGTAGCGGGGGGCGAGGGCCGGGCCCGCCGGGGTGAGGGTGAGGTCCGGTCTCGGCATGGCACCAGCCTCGTCGGAGCGGGCCGCGGGGGTCCAACACCTGATCGGTGGCCATTCACGCACCTGTGTTGTTGAATGCGGCGATGGCCTCCTCGTACGACATCGACCCCCGGCTGCTGCGCGCCTTCACCGCCGTCGCGGAGGAGCTCCACTTCACCCGCGCCGCCGCCGGCCTGCACGTCGCCCAGCAGGCCCTCAGCCGCGACATCCGGCGCCTGGAGCGCGAACTGGGCGCCGAGCTCTTCGCACGGACCACCCGGCAGGTCGCCCTGACCCCCGAGGGCGAGCGGCTCCTGCCGTACGCGCGCCGGGTCTCCGCCGCCCACGACGAACTCCTCGACGCCTTCAGGGCCGCGCACCGCCCCCTCCTCGCCGACCTCAACACCCCCGGGCTCGTCCAGGAGCGCATCCTGCGCCGGGCCCGCGAACTCGCCCCCGAACAGGAGCTGATGGCCCGCTTCGAGAGCGGCCTCACCGGCGCCGTGCGGGAGATCCTGGCCGGCCGCCTCGACACCTCCTTCGGCCGGTACGGCGGCCTCGACGCCGCCCTCAGGGCGCGGCTCGACGCCCAGTTCGTGCGCTACGAGCGGATGGCCGTGATCCTCCCCGAGGACCACGCCCTCGCCGCCCTGCCCGAGGTGCCGCTCGACGGACTCGTCGGCGAACGGGTCTACGCGGGCGCCGGCAACGACCGGACCCCCGAGTGGACCGACCTCGCCACCCGGCTCTTCGCCGGCCGCGGCATCGAGGTCGCCCCGCCCGCCCCGCTCGCCGTCGGCCACGAGGAGTTCCGGCGCATCATGGCAAAGCACCGCCACCCCGTCCTCGCCGTCGTCGACTTCCCGCCCATGCCCGACTGCGTCCTCCGGCCGCTCGTCGACCCCGTACCCCTGTCACCCGTGAGCCTGGTGTGGCGCAAGGGGCTGCGTCATCCCGCCCTCGACGCCCTGCGGACCGCCGCCGCGGAGATCGGCGCCCAGGAAGGCTGGCGGACCCGCCCCGCCGGCTCCTGGCTCCCCGCCGACGAACCGGGCCTGCCGGGGACGGGCACGGCCTGAGCGGGGCGTGGGCCCGTGCGGCCCGGCCCGGACCGCCGTACGGCCTGAAGGGACGGGGCCGCGCACGGCCTGAAAGCGACGGGGATCGCGTACGGCCCGAGCCGGGCGGGGGTCGACCGCGGCTTGAGCCGGGCGGGAGAGGACGGAGACCAGAATGCGGGGGCGCTCACAGGGGCCCCGCGCTCCGGGTGAGAGCAAGGTTCCGCACCCGTCACCTCGCGGCACCGGCCTGAAACGCGGCCTCCCTAGCGTCGGCGACACGGGGACCCGAGGCTGTGGACGCCTCAGGACCCGACACCCGCGGAGGTGCGACATGAGCGGCCGTTGGATCGAACAGTGGGAGCCGGAGGACGAGGTCTTCTGGCGCGAGAAGGGCGAGCGGATCGCCCGTCGCAACCTGCTCTTCTCCGTCTTCTCCGAGCACATCGGCTTCTCCGTCTGGAGCCTCTGGTCGGTCATGGTCCTCTTCATGGGCCCGCAGTACGGCATCGACCCGGCCGGCAAGTTCTTCCTGATCGCCACCGCCACCTTCGTCGGCGGGCTGATCCGCATCCCGTACACCTTCGCCGTCGCCCGGTTCGGCGGCCGCAACTGGACGATCTTCAGCGCCCTGCTGCTCCTGCTCCCCACCGGCCTCGCCTTCGCCGTCATGGAGCCCGGCACCTCCTACACCACCTTCGTCCTGGTGGCCGCGCTCACCGGCGTCGGCGGCGGCAACTTCGCCTCCTCGATGACCAACATCAACGCCTTCTTCCCGCTGCGCAAGAAGGGCTGGGCCCTCGGCCTCAACGCCGGCGGCGGCAACATCGGCGTCCCCGTCGTCCAGCTGATCGGCCTCCTCGTCATCGGCACCGCCGGCGCCCTCCACCCCCGGCTCGTGCTCGGCGTCTACCTGCCGCTGATCGTCGTCGCCGCCGTCTGCTCCGCGCTCTTCATGGACAACCTCGCACCCGTCAAGAACGACACCGGCGCCGTCAAGGAGGCCGTCGGGGCCCGCCACACCTGGATCATGGCCTTCCTGTACGTCGGGACCTTCGGCTCCTTCATCGGCTACAGCTTCGCCTTCGGCCTCGTCCTCCAGACCCAGTTCGGCCGCACCCCGCTCCAGGCCGCCTCGCTCACCTTCATCGGCCCGCTCCTCGGCTCCCTCATCCGCCCCGTCGGCGGCTCCCTCGCCGACCGCCACGGCGGCGCCCGCATCACCCTCTGGACCTTCGCCGCGATGGCCGCCGCGACCGCCGTGGTGATCTACGCCTCCGTCACCGAGTCCCTCACGGTCTTCCTCGTGGGCTTCATCGGGCTCTTCGTCCTCAGCGGCCTCGGCAACGGCTCCACCTACAAGATGATCCCGGCGATCTTCCTCGCCCAGGGACACCGCAAGGGCCTCGCGGGCGAGCCCGCCGAAGCCTACGGACGACGGCTCTCCGGGGCCTCCATGGGCCTCATCGGCGCCGTGGGCGCACTCGGCGGCCTCGGCATCAACCTCGCCTTCCGCCAGTCCTTCCAGACCGCCGGCACCGGCACCGGGGCCTTCGTCGCCTTCCTCGCCTTCTACGCGGCCTGCATGACCGTCACCTGGGCGGTATACCTTCGCAACCCCTCGGCCGTCCCCGAGACCGCCGAGGCCGTCACGGACCCGGAGCCCCGCCCCGGCTACGCGCAGGTGTGATCCCCGGTGACCGGCGCGGACCGTAACGACCAGGAAATACGGGCGAACCCCGCCCGACACGCGTCCCCGTCAGGCTCGGGCCCCATGGACGAGCAAGAACACGGCCCCCTCGCCGGCTTCACGGTCGGCGTCACCGCGGCGCGGCGCGCGGACGAACTCATCGCGCTGCTGCGCCGGCGCGGCGCGGCCGTCGTCCACGGGCCCGCGCTGCGGATCGTGCCCCTCGCGGACGACACCGAACTCCTCGCCGCCACCAAGGAGATCATCGACCACACCCCGGACGTCGTCGTCGCCACCACCGCGATCGGCTTCCGGGGCTGGGTCGAGGCGGCCGAGGGCTGGGGGTACGGCGAGCAGCTCCTCGACGCCCTCCGGGACGTCGAACTCCTCGCCCGCGGCCCCAAGGTCAAGGGGGCCGTACGCGCCGCCGGACTCACCGAGTCCTGGTCGCCCTCCTCCGAGTCCATGGCCGAGGTCCTCGACCGGCTCCTCGACGAAGGCGTCGAGGGCCGCCGCATCGTCCTCCAGCTGCACGGGGAGCCCCTCCCGGGCTTCGTGGAGGCCCTCACCGCGGGCGGTGCCGAGGTCGTCGGCGTCCCCGTCTACCGCTGGATGGCGCCCGAGGACATCGGCCCCCTCGACCGGCTCCTCGACGCCGTCCTCGCCCGCACCCTCGACGCCGTCACCTTCACCAGCGCGCCCGCCGCAGCCTCCCTGCTCTCCCGGGCCGAGGAGAAGGGCGTACGCGACGCACTCGTCGAGGCGCTCCGCCACGACGTCCTCGCCGTCTGCGTCGGGCCCGTGACCGCGCTGCCCCTCCAGGCCGAGGCCATCGACACCCACCAGCCCGAGCGGTTCCGCCTCGGGCCCCTCGTCCAGTTGCTCTGCCGCGAACTGCCCGGCCGCTCCCGGGTCCTGCCCGTCGCCGGCCACCGCGTCGAGGTCCGCGGCCACGCCGTCCTCGTCGACGGGGCCCTCCGCCCCGTCCCGCCCGCCGGCATGGCCCTCCTCGGCCTCCTCTCCCGGCGGCCCGGCTGGGTCGTCTCCCGCGCCGACCTCCTGCGGGCGCTGCCGGGTGCCGGGCGCGACGAGCACGCCGTCGAGACGGCGATGGCGCGGTTGCGGGCGGCGCTCGGGACGCCGAAGCTCATCCAGACGGTCGTCAAGCGCGGGTACCGCCTCGCCCTCGACCCCGCGGCCACCCCCCGCCCCCCGTCCTAGCCCCCCAGCCCGCGCCGGACCCGCGTGCCCGTGCCGGGGTGCCTCGTTGTGGGCATTCGTTTCGCCGGGCGGCGCCCCCTCGTTGTGGGCAACTGTTCCGCTGGGGCGGAACGGGTGGGCACAACGGACGGCGCCCCTTGCCGGGCCTAGGCTTCCGCGCCCTAGCCCGCACCCCGCGCGCGGCTCGCTGTCGGGGCGGGTCCAGGCACAAGGGGCGGGGGCGCGGCCGAGCGCGCCGTCCCGTGTGCCCACCCTCCCCCAAGCTCTCGGCTTCGCTCGAGCAGGGGGGACCCCCATCGCCCCAGCGGGACGATTGCCCACACGGGGGCGGCCCCCGTCCGTCCCTGTCGTCCCGTGTGCCCACACGGAGGGTGGCCCCGTCCGTCCCTGTCGTCCCGTGTGTGCACACGGGGGTGGGCACCGGCCCCCGCCCGCTCCGGCCCGTGGGCCCGTGGGCCCGTGCGAGGGGAGCGGCGGGTCACTGAGGTCGGGTGGGGGCGTGCCTGGCATGGGGGGGCGGGGTGGCGTACGCTCGACGGCTGCCCAGTGCACGTGAGAAGGGGGCCTTAGGTGGCCGCGCAGGAAGCCGTGGACACGGTCAGGGACCGTGAGATCGGTGTCGAGCAGGAACATCTGGATCAGGTCTACCGCCGTCTCGAGGAGAAGATCCACGAGGCGGAGTTCCTGATGAACGACGCGGCCCAGCGAGGCCAGGTCGGCACGCCCGGCGCCCTCGCCGAGCGCGACGCGCAGGTGTTCCGGGCCGGCATCCATCTCAACCGGCTCAACAACGAGTTCGAGGACTTCCTCTTCGGGCGGATCGACCTGCTGTACGGGAAGGACGGCAAGAAGGGGCCCGACGGCGCCTACACGTCCGTGGAGCCGGCCGAGGACGCCGTGCGCCCGGACAGCACGGCGGAGATCGGCGAGACCCTCCACATCGGCCGTATCGGGGTCCTGGACTCGGACTACGCGCCGCTGGTGATCGACTGGCGCGCTCCCGCCGCCGCGCCGTTCTACCGGTCGACGCCGGTGGACCCCGGCCGGGTGGTGCGCCGCCGGGTGATCCGCTCCAAGGGGCGCCAGGTCCTCGGCGTCGAGGACGACCTGATGCGTCCGGAGCTCCGGGCGACGCTGGACGGGCGCGAGCTGCCGGTGATCGGCGACGGCGCCCTGATGGCCGCGCTCGGCCAGGCCCGCAGCCACACGATGCGGGACATCGTGTCCTCCATCCAGGCGGAGCAGGACCTCGTCATCCGGGCGCCCGCCGCGTCGGTGACGTACGTGGAGGGCGGCCCCGGAACCGGCAAGACCGCGGTGGCGCTGCACCGCGCGGCGTACCTGCTCTACCAGGACCGGCGGCGGTACGCGGGCGGCATCCTGATCGTCTCGCCGACCCCGCTCCTGGTCTCGTACACGGAGGGCGTCCTGCCGTCCCTGGGCGAGGAGGGCCAGGTGGCGATCCGCGCGGTCGGCAGCCTCGTCGACGGCGCGGAGGCGACCGCGTACGACGACCCGGCCGTCGCCCGGATCAAGGGCTCGTCCCGGATGCTCCACGTGCTGCGCAAGGCGGCCCGCGGCGCGCTGGAGACCCCGGCCCCGAGGAACCAGCCCGAGCTGGGCGAGGACGAGGCCGCGGTGCCGGCGGGCACGCCCACGCGCCTGCGGGTGGTCGCCTTCGGCCGTCGCATCGAGCTGGAGGCGGACGACCTGCGCCGCATCCGCCACAACGTCCTCGGCGGCACCGCCCCGGTCAACCTGCTGCGCCCGCGGGCCCGCCGGCTGCTGCTCGACGCGCTGTACGCGAAGTCCGGCGCGTCGGGCCGGCACAGCGATCCGGAACTCGCCGCCGAACTGCGCTCCTCCTTCGACGAGGACGTCTCCACCGAGGACTCCTTCCTCGGTTTCCTGGACGCCTGGTGGCCCGAGCTCACGCCGCGTCAGGTCCTGGACGCGATGGCGGACGAGCGGCGGCTCGGCCGCTGGGCCCGCCGGATCCTCAACCCCGGGGAGGTCAGGCGGCTCGCCCGCGCGCTGCGCCGCCGCGCGCTGTCCGTGCACGACGTGGCGCTCCTGGACGAGCTGCACACCCTCCTGGGCGCCCCGGCCCGGCCCCGCAAGAAGCGGGAGTACGACCCGCTGGACCAGCTCTCGGGCCTGGAGGAGCTGATGCCGGTCCGCGAGGAGACGCAGCGCGAGCGGGCGGAGCGGCTGGCGGCGGAGCGGACCGAGTACGCGCACGTGATCGTGGACGAGGCCCAGGACCTGACGCCCATGCAGTGGCGGATGGTGGGGCGGCGCGGCCGGCACGCCACGTGGACGGTCGTCGGCGACCCGGCGCAGTCCTCCTGGTCGGATCCGGACGAGGCCGCCGAGGCCCGGGACGAGGCGCTCGGCACCCGGCCGCGGCGCCGCTTCGAGCTGACGGTGAACTACCGGAACCCGGCGGAGATCGCCGAGCTGGCCGCCAAGGTCCTCGCGCTCGCCATGCCGGGCAAGGAGTCGCCGCGCGCGGTCCGCTCGACGGGCGTCGAGCCCCGCTTCGTATCGGCCCCGGAGAAGGCGGATCTGGCCGAAACCGTACGGTCCGAGGCGCGGCTGCTGCTGGAGCGGGTGGAGGGCACGGTGGGCGTCGTCGTCGCCATGAACCGGCGTGCCGAGGCGGCGGGCTGGCTCGCCGACCTGGGTGACCGGGTGGTGGCGCTGGGCTCCCTGGAGGCCAAGGGCCTGGAGTACGACGCCACGGTGGTCGTCTCGCCGGCGGAGATCGCGGACGAGTCCCCGGCGGGCCTGCGCGTCCTGTACGTGGCCCTGACGCGGGCGACGCAGCAGCTGACCGTCGTCGCGGGGGCCGGGGACATGCCGGACGAGGACGGTGTGCCGGACCTGCTGCGGGACTGAGCCGGGAGGGCCGGGGCCCGCGGTCCGGTCAAGACCGCGGGCCGATTTCAGGTCAACCTGTGGCGCTGGAATCGCCGAGCAGGGTGGTTTGTTAGCCTTGTCGTGGCACCGGCTCGATCCAAGCCCCCGGGCCCAACCTTCGTCCCTTAGAGGGACCACTTGCCGCGAGGCGAGCATGGCGGGTCGGTGCCACTTAGACGTATGTACGAAGTCGAGGCCCCGGTCACCTCTGGTGACCGGGGCCTCTTCTGTTTCCCCAGCATCTCTCGTATGGTGGAAACTACTTTCCGAAAACAAAATGACCGCATTACCTGCTACCGGCAGGTAGGTGCGACCATCGGAGGGCGCCGCCAGGCAACCAGCCGGGGCGGCGTAGCAACGAAGCTCAGGGAAAGCAGAGGAACTCGGCCATGGCAACGGCGCCCAGCGTCTCGTATTCGATGACGGTCCGGCTGGAGGTTCCCGCCAGCGGAACCGCGGTCTCCCAGCTCACCACGGCGGTGGAGTCCCACGGCGGATCCGTCACCGGCCTCGACGTGACCGCCTCCGGCCACGAGAAGCTCCGCATCGACGTCACCATCGCCGCGACGTCCACCGCGCACGCCGACGAGATCGTCGCGCAGCTGCGCACCATCGAGGGCGTCGTCCTGGGCAAGGTCTCCGACCGTACGTTCCTGATGCACCTCGGCGGCAAGATCGAGATGGCGGCGAAGCACCCCATCCGCAACCGTGACGACCTCTCGATGATCTACACCCCGGGCGTCGCCCGCGTGTGCATGGCGATCGCCGAGAACCCCGAGGACGCCCGCCGCCTCACCATCAAGCGCAACACCGTCGCGGTCGTCACCGACGGCTCCGCCGTCCTCGGCCTCGGCAACATCGGCCCGATGGCCGCGATGCCGGTCATGGAGGGCAAGGCGGCCCTCTTCAAGCGCTTCGCCGACATCGACGCCTGGCCGCTCTGCCTCGACACCCAGGACACCGACGAGATCGTCGCGATCGTCAAGGCGATCGCCCCCGGCTTCGCGGGCATCAACCTGGAGGACATCTCCGCGCCGCGCTGCTTCGAGATCGAGGCACGGCTGCGCGAGGCCCTCGACATCCCGGTCTTCCACGACGACCAGCACGGCACGGCCATCGTCGTCCTGGCCGCCCTCACCAACGCCCTGCGCGTGGTGGGCAAGGGCATCGGCGACGTACGGGTCGTCATGTCCGGTGCCGGCGCGGCCGGTACGGCCATCCTGAAGCTGCTGATCGCGGCGGGCGTCAAGCACGCCGTCGTCGCCGACATCCAGGGTGTCGTGCACGCCGACCGTCCGGACCTCGTGGACGCCCCGGCCGACTCGCCGCTGCGCTGGATCGCCGACAACACCAACCCGGAGGGCGTCACCGGCACCCTCAAGGAGGCCGTCGTCGGCGCGGACGTCTTCATCGGCGTCTCGGCCCCGAACCTGCTGGGCGCCGAGGACGTCGCCGCCATGGCGGAGGGCGCCATCGTGTTCGCGCTCGCGAACCCCGACCCGGAGGTCGACCCGGCCGCCGCGCGCCAGACGGCCGCCGTCGTGGCCACCGGCCGCTCGGACTTCCCGAACCAGATCAACAACGTGCTGGTCTTCCCGGGCGTCTTCCGCGGCCTGCTGGACGCCCAGTCCCGTACGGTCAACACGGAGATGATGCTGGCGGCGGCCTCGGCCCTCGCCGACGTCGTCACCGAGGACGAGCTCAACCCGAACTACATCATCCCGTCGGTCTTCAACGACAAGGTGGCGGGCGCGGTCGCCGGCGCGGTGCGCACCGCGGCGAAGGCGGCGGGCGCGGGCGGTGCGCCGAGCGGGCGCTGACGGCGCGTCGCGATTCGCGGAGTCGTAAACCCGCCTTTAGGGTGGCTTTTCGGCTCCGCGTGACTTTCGCGGGGTCGGCGGGAGTCGACAGAACGTCACCACGGCGGGACTCTGGCGCTTTTCGTGTGACCCCAGGGGGTGCCGGATTGGCGTTCCCGCCGCTGGTAGGGGCAGGATGCGTGTTTGGGCGCGAGGGTCTGTCGTTAGACCCGGGTCCGGGGACTGTCCGAAGGCCCTGGAAGCATCGGCTTCGCTGTACCCAATCACGCGGCTTCCGCCGCGTGGCACGCCTCACAGGCAAGAAGAACACGGGAGTAACAACATGAACCGCAGTGAGCTGGTGGCCGCCCTGGCCGACCGCGCCGAGGTGACCCGCAAGGACGCCGACGCCGTGCTGGCCGCTCTCGCCGAGACCGTCGGTGAGGTCGTCGCCAAGGGCGACGAGAAGGTCACCATCCCCGGCTTCCTGACCTTCGAGCGCACCCACCGTGCCGCTCGCACCGCTCGTAACCCGCAGACCGGCGACCCGATCAACATCCCGGCCGGCTACAGCGTGAAGGTCTCCGCGGGCTCGAAGCTCAAGGAAGCCGCCAAGGGCAAGTAAGGCAGCCGAGCGCAAGCAAGGCAGTCTGTAGGCGCCGAAAGGGCGGCCACCCTGTCAGGGGGTGGCCGCCCTTTCGTTCGCGCCCGTACGGGCCCTTGCGGGCCCGTGAGGGCTTACACCAGCGCTCTGCCGGGGAGCTCGACCTTCGCGCCGAGCTCGACGAGCTTGTCCATGAAGTTCTCGTAGCCGCGGTTGATCAGCTCGATGCCGTGCACCCGGGAGGTGCCCTGCGCCGCGAGCGCCGCGATCAGGTACGAGAAGCCGCCGCGCAGGTCGGGGATGACCAGGTCGGCGCCCTGGAGCTTCGTCGGGCCGGAGACGACCGCCGAGTGCAGGAAGTTCCGCTGGCCGAAGCGGCAGTCGGAGCCGCCCAGGCACTCGCGGTACAGCTGGATGTGCGCGCCCATCTGGTTCAGCGCGGACGTGAAGCCGAGGCGGGACTCGTAGACCGTCTCGTGGATGATCGAGAGGCCGGACGCCTGCGTCAGCGCCACGACCAGCGGCTGCTGCCAGTCCGTCTGGAAGCCGGGGTGCACGTCCGTCTCCAGGTGGATCGCGTTGAGCGAGCCGCCCGGGTGCCAGAAGCGGATGCCCTCGTCGTCGATCTCGAAGGCGCCGCCGACCTTCCGGTAGGTGTTGAGGAAGGTCATCATCGAGCGCTGCTGGGCGCCGCGCACGTAGATGTTGCCCTCGGTCGCCAGCGCCGCCGACGCCCAGGAGGCCGCCTCCAGGCGGTCCGGGAGCGCCCGGTGGGTGTAGCCGTCGAGGCGGTCGACACCGGTGATCCGGATGGTCCGGTCGGTGTCCATGGAGATGATCGCGCCCATCTTCTGCAGGACGCAGATCAGGTCCTCGATCTCGGGCTCCACGGCGGCGTTCGACAGCTCGGTGACGCCCTCGGCGAGCACCGCGGTCAGCAGCACCTGCTCGGTCGAGCCGACCGAGGGGTACGGCAGCCGGATCTTGCAGCCGCGAAGGCGCTGCGGCGCCTCCAGGTACTGGCCGTCCGCCCGCTTCTCGATGGTGGCACCGAACTGGCGCAGCACGTCGAAGTGGAAGTCGATGGGCCGGCCGCCGATGTCGCAGCCGCCGAGGCCCGGGATGAAGGCGTGGCCGAGGCGGTGCAGCAGCGGGCCGCAGAAGAGGATCGGGATGCGCGACGAACCCGCGTGGGCATCGATGTCGGCCACGTTGGCGGACTCGACGTGGGTCGGGTCGAGGACGAGCTCGCCGGGCTCCTCGCCCGGGCGGACCGTCACTCCGTGCAGCTGGAGCAGTCCGCGGACCACGCGGACGTCACGGATGTCGGGCACATTGCGCAGGCGGCTGGGGCCGCTGCCGAGCAGTGCGGCGACCATCGCCTTGGGCACGAGGTTCTTCGCGCCGCGGACGCGGATCTCGCCCTCCAGCGGGGTTCCGCCGTGGACAAGCAGGACATCGTCTGTGCCGGTCATGAATCTCGCGTTCCGGAGTGGGGTCGGTCGGGTGGCCAGAGAAAAGGGTAAAGGTCCATGAGACCCCGATCGGATGCCTCAGGGGGTCTGTCAGATGTAATGAATTCGGCACAACACCCTCTGTTTCCGTGATCTTGCGGAGCGTCACCGTCCGCTTCTGTCGCCGGGGCGCTCCGGGGGTTCGTCCCCGTCCCGTCCGACCTGCGGCTCCGGACCACGACGGGCGTCGCCTTCCCCGCATCCCGCCCGACAACCCACGCGAACGCCGAACATGCGGGATCATGTGTCGCATGACCGAGGTGTCCTCGCTCACAGGCCGACTGCTCGTGGCCACCCCCGCGCTGGCGGACCCGAACTTCGACCGCGCGGTCGTCCTGCTGCTCGATCACGACGACGAGGGCTCGCTCGGCGTGGTCCTCAACCGGCCGACCCCCATCACCGTCTCCGACATCCTCGCCCCCTGGGCGGGCCTCGCCGGCGACCCCGGGGTCGTCTTCCAGGGCGGACCCGTCTCCCTCGACGCGGCCCTCGGGGTCGCCGTCATCCCCGGCGACGAGGGCCCGCTCGGATGGCGCAGGGTGTACGGGGCGATCGGCCTCGTCGACCTGGAGGCCCCGCCGGAACTGCTCGGCCCGGCGCTCGGCTCCCTCCGGATCTTCGCCGGATACGCGGGCTGGGGCCCCGGCCAGCTGGAGTCCGAGCTCGGCGACGGCGCCTGGTACGTGGTCGAGTCCGAGCCCGGCGACGTCTCCTCGCCGCAGCCCGAGACGCTCTGGCGGCAGGTGCTCCGCCGCCAGCGCGGCGAGCTCGCGATGATCGCGACCTACCCGGACGACCCGTCCCTCAACTGAAGCCCCGGCTTTCAGTACCCTTGGCGGTTATGAGCACTCTCGAGCCCGAGCGCGGGGCAGGTACGGGGACCCTCGTCGAGCCGACGCCGCAGGTGTCCCACGGTGACGGCGACCACGAGCGCTACGCCCATTACGTCCAGAAGGACAAGATCATGGCGAGCGCCCTCGACGGCACCCCCGTCGTCGCGCTGTGCGGAAAGGTCTGGGTGCCGGGTCGCGACCCCAAGAAGTACCCGGTCTGTCCGATGTGCAAGGAGATCTACGACTCCATGGGCGCCGGCGGAGGCGACAAGGACAAGGGCGGCAAGGACAAGTAAGAGGGTCCTGACGCCGGGGACGGCCCCCGTCGTACGTACTTCGGTACGTACGACGGGGGCCGTTTCGCATGTCCGGACCGATCTCCCAGCCGGGTGGGAGATCGGTCCGGGACGGCCGGGGGCGCGGCCGGACGCCGTTGCGCAGGGTGCTTTCGCCGGTCACGGAGTGGTTGAGGTGGTCGAGACCTCTTGTCGGCCCGCCGGAACGCGGCCTAACCTCACGCGTGTTGTGCAGAACGAAACGCCCATTGCACATGCTGCAACGCGTACGTCCGGAGGGGATTCCGTCATGAAGTTGCCCGCCCGCCTCGCCACCCCGGCCGCCCTGCTCCTGCTGGCCGGACTCACCGCCACCGCCTGCGCCCCCCAGACCTCCGGCGGCGGGGCCGCCACGGACGACAAGAGCGGCACCCTGCGCGTCTGGCTCTTCCAGGAGGTGAGCAACAAGCCCAAGGAACAGGTCGTCGACCAGGCCGTCGCCGCCTTCGAGAAGAAGCACCAGGGCACCGAGGTCGAGGTCGAGTACATCCCCGTCGAGACCCGCGCCCAGCGCGTCAAGGCCGCCTTCAACGACCCCGCGTCCGCCCCCGACCTCATCGAGTACGGCAACACCGACACCGCCGGATACGTCAAGGACGGCGGCCTCGCCGACATCAGCGCCGAGTTCGCCGCCTGGGACGAGGCCGCCGACGCCGACGCCACCGCCCGGCAGTCCGTCACCGTCGCCGGAAAGGTCTACGGCGCCCCGCTCTTCGTCGGCGTCCGCGCCCTCTACTACCGCACCGACGTCTTCCGCGAGCTCGGCCTCACCGCCCCCAAGAGCCAGGCCGAACTCGTCACCACCGCGAAGAAGATCCGCAAGGCGAAGCCCGAGCTCTACGGCATCGCCGTCGGCGGCGCCTACACCTACGGCGCCATGCCCTTCGTCTGGGCCGCCGGCGGCGAACTCGCCACCGCGAACGGCGACGCCCACAAGGCCGCGATCAACAGCCCGGCCGCCCTCCAGGGCATCACCACCTACACCTCGCTCTTCGGCGACGACAACTGCCCCGCCGCCAAGTGCGCCCAGATGGGCGGCAACGCGACCGTCACCGCCTTCGCCGCCGGCAAGGCCGGCATGGCCATCGGCGGCGACTTCAGCCACGCGGCCGTCGAGGCCGGCACCGTGAAGGGCAAGTACGCCGTCGTCCCGCTGCCCGGCACCACCCCCGGCAGCATCGCCCCCGCCTTCGCCGGCGGGAACAACATCGGCGTCCTGCGGAGCAGCACCCACCGCACCCTCGCCGTCGACCTGCTGAAGTCCCTCACCGGCAAGGACACCCAGGGCAAGCTCTTCGACGCCATGGGCTTCCTGCCCACCTACACCGACGTCCGCGCCGCCGCGGCCGGCCGCCAGCCCTTCGTGAAGCCCTTCATCGACACCCTCGGCGCGGGCACCCGCTTCGTCCCGGCGTCCCCCGGCTGGGGCCAGGTCGACGCCTCCCAGGTCCTGCCCACGATGTTCCAGGAGATCGTCAGCGGCCGTAAGGACGTCAAGGCGGCGGCCGACGATGCCGCGCGGAAGATGGACGCGGCCTTCGCGCCGGCGGGCTGAACCGCATGACCACCCAACTCACCGAGAAGCGGACCGGCCCGCCCGCGCCCCCGGCCCCCCGGGACGGCGCCCGGTCCGGCCGCGCCCCCCGCCGCGTCGCCCCCTGGACCCCCTGGCTGTACCTCCTGCCCGCCCTCGTGGTCCTCGGCGGACTCCTCCTCTACCCCGTCTACCAGCTCGGGCTCATCTCCTTCCTGGAGTACACCCAGGCCCAGGTCAGCGGCGGGCAGCCCACCTCCTTCAAGGGGTTCGGCAACTACACGGCCCTCTTCGCCGACCCCCAGTTCCGGCAGGTCCTGCTCACCACCGTCGTCTTCGCCGCCGCCTGCGTCCTCGCCACCCTCGCCGTCGGCTGCGCCCTCGCCGTCCTGCTCACCCGCGTGCGCGCCCTGCCCCGGCTCGTCCTGATGACGGCGGCGCTCGGCGCCTGGGCGACCCCCGCGATCACCGGGTCCACCGTCTTCGTCTTCCTCTTCGACCCCGACTTCGGCCCCGTCAACCGCCTGCTCGGGCTCGGCGACCACTCCTGGACCTACGGGCGGTACAGCGCCTTCGCCCTCGTCCTCCTCGAAGTCGTCTGGTGCTCCTTCCCGTTCGTGATGGTCACCGTCTTCGCCGGCATCAAGGCCATCCCGTCCGAGGTCCTGGAAGCCGCCGCCCTCGACGGCGCCTCGCCCTGGCGCATCTGGCGCTCGGTCATGGCCCCGATGCTCCGGCCGATCCTCGTCGTCGTCACCATCCAGTCGGTCATCTGGGACTTCAAGGTCTTCACCCAGATCTACGTGATGACCAACGGCGGCGGCATCGCCGGCCAGAACCTCGTCCTCAACGTCTACGCCTACCAGAAGGCATTCGCCTCGTCCCAGTACAGCCTCGGCTCCGCCATCGGCGTCGTCATGCTGCTCATCCTGCTGGCCGTCACCCTCGTGTACCTGCGCCTGCTGCGACGTCAGGGAGAAGAACTTTGAAACCTCCCCTGCCCGGAGACGGCGACCCGCTGTCCTCCCGGGCCGATGCGGGGATTCCTGGCTCACGCTGCCGGGTGAGGCGGCGCCCCGCCCGGACTTCCGCGATCGGCACCAGCCGGGTCGAGACCAGCCCGGACCAGCATCACGCGGGCGGAGTTCTTGTCCCTGGGGGACACGGCTCCGCACGTGGTGCAGGTGTACGTACGCTCGGAGAGGGGGAGTGCGTACTTGGTTCTCGCACCGCACTGCGCGCAGTCCATCGTGGTGTGCGCGGGGTGTACCAGGTGCACGATCCGGCCGTGCTTACGGGCCTGCTCGATCAGTGCTGTCTTGGTCATGCCGATCGCGGCGTCCGCCGCCTTGCGGGCCATGGTGGTCCTCGTGAGGAACTTCGGACGGAAGTCCTCGACCGCCAGGGCGTCATGGTCGCGCACGACCTGCTTCGCCCACTTGCGCACCGTGTCCCGGCGCTGCCGCGTGACCTTCCGGTGAATTTTCGCGACCTGCAGTCGGGCGGTCTTGTATCCCCTGGAACCGGGCTTGCCCTTCGCCGGCCTACGCCTCGCCATCATCCGCTGACAGCGGGCGAGCTTCTGCGCGGCCGTCCTGCCGTGCCGCGGGTGGGGGAGGTCGTGAGCGTCGGACGTGGTGGTCGCGGTCTCCTTGACTCCCCAGTCGATCCTGATGACACGGCCGGTCTTCGGGAGAGGCTGGACTCTCGCGGGTACCACGAAGGACGCGAACCACGCTCCCGTGCCGTCCTGGTGGACACGCACGCTGGACGGATCGGCCGGAAGCTCCCGCGACCACACCACGGTCAGCACGATGCCTCCCGCAAGGTGCAGACGGCCGTCCTTCAGCCGGAAACCGCGGCGGGTGTAGTTGAGGCTCGGCAGCGCCAGGTGCTTCTTCTTCCACCTCGGCATCCCCGCTCGCCGGCGCATGGGCAACCGGTCCTCGATGTCCTTCTGCGCCTTGGCACGCGCCTTGCCGAAGTCTCGTACCACCTGCTGCTGAGGAACCGAGGAGCCCTCGCGCAGCCACGGCGTGTGCTTGCGGGCGTCGGTCAGCATCCTGTCGAGCCGGGCCGGACCACACGTCGTGCGTGCTCCTCCGGCCTGGTTGTTCAGGTGCACGGCCCTCGACTTGGCAACGGACTCGTTCCAGATCCACCGGCACCGGTCCCATTCGGCCGCCAGAGCGCTTCCCGCCGCGGACGACACGCGCAGCCGAAAGCTCCACCGGGCATACCCCGCAACCCCTGTCCGCACTTCCCCCGCCATGAGTCGCAACCTAGTCAGGAGGAACGGCAATTGAGGGCGAAACGTCATGGAACGCCGATTGATTGCCGTGTGCGACATAAAGTGCTTCGTTCTGACGGCCGAGCGTCCGCCTTTGCCCTGCTCTGCAAGTGTCCGATTCTTTCCCGGCTCGAAGGCCGGGGCGTCCTGGGAGGTGTGCGGTGAGTCTCCTCCGGATCCGGCGCCCCGGGCGCCTCGTGGCCGAGGTGGGGGTGTTGGGCGTCGCCGTCGTGGTGGCCTTCCCGCTGTACTGGATGGTGCTGTCGGCGTTCAAGCCGGCGGGGGAGATCCAGTCGGCGCATCCGCGGCCGTGGACGCTGGCGCCGTCGCTGGAGTCGTTCCGGCGGGTGCTCACCCAGCAGGAGTTCGGGCGCTACTTCGTCAACTCGCTGGTCGTGGCGCTCACCGTGGTGGTCGCCTCCGCGCTGATCGCGTTCCTCGCGGCGACGGCCGTCACCCGGTTCCGCTTCCGGTTCCGGACGACGCTGCTGATCATGTTCCTCATCGCGCAGATGGTGCCGGTCGAGGCGCTGACCATCCCGCTGTTCTTCCTCATGCGGGACCTCGGACAGCTCAACACCCTCGGCTCGCTGATCCTGCCGCACCTGGCCTTCTCGCTGCCCTTCGCGATCTGGATGCTGCGCGGCTTCGTGAAGGCCGTGCCGGAGGCGCTGGAGGAGCAGGCCCAGATCGACGGCGCGAGCCGCACGCGCTTCCTCTGGCAGATCCTGTTCCCGCTGGTCCTGCCGGGCCTCGTCGCCACCAGCGTGTTCTCGTTCATCTCCACCTGGAACGACTTCCTCTTCGCCAAGTCGTTCCTCATCAGTGACACCTCGCAGTCGACCCTGCCGATGGCGCTGCTCGTCTTCTTCAAGCCCGACGAGAACGACTGGGGAGGCATCATGGCCGGGTCGACCGTGATGACGATCCCGGTGCTCGTCTTCTTCGTACTCGTACAGCGCCGCCTGGTCTCCGGACTGGGCGGGGCGGTGAAGGACTGACGCGATGATCTCCGAACTGGCCCTGATCCCCGCACCCCTCTCGGCCGAGAACCGGGGGCGCACCCCCGGACACGTCCTGGACGCCCACACCACGATCGACGCGGCCCCGGGCACCGAGTCCACCGCGCGCTGGCTGCGCTCCGTCCTGGGCGCCGCCATCGGACTGCCGTTCGCCGACGGCCCCGGGCCCGGCGCGATCCGGCTGCGGACCAGCGAGGAGGTCGAGCGGGAGTACGGCCCCGAGGGCTACCGCCTCTCCACCGACGGCTCCGTCGCCGACGCCGCCGTCCTCGTCGAGGGCGGCGGGCCCGCCGGCGTGTTCTGGGGCGCCCAGACCCTCCGCCAGCTCCTCGGCCCGGACGCGTACCGCAAGGCGCCGGTACGGGACGGCGGCTGGGCCCTGCCGCCCCTCACCGTCGAGGACGGACCCCGCTTCGGCTGGCGCGGCCTCCTCCTCGACGTCTCCCGGCACTTCACGCCCAAGGACGACGTCCTGCGCCAGCTCGACCTGCTGGCCGCCCACAAGCTGAACGTCTTCCACTTCCACCTCACCGACGACCAGGGCTGGCGCATCGAGATCAAGCGCCACCCCCGGCTCACCGAGGTCGGCTCCTG
This sequence comes from Streptomyces sp. NPDC051180, assembly GCF_040689545.1. Taxonomy (NCBI): domain Bacteria; kingdom Bacillati; phylum Actinomycetota; class Actinomycetes; order Kitasatosporales; family Streptomycetaceae; genus Streptomyces; species Streptomyces sp. NPDC051180. The sequence continues at coordinate 67,313 of NZ_JBFBBC010000006.1, forward strand.
GCGCGCCCGCACCAAGTGGGGCCACCGGGCCTCGCCGCTGTGGACCGAGACCCCCTACGGCGGGTTCTACACGCAGGACGACATCCGCGAGATCGTCGCGTACGCCGCCGAGCGGCACATCACCGTCGTCCCCGAGATCGACCTGCCCGGCCACTCGCAGGCCGCGATCGCCGCCTACCCCGAACTCGGCAACACCGACGTCGTCGACACCGCCGCGCTCACCGTCTGGGACACCTGGGGAGTCAACCCGAACGTCCTCGCCCCCACCGAGACCGTCCTGCGGTTCTACGAGGGCGTCTTCGAGGAGGTCCTCGAACTCTTCCCGTCCACCTTCGTCCACGTCGGCGGCGACGAGTGCCCCAAGGACCAGTGGAAGGCGTCCCCGGCCGCCCAGGCCCGCATCAAGGAACTCGGGCTCGCCGACGAGGACGAGCTCCAGTCCTGGTTCATCCGTCACTTCGACCGCTGGCTCTCCGACCGCGGCCGCCGCCTCATCGGCTGGGACGAGATCCTGCAGGGCGGCCTCGCGGAGGGCGCGGCCGTCTCCTCCTGGCGGGGCTACGGCGGCGGCATCGCCGCCGCGACCGCCGGCCACGACGTCGTCATGTGCCCCGAGCAGCAGGTCTACCTGGACCACCGTCAGGCGCCGGGCGAGGACGAGCCCGTGCCCATCGGCTTCGTCCGCACCCTGGAGGACGTCTACCGCTTCGAGCCCGTCCCGCCGGGCCTGCCGCCGGAGGCCGTCGCCCACATCCTGGGAACCCAGGCCAACGTGTGGACCGAGGTCATGGAGAACCGCGGCCGCGTCGACTACCAGGTCTTCCCGCGCCTCGCGGCCTTCGCCGAGGTCGCCTGGTCCGCGCTGCCCGCGCCGGACGCCCGCGACTACGCCGGCTTCGAGCGCCGGATGAGCACCCACTACCGGCGCCTCGACGCCCTCGGCGTCGACTACCGCCCGCCCGCCGGCCCCCACCCCCGGCAGCAGCGCCCCGGGGTCCTCGGCCGCCCCATCGAGGGGGCGCCCCCGAACGTGTGAGGGTCCCGCCGTCGACGTCCGGAGACCCTGACGTCGATCGTGTGAGAGGCCCGAAGCCCCCGTGCCACCCAAGAGCGGCGAAACGGAAGTCCCCGCCGCTCCTGGGGTGTACCGGACGGAACAGTCCTTCGCGGACCCTCGCGCCGGACCGCTCGGAAGATGTGCCAGAGTTGCCACGTCCGGCGTGTGAGCACGTACGGTACGCCCACACGCAGGCGCGACGGCAGACGTGACAGCAGGCGCGCGGCCGGGCACAGTCGGGGACCACCGGGACACCGGGAAGGGGCAGCGGGTTGACCACGCACGCACCACAGACGGCGCAGTCCGTGACGCTGCCCGCCTCGCTCGACGAGGCCGTGGCGGCGCTCACCGCCATGCCGGCCGCCGTGCCCGTCGCCGGTGGCACCGACCTCATGGCCGCCGTCAACCGGGGCCAGCTCCGCCCCGCCGGGCTCGTCGGCCTGAGCCGCATCAACGAGATCCGCGGCTGGCAGTACCAGGACGGCCACGCCCTCCTCGGCGCCGGCCTCACCCACGCCCGGATGGGCCGCCCCGACTTCGCGGCCCTCATCCCGGCCCTGGCCGCGGCCGCCCGGGCCGCCGGACCGCCCCAGATCCGCAACGCGGGCACCCTCGGCGGCAACGTCGTCACCGCCGCGCCGACCGGCGACTCGCTGCCCGTCCTCGCCGCGCTGGAGGCCGACCTCGTCGTCCTCGGGCCGCTCGGGAGCCGCGAGATCCCCGTCTCCCACCTGCTCGCGGGCCGCGACCTCCTCGCCCCCGGCGAGCTCGTCGCCTTCGTCCGCGTCCCCCTGCTCCACGCCCCCCAGGTCTTCCTCAAGGCCACCGGCCGCACCGGTCCCGCCCGCGCCACCGCCTCCGTCGCCGTCGTCCTCGACCCCGCCCGGCGCGGCGTGCGCTGCGCCGTCGGCGCCGTCGCCCCGATGCCGCTGCGTCCGCTGGAGGCCGAGCGCTGGATCGCCTCGCTCGTGGACTGGGACAACGACCGGGGGCTCGCCCCCGAGGCGCTCGCGGCCTTCGGCGAGTACGTCGCCGCCGCCTGCATCCCTGACCCGCCGGGTGACGAACAGCTGCCCCCCGGCGTACTGCACCTGCGGCGCACCGTCGCCGCACTCGCCCGACGGGCACTGGGGAGGGCACTGTCGTGAGCACCAACGACCGGCACGGGGACGACACCGGCCAGGGCGGCTACCCCGGCGGCTGGGAGCCGATCCCGCAGAGCGAGGGGTACGACGGCGACGCCACGGCGTTCGTCCAGCTGCCCCCCGACTTCATGCTCGACGGCGTCCCCCTGGAAGCGCCCGGCCACGGCTACGTACCGCCGATGATCACCCCGCTCCAGCCGCTCACCCAGGCCGCCGCGACCGACCCGTCGGCGACCGGCACCTGGAACGTGCACCTCCCCGCCGAGGCCGAGCAGACCCAGTACTTCGACCGGCCCTCGTACCCGGGCCTCTCCCCGTACGACGGCGCCCCCGAGTACGCCGACGGGTACGCCGAGGGCCACGACGCGTACGCCGACGGGCCCGACGCCTACGCCGACGGGCCCGAGTACGCCGGACAGCACCCGGGGTACGACGGACGGCAGGGCGAGTACGACGGACGCCAGGGCGAGTACGACGGGCAGGCGGCGGGATACGACGTCCCGCGGCCCGGGTACGACGCGCCGGCCGACTACCCGGACTACGCGCGTCAGGCCGAGTACACCGAGTACGCCGGCCAGGACGCGCACGCCGAGCGGGACCCGCACGCGACGGCCGAGTGGCGCTTCGGCGAGGCGGCCGCGCCCGCCTCCGGCACCACGGGCCAGTGGCAGATCCCGGTCGTGCCGGACACGGCCGAGGCGGTCGGCGAGGACTCGGGCGAGTTCGCCCCCTCCGCCCTCGCCCCGTACGCCGAGGCCCCCGCCACCCTGCCGGGCGGCGCCCCGGCCCCCTGGGCCCTCACCGGCGAGCCGTCGGCCGACGCGGCCGACGAGGACGCGGGGACGGCTCCCGAGGCCGCCGGTGACGACGCCGACACCCCGGACGGGTTCCGGGCCGAGGCGTCCGGCGCCTCGGACGAGCCCGCCGGTTTCGACGGTGTCGACGGCTTCGACGGGCCCGACGGCGAGCGGTCCTCGGACGTCGTCGACGGCCCGGGCGACCTCGACGGACACGCGGCGACCGACAGCGAGTCCGACGGGCACGCGCGGGCGGACGAACACCCCGCTCCGGACGGTGCGGACGGCCATTCCGGTGCGGACGGGCATTCCGGTCCGGACGGGTCGGGCGTCGGGTCCGAGGAGGCCGCCGCCTCCCTGCGCGCCTCCGCCCCCTCCCCGAGCCCCTACGCCTCGACCGACAGCGACGAACATCCCCACACCTCGTACACCCTGCGGGTCAACGGGGCCGACCGGCCGGTCACCGGGTCCTGGATCGGCGAGTCGCTGCTCTACGTCCTGCGCGAGCGGCTCGGCCTCGCGGGCGCCAAGGACGGCTGCTCCCAGGGCGAGTGCGGCGCGTGCAACGTGCAGGTCGACGGCCGGCTCGTGGCCTCCTGCCTGGTCCCCGCGGCGACCGCCGCCGGGAGCGAGGTGCGGACGGTCGAGGGCCTCGCCGCCGACGGCGAGCCGTCCGACGTGCAGCGGGCGATGTCCCGGTGCGGCACGGTCCAGTGCGGCTTCTGCATCCCGGGCATGTGCATGACCGTGCACGACCTCCTGGAGGGCAACCACGCCCCCACGGAACTGGAGACCCGACAGGCGCTCGCCGGCAATCTGTGCCGGTGCTCCGGCTACCGCGGCGTGCTCGACGCCGTCCGCGACGTCGTCGCCGAGCGCGAGGCGAGCGCCGCGGCCGGTGCCTCCGAGACCTCCGACGAGACCCGTGCCGCGCACGAGGTCCGCGTCCCGCACCAGATCCCCCACCCGCACGACGGAGGCATGGCGTGAGCAGCGACGGGACCACCGCCGTTCCCGTAGTCCTGGACGTTCCCGGAGCCGTCGGCCCGGAGCCGGCCGCGCACGGCCTCGGCACCTCGCTCCCGCAGGCCGAGGCCCGCGCGAAGACCGAGGGCACCTTCCCGTACGCCTCCGACCTGTGGGCCGAGGGCCTCCTCTGGGCGGCGGTCCTGCGCTCGCCGCACCCGCACGCGCGGATCGTCTCCGTCGACACCGAGGCCGCGGCCGCCATGCCCGGCGTACGGGCCGTGGTCACCGCCGCCGACGTGCCCGGCGCGGCGACGTACGGCCGACGCGTCGCCGACCGGCCCGTCTTCGCCTCCGACCTGGTCCGCCACCACGGCGAGGCCATCGCGGCCGTCGCCGCGGACCACCCCGACACGGCCCGGCTCGCCGCGGCGGCCATCAGCGTCGAGTACGAGGTCCTCGACCCGGTGACCGACCCGGAGAAGGCGTTCGCGGCCGAGGCGCTCCACCCCGACGGCAACCTGATCCGGCACATCCCGCTGCGCTTCGGCGACCCGGAGGCCACCGGCGAGGTCGTCGTCGAGGGGCTCTACCGGATCGGACGCCAGGACCCGGCGCCGATCGGAGCCGAGGCCGGCCTCGCCGTGCCACGCCCCGACGGAGGCGTCGAGCTCTACACCGCCTCGACCGACCCGCACACCGACCGGGACCTGGCCGCCGCCTGCTTCGGCCTGCCGCCCGAGCAGGTCAAGCTGGTCGTCACCGGCGTCCCCGGCGCCACCGGCGACCGCGACGACCCCGGGTTCCAGATCCCGCTGGGCCTGCTCGCGCTGCGCACCGGCTGCCCGGTCAAACTCACCGCCACGCGCGAGGAGTCCTTCCTCGGCCACGCCCACCGCCACCCGACGCTGCTGCGCTACCGGCACCACGCCGACGCCGAGGGCCGCCTGGTGAAGGTCGAGGCGCAGATCCTGCTCGACGCGGGCGCCTACGCCGACTCGTCCTCCGAGTCCCTCGCCGCCGCCGTCGCCTTCGCCTGCGGCCCGTACGTCGTCCCGCACGCCTTCGTCGAGGGCTGGGCCGTCCGCACCAACAACCCCCCGTCCGGCCACGTCCGCGGCGAGGGCGCCATGCAGGTGTGCGCCGCCTACGAGGCCCAGATGGACAAGCTCGCCGGCAAACTCGGCGTGGACCCGGCCGAGTTGCGCATGCGGAACGTCCTGGCCACCGGCGACATCCTGCCCACCGGCCAGACGGTCACCTGCCCGGCCCCCGTCGCCGAACTCCTCTCCGCCGTAAAGGACTTCCCCCTTCCCCCGCTCCCCAAGGACACCCCCGAGGGCGACTGGCTGCTGCCCGGCGGCCCCGAGGGCGCCGGCGAACCCGGCGCGGTCCGGCGGGGCGTGGGCTACGCCCTCGGCATGGTGCACATGCTCGGCGCGGAGGGCACCGACGAGGTCTCGACCGCGACCGTGCGGGTCGTCGACGGCGTCGCCACCGTCATCTGCTCGGCCGTCGACACCGGTTCGGGCTTCTCCACGCTCGCCCGCCAGATCGTCCAGGAGACCCTCGGCATCGACGAGGTCCACGTCGCCCCCGTCGACACCGACCAGCCGCCGGCCGGCCCCGCCGCCCACGGCCGCCACACCTGGGTCTCCGGCGGCGCGGTCGAACGCGCCGCCAAGATGGTCCGCACCCAGCTCCTCCAGCCGCTCGCCCACAAGTTCGGCATGTCGACGGAGCTCCTCCAGATCACCGACGGCAAGATCACCTCCTACGACGGCGTCCTCTCGACCACCGTCACCGAGGCCATGGACGGCAAGGAGCTCTGGGCCACCGCCCAGTGCCGGCCCCACCCCACCGAGCCCCTCGACGACGCCGGCCAGGGCGACGCCTTCGTCGGCCTCGCCTTCTGCGCCATCCGCGCCGTCGTCGACGTCGACATCGAACTCGGCGCCGTCCGCGTGGTCGAGATGGCCGTCGCCCAGGACGTCGGCCGCATCCTCAACCCCGCCCAGCTCGCCACCCGTATCGAGGCCGGCGTCACCCAGGGCGTCGGCGCCGCCCTCACCGAGAACCTCCGCACCGCCCGCGGCCTCGTCCGTCACCCCGACTTCACCGGCTACGCACTCCCGACATCCCTGGACGCCCCGGACATTCGCATCGTGAAACTCGTCGAAGAGCGCGACGTCGTCGCCCCCTTCGGCGCCAAGCCCGCCAGCGCCGTCCCCGTCGTCACCTCACCCGCCGCCGTGGCCTCAGCCGTACGCGCCGCCACCGGCCGCCCGGTCAACCGCCTCCCGATCCGCCCCCAGGCCGCCGTCGCCGTGCCCAATTCGTAACCATGTGATGTCCGTTGCTTGTGCAACCGGGAGGTGCACACTGTCGTCGTTCCTGACTACAGTGAACTTCTAGACTTGTGCGGTAAACAGCATGGTGGTTCACGGGGGAGGGACGCGGGCATGCAGGCTCCGATGGATGGACTGGCCGCCGGAATGCGGACGCAGGCCGTCAAGTACAGCGCCGACTCCATCGGCGAGTTCAAGACCGAGGTCGACAAGCTCATCGACTCGCTCGACGGCACGATGAAGGTGGCGGCCGACCCCAACGGCACCGTGACCGCCGTCGACCGCAGCAAGTTCGGTGGTGGCGGCGCCGCTTGGGCCGAGGCGCAGAGCGCCTACGCCTCGTACTCCAAGGTGCGCCAGAGCCTGGTGGACCTGTCCAAGCTCCTCAAGGACTGCCTGGAGGGCCTCGGCATCGCCGTCGTCGCCTCCCAGGACGGCATCGAGACGATGGACGAGGACCTCAAGCTGAAGATGCGCGGCATCTACCAACGTACGAAGGACGCGCACGACAAGTCCGACCAGCAGAAGACGGATCAGGGCACCCCGCCGGCCGTCGGCAGCGAGGGAACCTCGGGCGGCGGAACCTTCCAGTAGGCGCGGCCGACACATCGGGACACACGGGGACACGGGGAAGAGGCGAAGAAGAGATGATTCCGGCAGACGGCGGCGACGGCGGCGGGGGCGTCGGCGGAACCAACTTCCGCGACATGAGCCACCAGCAGATGCTCAACTGGCTCAACGAGGCGAGCAGCTTCTACGTCGGCGACGCGGCCGGCGTGCTGAACACGACCGGCACGAAGCTCACCGAGATCGCCGATCGGCTCGTCGACCGCATGAAGGAGATGGACTGGGAGGGCGAGGCGGAGAAGGCGTTCTCCGAGTGGACCCTCGCGGTGGCCAAGTCCACCTCGGACCTCGGTACGTACAGCACCGACGGCGCGTACTGGATGGAGGGCAACGCCACGGCCATCGCCGCGGCCGCCAGCGCCATCCCCCGGTACGTCTCGTACGAGAGCGCCAAGTCCAACCTCGAAGCCGCGCTCAAGTACCACAACGACCCGGACTCGCAGACCATCGCCCGCGACGCGAAGAAGGCCAGCGACGAACTGGCGACCATCGAGGGCAAGGAGCGCGCCAACCAGCAGGCCGCCGCCACCGAGATGGAGCGGCTCTCCGCCACCTACCAGTGGTCCAGCACGCAGATGTCGGGCATGGAGCCGCCCACGTTCCCGCCGCCGCCGGGGGCGTTCGTTCCGGAGAACCCCGATCGTGTCCGTCAGGGCTCCGAGTACATCGGGTCCTCCCCCCAGAGCGGCAGTCGCTTCACGGGCACCGACTCGGGTACGACGACGCAGCAGACACAGCCGCACCAGGGCACCCGCACCACGCCCGACACGAACGTCGTCCCGCCGACCGGCGACCCGACGGGGCCGACGCACGTCATCCGGCCGGAGGTACGGCCCGACGTGCCGGTGGACCTCGGCATCGACAGCGTGGACACCAAGCCGCACACCCCGACCGCGCCGACGACGCCGACCCCGGGCGGCCCGCCGCCGCTCACCAAGCCGGACGGCGCCACGCCTCCCTTCGTGACCCCCGGCATGCCCCCGCTGAACGTGAAGGGCGGCGGACCGGGACCCCTCGGTCCGACCGGTCCCGTCACCGGCGGCACGCGCAACCAGCTGCCCAACGGTGGCCTGCGCGGTATGCCGGGCCCGCTGGGCGGCCCCCGCGAGGGCATCAGCGGCGGCCGTGCGGTCCCCCACACCACGGGACGTCCGCAGACGGGCATCCCGCGCAGCACCGTCATCGGCAACGAGCCCACCGGCCGCAGCGGCGCCGGCATGGGCCGGGGCGGTATGGGCGGCGGCCACGGCATGGGCGGGTCCATGGGCGGCGGTGCCGGCCAGAACGGCATCAGCGGCGGACGGCGCCTCGCCGGCGAGACCGGCGGTGTCGTCGGCGGCAAGGCCCAGCGCGCCGGTACGACCGGCGGTACGGGTGCCGCGCGCCCCTTCACGCCCGGCGGCTCCGGTCTCGTCCGCGGAGGCACCCCGCAGTCGCGTGAGCGCGAGGAGCAGAACGGAGAGCGTCCCGACTACCTGGTCGAGGACGAGGAGACCTGGCAGCAGGGCCGCCGCGTGGCGCCGCCCGTCATCGACTGATCAGCGCGAGGAAACAGATGTCTACCAGCAGTACGCGTCGGAGCCGTGCCCGCGTCACCGCCTCGGCCGCCTTGGGGATGCTGCTGGTGGGCATCGCTTCCGTGCCCGCCCACGCGGAGGGCATCCGTGACCGGCAGTGGCACCTGGACGCTTTCGGCGCCGAGGAGATCTGGCAGTACAGCACGGGCAAGGGCATCACCGTCGCGGTGATCGACTCCGGCGTGGAGAAGAGCAACCCCGACCTCCGAGGCCAGGTGCTCCAGGGCAAGGACTTCGCACCCGAGGAGTCGGGCGATCAGTTCACCGACTACGACGGGCACGGTACGGGGATGGCCGGACTGATCGCCGGTACCGGAGCGAGGGACGGCGGGAACGGTGCCTTCGGCCTCGCGCCGGGCGCCAAGATCCTGCCGATCCGGGTTCCGGGCCTCGAAGGGGGCGAAACCAACCTGGCCGCCGGTGACGCCCAGTTCAACCGTGTCGTCCCTCAGGCGATCAGGTACGCGGCCGATTCCCGTGCTCAGGTCATCAACGTCTCCCTCGGTTCCGAAGCAGGCTCGCAAGCACTCACCGACGCGGTGAAGTACGCCCTGGGCAAGGGTTCCCTCGTCTTCGCCTCCGTCGGGAACAGCGGTGACAAGAGGAACCAGGTCGAGTACCCGGGGGCGACCCCCGGCGTGGTCGGTGTCGGCGCCGTCGACAACAAGGGCACGCGCATCCCGATGTCCGAGTACGGCGACCAGGTCGACGTCGTCGCGCCTGGCAAGGACGTCGTGCACGCCTGTGGCGGAGGCACGGGTCTCTGCAAGTCCAGCGGTACCAGTGGAGCCACCGCCCTCGCCTCCGCCTCCGCCGCGCTCCTCTGGTCGAAGCACCCCGACTGGACCAACAACCAGGTCCTGAAGGTCATGCTCGACACGATCGCAGCCCCCTCCGGTGGCGAGAAGCGCAGCGACTACGTCGGTTACGGGGCGCTTCGCCCGCTCCGTACGCTCAAGACGCCCGGTGACCCCGGCCCGGCCGGTGTACGGCCCATCGACGACCTGACCGAGGCGGCGCCGACGGCGTCTGCCACGCCCTCCGGCGACGGTGAGCTGCCTTCGGCGCAGCCCGTTCCCGAAGGGTCCTCCGCAGCGCCCGCGGCCGGCCCCGTGGCGAGTGAGGACGGAGACGACACCGGCCTCTGGATCGGCCTCGGCATCGGCGCCGCCGTGCTGATCGGCGCCGCGGTCGCCGTGCCCGTACTGCGTGCGCGGCGGGGCTGAGCGGAGTCCTCTGTCGTGACGCACATGTGGTCGTCGCCCGCGCGCATCGGTGCGGCCCTCGCCCTGGCCGTAGTTCTGACGAGCTGCGGCGACGGCGGCGGGGGCGGACCGGAGGAGCCGGCGGGGCTGACGGCGGCCGAGGCATGCGGAGGCTTCGCCGGGCAGGCGGACGCCGCGGCGGCGCTCAAGGCCGTCCTGGGCGGCACGCGTTTCGAGGACGACCTGTCGCGGCGCGACAGGGCCCTCTCCCGGCTGCGTGACGACGCCGCCGCGCCCTGGGCCGCCTCGTACCGGCCGCAGCCGGTGAGGTACTGCGGCCTTCGGTCGACGGAGGGCGACCCGAAGGCTCTCAGGATCGAGGTGGGCGCGGTGGGGAAGGGCCCGTATCTGGGTCCGGAGCTCGCCACGTCGGTGACCGCGTATGCCTCAGGGCTGGAGGCGTTCTCCTCCTCCGGCATCGGCCGTGTCTACTTCTCCTGCCGTCCCGAGGCGACGGCACACGCCATCGTCGTCAAAACGACCATCTGGGGCCCGGCGGACGCCCCGGACACGGACCTGGGCCGGCGGACCCGACTGATCACCCTCGCCAACGCGGCGGCCCGGGACGTCGCCGCCGAGCTGGGGTGCGCCGACACGGGGCTGGTCGAAGGGGTGCCGGCGACGAGGCAGCCCGAGTTCACCGTGCCGACGGACTAGACCCCGAAGACCGGCATCGCCGCGATCCGGCCGCCCCGGGCGATGAAGACGCGGTTGCCGCCGCTCGCCAGCTGGTAGGTGCCCTGGCCCCGTATGGTCACGTTGAAGAGGTGGTCGTGGGTGGCCTTGTGGACCACGCGGACGGAGCTGTTGTCGGGGTAGTGGAGCCAGACGGTCGCTCCCGCGACGGCCGGGGGGTTGACGGTGCCGGGGCCCGTTCCGTCCATGACCTCGTACCAGTCGGAGACGCCGAAGCGGACGTCGCGCATGGTCTTGTACCGGTAGGCGTTGTAGCTGTTCATCGCGAAGACGAGTTCGCCCGAGGCCGCGGGAGTGCCCCACGGCACCACGTCGCTGTTGGCCTCCTCCTCCCACAGGAAGTCGCCGCGGTCGAGGCGGCGGGCCGTCAGCTTGCGACCGCCGAAGTAGGCGGCGTTGTTGGCGCCGAGGGCCGGGGCCTGGCCGTCCGTGCCCTGGTCCTTGATCTCCCAGTCCGTCTCGCCCGTCGCGGTGTACAGGGCCGCGACGTGGCCGTCCCTGCCGTGGATCACGAGCCGCTTGCGGCCCACGGCCGCCTTGGCCGCTCCGTTGTGGGAGCGGGGGGAGGTCATCGGGCGGGTCCAGGTGGTGGCGAGCGTCCAGGCGTCGAGGGCGCGCAGCTCGTTGTCCTTCGTGACCAGGTAAACGTGGGTGTCGTCGGCCGCGAGGACGTCGTCCACATCGGACTGGGACTGCCAGACGGGCTTGCCGGTGGAGGCGACGAAGGCGTTGAGGACGCCGTTCTTGTCGACGGCCACGACGAGCCGGTCGGCGACGGAGACGTATCCGCCGTCGGCGTCGATGTCCTCGGCCCGCCACCGCTCCCCGCCGTTCGTGACGGACAGGGCGAGCAGGCCGCCCGTCTTGGCCTGGGTGATCAGCACGTCCCGTACCGGCAGCGGCAGTTCGCCCTCCGCCGCCACCAGGTCCAGCGGGCCCCAGAAAGGGGCGGGGGTCTCGCCCGGCCTGATGTCGACGGCCGAGACGAACGCGGCCTCCGGGGTCGCGACCGCGGGAGGCACGTCGGCCGTCGGCGACGTGCCTTCGCCGCGGCTCATCCACCAGGCGCCGGCCCCGCCGCCGGCGCCGAGGACCGCCACGCCCGCGGCGGCGCCGGTGAGGAAGCGGCGGCGTGACGGAGACGCGGGTACGGCGGTGTCCGCGGGCACCACGAGGCGCTTCGTGGCGGTCTCGCGCCGCTTGATGTCGTCGGCGAGAGGCCCCTTGCGCCAGACGCGGTCGGCGCCCTTCGGCGGGGCGAAGACCTCCGCGATCCGCGGGGGCGCGGGGCGGTGGGCCGGGTCCTTCGCCAGGCACGGGCCGATCAGCTCCCGGAGCTCCTGAGGGACCAGGCTCAGGTCCGGGGTGCCGTGCACCACCTCGTACTGGACGGCGGCGACGTGCCCGCCGTCGAAGGTCCGGCGCCCGCTCGCCGCGTACGCGAGGACCGCGCCCAGGGAGAAGACGTCCGAGGCGGGGCCGACCCGCTGGCCGAGGACCTGCTCGGGGGCCCCGTATCCGGGGGTGACGGGGATCTGGCCCGTGGTGGTGAGGGTGAGGCCGTGTTCGGGGCGGGCGATGCCGAAGTCGATGATCCGCGGGCCGGTCGAGGTGAGCACGATGTTCGCCGGCTTGAGGTCGCGGTGGACGAGCCCGGCCACGTGGATGTCGTGCAGCGTGGCGGCCAGCCGGACGGCGAGGGCGCGGACGGTCGGCACGTCCATCGGCCCGTACGCCCGGACGGCCTCGTCCAGCGTCGGGCCGGCGAGGAACTCCGCGGCGATCCACGGCCGTCCGCCCTCGGTCTGCGCGCCGAGCACCCGTGCCACGCCCTTGCTCGTGACGGCCCGCGCCATGTCGGCCTCGCGGACGAAGCGCTGGGCGAGGTGGCGGTCGTGGGCGAGTTCGGGGCGCAGGACCTTGACGGCGGCGGGTGTCCCGTCGCCGTCGCGGCCCACGTACACCTTGCCCATGCCGCCTTCGCCGAGGACGCCGAGCAGGCGGTACGGGCCGAGCCGGAGCGGGTCGCCGGTGGCGAGGGGCTGAGTGGTCACGAGACTGCTTTCCGGAGGGGGAGGTCGATGTCCTGGCGGCGGAGCGCCGCTCAGGCGAGGGGGATGGCCACGACGGAGGTCTTGCCGGCGCCGATGACGCGGGTCCGCTCCTTGTCGGCGACGAGCCTCCACGCCTCCGTCGGGAACACCCAGGCCGAGCGCTTCGTGGTCATGTCGATGGCGCTGAGCCCGCCCGCCACCGGCGCGTACACGTACTTCTCGCCGACCACGGGCGTGCCGCGGAAGTTCGGGGTCAACGAGCGGCCGGAGGGTGCCTCCGTCCAGCGTCTGACGCCGAAGTCGGCCGTGACGGCCAGGAATCCGGGGGTGCTCCTGTTCTCATGGGCGTAGACCACACCGTCCGAGACGGCCGGCATGCCGTAGGAGGTGCCGGCGGAGCCGGAGCCGTACTCCCAGGCGATGCCGCCGTCGGTGAGGCGCAGTGCCCGGAGGCGATCGCCGCCGAAGTACGCGTGCCGCTCGTCGATCGCGAGCTGGCCGGGCTTGAAGAGCGCGGAGTCGCTCAGCGGGAGGCGTCGCTTCCACAGTTGGCGCCCGGTCCGCACCTCGCGCGCCTGGACGAGGAAGGTCTCCAGGTCGCTGCTGTTCTTGCCGAGGATCAGCCGGCCGTCGGCCACCTGCGCGAGCCACGGGCGAACGCCGTCCCACGGGTACACCTGGCGCCACACTTCCTTGCCCGTGCCCAGGTCGACGGCGATCAGGTGCCAGCCCGTCTCGTTCACGTCCGAGTCGACGCTGTGGCTGCCCAGCCGGGAGGCGGCGAACAGCAGCCCGCCGGCGGCCGTGAGGAGCTTGGTGCCGTTGCTCGTCCCGTCGAAGCCCTTGACCTCGATGGTGCGGGCCGCCTCCTTGCCGGTGCGGGGGTCGAGCGTACGGATCAACAGGGCGCCCGGCCCGTCGAAGCGGCCTGCCGACACGTAGAAGAACGTGCCGTCCGTGGTGACCTGGTGGGGCTCGGAGACCATGCCCTCCGACCAGAGCTCGGTGCCGTCCTCCACGGCCAGCGCCCGGAACTCCACCTTCTCGGGGAACCCCACCACGTCCCCCGCGAGCAGCGGCAGGACGCCCTCCTCGGGGTCCAGCGACTCTCCCCGCCACAGCGCCGCCGGTGAGCCGTCCGACGCCGTGGTGGCCGGGATCGCGGTCGGGCCGGGGGACGTGCCGGTGGGTTCGGTCGGGGTGTCGCGGGAGTTCAGCCAGGTCCGGACACCGCCAACGGCGGCTGCCAGGCCGAGGAGGGTGCCGCCTCCGGCGGTCAGGAGGCGGCGGCGGGAGAGGCGTGGTGCCGGGACGGTCTCGGCGAGGGCGGAGGCGGCCGGGGCGGGGAGGCGGTGGGGGGTGGGGAGCCAGACGTCGTGGGCGCGGCGGGCGATGTCGGCGAGGACGAGCGGGGGGAGGTGGTCGGCGAAGTCGCCGTGGCCGTCGTGGAGGTGGGCGACGAGGGTGGCGGTGGTGGGGCGGGCCGCGGCGTCCTTGGCGAGGCAGGCGGTGAGGAGGGGGAGGAGGGTGTCGGGGACGCCGGTGAGGTCGGGGTCGGCGTGGCGGACGCGGTAGAGGAGGTCGGCGGGGGAGCCGGTGCCGAAGGGGCCGTGGCCGGTGGCGGCGAAGACGAGGACGCCGGCGAGGGCGAACACGTCGCCGGCCGGGGGGTGTTCCTCGCCGCCGGCCTGCTCGGGCGACATGTAGGCGGGGGTCCCGGCGGCGGCGCCGGTGCGGGTGAGGTGGTCGTCGCCGGCGGCGCGGGCGATGCCGAAGTCGATGATCTTCGGGCCGTAGGCGGTGACGAGCACGTTGGAGGGCTTGAGGTCGCGGTGGACGACGTCGGAGGAGTGCAGCTGGGCGAGAGCGCCGGCGAGGGCGGCACCGAGGGCGCGGACGGTGGGCTCGGGGAGGGGGCCGCCGAGGGCGACGGCGTCGTCGAGCGGCGGGCCGAGGACGTACTCGGTGGCCAGCCAGGGCGTCTCGGCGAGCGGGTCGGCGTCGACGACGGCCGCGCCGTGGCGGGCGCCGATGATCCGGGCCGCGTCGGTCTCCAGGCGGAAACGGGCCCGGAAGGCGGGGTCGGTGGCGAGCCGCGCGTGGACGGTCTTCAGCGCGACCGTGCGGCCGCCGGGCGTCCGGGCGAGGTAGACCGTGCCCATGCCGCCGGAGCCCAGGCGGGCGAGCAGGCGGTACGTGGCGACGGCGGCGGGGTCGTCGTGGGTCAGGGGCGACAGCATGAGGTCAGGTCCGTGTGATCCAGAGCGAGGGTGGGCGTGTGGGGGTGGGGCGGGGCGACCTGTGGGCCGGCGGGTGCCGTGCGGGCCCGGGGGCCGGTCCCGGTGTCAGGTGCGGGCGGTCGCCGGTTCGGGTGCGGCCGGGAGCGGGGGCAGCTCGGCGGCGAGGAGCTCCGCGGACTGGCGGGCGAGGGCGGCGACGACGCGGCCCGGCAGCCAGCCGGGGGTGAGGAGGGCGGCCGCCGAGTCGAGGACCGTCGCGTGACCGGTGGGCGGGGCGAGGGCCGCCGAGAGCGCGGCCGCGGTGGGGCGGTCGGCGGGGTCGCGGGCCAGGCAGGAGGAGATCACCGGGCGGAGGGCGGGCGGGAGTTCGTCGCGCTCGGGCACGGTGTGGCCGGTGGCGGCGTACGCGAGGACCGCCCCGAGGGCGAAGACGTCGCCCGGGGGCCGGGGCCGGCCGCCGGAGGACTGCTCGGGCGCGAGGGCGCCCGCGTCGAGGCCGGGCAGGCCGCCGCGGGGCTCGCCGTCGGCGCCGGCCGCCCGTACCGCGCCGAAGCAGCTCAGCCGGGGGCCGTCGGAGGTGAGCAGGACCGCGGCCGGGGACACCCCGGCGTGGGTGAGGCCCTGGGCGTGCGCGGCGGACAGCGCCTCGGCGAGCGCGGTGCCCACGGCTCGCACGCTCGCCTCGGGCAGCGGGCCGCCGTGGACGGCGAGGGCCACGGGGAGCGGGAGGAGGGGGACGTACGGGGTCGCGTACCAAGGGGCTTCGCCGGGGGCGGCCAGGTCCGTGACGGGGGCGGTGAAGGGGCCGAGGAAGCGCCGGGCCGCGTCGGCCTCGGTGGCGAAGCGGGCCGGGTCGGTGCCGGGCAGCGGGGCGTTCAGGAGGACCGTGCGCTCGCCGTCGTGGGTGCGGGCGACGAAGCGGCGGCAGGGGACGGCGGGGCCGTTCGGGCCGGCCGGGTCGAGGCGGGTGATCAGGCGGTACGGACCGATCCGGCGGACGGACTCCCCCCGTGTGCGCGACTGTTCCACGTCCCCGTTCCCCCTGTCGTTCCGGCGCCCCGTGGCGACGGGGGCCCGTTGAGCCTACCGAGGCGGGGGCGCGGGGCCGTGGCCGGGAGCCGACGGCGACGGGGCGGGAGCGGGCGGACCGGGACGAGCGCGCCCCACGGGGTGCCGAGAACGTCCGGGCTGTCCGAGTTGCGAAGGTGAAGCGGGCGCGCGGGCGACGGGGAGATCTCGAACGTGTGGGGATTTCCGGGCGGAGCGTGCTCGAACGGCTGCTCGGGGACTACGATCGCGATGTTTCCCTGGGCGTGGAACTTGCTGGGGCGAAGCCGGAACGAACACCGTCAGACGGTCACGGGAGCAACGGGGGCGAGCATGTCGTTCGAAGAGGAGTGGGCGTCCGTACGGACCACGTCGACGGCCAACGTGAGCATGAGGCTCAATCAGGTCGCCCCCGAGCCCGGCGGAGGGGGCGGCGGGAACGCCGACCTCAGCGTCGACCAGGACAAGCTCGGCGCCATCGGCAGCGCCGCGTACGCGCTGCACGGCCGGCTGGTCAAGGACGGCAACCACGCGCGCACGACCACGGGGGAGGCGGCGACGGGCCTGTCGAGCCACGGCTTCCTGACCGGCTCCGCGCTGTCGACCGTCCAGGAGACGTGGGGCTCGCAGCTGAACACGCTGCTCGACGCCTGCGCCAACATCTCCAACCACCTCGACTACAGCGCCGCCTCGCACGCCAAGGAAGAGGCGGACATCACGGCGGCGCTCTCCGCCTCCAAGATCAACGAGTACCTCAAGTAGGCGGGGGACCTGCTGTGCTGACCTTTGACAACGTGTACCAGGCTCCGCTCGACAAGATGAAGTCCTCGGCCGACGACTGGGCCGCGATGAAGGGCAAGCTCGACACGCTCGCCCAGGACGCGCAGTCGACGATGGCCGCGAAGGCCAGGGACGACTACTGGCGCGGGGTGAACGCCGAGGTCACCAAGCCCTTCGTGGACAAGACCGCGAAGGAGTTCGGCGACGCCGCCAAGGCGGCCGACGGCATCCACAAGGTGCTGGAGGACGGCTACAACGCCTTCAAGAAGGCCAAGGACGACCTCAAGAAGATCGTCGAGACGGAGGCCCCCGCGAAGGGGTTCCGGGTGAAGTCCGACGGCATCGTCGAGGCCGTCGAGCCGCTCTCCCAGACCAAGGACCAGGGGATGCGCCACGACCCCGACTTCCAGGACATGGTCCGCAAGGAACGCACCGACATCGAGGCCATGCAGCGCCGGATCGACGCGATCGTCGAGACCTGCGACGACGCCGACGTGTCCTGCTCCAACGCCCTCAAGGCCAACATCACGGGCGACCAGCACAACTTCAGCGGCCCGAAGTACACCAGCCTCGACGCCGAGGAGGCGCAGCGCGCCGTCGACCTCGCCAAGAAGGGCCGGGACATATCCCACGAGGAGCTGATGCGCCTCAACGAGCTGCTCAAGGACAACAGCGGCTCCAAGGAGTTCTCCCGGACCTTCTACGACGGACTCGGCCCGAAGGGGTCCCTGGAGTTCTTCGGGCAGCTGTCCACCGACACCTACGACTACACCAAGGTCGACAAGCAGCGCCTCGCCGACGTCCAGGACCTCCAGAAGAACCTCGGCCTCAACCTCGCGACGGCCACGCAGGGCGGCGACGCGTGGACCGACAAGTGGTCCACCGAGATGCGCAAGCTCGGCACCGAGCGCATCCCGCTCGTCAAGTACGACAACAACCCGGCCTTCGGCTACCAGTTGCTCGGCGGCATCATGCGCTACGGCGACTACGACAAGAAGTTCCTCGTCCCGATCGCCGAGCACGTCACCCAGCTCCACGCCAAGGACCCGTACCTCTTCGCCAACAGCAAGCCGATGGTCGGCGGCGGGCTGCAGAACCAGTACAACCCGTCGGGCGTCAACGGTGCCGGCTTCGACCCGATGATCTCGATGCTGGAGGCGCTCGGCCACAGCCCCGAGGCGTCCAAGGAGTTCTTCTCGAAGGATCCGCTGACCTCGTACAAGGAGGACGGCACCGTCGGCGGCGAGCTGAACCTCGGCAAGGACAAGGACGGAAACAAGATCGAGAACTATCTCGATTTCTTCGGCAACGAGAAGTACGACCTCTTCCCCGACATCGACGGGCACGACCCGGACGCCGCCAAGAAGTCCGCGGACTACATGCCCGACGCGCTCGGCCACGCCCTGGAGTCCGCGACGCTCGGCCACGCCTGGGACGACCCGACGCCGGAGCTGAAGCGCGACGAGACCTCGGCCCAGATCATGTCGGACGTCGTGGCGAAGTACGGCGGCGACGCCGAGCTGCTCAAGAAGTGGCAGTCCCCGCTGGCGGACAGCCTCGGCAACATGGGCGCCGGCTACATCGACGACCTCAACTGGGCCCTGGACAAGAACAGTACGGACAGTCCCTTCCACCCGACCAAGGACAGCTCGGCCCACCCCGAGTTCGGGCGGCAGTCCGCGGTCGACTTCCTCAGCACCCTCGGTCAGCACCCCGACGCCTACGCGACCGTCTCCACGGCCGAGCGCCTCTACACGACGAGCGTGCTGGAGGGACAGGTCGGCCCGGACGGCAAGATCGACGAGGGGAACGCGCGGGCCACCGTGTACACGGGTGCCACCCTCCAGGGCGTGCTCGACGAGTCCCGTGGCGCCCAGGTCGAGGCCGAGGGCATGAAGAAGCACGAGGAGTACGAGAAGGCCCAGGCCGCCAAGGCCGGCTGGGTGGAGCTCGGTGCCACGGTCGGCATCGCCGCCGGTGTCGCCTTCCTCCCGGCCACCGCCGCGGTCGGCGCGGCCGCCGTCCTCGTGCCGCTCGCCGTCGACACCGGTTCCGGGGTCATGGAGCAGCTCGCCGGGCAGGTCATCGGCGACTGGTCGGACAAGTCGGTCGACGACCACAAGGACGCCACCGAGGACAAGATCCACGAGGACAACAAGGCCATGTACACGGCCGGGCGCTTCAGTGCCGAGTCCCCGATGGAGCGCTTCCTGGCCGAACACCGCTCCCAGGTGAGCAGCGACTTCCGACAGGACATGATCGAGTCCGTGAGCAACGGTTACGGCCTGGGCAACGACCACGCCCAGCAGACCGGCAACGCCCCCGAGACCGGCTGATCCACCGCCCCACCGACTCCCACGAGGAAATTCCGATGAGAAGAGCGTCCGCCGCCGTATCGACCGCCCTCGCCCTCGGCCTGCTGCTCACCGCATGCGGGAAGGACGAGGAGGAGCCGCCCCGGGTCACCGCCGCGCAGCAGTGCGACGGCACGCTGTCGCCCGCGGCGGCCGGAGCGCTCGAGTCGGTGCTCGGTACGAAGACGTTCTCGGAGGCCGGGAGCGGTGGGCTGGACCGGATCGTGAACGTGCTGATCGAGGATCAGGCACGGGAGGGGCGGCCTCCGGGCCACCCCTCGATGTGCCAGGTCGCGACCGGGGCCTCGCCCCGGAGCGAGATCGACGTCGACGTCTACCTGCACGACGCCGAAGCCCTGTACGACAGCGGCACCGACAAGTGGTGGAACCAGGGCCGCGCTCTCTACGCGATGGGCCGTGAGGCGAGCGCCGACAACAAGACGGCCGCGCTCTTCGTGCAGTGCACCAGCCCGCGCCTGAAGGGGTCGGACGAGCGGCCGGCCCCCCTGGCGGCCGACCTCAGCTTCAGGAAGTCACTGAAGGGCGACTACCCCGCCAACACCCCCGCCACCCGCGAGGCGTACCTCACCGTCCTCCACTCCGCCACCCTCGCGATCGTGAAGAAGCTCGGCTGCGAGAACAACGCCGGGCTTCCCGAGAAGCCGGTCTTCGAGGTCAAGAAGTGGCGCGGGGAGCAGTAGGGGAGTGATCCTCAGCGCCGTCGGGCCCTGGTCGTCGTGGGGGTGCTCCCGGGGGTTCAGCCCTCGGCCGTCTCGGTGGCGGGGGAGAGCCGGGTGAGGAGGAGGACGGTCGCTCGGGTGAGGAGGGCGGCGAGGAGGACGGTGGCGAGGCCGTCGACGTGGAGGTCGGAGATCTTGGGGCCGAGCCAGGAGAGCAGCCACCAGATGAGGGCGTCCTGGACGAAGCCGGCGAGGCCGAGGGCGAGGAGCGCGCCGAGCGGTACGCGGCCCGAGGGGCCGATGTGGACGACCTGGGTGAGGACCACGATCACCAGGGTGGCGACGAGGACCGAGAGGACTGCGTCGACGGTCTCCGTGCCCAGGGTGATGCCGGGCAGCAGGCCCCCGGCGAGCGCCACCCCGACGATGACGCCCAGTTTGCGTACGCCTTGATCGCTCATGGGGGGACTCTGGCACAGCCGCACTGCGGATGTGAAGGTTCCGTAAGGAAGATCATTCAGAGACCGTGGCGGGAATCGAACCCGCGTAACTCGCTTTGCAGGCGAGTCCCTGAACCACTCGGGCACACGGTCGTGTTGTGCACTGGTACGACCGTAGGGGGCGGGGCGGAGGGGACTCAAGAGGTCCGGGGGCCACGCCATGCGACTGCCATACGGCCGCAACACTCCGTTCGTGGTCGTACGTCCAAGGGCTGAGGAGAGCCGGGACTCCTGACAGGGGTCATCGAGCGCTTCACCTCTTACTCTGGGGGAATGAGCGCCCTCGAACCCCGCGACGCCGACGTCGCCCCCGACCCCGGACCCCGCGCCGCGCACGACGAGGCCGAGGGGTCCGTCCTCGACGCGACCCACCGGGCGCTCAGCATCGGCATCGTCTCCGTCGTGCTGCTCATCGCCTTCGAGGCGACCGCCGTCGGCACGGCCATGCCGGTCGCCGCCCGCGAGCTGAACGGCGTCTCCGTCTACGCCTTCGCCTTCTCCGCGTACTTCACCACCAGCCTCTTCGCCATGGTCCTGGCCGGCCAGTGGTCCGACCGCAGCGGGCCGCTGGGTCCCCTCACCGCGGGGATCAGCGCCTTCGCCGCCGGACTGCTGCTCTCCGGGACGGCCGGCGCGATGTGGCTGTTCATCCTCGGCCGGGCCGTGCAGGGGCTCGGCGGCGGTCTGGTGATCGTCGCGCTGTACGTGGTCGTCGGGCGCGCCTACGCCGAACACCTCAGGCCCGCGATCATGGCCGCCTTCGCCGCGAGCTGGGTCGTCCCCTCCGTCGTCGGCCCCCTCGCCGCGGGATCGATCACCGAGCACCTGGGCTGGCGGTGGGTCTTCGTCGGCATCCCCGTCCTCGTCGTCTTCCCGCTCGCCCTCGCCCTCCCCGCGATACGCCGCACGGCCTCGGGCCCGGCCGACCCCGAGGCGCCCGTCGCCCCCTGGGACCGGCGGCGCATCCTGCTCGCCCTCGCCATCTCGGCCGGCGCCGGACTCCTCCAGTACGCGGGCCAGGAGCTGCGCTGGCTCTCCCTGCTGCCCGCCGCGGCGGGCCTCGCGCTCCTCGTCCCGGCCGTCCGCGGCCTGCTGCCCCACGGCACCTGGCGGGCGGCCCGCGGCCTGCCCTCCGTCGTCCTGCTCCGCGGCGTCGCCGCCGGCTCCTTCATCGCGGCCGAGTCCTTCGTCCCGCTGATGCTCGTCACCCAGCGCGGCCTCAGCCCCACCCTCGCGGGCTTCTCGCTCGCCGCCGGCGGGCTCACCTGGGCGCTCGGCTCCTGGATCCAGTCCCGGCCGTGGACGGAGCCCTACCGGGAGCGCCTCGTCGTCCTCGGCATGGTCCTCGTCGCCCTCGCCATCGCCACGGCGCCGAGCGTGCTGATCGCCGCCGTCCCGGTGTGGGTGCTCGCCGTCGCCTGGGGCGTCGGCTGCCTCGGGATGGGCGCCGTCATCGCCTCCACGAGCGTGATCCTCATGAAGCTCTCCGCACCCGAGGAGGTCGGCGCCAACTCGGCCGCGCTCCAGATCTCCGACGGCCTCTCCAACGTCCTCCTGCTCGCCGCGGGCGGCGCCGCCTTCGCCGCGCTCGGCGGCGGAGCCGTCGGCCACGCCGTGGACGCCGCCACCGGAGCCGCCGGCTCCCACCCCGCCGCCTTCGCCGCCGTCTTCCTCCCGATGGCGGGCGTGGCGGCCGTCGGGGCGTGGGTGGCGACGCGGCTGGGTGCCCCGAAGGCGGCGTCGAAAAGCCTGTGACACCGGGTGGTACCGCGCGGTACCATGTGGTACATGGCTGCTCTTAACGTGAGGTTCACCGAGGAAGAGCTGAACGCGCTCCGGGAGCGCGCCGAGGCGGAGGGTCGCAGCATGCAGTCCTTCGCACACGACGCGGTGATGAGGGCGATAGACGAACATTCCCGCCTGTTCGAGGAGGCGGCCGAGCACGTCCTGAAGGTCAGCGCGGAGCTCAACCGGAGGCTTGCGTGACGCACTTCCTCACCCTCCCGCAGCTCCTGAACCTTGCGGAGCGTCTCGGGGCGAGTGAAGTCCGTGACTATGGCCTGCTCGATTCCGCTCTGGCACGCCCGCAGTCGAGCGTGTTCGGCCAGGACGCGTATCCCGACATCTGGGAGAAGGCGGCGGCGCTGATGGAGTCGCTCGCCCGCAACCACGGTCTCGTCGACGGAAACAAGCGCATCGCCTGGTACGCGACCTGGGTATTCCTCCACGTCAACGGGCATCCGCTGGA
Source organism: Streptomyces sp. NPDC051180 (assembly GCF_040689545.1). NCBI lineage: Bacteria > Bacillati > Actinomycetota > Actinomycetes > Kitasatosporales > Streptomycetaceae > Streptomyces > Streptomyces sp. NPDC051180. The sequence continues at coordinate 89,694 of NZ_JBFBBC010000006.1, forward strand.
TCCCGCGTTCGACGTCGACGAGGCCGAGACGTTCGTCCTGGACGTCTGCCAGGGGGCGCTCGACGTACCCAAGATCGCGCTCCGGCTGCCGAGGTTCGCACGCTGACCGGACGAGTGTGAGACCCGCCGCACCGGGCGAGGTCACGGCCTCGTCCGGCTCCGCTCGCGGCGGCCACGCCGGTAAGGTGGCCCGGTTGTCATATCTGGACGAGCGTCGAACCCGGAGATCGTGACTACTACCACCACCTCCTCCCATCACCTTTCTCCCGCCTTCCCAGGACGGGCCCCGTGGGGTACCGCCGGCAAGCTGCGCGCCTGGCAGCAGGGGGCGATGGAGAGATACATCCAGGAGCAGCCCCGTGACTTCCTGGCCGTCGCCACACCCGGCGCGGGCAAGACCACCTTCGCCCTGACCCTGGCGTCGTGGCTGCTGCACCACCACGTGGTGCAGCAGATCACCGTCGTGGCGCCCACCGAGCACCTGAAGAAGCAGTGGGCCGCGGCCGCGGCCCGCATAGGCATCAAGCTGGACCCCGACTACAGCGCCGGGCCGCTCAGCAAGGAGTACGACGGGGTCGCCATCACCTACGCCGGTGTGGGCGTCCGCCCGATGCTGCACCGCAACCGTTCCGAACAGCGCAAGACCCTCGTCATCCTCGACGAGATCCACCACGCGGGAGACTCGAAGTCCTGGGGCGAGGCGTGCCTGGAGGCGTTCGAGCCGGCCACCCGGCGCCTCGCGCTGACCGGCACGCCCTTCCGGTCCGACACGAACCCGATCCCCTTCGTGACGTACGAGGAGGGCAACGACGGCATCCGGCGGTCCTCGGCGGACTACACGTACGGCTACGGCAACGCCCTCGGCGACGGCGTCGTGCGGCCGGTCATCTTCCTCTCCTACAGCGGCAACATGCGCTGGCGCACCAAGGCGGGCGACGAGATCGCCGCACGCCTCGGCGAACCGATGACCAAGGACGCCGTCTCGCAGGCGTGGCGCACCGCGCTGGACGCCAAGGGCGACTGGATGCCGAACGTCCTGCGCGCCGCCGACCAGCGGCTCACCGAGGTCAGGAAGTCCATCCCGGACGCCGGCGGCCTCGTCATCGCCTCCGACCAGGACTCGGCCCGCTCCTACGCCAAGCTGATCCGCGAGATCACCGGAACGAAGGCCACCGTCGTCCTCTCCGACGACACGGGCGCCTCGAACCGCATCGACGAGTTCAGCGAGAACAACGACCGGTGGATGGTCGCCGTCCGCATGGTGTCGGAGGGCGTCGACGTCCCCCGACTCGCCGTCGGCGTGTACGCGACGACCATCTCGACCCCGCTGTTCTTCGCGCAGGCCGTCGGCCGCTTCGTGCGTTCGCGCAGGCGCGGCGAGACCGCGTCCGTGTTCCTTCCCACCATCCCGAGCCTCCTCGGCTTCGCCAACGAGATGGAGGTCGAGCGCGACCACGTCCTCGACAAGCCCAAGAAGGCGGGCGAGGACGACCCCTACGCCGAGTCCGAGAAGGAGCTCGCCGAGGCCGAGCGCCAGGAGGACGAGGACACCGGCGAGCAGGACATGCTGCCCTTCGAGGCCCTGGAGTCCGACGCCGTCTTCGACCGCGTGCTGTACAACAGCGCCGAGTTCGGCATGCAGGCCCACCCCGGCAGCGCCGAGGAGCAGGACTACCTCGGCATCCCCGGCCTCCTCGAACCCGACCAGGTGCAGCTGCTGCTGCAGAAGCGCCAGGCCCGGCAGATCGCGCACAGCCGCAAGAAGCCGGACGACGAGGCCGACCTCCTGGAACTCCCGGCCGAGCGGCGCCCTGTCGTTTCCCACAAGGAACTCCTCGAACTGCGCAAGCAGCTCAACACGATGGTCGGCGCGTACGTCCACCAGACCGGCAAGCCCCACGGTGTGATCCACACCGAGCTGCGCCGGGTCTGCGGCGGGCCGCCGAGCGCCGAGGCCACCGCCGGACAGATCCGGGAACGGATCAAGAAGGTGCAGGAGTGGGCCACCCGCATGCGGTGACCCGACGCCCCCCGAAACGCGGCTGAGGCCCGTACGACGTCGTTCGTACGGGCCTCACTCGTCCCGCGGCGGGCGGGACGGGCCCGGCGGCCGGCCCCCACGGTCGGCCTCCGGGCACCTCCACGCTACGGGCACGACAAAGCCGATCTTGTCCGCCAAAGTCCCCAGTCCGGCCGACGAAGGTCCCGAACCGTCTCTATACGGTCGCCGACGCCCGGATTCTGGACGAGGTCTTCCGCTGAGCGGAGCGGGTCGCTACTGTCCCGCCTCAAAAGCAATCGCCCCGTGGCAGCGCCGCCGCGGAGCGCAGCCGGTGTACCCCTTCCTGCCGGCGGCCTCTGACGTGCGTCGCCGACGGGACCGGCGTCGCAATCCCGTGAGAGCCCGTCGCCACTCACTCCGAAGGAGAGGGCGTCGTGACCGCGGAAACCTCCCAGACGCTCGACCGGGGACTCAGAGTCCTCAAGCTGCTCGCCGACACCGACCACGGCCTGACCGTCACCGAGTTGTCCAACAAACTCGGGGTCAACCGGACCGTGGTCTACCGTCTGCTCGCCACGCTCGAACAGCACGCCCTCGTCCGCCGCGACCTCGGCGGACGCGCCCGCGTCGGTCTCGGCGTGCTGCGGCTCGGCCGCCAGGTCCACCCCCTGGTGCGCGAGGCCGCCCTGCCCGCCCTGCGCTCGCTCGCCGAGGACATAGGGGCCACGGCCCACCTGACCCTCGTCGACGGAGCCGAGGCACTCGCCGTCGCGGTCGTCGAGCCCACCTGGACCGACTACCACGTCGCCTACCGGGCCGGCTTCCGTCACCCCCTCGACCGGGGCGCCGCCGGCCGCGCGATCCTCGCCGCCCGCCAGGGCTCCCTCATCGAACCCGGCTTCACCCTCACCCACGGCGAGCTCGAAGCCGGCGCCAGCGGCGCCGCCGCCCCGCTCGTCGGCGTCACCGGCGTCGAGGGCAGCGTCGGCGTCGTGATGCTCGCCGACGCCGTCCCCGAGCGGGTCGGCCCCCGCGTCGTCGACGCGGCCCGCGAGGTCGCCGACGCCCTGCGCTAGAGCCCGCGCCGCCCGGCCGGTCCCACCGCCGTGCGGGCGATCCGCGAGGTGGGTCCGGCCGCGGCCGGTGGGACCGTCACCGCGGGGTGGGGGAGCGGCCCAGTAGATTGGGGGCGTGCTCTCCAGTCTCTCGCGTCCCCGTGCCCTGGCGCTGTGTGCGCTGCCCGTCGCCGCGCTCTTCGCCGTCGCGGGGCTCGCGCCGCTGCCCTTCGCGATCGCGCAGCCCGGCTCGACGGTGGACGTGCTCGGGAAGGACCAGGGGCGGGAGATCATCACGATCACCGGAGCCCCGGTGCGGCCGACGGACGGGCAGCTGCGGATGACGACGATCGTCGCCACGGGCCCGTCGACCGACGTCGACCTCGGCGACGTGGTCGACGCGTGGTTCCGGACGGACCGGGCCGTGCTGCCGCACGACTCCGTGTACCCGTCGGGGAAGTCCGACGCGGAGATCGAGAAGCACAACCTCGGGCAGATGAAGGAGTCGCAGGACGCGGCGACGCTCGCCGCGCTCGGCTACCTGAAGAAGGACCCCGAGCAGGTGAAGGTGACCCTGCACCTCGCGGACATCGGCGGCCCGAGCGCGGGGCTGCTCTTCTCCCTCGGCATCGTGGACAAGCTCGACGGAGACGGGGACGGCGGCGGTCTCACCGGCGGTCGGACCGTCGCCGGTACGGGCACGATCGAGGCGGACGGCACGGTCGGCGCCGTCGGCGGGGTCTCCCTCAAGACGCAGGCCGCCGCGCGGGACGGGGCGACCGTCTTCCTCGTGCCGAAGAACGAGTGCTCAGACGCGCAGGCCGAACTGCCGAAGGGCATGCGGCTCATCCCCGTCACGGCGCTCACCGACGCGGTGGCGTCCCTCCGGGCCCTGGAACAGGGGCAGGAGAAGCAGGTTCCGGCCTGCTGACCTCCGGGCCGCCGGACCCCTTCGCGGCGCGTGGCGCGTCCATCCCCCGCCAAGAGGGGAGGAGGACCGGGCAGAGCGCGGCGAGGAAGTACAGGCCGCCGACGGTGAGCAGCGCCGTGGTGAGGCCGGTGCGCTCGACCAGGAGGCCGGCGGCGACTCCGCCGAGCGGCGTGGTCAGCAGCACGCTGGCCGTACTGGCGCTGCCGACGCGGCTGCGCAGCTCGGCCGGGACCGTCTCGTAGAAGACCGCGCCGAGGATCGGGTTGAGGACCCCGGCGCCCAGCCCGCCGAACGCCATCGCCACGAGCAGCGGCGCGGTGGTGTCGGTGAGGGCCGCCGTCACGTACACGGGCGCCCCGGCGAGCAGGAAGCCGACGGCGACGACGGGGCGGCGCGGGAAGCGGTGGCCGACCGCCGCGTACAGCAGGGCGCCGGCGAGGGCGCAGCCGCCGAAGACGGCGACGAGCAGACCGAGCGCCGTCGACCCGCCGAGCTCCTCGCGCGCGTGGACCGGCAGGAGGACCGTGCTCCAGCTCTGGGCCAGCCCGTTGGTGATCATCACCATCAGGTTGATGCCGAGGATCAGCGGGGTGTTCAGCAGGAACGCGTACCCCTCGCGCAGATCTGCCCGGTACACCGCGAGGGACAGCGGCCGTGCGTCGCGGGTGGGTTCGGCGGACGGGACGCCGCGCAGGCCGAGGAGGGCGAGGGCCGCGGCGACGACGAAGGTGGCGGCGTCGACGTACAGCACGGTGTCGGCGCCGATGAGGGCGACGAGGAGGCCGGCGAGGGCGGCTCCGGTCATCCGGGCGCCGCGGGAGACGGCGTCGTAGAAGCTGGTGGCCCGGGAGAGCGGTATGCCGGCCCGCTCGGCCAGGTCGGGCGTCAGGACGTTCCGGGCGGTCTCGCCGGGGGCGTGGAAGAAGCCGGTGACGGCCATCAGCGCGCACAGCATCCAGAACCGGAGCACACCGGCCTGGTTGAGCAGCGGGATGGCGGCGAGCGCCAGGGCGCAGACGAGGTCGGAGGCGACGGCGACCCGGCGGCGGCCGATCCGGTCGATGACCGGCCCTCCGACGAGGGCGGAGGCGAGGACGGGCAGGGCGGCGCAGAAGGCGACGAGCCCCGCCTTGCCGGGGCTGCCCGTGGTCTCCAGGGCGAACCACGGGACGGCGATGAGGGTGAGCGAGTTGCCGCTGATGGAGATGGCGTTGGCGGTCAGGACGGTGATCAGTGGTGTGCGCGGGTGCACGGGTGGTTCCCCCGGTTGTTGTGCTCCGTCAGGCGGCGGTGGTGAAGCGGCTGGTGGCCGCGGGGCCGGGCGTGGCGAGCCGGAGGCCGAACTCGACCATCCTCCAGCCGAGCCAGACGCGGAGCGCCGGGGCCGGTGCAGGGGTCGGTGACGGGGTCGGCCGCTGGTGCGGGCCGTGCGGGCCGTGCGGCCGGGCGGTGGCGGTGGCCCGGCGGTGGAGTTCGGCGGCGTGCAGACGGTGCAGGCTGAGGTGGATGTCCGCGTGCATGGCTGGGGGTGTCCTTCCGTCAGTTCTCGTGCTGCGGGAACGCGTGCAGATGGATGCGTACGCGCTGGGCGTCCGGCGCGCCGGCCTCCTCGATGTCGCGGTAGCTCTCGATGAGGGCGTGCATCCGCTCGTCGAGTTCGCGGAGCTTGTCCGGGGGCAGGCGCAGGGTGAAGTCGCTCATGTCGGAGGCGCCGAGCCAGCCGGGGTCCCAGTCGTGCCGGGTCCCCAGGTAGGTGCTGAGCTCCTGGGTGTGGATGGTCGCTATCTCGTGGACGTAGATGTCGAGGGCGCCGCGGACCTCCGGATCGGGGTTCCGGTACAGCGACTCGTCGACGCTCGTGCCCTGCTGGCCGGCCTTCCACCACCGCTCGCGCCCCTTGCCGCGCGTCGGGTCGTCCTCCACGAAGCCGTGGGCCGCCAGCTGGCGCAGGTGGTAGCTGGTCGCCCCGCTGGACTCGCCGAGCTGCTCGGCCAGTTGGGAGGCGGTGGCGGGGCCGCCCCGGCGCAGGGCGCGCAGCAGCCGGATGCGGAGGGGGTGGGCCAGCCCGCGCAGGGAGCGCGGGTCGAGAGCGCGGCTCAGGTGTTCCTCGGGCTCGGACATGTTCCGAGCGTAGAGTTGCAAAGAACCAGTTGCAAGAGGTTCTTTGCAACTGGTTCTTTGGAAGTGGTTCCGTGTGTGCTGCGCCCGCGGCGCGGCGGCGGTCCCGCGCTACAGGGGCTCGTCCCCGGCGGCCTGCTCCACCAGCGGGATGATCCGCAGCGGCACCGGGTTCTCCATCACGATCGCCGTGGAGGCCCGGACGATGCCCTCGAAGCCGACGACCCGGTCGATCACCCGCTGGAGGTCGGCGTTGGACCGGGCGACCAGCCGGCAGAGCATGTCGCCGTGGCCCGTCGTCGTGTGCAGTTCGAGCACCTCGGGCACGGTCGCCAGGTGCCCCCGGACGTCCGCGCCCTGCCCCTGCTTGATCTCCAGGGTGGCGAAGGCCGTCACCGGATAGCCCAGCGCCGCCGGGTCCACCTGCGGCCCGAAGCCGCGGATCACCCCGCTCCCCTGCAGGCGGTCCAGGCGGGCCTGCACCGTGCCCCGTGCCACTCCGAGGCGGCGGGACGCCTCCAGCACCCCTATGCGCGGTTCGCGGGCGAGGAGCCCGATCAGCCGGCCGTCCAAATGATCGATCGCCACAGCGCTCTCCCCGTGGTCATGATGTACAAGTCGCACCGCCATACTCGCCGATCGCTGTACAACTTGACCAGCAGATCAGCAAACTCTTGCGCACCTTGCAGAACGGCGGGACATTGCTGCCATGACTGAGACCATCGATCACACCCCTTCCACCGCGCGTGAGGCCGATCCCTTCCCGGTGAAGGGAATGGACGCGGTCGTCTTCGCCGTCGGCAACGCCAAGCAGGCCGCGCACTACTACTCCACCGCCTTCGGCATGAAGCTCGTCGCCTACTCCGGACCGGAGAACGGCAGCCGCGAGACCGCCAGCTACGTGCTCACCAACGGCGCCGCCCGTTTCGTGTTCACCTCCGTCATCAAGGCGTCCACCGACCGGGGCCGCTTCCTCGCCGACCACGTCGCCGAGCACGGTGACGGCGTCGTCGACCTGGCGATCGAGGTGCCGGACGCGCGCGCCGCGTACGCCTACGCCGTCGCGCACGGCGCCACCGGCCTCACCGAGCCCCACGAGGTCAAGGACGAGAACGGCACCGTCGTCCTCGCCGCCATCGCCACCTACGGCAAGACCCGCCACACCCTCGTCGAGCGCTCCGGCTACGACGGCCCCTACCTGCCGGGCTTCGTCGCCGCCACGCCGATCGTCGAGCCCCCGGCCAAGCGCACCTTCCAGGCCATCGACCACTGCGTCGGCAACGTCGAGCTCGGCAAGATGAACGACTGGGTCGGCTTCTACAACAAGGTCATGGGCTTCACGAACATGAAGGAGTTCGTGGGCGACGACATCGCGACCGAGTACTCGGCGCTGATGTCCAAGGTCGTCGCGGACGGCACCCTCAAGGTGAAGTTCCCGATCAACGAGCCGGCGATCGCGAAGAAGAAGTCGCAGATCGACGAGTACCTGGAGTTCTACGGCGGCGCCGGCGTCCAGCACATCGCCCTCGCCACCAACGACATCGTCGCCACCGTGCGCGCGATGCGGGCCGCGGGCGTCGCCTTCCTCGACACCCCCGACTCCTACTACGACACCCTCGGCGAGTGGGCCGGCGAGACCCGCGTCCCCGTGGAGACCCTGCGCGAGCTCAAGATCCTCGTCGACCGCGACGAGGACGGCTACCTCCTGCAGATCTTCACCAAGCCGGTCCAGGACCGTCCCACCGTCTTCTTCGAGATGATCGAGCGGCACGGGTCGATGGGCTTCGGCAAGGGCAACTTCAAGGCGCTCTTCGAGGCGATCGAGCGCGAGCAGGAGAAGCGCGGCAACCTCTGACCCACCCCCGCGAGGGCCCGGGACCCCTCCCGGGCCCTTCGCCGTGCCCCTGCAACCCCACTTCCGTGGCGCGCCCCGCCGCCCGATGCCCCCCGTTGTGGGCAACTGTTCCGCTGGGGCGGAACGGGTGGGCACAACGGACGGCACCCTTTGCCGGGCCTAGGCTTCCGCGCCTGGACCCGCACCGGATGCGCGTGGCTCTACGCGTGCGGGCCGGGGCACAAGGGGCGGGGGCGCGGCCAGACGCGCCGTCCCGTGTGCCCACCCGTCCCGCCCCAGCGGGACGATTGCCCACACGGGGGGGGTGGGCCGGCACCGGTCACGGCCCTTGCCCCGGGCGCGGGGCGGTGCGGGGTGGGGCCCGGAAGGGTTCGGATTCGGGCGCGGGCCCGCACGGGGGTGGGGCCTGGGCCCGGATCCGGGCTGAGGGGGGGCTAGGCGGGGGTCGGGGTGGGGGCGGGATCCTGGGGGTCGTCCCGGGGGGGCGTCGCGCCGGGGCGGAGCTCCGGGGGGAGGTCGGGGGCGGGGTCGCCGAGGGAGGCGAGGGACCGGGCCGCGCGGGGGGCGTGGAGCGGGGAGAAGCGGGGGCTGATGCGCAGGGCCTCGGTGAGGTGCCGCCGCGCGGGGGCGGTCAGGCCGAGGGCGCGTTCGATCTCGGCGCGGTGGTAGGTGAAGAGGGCGCTGCGCAGGCCCTCCTCGGTGGCGAGCCTGGCGTAGCCGATGGCCTCCTTGGTGAGGCCGGAGCGGTGGAGGGCCCAGCCGAGCGCGTCGGCGGCGTGGACGGAGCGGTGGCCGCGGGCCCACTCGGCGCGCATGCGGACGACGGCGGCGGCCGGGTCGCCGTGGTCGGCGTCGAGGAGCCCGAGGGTGACCTCGGCCCCGGTCCGGGTGCCGGACCGCAGACGGGCGTAGAGGCCGCGGGCGTCCGTGTCGCGGCCGAGGGACTCGTACAGCTCGCCGGCCTCCAGGAGGTACGCGGGCAGCGGCTGCCGGTCGAGGGCGGCCCGCCAGTCGCGCAGGGCCTCGTCGGCGCGGCCGAGGGCGGCCAGGGCGCGGGCGCGGCCCGCGAGGGCGGGGCCGTGGCCGGCGGCGAGCCGCAGTGCGGCCGTGGAGTGGGCCAGCGCCTCCTCGGGCTCTCCCCGCTCCCACGCCAGGTCGCCGAGGCGGGTGAGCGCGGCGGCCTTCTCGGTGTCGGTGGCGGAGAGCGCGGCGGCGTCGAGCGCCGCGGCGTCGGCGTCCTCGCGCCAGCCGCGGTCGCGGTAGCTCTCCGCGGCCCGTCCCCGCACGGACGCGCCCGCGTGGAGCCCCTCCAGGGTCTCCATCGCCGTGCGCGCGGCCTTGTAGTCCCCGAGGCCGTTGTAGGCGTCGATCAGCACCGGGTACGTGGGCCACCGCCGCGGGGCGGCCTTCCGGACCCGCTCGCCCCACTCCTTGGCGGTCCGCCAGTCGCCGCGCGCCCCCGCGAGCGCGCCGAGTCCCAGCTGGGCGTCCAGGTTGCCGCGGGCGGCGGGGCGCTCGGCGAGGGAGCGCCGCAGGGCCCGCTCGGCGCGCGGGAAGTCGCGTGCGTCGCCGACCCGGGTGCCGCGTTCCGTGTACGCCGCGCCGAGCCGCGCCCAGGAGGCGTCGTCGTCCGGGTGGGCGCGCAGCCACTTCTCCCGGTCGGTGATCAGCGCGGCCAGGTCGGGCAGCGTGGCCGGCGCGCCCGCGTGGGCCGCGATCGTCGCCCGCTCGGCGGGTCCGGGCGGGGACGGCGGCCCCTGGCCGACCAGCTCCGGCAGGTACAGCAGCGCCGTCGCCGCGAGCACCGCGCCCACGCCGGCCGCGAGGACCGCCCTCGACACGTTCTGGGTCTTCATGGCGCTCACTGTGCGCCCGTACGCGCCTGTTCGAAGAGCGCGCGAAGCGCCCGCCCCGGCGGGTTCACACCGATGGCCCCGGGTGCCACGCTGGGAGGTATGGACGATCTTCTGACGCGGCTGCGCGCCGGTCTCCCCGACGAGGCGCTGCTCACCGACCCGGATGTGACGGCCTCCTACGCCCGTGACATGGCGAGCTTCTGCGCGGCCGGGGCGCCGGCGGTGGTCGTGCTGCCGCGCACCGTCGAGCAGGTCCGACACGTCATGCGGACCGCGACCGAACTCCGGGTGCCCGTCGTGCCGCAGGGGGCCCGTACCGGCCTGTCGGGGGGCGCCAACGCCTCCGAAGGCTGCATCGTGCTCTCGCTGGTCAAGATGGACCGCATCCTGGAGATCAACCCGGTGGACCGGATCGCCGTGGTCGAACCGGGTGTGGTCAACGCCGTGTTGTCCCGGGCCGTCGCCGAGCACGGGCTGTACTACCCGCCGGACCCGTCGAGCTGGGAGACGTGCACGATCGGCGGGAACATCGGCACCGCCTCCGGCGGTCTGTGCTGCGTCAAGTACGGGGTGACCGCCGAGTACGTCCTGGGACTCGACGTCGTCCTCGCCGACGGCCGGCTCCTGACCACCGGGCGCCGGACTGCCAAGGGCGTCGCGGGATATGACCTGACCAGGCTCTTCGTCGGTTCGGAGGGAAGCCTCGGCATCGTCGTGGGCGCGGTTCTCGCGCTCCGGCCGCAGCCTCCGGAACAGCTGGCGCTCGCCGCCGAGTTCCCCTCCGCGGCCGCCGCGTGCGCGGCCGTCTGCGCGATCATGGAGCGGGGCCATACGCCGTCGCTGCTCGAACTGATGGACCGCACCACCGTCCAGGCCGTCAACAGGCTGGCGCGCATGGGGTTGCCCGATACCACCGAGGCGCTGCTCCTGTGTGCGTTCGACACCCCGGACCCGGCCGCCGATCTGGCCGCCGTCGGGGAGCTCTGCTCGGCGGCGGGTGCCACCGAGGTCGTCCCGGCCGCGGACGCGGCGGAGTCCGCGCTCCTCCTCCAGGCGCGCCGGCTCTCGCTCACCGCGCTGGAGACGATCAAGTCCGCGACGATGATCGACGACGTGTGCGTGCCGCGGACCCGGCTGGCCGAGATGCTCGACGGCACGGCGGCCGTCGCGGAGAAGTACGGCCTGACCATCGGCGTCTGCGCGCACGCGGGCGACGGCAACACCCATCCCGTCGTCTGCTTCGACCACACCGACGAGGACGAGTCGCGGCGGGCGCGGGAGTCCTTCGACGAGATCATGGCGCTCGGGCTCGCCCTCGGCGGCACGATCACCGGCGAGCACGGCGTGGGCGTCCTCAAGAAGGAGTGGCTGGCGCGGGAGCTGGGGCCGGTCGGTCTCGAACTGCAGCGCGGCATCAAGGCGACCTTCGACCCGCTGGGACTGCTCAATCCCGGAAAGCTGTTCTGAGGGCGGGCCGGGGCGCCGGAACCGGTCCCCGGGTGTTCCGTGACCTGTCCGCCGAGCGGCGGGCGGGTCACAGTTCGCCGTCCTGGGACTCGTCCGACGGCCACGGGTCGCGCAGCCACAGCTCGTCGGTGACCACGGTGGCCGCGAGCAGTTCCGCCAGGCCCTCGTCCATGCCGAGCCGCTCGGACTCGGTGCCCGGCGGGACGGTGCGCAGGGTGCGCTCCAGCCAGGCCGACACCTGGGCGGAGGGGGCTTCGAGCAGGGCGTCGCCGTCGGGGGAGGAGAGCGCCATCAGGATGACGGCGCTCCCGTCGACCTTGGTGGGCCAGATGCGGACGTCGCCGTGGCCGCAGGCCCGGAAGACGCCCTCGACGAGCAGTTCGCGGGCGAAGGTCCAGTGGACCGGGTGGTCCGAGCCGACGTGGAAGGTGATGTGGACGGCGTAGGGGTCGCCGGTGCGGTAGCCGAGCCGGGCGGGCACGGGGACGGCGCGTTCGGGGGAGAGCACCAGCTTCAGCTCCAGCTCGCGCTCGACGGTGGTGTTGTCGGTGTTCTGCATGGTCGTGCTCCCTGTCGCGGTCCGGCCCCGGTTGGGCCGTCACAGGGAGAGAGCGGGGTGCCGGGGTTTCATGACGCGACTTCGGGAAGTTTTCTCGGGAAGTTCTCCGCGGACGCGATGTACCGGCCCGAACATCACCGGGAGTGATCAATTCCGGTACGCGTCCCCCGAAGGCGGCCTTTCTCGCGGTCTCTTTCTTCCCTCGGCGACGTTCTTCGTTACTGTCCTCCTTGGGCGCGGCACGCCCGGCGCGCTGCCGTGCGGATCAAGGGCGTTGTGACTGAACGGAGTCGGGGCAGTGGCTACTCCTCCCGGAGGCGGCGAAGAGGTACCGCAGGCGGGCTACTACCCGGACCCGTCCATCCCCGGATACATCCGGTACTGGAACGGTGGGGCCTGGGTCCCCGGCACGAGCCGGCCCGCCCCCGCGGAGGGCGAGGTTCCGCCCCACCCGCCCGCCGGGGCCGTCCCGGCCGGCCCGATCCTCGCCTCCGGACCGGCCCCCACCCCCGTGCCCGCGCAGGGCCGGCACACCGCGGAACCGGTGCAGGCGCAGCAGTCCGCGGCGCCCGCGCAGTCCTCGCACGCCGTGGCGCCGGTACAGCCCCAGCACCCCGTCGCGCCGGCGCAGGCCCTGCACCCCGCGGCGCCCGTGCAGGTCCGGCACCCCGAACCGGTCCGGCCCCCGGAACCCGTCGAGCCGCGCCCGGCGGAGCCCGTACCGCCCGTGACGTCCGTACCGGCCCAGCACACGCCCGCCGCGGACCGGCCGCAGCCGCGGGCCGTCGCCCCGGCGCCCGTGCCCGCGGTGGAGGAGACGGGGCCCGTCTTCTTCGACGAGGAGCCCGTCGCCCCCGAGCCCGCCTCGGCCTGGCAGGCGGACACCGCGCGCCAGACCGGCTTCGGCGGCGACCGCGACCGGAAGGTCTCCTGGGGCGCGCCCCAGGCCGCCGACCCGCGCACGCCCGCGGAGTGGCCGGTCGCGGGCGGTGCCGAGCCCGCGGCCGACGCGCCGGCGTCGGGGCCGGCCCGCACGGCCGACCCCCGGGCCACCGGCGGGGCCGCGCGGCTCGGCGGAATGCCGGTCACGCCGATCCCCGCCCCCGTCCCCGCACCTGCCCCTGTGCCCCAGCCGGAGCCGCCGCGCCGCCCCGAGCCGCAGCGTCGGCCCCAGGCGCAGCCCCAGCCCCAGCCGTCCGCTCAGCCCGCCCCGGCCGCGCCCGCCCCGGCCGCGCCCGCCCCGGCCGCGCCCGCCCCGGCCGCGCCCGCCCCGGCCGCGCCCGCCGCTCCGGCCCCCGCGCCCTCCTGGGCCCAGCAGTCCCCGGCGCAGGAGCAGCAGCCGGTCGTCCCGTGGAAGCCGCCGGTCGAGGACGTGTTCCAGCAGGCGGCCCGGGCGCAGGCGTCCGCGCGCCCCGCCGGTCACGGCAGGCGCCTGCTGGCGCGGCTGATCGACACGACCGTGCTCGGCGCGCTGGTCGGCGCGGCCTCCTTCCCCTTCGTGAGCGCCGCCCTCGACCACATCGACGGGAAGATCGAGGCGGCCAGGCAGTCCGGCGTCACCGTCCAGGTCTGGCTGGTGGACTCGACGACCTCCGTCCAGTTCGGCATCGCGCTGGCCGCGCTGTTCGTCATCGGCGTCCTGTACGAGGCGCTGCCGACCGCCAAGTGGGGCCGCACCCTGGGCAAGAAGCTGTGCGGGATCGAGGTGCGCGACATCGAGGCGCACCAGCCGCCGTCGTTCGGGAAGTCGCTGCGCCGCTGGCTCGTCTACAGCGTCCTGGGACTTCTGGTCCTCGGGGTCCTCAACGTGCTGTGGTGCCTCTTCGACCGCCCGTGGCGCCAGTGCTGGCACGACAAGGCGGCCCGCACCTTCGTGGCACGCCGAGCCTAGAGCGCGTCCGGAAAGTCCCGCCTGGCCGGGCAGACGGCGCTACTTTCCGGACACGCCCTAGCGGGACGGCCCGGGGCCGTCCCCCGAACGGGCGGCGATCTTTTGCGGGGTGGTCGCGCCCGCGATGCACTGCCCCCATGAGCACCGACCAGCCGCCGTCCGGCCAGCCGCCCGAGGAGGACCCGTTCCTCAAGAGGCCGCAGGAGCCCTCGCAGCCCTCCGCCGGCCAGCCGCCCCCTGACGGACCCCCTCCGTCCGGGCCGCCGGGAGGCCCCCCGCCGGAGGGCCCGCCGCCCGGTGGCCCGCCGCCCGGTGGCCCGCCTCCGGGTGGTCCGCCGCCGGGGAGTCCGTACGGCTCCCCGTACGACAACATGCCGCCGCCCCCGCCGCCGTACGGGAGTCCCTACGGAGGCGGTTACGGCGGGGCCGATCCGCTGGCCGGGATGCCGCCGCTGGCCGAGTCGGGGCGCCGCATCCTCGCCCGGCTGATCGACTGGCTGATCATCGCGATCCCCCTGGCGGTCATCGGCATCCCGTTCGACGTCTACGAGCGGGCCACCCGGGACGGCAACGACTTCGGGGACACGGTCAACAGCTTCAACGGCGGCAGCCAGCTGGTCTTCCAGCTCATCACGATCGTCGCGTTCGTGGCGTACGACACGGTGATGGTGGCCAAGAACGGCCAGACCCTCGGCAAGAAGTGGCTGAAGCTGCGGGTCGCGATGCTCAACGACGGCTCGACGCCCCCGATGAGCCAGTCACTGCTGCGGGCCGTCGTCCTCTGGCTGCCGGCGCTGATCTGCTGCGCCTGCCTGTGGCCGCTGCTCCTGCTGATCCTGATCCTGGTCGACAAGCCCTACAAGCAGGGTCTGCACGACAAGGCGGCGAAGACGGTGGTGGTCTCCGTCCCGCAGTAGCGGACGGATCCGTACGACCACGGACGAGACGTCATGAACCGATCCGGGTCTCGGCCCCCGCGCCCACGCGCGCGGCCGGCACCCGGATCGTCTCGTTCCCGGAAGGCGGGGGAACGGGGCCGGCGCTCTTGACGGCGTTCGTCCGCGCGGGCATCGTCACCGCCACGAGAACACCGAGCAGCAGTCCGGCGGCGCAGATCACCGAGACGCCGAGGGGCGTCGTCGTGCGGGAGAGCAGCAGCAGGGCGACGGTCGTGAGCACGACGGTGGCCGAACCGTAGGCGAGCTGTGCGGCGTTCGGACGCTGCATGACGGGTACCGCCCTCTCGGGACATCGGTTCGACTCTACGACGGTGGATGCCCGAGCGGGGTGGGAAGTAAGCGTGACCTTACCCACGGTGTCGGTGCACGGGGGGCGCACGGGGTCACGAGTTGCCCAATTCTCGGCCGTGATGCGCCTGCCGAGTGTCCGGATACCGGAATTCGGCTCCCACATAGTGCACTTGGTCTGTGCAAGTCAAGATCTGTCTTTTCTTGTCTCCCTCCGGTCGAATGTCGTCACTTGTGACGCGCGACCCCGCCGGACGGACACCCCACCACTCGGTCCGAGGGCGGCGGACGCCGGGGAGGAACACATCAAGTGACCAACAGACGACGGGCGATCAGAGCGTCCGCAGTCGTCGTGGCGCTCGCGGCCACCGCCGCCACCGCCTCGACCTTCACCACCGCCTGGGCCGACAACCACGGAAGCGTGGAGCCGGCCGGCATCCAGACCGTCGACAAGACGACGGTCGACCACGACCTCGAAGGCCCCTTCAGCGAGCAGCAGGACCAGCAGCGCAAGGCTGCCCTGGAGCAGGTGCTCAACGGCGAGGCCAAGGTCGAGAAGCGCGGCGGCTCTCAGGTCGTCAAGCTCGGCAGCAAGAAGTACGTCGAGCTCGGCCGCGAGAAGACCGACAAGATCTTCACGATCCTCGTCGAGTTCGGCGACCAGGTGGACACCACCACCCTGGTCGACCGCAAGGACGACGACACGACCGACCTCAAGCCGAAGTACGGCGGCCAGCCCGGTCCTCTGCACAACGCGATAGCCAAGCCGGACCGCAAGAACGACAACTCCACGGCCTGGCAGGCGGACTACAACCAGAAGCACTTCCAGGACCTGTACTTCGGCACCGGCAAGGACGCCAAGGGACAGCCCAAGCAGTCGCTGAAGACCTACTACGAGAAGACGTCGTCGGGCCGGTACTCGGTCGACGGCACCGTCTCCGACTGGGTCAAGGTTCCGTACAACGAGGCCCGTTACGGCTCGAACTGGTGCGGCCAGACCAACTGCTCCAACGTCTGGGACACGGTCCGCGACGGCCTGAACGCCTGGGTCGCCGACCAGAAGGCCAAGGGCAAGACCGACGCCCAGATCAAGGCCGCGCTGGCTTCCTACGACCAGTGGGACCGGTACGACTTCGACGGCGACGGCAACTTCAACGAGCCCGACGGCTACATCGACCACTTCCAGATCGTCCACGCGGGCGAGGACGAGTCGGCCGGTGGCGGCGCCGAGGGCACGGACGCCCTGTGGGCCCACCGCTGGTACGCCTACGGCACCAACGCGGGCAAGACCGGCCCGGCCAACAACAAGGCCGGCGGTACCCCGATCGGTGACACCGGCATCTGGGTCGGCGACTACACGATGCAGCCGGAGAACGGCGGCCTCGGCGTCTTCGCGCACGAGTACGGCCACGACCTCGGTCTGCCGGACCACTACGACACCGCGGGCGGCGAGAACTCCACCGGGTTCTGGACCCTCATGTCCTCCGGCTCCTGGCTGGGCCAGGGCAAGGACGCCATCGGCGACCTGCCCGGCGACATGACCGCGTGGGACAAGCTCCAGCTCGGCTGGCTGAACTACGCCAAGGTCGGCGACTGGCAGCGCGGCACCAAGACGACCCACAAGCTGGGCGTCTCGGAGTACAACACGAAGAACCCGCAGGCGCTCCTCGTCGAGCTGCCGAAGAAGGGCGTCACCACCGACATCGTCGCTCCCGCCGAGGGCGCGACGCAGTGGTGGAGCAACATGGGTGACGACCTCAAGAACACCCTCACCCGTGACGTCGACCTGTCGGGCAAGACGTCGGCCTCCCTGGAGCTCCAGGGCTGGTACGACATCGAGGCCGAGTACGACTACCTCTACACCGAGGTGTCGACGGACGGCGGCGCCAACTGGACCGCCGTGGACGGCACCGCCGACGGCGTGGCGCTCCCGCGCGACGCGGCCGGCTCCCCGGCCCTGACGGACGTCTCCGGCGCGCACAAGAAGCTCGTCTACAACCTGAACGCCTACGCGGGCAAGAAGGTCCAGCTCCGCTTCCGTTACCAGACGGACGGCGGCGCGGGCGGCAAGGGCTTCACCGCCGACGCCATCACCCTGACCGCCGATGGTGCCACCGTCTTCTCGGACAACGCCGAGAACGGTGACAACGGCTGGGTCGCCAAGGGCTTCTCGCGGGTCGGCAAGGGCTTCACGAAGGAGTACGAGCAGTACTACATCGCGGAGAACCGCCAGTACGTCTCGTACGACGCCACCCTCAAGGTCGGCCCCTACAACTTCGGTTGGACGGGTGACAAGGCCGGCTGGGTCGAGCACTACGCGTACCAGAACGGCCTGCTGATCTGGAAGTGGGACCTGTCCCAGAAGGACAACAACACCTCCCAGCACCCGGGCAAGGGTCTGATCCTCCCGATCGACTCGCACCCGACGCCGCTGAAGTGGTCGGACGGCACCCTGATGCGCAACCGCGTCCAGGCGTACGACTCGCCGTTCACGATCGCCCGCACGGAGGGCTTCCAGCTGCACAAGGCCGGCGTCGCCACCTGGGTCCCGTCCCAGGCCGGCAACCCGACCTTCGACGACCGCAAGGGCGTCTACTGGTTCGCCGAGACCCCGCGCGCCGGTGTCCAGGTAACTGACACCAACACCAAGATCCAGGTCGTCAAGGAGCCGAAGGATGGCCAGACGATCACGGTTCAGGTGGGTCCGTCCACGAAGTAACCGGTAAAACCGCAGGTCAAAGCATGATCGGCCGTCGCCCTCTAGCGGGCGGCGGCCGATCGTGTTTAGGTGCCTCTGACGCTTTTCTTATTGACATCTGATCCACGGGGGAGTGGTTCCGCATGCCCAACGGAGGGTTCTGCAAGCTGCCGGGCGGCAGCGTGGTCGTCGCGATAGGGCTTCCCAGCCCGGCCCGCGACGGAGCCACGGTCCGCTTCCTGGTGCACGCCGCCAACCGAGCCCGCGCCCTGACCCGGCTGCGGAACCTCGGCCTGCGCGCCGTCTACCTCCGCGGGAACAGCGAGCCGCCCACCCCGGACGAGATCACGGCTGTCCTGCACCACCCCGACGGCCTGCTCTGGAGATCCACCCCGGGCGCCGCCCAGGAGCTCTGGCACCCCGTGCGCTCCCTCCCGAGGGAGCCCGCCGCGGAGCCCGCCGCCTAGGGGGTGTCCGAGGGCGTCCGCGCTACGCGACCACCGGCTTGCCGGTGAGCAGCACACCCGCCGCCCGGAGCTCCTCCAGGGCCCGGTCGGTGGTCGCGCCGGCCACGCCCGCCGTGAGGTCGAGCAGCACGTGGGTGCGGAAGCCCTCGCGCGCCGCGTCCAGGGCCGTCGCCCGGACGCAGTGGTCGGTGGCGATCCCGACCACGTCGACCTCGGTGACGTCCCGGGCGTGCAGCCACTCCGCGAGCGTCTCGCCGTTCTCGTCCCGGCCCTCGAAGCCGCTGTACGCGGCGGAGTACGCGCCCTTGTCGAAGACGGCGTCGATCGCGCCGCTGGCGACCGCCGGAGCGAAGTTCGGGTGGAAGCCGACGCCCTCCGTGCCGGCCACGCAGTGCACCGGCCAGGAGGACACGTAGTCCGGGTCCTCGCCGGCCGGGGCGAAGTGCGCGCCCGGATCGACGTGGTGGTCGCGGGTGGCGACGACATGCCGGTAGGAGGTGCCCGCCGTCTGGCCGACCAGGTCGGTGATGGCCGCGGCGACGTCCGCCCCGCCCGTCACCGCGAGGCTGCCGCCCTCGCAGAAGTCGTTCTGAACGTCCACAACGATCAATGCGCGGTGCATGGCGGGTGTCCTTAGGGCGTCGGAGGGGGTGGGTCCCGAGCCTAGAGACTTCCCCCTCCCGGCGGGAGGGGGCGTCCCCGGGGACTCGCGGGCCCGCCGGCCGGAGGGCCGGCTGCGGTCAGACGTACTCGGTCGGGAGGACCGGCTCGCCCCGGGAGAGCTGCATGGCCGACATCGGGAGCCCGGCGCGGGCCGCGATGTGCCGGGACCTCGCGGCCTCCAGGGGCTCCCGGGCCACCACGTCGCCGCCCTTCACCAGCTCCACCAGGAGCTGGTGGTCGGCGAGCTCCGGCGGGACCGGTCCGACGCCCACGACCTCGGCCTCGGCGACCCCGGTCGCGTCGGGCCGGCGGGCCGCCCACTTGCGGCCGCCGACGGACGCCTTGCCGCCCAGCGACTTCTTGGCGACCGGGACGAGCGGGGCCCTGAGGTCGGCCGAGTCGGCCCGCGCCACCAGCTTGTAGACCATCGAGCAGGTCGGGTGGCCGCTGCCGGTGACCAGCTGCGTCCCCACCCCGTACGCGTCGACCGGCGCGGCGGCGAGCGAGGCGATGGCGTACTCGTCGAGGTCCGAGGTGACCACGATCCGGGTGTCGCGGGCGCCCAGCTCGTCGAGCTGCGCCCGCACCCGGTGGGCGACGAGCAGCAGGTCGCCGGAGTCGATCCGGACCGCCCCCAGCTCGGGCCCGGCCACCTCGACGGCGGTCCGGACGGCCTCGGCGACGTCGTAGGTGTCGACGAGCAGGGTCGTACCGCGCCCCAGGGAGTCGATCTGGGCCCGGAAGGCGTCCCGCTCGCTGTCGTGGAGCAGGGTGAAGGCGTGGGCGGAGGTGCCGACGGTCGGGATGCCGTAGCGGAACCCGGCCGCGAGGTCCGAGGTGGAGTCGAAGCCGCCGACGTAGGCGGCGCGGGAGGCGGCGACGGCCGCGAGCTCGTGGGTGCGCCGGGCGCCCATCTCGATCAGGCGCCGCCCGCCGGCCGCTGCCGACATGCGGGAGGCCGCGGCGGCGATGGCCGAGTCGTGGTTGAGGATGGAGAGGATCACCGTCTCCAGGAGCACGCACTCGGCGAAGGAGCCCTCGACGCGCAGCACGGGCGAGCCGGGGAAGTACACCTCGCCCTCGGGGTACCCCCAGATGTCGCCGGAGAAGCGGTAGCGGGCCAGCCAGGCGAGGGTCGGCTCGTCGACGATGCCGTGCTCGCGCAGGAAGCCCAGGACGGCCGGGTCGAAGCGGAAGTTCTCGACGGCGTCCAGGACGCGTCCGACTCCCGCGAGGACTCCGTAGCGCCGCCCCTCGGGCAGCCGTCGGGTGAAGACCTCGAAGACGGAGCGCCGGTCGGCGGTGCCGGCCCGCAGGGCCGCCTGGAGCATGGTCAGCTCGTACTGATCGGTGAAGAGCGCGGTCGACGGCACGTCCACCGGCAGCCCAAGGTCCGCAGCGTTCATGTCAGCGATGCTAGCGCAGAAATCGTCAGAGTGACGATTTCTATCGCCGTCCGTGCGTCGCGGGCGCGCCCCGTTTGTGCGACGGGCCCCCAGGGGTGACAACATGGGGTGAGTGAGCGTCGCGCCTATTGAGATCGAACGTACGGAATCGGCCGAGGAGGTCTCCGCGGTCACCGAACCCGATGTGCCGTGGGTGACCCTCGTGCACAACGATCCGGTGAACCTGATGAGCTACGTGGAGTACGTCTTCCAGTCGTACTTCGGCTACTCCAAGGACAAGGCGCACAAACTGATGCTCGACGTGCACCACAAGGGCCGCGCGGTGGTCTCCAGCGGCACGCGTGAGGAGATGGAACGCGACGTGCAGGCGATGCACGGCTACGGCCTCTGGGCGACCCTCTCCCAGGACCGCTTCTGATGGCCGGCCACTTCGAGGCGCTGCCCGGCGGCGGCGCGGCCGTCGCGCTCGACGAGGTCGAGATCTCCATCCTCCGCTCCCTCGCCGTGCAGCTCATGGAGCTGATCGGCCCGGGCGACGAGCCGTCGGCCGACGAGGACCCGCTGGCCGCGCTCTTCTCCGAGGGGCCCAGCGAGCCGCCGTCCGACCCGGCCCTCCGGCGCCTCTTCCCCGACGCGTACGGGGACGACAGCGAGGAGCTGCGGGCGGCCGCCTCCGACTTCCGCCGCTACACCGAGAACGACCTGCGGGCCCGCAAGCGCGAGGACGCCCTCGTGGTGGTCCGCGCCCTGGACGGCCTGACGGCCGAGGCGGCGGGCGAGGGCGGGGCGGTCCTGAAGCTGACCGCGGACGAGTCCCGGGCCTGGCTCGGCGCGCTCAACGACCTCCGGCTGACCATCGGCACCCGCCTGGAGGTCACGGACGACGAGGAGAGTGAGCAGCTCTACCGGCTGCCGGACTCCGACCCGCGCAAGCCGATGGTGATGGCGTACCTCTGGCTGGGTGCGCTGCAGGAGTCCCTCGTCACGACCCTGATGTCGTAGCCGGCGCTCCCGGCGGCGGGGTGTTCGCTCAGCGGACGCTCAAATCCGGATAACGAATGCGTTATCAGACCGTCCACCCCGCACTCTTGTGTCCTTTTCCTGCCTGTATTTCTGTGGCGTGCGCCACAGGGATCTCCGTCGATCGCCCCGCGCCCCGTGATAAATCTTCACGACCGCTCGGGGACGCCACCCCTGTTCCCGAGGGCGCTTGGACCGGCTGACCGCCGGTGGCACTCCATCCACATCCGGGGGGATCAGGAACTGGTCCGCGGCAGACGCACTCGCAGTCGCGCGGATCGGCATGGAGAAAGGCGCACCACCATGACCTCTGTGCAGGTCGACAAGCAGCACGACGGCGACGAGGCCGCGGAGTCCGCACCCGGTGAGGGTTACCACCGGGCACTCGGCGCCCGTCAGATCCAGATGATCGCCATCGGCGGAGCCATCGGGACCGGCCTCTTCCTCGGCGCCGGCAAGGGCATCTCCATCGCGGGACCGAGCCTGATCCTCGCCTACGCCCTCGCGGGCGTCGTCATCTTCTTCATCATGCGGGCGCTCGGCGAGCTCCTCATGTACCGCCCGGTCTCGGGCTCCTTCTCCGAGTACGCCCGCGAGTTCATCGGCCCCTTCGCGGGCTTCGCGACCGGCTGGACGTACTGGCTCTTCTGGGTGGTCACCGGCATCACCGAGGTCACCGCCGCGGCCACCTACATGACGTACTGGTGGGACATCCCGCAGTGGCTGTCCGCCCTCGTCTTCACCGTGATCCTCTACGGTGCCAACCTGATCTCCGTGAAGCTCTTCGGTGAGCTGGAGTTCTGGTTCTCGATGGTCAAGGTCACCGCGATCGTCGGCATGATCCTGATCTGCGCCGGCATCCTGACCCTCGGCTTCTCCGACGCCGGCGACACCGCCTCCGTCACCCACCTGTGGGACCTCGGCGGCTTCTTCGCCGGCGAGGACGGCATCTTCTCGACCCTGATGACCCTCCAGATGGTCATGTTCGCCTTCCTCGCCGTCGAGCTGGTCGGCGTCACCGCGGGCGAGTCGAAGGACCCGAAGACGGTCCTGCCGAAGGCGATCAACACCGTGCCGTGGCGCATCGCCGTCTTCTACGTCGGCGCGCTGATCATGATCCTCTCGGTCGTCCCGTGGACCGCCTTCAAGCCGGGCGTCAGCCCGTTCGTCGAGGCGTTCGAGCGGATGGGCCTGGGCATCGGCGCCGCCATCGTCAACTTCGTGGTCCTGACGGCGGCCCTGTCCTCCTGCAACTCGGGCATGTACTCCACCGGCCGCATGCTGCGCGACCTGGCGCTCAACGGCCAGGGTCCGAAGGTCTTCACCCGGCTGACCCGGTCCGGCACCCCGCTCGTCGGCACCACGGTCTCCGCCGCGCTGATGATGGTCGGAGTCTGGATCAACTACCAGTGGCCCGGCGAGGCGTTCAACTACGTCGTCTCCTTCGCCACCATCTCCGGCATGTGGGCCTGGATCGTCATCCTCGTCTGCCAGATCCGCTACCGCCTCAAGGCCGACCGGGGCGAGCTGCCCCAGTCCTCCTTCAAGGCGCCCGGCGGCATCTGGTTCAGCGTCTTCTCGCTGGCCTTCATCGCCATGGTCATCGTCACGATGGCCATGGACGAGGGCAACCGCGTCGCGCTGTACGGCGCCCCGGTGTGGGGTCTCCTCCTCGCCGTCTCCTACCTGGTCCTCAAGGCCCGCAACCCCCAAGGCGCGGCCTTCGCCAAGCGGTCCTGATCCAGGACCGTCCCGGCATGCGGGCCGTTCCGTACCACTCCTCGGTACGGAACGGCCCGTCTGCTTATCCTGTCGGCATGCTGACCATCACCCGGGCCCTGCACGACCAGATCGTGGAACACTCCCGCAAGGACCACCCCGACGAAGCCTGCGGCGTCGTCGCGGGCCCGGCCGGCAGCGGCCGCCCCGAACGGTTCATCCCGATGCTGAACGCCGCCCGCTCGCCCACGTTCTACGAGTTCGACTCCGCGGACCTGCTCAAGCTCTACCGCGACATGGACGACCGGGACGAGGAGCCGGTGATCGTCTACCACTCGCACACCGCGACCGAGGCGTACCCGTCCCGCACGGACATCTCGTACGCGAACGAGCCGCACGCCCACTACGTCCTCGTCTCCACCGCGGACACCGACGACGCCGGCCCCTTCCAGTTCCGCTCCTTCACGATCGTCGAGGGCGTGGTGACCGAGGAAGAGGTCGAGATCGTCGAGTCCTACGCGTAGGACGCGTCCGCCGCCGTCGTGCGGAACCTCGCCAGATGGGCGGAGGGCGTCACCCCGAAGTGCCGGGCGAACGCCCTCCGCAGCGTCTCGTCGCTGCCCAGCCCGCTGCGCGCCGCCGCGCCCGTCACGCTCGCCCCGCCCTCCAGGAGCATCCGGGCCGCCTCGACCCGCACCCGCTCCACGTACCCGGCCGGCGTCGCCCCGGTCTGCTCACGGAACAGCCGGGCCAGATGCCGGGCGCTCACCCCCGCCCGCCGCGCGAGCGCCGGAGCGCTGTGGTCCGCCGCCGGATCGGCCGCCACGGCGTCCAGCAGCGGACGGACCACCGGATGCGCCGTCGGGGGAGTCCGCGAGGCCGCCGAGAACTGCGACTGGCCGCCCGGCCGCTGCAGGAACACCACCAGGTCCCGGGCGACCGCGCGGGCCGCCTCCGCCCCCCGGTCCTCCTCCACCAGCGCCAGGCACAGGTCGATCCCGGCCGTCACCCCCGCCGAACTCCACACCTCGCCGTCCCGCACGTGGATCGCGTCCGGGTCCACCTCGACCTCCGGATACCGGCGGGCCAGCTCCGCCGCGTGCTCCCAGTGCGTCGTCGCCCGCCGTCCGGCCAGCAGCCCCGCCGCACCCAGCGCGAACGCCCCGGTGCAGACCGACGCCACCCGCCCCGAGCGGGCCGCCAGCTCCGCCACGGCCGGCGCCACCGCCACACACCGCTCCACGTCCACCGCCCCGGGCACGACGAGGGTGTCCGCGCCCGCCACCGCCGCCACCGCGAGGTCCGCCCCGATCCGCAGCCCGGCCGAGGTCCGCACGTCCCGCCCGTCGGGCGAGCACACCACCACCTCGTAACCGGACCCCGCCGTGGAGAAGACCTCCAGGGGCGCGGAGACGTCCAGGAGCCGGACGCCGTCGAAAGCAGCCACCACCACCGTGTGCACCGTCATGTGTCCGATTCTGTGGGATGCCTGTCCGTACGGACATGGCGGGGGTGCCTCCCCGCCGACGAGGCTGGTCCCATGAACGCACTCGCGCTGATCCCCGACAGCAGGCTCGCCGCCGCCGCCACCGAACTCGTCCGCGACACCACGAGCGACCTCATCTACGACCACTCCCGCCGCGTCTACCTCTTCGGCGCCCTCCGGGGCCGCGCCCGCGGCCTCGCCTTCGACCCCGAACTCCTCTACGTCGGAGCCATGTTCCACGACCTCGGCCTCGGCGAGAAGCACCGCGGGAGCGGCCGCCGCTTCGAGGTCGACGGCGCCGAGGAGGCCGCCTCCTTCCTCCGCGCGCAGGGCGCCGACGAGGACGCCGTCCGCCGCGTCTGGACCGCGATCGCCCTCCACACGACCCCGGGCGTCCCGGAGTTCATGGACCCCGAGGTCGCCCTCGTCACGGCCGGCGTCGAGTACGACGTGCTCGGCATCGGCTACGACGACCCGGCCGCCGTCACCCCCGAGGACCGGGCCGCGATCGTCGCCGCGCACCCGCGCCCCGACTTCAAGCGGCGGATCCTGGCGGCGTTCGCCGAGGGCATCGCCCCCAAGCCCGACACCGCCTTCGGCAACGTCAAGGCCGACGTCCTGCGCCACCACGTGCCCGGCTTCGTCCCGGGGGACTTCGTGACCACCATCCGCGAGTCGTCCTGGCCGGAGTGAGAGACTGGCCGGGACCTACGGGCGGCAGGAGCCAGGAAGCCGGTGCGAATCCGGCACGGTCCCGCCACTGTGACCGCCTCCGAGGGGAGGCGGAAGCCAGGAACTGACCTGCCGCCTCCCACCGCCGATCGGGGACGTGGAAATCCCCGGAGGAGGCCGTTCCGCCATGTCCTGGCGTCGCCCGCTGCTGTCCGCAGCCGCCCTGATCCCGCTGCTCGCCGCCTGCTCGGCCGCCCCCGAGGCCGCCGCCCCGCCCGCGAAGCCCGCCGCCGGATTCCCGTACACCGTCACCAACTGCGGTGTGAAGCACACCTACCAGGCACCGCCCCGGCGCGCGGTCACCATGAACCAGCACGTCACCGAGATCATGCTCGCCCTCGGCCTGGAGAAGTCGCTCGTCGGCACCGCCTACCTCGACGACGCGGTCCTCCCGGCCTACCGCAAGGCGTACGACACCGTCCCCGTCCTCGCGAAGGAGTACCCCTCCAAGGAGGCCCTGCTCGCCGCGAACCCCGACTTCGTGTACGGCGGTTACTCCTCCGCCTTCGACGCCAAGGACGGCCGGAGCCGCGACGACCTCGCCCGCTCCGGCATCGCCACCCGCCTCAACACCGAGTACTGCCCGACCGGTTCCCCCTCTCTCGACGACCTCTACCGCGAAGTGAGGGAGACCGGGAGCACGTTCGGGGTCGCCGACCGGGCCGAGACCTGGATCCGGTCGGCCCGCGCCACCGTCGCCGCCACCGAGAAGCGGCTCGACGGCACCCCGCCCGTCTCCGTCTTCGTCTACGACAGCGGCGACAAGACGGCGTTCACCGCCGGCGGCAAGGGCATCGGCAACGAGCTGATCACCCGCGCCGGCGGCCGCAACGTCTTCGCCGACCTCGGCAAGGCATTCGGCGACGCCACCTGGGAGCAGGTCGTCGACCGACGCCCGGACGTCATCGTCATCTACGACTACGGCACCACCACCGTCGAGCAGAAGAAGCGACGGCTCCTCGACGACCCCGCCCTCCAGGACGTCCCGGCGATCCGCGACCGGCGGTTCGCCGTCATGCCGCTCTCCGACACCGTCCTCGGCGTCCGCGTCCCCGCCGCCGTCGACAAGCTCGCCGCCCAGCTCCACCCCGCCCGGTGAGCACCGCACTCCGCCCGGCCCGGACCGCCGCCCCCGCGGCGGCCCCGGGCCCCGGCCCCGCCCGCCCCGGGCGGTACGCCCTCGTCGTCGCCGGACTCGTCCTCGCGCTGGCCGCCGCCGCGCTCGCCTCCCTCGCCCTCGGCTCCGTCCGCGTCCCGCCCGGCCAGGTCGTCGACGCCCTGACCGGGCGGGCCGCGCCGTCGCCGCACCGCACGATCGTGCTCGACGTACGGCTGCCCCGGGTCCTGCTCGGCATCGTCGTCGGCGCCGGGCTCGCCGTCGTCGGCGCCGTCCTCCAGGCCCTCGTCCGCAACCGGCTCGCCGACCCCTTCCTCCTCGGCATCTCCTCGGGCGCCTCCGCCGGCGCCGTCCTGGCCCTCGTCGCCGGCGTCGGGGGAGGGGTGACCACCACCCTCGCCCTGCCCGCCGGCGCCTTCGGCGGCGCGCTCCTCGCGCTCGTCCTCGTCTACGGGCTCGCGCGCCGGGGCGGCACCATGACCGGCGCCCGGCTCGTCCTCGCCGGGGTCGCCGTCTCCTACATCCTGTCCGCCCTCGCCACCCTGCTCCTCGTCGTCGCCGGGCGCCCCGAGCAGTTCCAGGAGGCGCTCTACTGGTCCCTCGGCGGCCTCGGCAGCGCCCGCTGGGACACCCTCGCCCTGCCCGCGGCCGTCCTCGCCGTCGGCGTCGCCGTCCTCCTCACCCTCGCCCGCCCCCTCGACCTGCTCCTCACCGGCGAGGAGGGGGCCACCGTCCTCGGTCTCGACACGGCCCGGTTCCGCGCCGCCGTCTTCGTCCTCGCCTCCCTCGTCACCGCCGTCATGGTCGCCGCCAGCGGAGCCGTCGGCTTCGTCGGCCTGATGGCCCCGCACGCCGCCCGCCTCGCCGTCGGAGCCCCGCACCGCCGCCTCCTGCCGGTCGCCGCGCTCGGCGGCGCGCTCGCCCTCGTCCTCGCCGACCTCGGCGCCCGGACCGTCGCGGCGCCCCAGGACATCCCCGTCGGCGTGCTCACCGCGCTCACCGGCGGCCCGTTCTTCCTCTGGCTGATGCGCCGCCGCCCGGAAGGGGCACCCCTGTGACCGAGCTCCGCCTGCACGGCCTCTCGTACGGCCGGCGCCTGCGCTCCGTCGACCTGACCGTCGGCCCCGGCGAGACCGTCGGCCTCATCGGGCCCAACGGCAGCGGCAAGACGACCCTCCTGCGCTGCGTCTACGGCACCCTCGTCCCCACCGCGGGCCACGCCGCCCTCGACGGCGACGACCTCCACGCCCTCGGACCCAAGGCCCGCGCCCGCCGGGTCGCCACGGTGCCCCAGGACAGCGCCACCGAGTTCGAGCTCACGGTCCGCGAACTCGTCGCCCTCGGCCGCTCCCCGCACAAGCGGTTCTGGGAGGGCGACACCGGCCCCGACCGGGACCTGGCGGCCGCCGCCCTCGCCCGCGTCGGCCTCACGGAGCTCGCCGACCGCCCGTACCCGACCCTGTCCGGCGGCGAGCGCCAGCGCGCGCTCGTCGCGCGGGCGCTCGTCCAGGACCCGGCCCTCCTCGTCCTCGACGAACCCACCAACCACCTGGACATCCGCCACCAGCTCGACGTCCTGGGCCTCGTCCGCACCCTGGGCACCACCAACCTGCTCGCCCTCCACGACCTCAACCTCGCGGGGGCGTACTGCGACCGCCTCTACGTCCTCGAACAGGGCCGGCTGGTCACCGGCGGCACCCCCGACGAGGTCCTCACGCCCGAGCTGCTCGACGCCGTCTACGGGGTGGAAGCCGAGGTCATCCCGCATCCGAGGACCGGCCGCCCGACCGTCGTCTACCAGCACGGTCCGGCAGGCGGTCAGGAATCATCCACCATGTGAGATCACATTCCGGAACCCGGACCGGGAATCGATACGATGAGCCCATGGTTTCCCACGACGTGAGCGAAGAGACTCCGGGCACACCCCTGCTCGTTGCGCGCCTGCACGTCGACCTGTGCCGCCTCGCCAGCGCGATGTGTACGTCCCGCGCTGCGCTCTGAGCGACCGGCCGAGCGCACACCCCGTACGACCCCTCCGCGCGGGGCCCCAGCAGCGCGCCCACCACGTCACTTCCGACAGGAGCCCACGCCATGGCCATCGAGGTCCGCATCCCGACCATCCTCCGCACCTACACCGACGGCGAGAAGGCCGTCGAGGGCAGCGGTGACACCCTCGCCGCGCTCTTCGCCGACCTGGAGTCCCGCCACACCGGGATCGAGGCCCGCATCGTCGACGGCGGCAAGCTCCGCCGCTTCGTCAACGTCTACCTGAACGACGAGGACGTCCGCTTCCTCGACGGCATCGACACCAAGCTCTCCGACGGCGACAGCGTCACGATCCTGCCGGCCGTCGCCGGCGGCATGGTCTGATCCACATGCGCTACGACTCCTCGCTGGCCGCGGTCGGCAACACGCCGCTGGTCCGCCTCCCCCGGCTCTCCCCCTCGGAGGACGTCCGCATCTGGGCGAAGCTGGAGGACCGCAATCCGACCGGCTCGGTCAAGGACCGCCCCGCGCTCCACATGATCGAGCAGGCGGAGAAGGACGGCCGGCTCACGCCCGGCTGCACCATCCTGGAGCCGACCAGCGGCAACACCGGCATCTCCCTCGCCATGGCCGCCAAGCTCAAGGGCTACCGCATCGTCTGCGTCATGCCCGAGAACACCAGCGAGGAGCGGCGCCAGCTGCTCGCCATGTGGGGGGCGGAGATCATCTCGTCCCCCGCGGCGGGCGGCTCCAACACGGCGGTCCGCGTCGCCAAGGAGATCTCGGCCGAGAACCCCTCCTGGGTGATGCTCTACCAGTACGGCAACCCGGACAACGCGGGCGCCCACTACGCCACCACCGGGCCCGAGATCCTCGCCGACCTCCCCTCCATCACCCACTTCGTCGCCGGCCTCGGCACGACGGGGACGCTGATGGGCGTCGGCCGCTACCTCCGCGAGCACAAGCCGGACGTCAAGATCGTCGCCGCCGAGCCGCGCTACGACGACCTGGTCTACGGCCTGCGCAACCTGGACGAGGGCTTCGTCCCCGAGCTGTACGACGCCTCCGTCCTCACCACCCGCTTCTCCGTCGGCTCCGCGGACGCCGTCACCCGCACCCGCGAACTCCTCCAGCAGGAGGGAATCTTCGCGGGCGTCTCCACCGGCGCGGCCCTGCACGCGGCCATCGGCGTCGGCAACAAGGCAGTCAAGGCGGGCGAGAGCGCCGACATCGCGTTCGTCGTCGCCGACGGCGGCTGGAAGTACCTGTCGACCGGCCTCTACACGGCCGCCACGACCGAAGAGGCGATCGAGACGGTCCAGGGCCAGCTCTGGGCGTAGCCCCCAGGACACTCCCTACCGCGCGAGATGGCGGACCTGGTCCCACACGACCGGGTCCGCCGTTCCCACTCTCCGGCGGAACTCCGCCACCGGCACGTCCCGCAGCTCGTCCGTCTCCAGGAAGCTGGGCCGCCCCTGGGCGTCCCCCACCGATCCCGGCGGAAGCGCGATCACGCCCGGCCGCTCGTCGTGGTACTTGCTGGTGATCTTCGCGACCAGCGCGCTGTCCCCCCGTACCACCAGGACGAGACAGGGCCGGTCCTTCGATCCGGGCCCGTCCTCGTAGGGCACGTCGGCCCACCAGATCTCACCCGCCCGCGGACGCCGCTCCGGTCCCCGCCCGCGCGGCGCGGGCCGGCCCGGCGGCCGGGTCCGCCCCGACGGCCGACCCGGTGTCCTTCCCGGGGTCCGTCCCGGGGGACGGTTCCGGCCCGAGCGCCGCCACCCGTCGGCGAGCGCCACGACCAGGGCGATCACCACGACCGCGCCCAGCGCGGGCCACCACGACGTGTCCATACCTCAAGACCGTACCGGCGCGCGGTTCACTTCGCCGCAACGGCCCGCCATCCATCCGAACCGGTGACAGAGCCCGTGAGTTCGCCCACAACGGGCCACCACGAAGGAGCGACAGGCCCGCGTGCGCCTTACGCTCGACAGATCGCACAGCCTCCCCCTCCTCTCAGCGCGCTTTCCGTACCCGTCCACGGAGGTTCACGCTCCATGAAGCTCACCGTCGTCGGTTGCTCCGGGTCGTTCCCGTCCGCGGATTCGGCCTGTTCGAGCTACCTCGTCGAGGCCGACGGCTTCCGGTTGCTCCTCGACATGGGCAACGGCGCCCTGGGCGAGCTGCAGCGACACATCGGTCTGTACGACCTCGACGCGATCTTCCTCAGCCATCTGCACGCGGACCACTGCATCGACATGTGCGGGTACTTCGTCGCGCGCTACTACCGGCACGAGGGCGGACGCTGCGACGCGATCCCCGTCTACGCG
Source organism: Streptomyces sp. NPDC051180 (assembly GCF_040689545.1). Lineage (NCBI taxonomy): Bacteria > Bacillati > Actinomycetota > Actinomycetes > Kitasatosporales > Streptomycetaceae > Streptomyces > Streptomyces sp. NPDC051180. The sequence continues at coordinate 120,302 of NZ_JBFBBC010000006.1, forward strand.
CCGGAGGGTGCCGAGCAGCGGCTGACCACGGCGTACGCGGACACCCCGTCGGCCACCTCGATGAGCGAGGTCTTCGACTTCCGCACCCTGACGTCGGGCAGCTTCGAGATCGGCCCCTTCTCGGTCCGCACGGAGAAGGTCTGCCACCCCGTCGAGGCGTACGCGATCAGGGTCGAGCACGGCGGCCGGTCGCTCACCTACTCCGGCGACACCGGGGTCTGCGACGCCCTCCACGACCTGGCCGACGGCGCCGACCTCTTCCTCTGCGAGGCGTCCTTCACCCACGGCAAGGAGGACATCCCCGCCCTCCACCTCAACGGCCGCGAAGCCGGCGCCCAGGCCACCCGTGCCCGCGTCGGCCGCCTCGTCCTCACCCACATCCCGCCGTGGACCGACGGCGAGCGCAACCTCCAGGACGCCCGCGAGGTCTACTCGGGCCCCTCGGAACTGGCCCGCCCCGGCGCGGTCTACGAGATCTGACGGCGGGTCGCCCGCCCGGTCGCCCGCGCGTGCGCCGGTACGACGGGAAAGGCCCCGGAACCTCGCGGTTCCGGGGCCTTCCTTCGTGCGGGGGGAGGGGCTCACGCCTTGGTGAGGTCCTCGATCTCCTCCTCGGGCTCACGGCCCGGGGTGGGGAGGTTGAACTTGGTGATCGCGAAGCGGAAGACCACGTAGTAGATCGCCGCGAAGACGAGACCGATCGGGATGATCAGCCACGGCTTGGTCGCGAGGTTCCAGTTGAGCAGGTAGTCGATGCCGCCGGCGGAGAAGGTGAAGCCCGCGTGGACGCCGAAGGCCCAGGTGACGGCCATCGAGACGGCGGTCAGGACCGCGTGGATCGCGTACAGGAGCGGCGCGATGAACATGAAGGTGAACTCGATCGGCTCCGTGATGCCGGTGACGAAGGAGGTCAGCGCGAGCGAGACCATCATGCCCATCACGGCCTTGCGGCGCTCGGGGCGAGCGGCGTGGGCGATGGCGATGGCGGCGGCCGGGAGGCCGAACATCATGATCGGGAAGAAGCCCGACATGAAGATGCCGGCGCTCGGGTCACCGGCGAAGAAGCGGTTCAGGTCACCGTGGACGACCTCGCCGGCCGCGTTGGTGAAGTCGCCGATCTGGAACCAGGAGACGGTGTTCACGAACTGGTGCATGCCGACGGGGATCAGCGCGCGGTTGATGAGACCGAAGAGGCCGGCGCCACCGGCACCGAGGCCGGTCATCCACTCGCCGAAGCTGGAGATGCCCTCGCCGATCGGCTCCCAGACCAGGCCGAAGACGACGCCGACGGCGGTGCCGACGAAGGCCATGATGATCGGGACGAGGCGGCGGCCGTTGAAGAAGCCGAGCCAGTCGACCAGCTTGGTGCGGTGGAACTTCTGCCACAGGACGGCCGACAGCAGACCCATCAGGATGCCGCCGAGGACGCCCGGGTTGTTGTACGTCGCGGCGACGTCGACACCCTTGTTGGCGGTCGTGTTGACGACGGCGTCGGTGATCGGGAACGCCTTCAGCACGTTGCTGTAGACCAGGAAGCCGACGAGCGCGGCCAGGGCGGTGGAGCCGTCCGCCTTCTTGGCGAAGCCGATGGCGACACCGATGCAGAAGAGCAGGGGCAGGTTGTCGAAGACCGCGCCGCCGGCGGTGGCGAAGACGGAGGCGACCTTGTCCCAGCCGAGGCCGTCGGCGCCGAAGACGTCGGGCTGGCCGAGACGGAGCAAGATACCCGCGGCCGGCAGGACGGCGATCGGCAGCTGCAGGCTGCGACCGACCTTCTGCAGGCCCTGGAACAGGCCGGATCCGCGCTTCTTCGCGGGAGCGGCGGCCTGGGCGGTGGCCGTACTCATCAACTTCCTCCAAGAAGGCAAGGCGCCGCCGGGGACGTGAACACGGGGGGAGGCGACGTCTCGTGGAACGCGGTGTTCTGGACCGCGTGGTCTACACCAATGAGTGGTGTAGACCAGTTTTAGCACGTGAGACTTAGATAAGGAACCTGCGAATTTTGTGGGCTCGGCCATAGCCTGAAATGCACGACATAAGGCCCCCGGACGGTGAGGTCCGAGGGCCTTCTGCGGGGCTTACGAGGGGGGCGAAAGCCCCGAATCGGTCACGCTCCGTGCCGTGATCGAGGGGCTACTTGACGTTGTCGCGCTCCATCTCCTCCGCGACCTCCTCGGGTTCGCGGCCCGGTGTCGGGATGTCGAACCGGGTGATCGCGAACCTGAAGATCGCGTAGTACACCACCGCGAAGGCGAGGCCGATGGGGATGATCAGCCACGGCTTGGTCGCGAGGTTCCAGTTGATCACGTAGTCGATCAGACCGGCCGAGAAGCTGAAGCCGTCCTTCACCCCGAACGCCCAGGACACCGCCATCGAGACGCCGGTCAGCACCGCGTGGATCGCGTACAGCACCGGCGCGACGAAGAGGAACGAGTACTCCAGCGGCTCGGTGATGCCGGTGACGAACGAGGTCAGCGCGACCGAGAGCATCAGGCCGCCGACCTCCTTGCGGCGGTGCGGCCTGGCGCAGTGGGTGATCGCGAGCGCCGCGGCCGGCAGCGCGAACATCATGATCGGGAAGAAGCCGGTCAGGAACTGGCCGGCGTTCGGGTCGCCCGCCAGGAACATCGGGATGTCGCCGTGCACCACCGTGCCGTCCGGCTTCTCGTACGTGCCGAACTGGAACCAGATGGGCACGTTCAGGAACTGGTGCAGGCCGATGACGAGCAGTGCGCGGTTCGCCAGACCGAAGATGCCCGAACCCCACGAGCCGAGCCCGACCAGCCAGTCGCTGAAGTTCTCCAGGGCGTCGCCGATCGGCGGCCAGATCCACAGGCAGAGCGAGGCGAACGCGATCGCCACGAAGGTCATGATGATCGGGACGAGGCGGCGGCCGTTGAAGAAGCCGAGCCAGTCGACCAGCTTCGTGCGGTGGTAGCGCTGCCAGAGGTAGGCGGTGAGCAGGCCCATGACGATGCCGCCGAAGACACCCGGGTTCTGGTACGTGTAGGCGGCGAAGACGTCGTCGGGCGACAGGCAGCCGCCGCCGATGTCGGCCGTGCCCGAGGGGCAGTCCTTCGGGAACTGGCGCAGGACCGTGTAGTAGACGAGGAAGCCGACCACGGCCGCCAGCGCGGTCGAGCCGTCCGACTTCTTCGCCATGCCGATGGCGACACCGATGCAGAACAGCAGGGGAAGACCGAGGTTGCCGTCGAGGAGGGCGCCGCCGGCGCCGGCCATCACCGCGGCGACCTTGTCCCAGCCGAGACCGTCGGCGCCGAACACGTCCGGCTGGCCCAGGCGGTTGATGATGCCGGCCGCGGGCAGGACGGCGATGGGGAGCTGGAGGCTGCGCCCCATCTTCTGGAGACCCTGGAAGAGCCCGCCCCACACGGACTTCTTCGGTCGCGCCGCGGCGCTTTCGGTACTCATCGGCGTCCTCCCTGCCCGGAACAAGCCGGGGCCGCATCTCGTTGCACACTGGTGTAGACCAGTTGCGGTAGGCTCCGGGAGCCCACTGAGGGCAGGCCGCCGGTGATCGTCATCATTCGGCAGAACGGCGGCACTCGCTCGCGAAGTTGGGCCAACCGTGGGTTACCGTGACAAAGCGGACCGCAGGTGCGCCGAGATTCGCGTTCGCGCGAACGGAACGGACAGGGAGAAACACATGGCCACCAAGGCTGAGAAGATCGTCGCCGGGCTGGGCGGCATCGACAACATCGAAGAGGTCGAGGGCTGCATCACCCGCCTGCGCACCGAGGTCGTCGACCCCGCCCTGGTCGACGAGGCCGCCCTCAAGGCCGCCGGCGCCCACGGCGTCGTCAAGATGGGCACGGCCATCCAGGTCGTCATCGGCACCGATGCGGACCCGATCGCCGCGGAGATCGAAGACCTGATGTGAGCGTGAGCCGCCCGCTCACTTCCTGACGAGGGCCCGTTCCGGCAGGGGAACGGGCCCTTCGCCATGTCCGGATACGCTCCTCCCATGTCTCGCATCGACGGCCGTACCCCCGAACAGCTCCGCCCCGTCACCATCGAACGCGGATGGAGCAAGCACGCCGAGGGCTCCGTCCTCGTCTCCTTCGGCGACACCAAGGTCTTCTGCACCGCCTCCGTCACCGAGGGCGTGCCCCGCTGGCGCAAGGGCAGCGGCGAGGGCTGGGTCACCGGGGAGTACTCCATGCTCCCCAGGGCCACCAACACCCGCGGCGACCGCGAATCCGTCCGCGGCAAGATCGGCGGTCGTACCCACGAGATCTCCCGCCTCATCGGCCGCTCCCTGCGCGCCGTCATCGACTACAAGGCCCTCGGCGAGAACACGATCGTCCTCGACTGCGACGTCCTGCAGGCCGACGGCGGCACCCGCACCGCCGCCATCACCGGCGCCTACGTCGCCCTCGCCGACGCCGTGTCCTGGGCCCAGGGCAAGAAGCTCGTCAAGGCAGGCCGGCAGCCCCTCACCGGCACCGTCGGCGCCGTCTCCGTCGGCATCGTCGACGGCGTCCCCCTCCTCGACCTCTGCTACGAGGAGGACGTCCGCGCCGACACCGACATGAACGTCGTCTGCACCGGCGACGGCCGCTTCGTCGAGGTCCAGGGCACCGCCGAGGCCGAGCCCTTCGACCGCGCGGAGCTCAACGCCCTCCTCGACCTCGCCTCCGGCGGCTGCGCCGAACTCGCCGCGATCCAGCGCAAGGCGCTCGAAGGAACCCTCTGACGCCTGCCCGCGTCCTGACCGTCGACGGGCGCACGGAACGTACCCGGTACGATCCGTGCGCCCACACGACCGTCATGCACAGGGGAGGACCCGCCTTGAAGCGCCGTCTCGCACTCACCGTGGCCACGGCCGCCGCGCTCACCACCGTCCTGAGCGGCTGCGGAGCCCTCGACACCGCCATGGACTGCGTCAAGACCGCCGACGCGATAGCCACCTCGGTGTCCAACCTCCAGCAGGCCGTCTCCAACGCCTCGAACGACGCGACCCAGATCGAGGAGTCCCTCAACTCGATCTCCACCGAACTCGGCAACCTCAAGAACACCACGGACAACGCCGACCTCTCCAAGGCCGTCGACGACCTCACCAAGGGCGTCGAGACCGTCCGCACCGCCGTCAAGAACGGCGACACCACCCCGGACATCCAGCCGATCACCGACGCGGCCGGCGAAGTGGCCAAGGTGTGCACCCCGGGCTGATCCGCGCCGCCCGGCCCCGATAATCGAGGACATGACCCGTCTGATCCTCGCCACCCGCAACGCGGGAAAGATCACCGAACTCCACGCGATCCTCGCCGACGCGGGCCTCGACCTCGAACTCGTCGGCGCGGACGCGTACCCCGACATCCCCGACGTCAAGGAAACCGGCGTCACCTTCGCCGAGAACGCCCTCCTCAAGGCCCACGCCCTCGCGCGGGCCACCGGCCTGCCGGCCGTCGCCGACGACTCCGGCCTCTGCGTCGACGTCCTGGGCGGCGCCCCCGGCATCTTCTCCGCCCGCTGGTCCGGCACCCACGGCGACGACCGCGCCAACCTGGAGCTCCTGCTCGCCCAGCTCGGCGACATCGCCGACGGGCACCGCGGCGCGCACTTCGCCTGCGCCGCGGCGCTCGCCCTCCCGGACGGCACCGAACGCGTCGTCGAGGGCCGGATGTCCGGCACCCTCCGCCACACCCCGGTCGGCACCCACGGCTTCGGCTACGACCCGATCCTCCAGCCGGAGGGCCACGAGGTCACCTGTGCCGAGCTGACCCCGGCCGAGAAGAACGCGATCAGCCACCGCGGCAAGGCGTTCCGGGCCCTGGTGCCGGTCGTCCGGGACCTGCTGGGCTGACCACGACGGAAGGGCCGCCCCGTGGCGGGGCGGCCCTTCTCCTCGTCGTGCGGCCGGTGGGACTCGAACCCACACGGGCTTTCGCCCACTGGGACCTAAACCCAGCTCGGCTGCCAGTTACGACACGGCCGCGTGCACGGCCATCGTAGCGGGCACCCCGCGTCCGGCGGCGGGCCGCGTCCCGCCTTCCCGCACGGGAGTCAGAACCGCGGTTCGGGAGCCTGGGCCATCACCAACTCGGCCGCCTCCTCAGGGGTCTCCACCGACGGCGGCGAACCCTCCAGCGGCTGCCGCGCCGTCTCCTTCATGCACGCCACCGCGACCACCCCGACCAGCGCCGCGCCCATCGCGTAGTACGCCGGCATCAGGGCGCTGCCGGTGGCGCCGATCAGCGCGGTGACGACGAGCGGGGTCGTACCGCCGAACAGGGACGCCGACAGGTTGTAGCCCACGGACAGCGAGCCGTACCGCACGTCCGTCGGGAAGAGCGCCGGGAGCGCCGCCGACATGGTGCCGAGCATGCAGACCAGCGACAGGCCGAGCATCAGCATGCCCGCCACGATCGCCGCCACGTCGCCCTGACGGATCAGCAGGAACGCGGGCAGCGACAGCAGGAGGAAGCCCAGCATGCCCGTCATCAGGACGGGCTTGCGGCCGAACCGGTCGCTGAGCCGCCCGACCCGGGTGATGACCAGCATCAGCAGCACCATCACGAGCAGCAGGACCAGCAGCCCGTGCGTCTCGCTGTAGCCGAGCTCGTCGGAGAGGTACGTCGGCATGTACGACAGCAGCATGTAGTCGGTGATGTTGTACGCGCCCACGAGGGCGATGCAGAGGATCAGCGTCGGCCACTGCCGGCGGAGGATCCTCGCCAGGTCGTCCTTGGTGGAGGTCTCCACCGCGTCCGCCGCCTCCGGGGCGCGCGCCGACTCGCTCTCCAGCTTCCGGAAGGCGGGCGTCTCGTCCAGCCGCAGCCGCAGGTAGAGGCCGGCCAGCCCCAGCGGGCCCGCCACCAGGAAAGGCACCCGCCAGCCCCACGCCTCCATGGTCTCGGGGCCCAGCCACGCGCCGAGCGCCGTCACCAGGCCCGCCGCGCCGACGTACCCGGCCAGCGTGCCGAACTCCAGGAAGCTGCCGAAGTAGCCCCGGCGCCGGTCGGGGGCGTACTCCGCGATGAACGTCGAGGCGCCGCCGTACTCGCCGCCGGTCGAGAAGCCCTGGACCATCCGGAAGAAGACCAGGAGGACCGGGGCCCAGAAGCCGATCGAGGCGTACGAGGGGATGAGGCCGATCGCGAAGGTGCCGACGGCCATGAGGATCATCGTCAGCGCGAGGACCTTCTTGCGGCCCAGCCGGTCACCCATCGGGCCGAACACCATGCCGCCGATCGGGCGGATCAGGAAGGCGACCGCGAACGTCGCGAACGACGACAGCAGCTGGACCGTGTCGTTCCCGGACGGGAAGAAGACATGGCCGAGGGTGACGGCGAGATAGGCGTAGATGCCGAAGTCGAACCACTCCATGGCATTGCCCAGCGAGGCCGCCCGTACGGCCCTCTTGACCGCCGCCTCGTCCGTCACCGTGATGTCCGTCCGGCGCAGCCGGGGCCGCCTGCGCTGCACGGCTGCCTTGAACAGGCGCGGATGGCGCCTCAGGGCTTCGGGATCCGTCGCGGGATCGCGGTCTGTGGCCGGCATGACCGTACGTCCTCTCTGGGGAAGCAGCTCCAGGAGGCACGTCTGCACGACCATGCCGTTCGCAAACGGGAAAGGCCGGGGATGGGACGTGCGTCACCCTCCCCGGACGGCCCCTAACCCTCGATGGCGAGGTCCCTGATGATCTTGGCCACGTGGCCGGTGGCCTTGACGTTGTAGAAGGCGTGCTCGACCTTGCCGTCCTCGTCGACGACGACGGTGGAGCGGATGACGCCGGTCACGGTCTTGCCGTACAGCTTCTTCTCGCCGAAGGCGCCGTACGCCTCCAGGGTCGTCTTCTCGGGGTCGCCGACCAGGGTGACCTTCAGGTTCTCCTTCTCGCGGAACTTCGCGAGCTTCTCCGGCTTGTCGGGGGAGACCCCGATGACGTCGTAGCCGGCCGCGGCCAGGACGTCGAGGTTGTCGGTGAAGTCGCACGCCTGCTTCGTGCAGCCGGGGGTGAGGGCGGCGGGGTAGAAGTAGACGATGACCTTGCGGCCCTTGTGGTCCGCGAGGGAGACCTCGTTGCCGTCCGCGTCGGGAAGGGTGAAGGCGGGGGCGGTGTCGCCGGGCTGCAGTCGCTCGCTCATGGCTGGCTCTCCTCGGAGTGTTCGCGTACGCGTTCAGAGCCTAATGGGGGTCGGGCGCGGCCCCGGGGCGGCGGAACTGACAGACTGACGGCAAACGACCGGATCACGACTACGGAGGCAGCGCGGTGTCGGACGCCAGGACCCCTGCGCAGATCGAGGCGGACATCGTCCGCCGGCGCGAGCAGCTCGCCGTCACTCTCGACGAGATCGGCATTCGGGTGCACCCGAAGACGATCATCGGGGACGCCAAGGCCAAGGTCGCCTCGACGGTCGACCAGACCGCGGGACGCGCCTTCGTCGCGGTCAACCGCGTCGTCTCGGACGTGAAGGCACGTTTCACCCACGAGGACGGCGCGCCGCGCCTGGACCGGGTCGTTCCGGTCGCGCTCGTGGCCGTGGCGGTCGTGGGACTGCTCGCGGCGTCCTCGCGCAAGGGCAGGGGATGACTCCTCCCGGCCGCAGGCGCCCCGCCCGGGCGGGTAGGTTCGAGCCGTGAGCGAGAACACGCACGACAAGCTGCCCATCCGGATGCTGCACGACCGGGTCCTGGTCCGCACCGACTCCCCCGAGGGCGAGCGGCGGTCCGGCGGCGGCATCCTCATCCCGGCGACCGCCGCGGTGGGCCGCCGGCTGTCCTGGGCCGAGGTGGTCGCGGTCGGCCAGAACGTCCGTACCGTCGAGATCGGCGACCGGGTCCTCTACGACCCCGAGGACCGCGCCGAGGTCGAGGTGCGGGGCGTGGCGTACGTGCTGATGCGGGAGCGGGACCTGCACGCGGTGGCCGCGGACCGGTTCCAGGGCTCCTCGGACACGGGGCTGTACCTGTAAGGCGCCCCGCGCGCCCCTTCCCGGGCCCTGGTGACGACCGTCACCGGGGCCTTTGCCCGTTCTTTGCTAGCCTGGAAGCACCCGACGAGACGCGCCGTACCGGGTTCCACGACAAGACGACGCACCCCTTGTCCCCGTCTCGCGGAGGTGTCTCGTCATGGCCTGGGTTCTTCTCGTCGTCGCCGGTCTGCTCGAGGTCGGCTGGTCCATCGGCATGAAGTACACCGACGGCTTCACCCGGCTGTGGCCCAGCGTCCTCACCGGTGCCGGGATCGTCGCCTCCATGCTGCTGCTGTCGCAGGCGGCGAAGACCCTCCCGATCGGCACGGCCTACGGCGTGTGGGTCGGCATCGGCGCGGCCGGTGCGGCGGTGCTCGGCATGGTCGTGCTCGGCGAGCCGGCGACCGCCGCCCGGATCTTCTTCGTCTGCCTGCTGCTCGTCGCCGTCGTGGGACTGAAGGCGACGTCCGGTCACTGACCCCGCACGGCGGGGCTCGGGGCCCCCGGGCCGCGCGACGCGGCTCCGGGCCCCGCCTCGCCCGTCACGAGCTCCTCCTCTTCCTCCTTGGCCCCGTCGGGCACCGGCGGGACGGGGGGCTCCTGCGCACCGGGCATCAGCTGGAGCTCGAACTCCCTGGGCGCCGTGCCCGCCAGGGCGTCCCGGGTGAACTGGCCCCAGATCGCGGCGGGCGGTCCGCCGCCGCTGACCCGGGGCAGCCCGAGGGCCCCGTAGAGGGACTCCTGCCGGCCCGACTCGGGGTCCTGGCCCATCAGGGCGACGACCGTGGCGAGTTCGGGCGTGTAGCCGGCGAACCAGGCCGCCTTGTCGTCCTCGGCGGTGCCGGTCTTGCCCGCCGCCGGGCGTCCCGCGGCCTGGGCGGCCGTGCCGGTGCCGGACTCCACGACGCTCCGCAGGATCGACGTGGTGGTGTCCGCTGCCTCCCTGCTGACGGCCTGCCGCGCGGCAGGCCCGGGCAGGGCGACCTCCTGGCCGCCCCGGGTGACCGAGTCCACCAGGGTGTACGAGCCGTGCCGGCCGTGGGCGGCGAGGGTCGCGTACGCCGCCGCCATGTCCAGGACGCTCGCGGTGGCCGGGCCGAGCGCGATCGACGGGGAGGCGGTGAGGTCGGGGGTGGAGCGGGGCACCCCGAGGTCGATCGCGGTCCGCCGGACGTGCGCGGGGCCGACGTCCACCGCCATCTGGGCGTACACGGCGTTCACCGACAGGTCGGTGGCGGCGCCCACCTGGATCTCGCCGTAGCTGGCGTCGTCCTCGTTGGCGGGGTCGTACGCCTCGCCGTTCCAGCCCTCCACCGGGCGCCGGTTGGTGCCGTCGTACATCGTGTACGGCGTGATGGGCACGCCCTGCTGGGTCTGCGCCCCGCTCTGCACGGCCGCGGTGAAGACGAACGGCTTGAACGTGGAGCCGACCTGGTAGTCGCGGCGGGTGGCGTTGTTGACGTACTGCTGGGTGTAGTCGACGCCGCCGTACAGGGCGAGGACCCTGCCGTCGGCCGGGTCGACGGCCGCGGCCCCGACGCGGACGTTGCGGTCGGCGGGGGAGCGGTCCGGGTCGAGCCGCGACTGCACCTGGTCCACGACCGCCCGCGTGAGCGCCTCCTGCTTGGCGGGTTCCAGAGTGGTGGTGATGCGGAATCCGCCGCCGGCGAGCGTCTTCTCGTCGATGATCCCGCGGCCGGTCAGGTACTCCTCCACGGCCTGCACGAGATAGCCGCGCTGGCCGGCGAGGGCGGTGGCGGGCCGTGCGGTCTGCGGCGCGGGGAAGCGGGCCGCGGCCCGGGCGGCGGGAGCGAGCCAGCCCTCGGTCACCATGCCGTCCAGGACGTAGTTCCAGCGGGCCACCGCCTTGGCGCGGTTCTCGGGGTGGGTGGTGACGTCGTAGGCGCTGGGGGCCTTGAGCAGCGAGGCGAGGTAGGCGCCCTCGGCGGTGTCGAGGCGCTCGACGTCCTTGCCGTAGTAGGCGCGGGCGGCGGCCTGCACGCCGTACGCGTTCCGGCCGAAGTAGCTGGTGTTGAGGTAGCCCTGGAGGATCTCCTCCTTGCTCTTCTCGCGGCCCAGCTTGATCGCGATGAAGAACTCCTTGGCCTTGCGGGTGAGCGTCTGCTCCTGGCCGAGGTAGTAGTTCTTGACGTACTGCTGGGTGATGGTCGAGCCGGACTGGCGGCCCTTGCCGTTCACGGTGTTCCAGGCGGCGCGGACCATGGCCTTGGGGTCGACCGCCCGCGAGGTGTGGAAGTCGCGGTCCTCGGCGGCGAGCACCGCTCGCCGGACGGCGAGGGGGACCTGGTCGAGGCGGACGTTCTCCCGGTTGACCTCGCCGTCGCGGGCGAGCGGGGTGCCGTCGCGGTAGAGGTAGACGTTGGACTGGGCGACCGCGGCGGCGTTGGCGGGCGGGATCTCCACCAGGAGGTAGCCGGCGGCGAAGGCGCCCGCGAGCAGCAGCGTGCCGAGCAGGAGGAGCCCGAGGAGGCCCCGCAGGACGCGGCGGACGCGGCGTGGGCGCCGCACGGGCCGCTCGTCCGGGCGCGGGGAGGGGAGGGTGGGGTCCCTCGGCTCCCAGCCGGCGCCCCGGCCCGCTCGGGATGGCCCGGGGGTGTCGCTCGGATCGTCACTCGTACCGGAGGAAGGGGACATGGCATCACATACTGCACGGAATGCGACGAAACGCCCGAACGTGAGCCCAGCGTGCCCCGAATCCGGCGGAAAATCCGGTCGCGGCGATGTGTCCCCGCCCACTAGGGTCGTGCGCTTCGCCGTGATTCGTGCCGGAAAGGGACTTCCATGCTGCGGCTGTACGCGACGGTGGCCGCAGGTGGCTTCCGGCGCCACGCCACCTACCGGGTCGCGACGGTGGCCGGGGTGTTCACCAACAGCGTCTTCGGCCTCATCCTGTCGTACACCTACATCGCCCTCTGGGACGAACGCCCCCACCTCGGCGGCTACTCCGTCGACGACGCCCTCGCCTACGTGTGGATCGGACAGGGGCTCATCACCGTCTGCGGACTCATGGGCGGCGGCTTCGAGGACGAACTGACGGAGCGCATCAGGACCGGCGACATCGCCGTCGACCTCTACCGCCCCGCCGACCTCCAGACCTGGTGGTTCTCGGCCAACGCCGGCCGCTGCGCCTACCAGCTGCTGGGCCGCGGGGTCGTCCCCCTGCTGGTCGGCTGGCTCGTCTTCCGCTTCACCCTGCCGTCCGGCCCCGGCGCCTGGGCGGCCTTCCTCGGCGCCGTCGCGCTCGGCTCCGTGGTGGGCTTCGCGATCTGGTACCTGGTGGCGATGAGCGCGTTCTGGCTGCTCGACGGCCAGGGCGCCGCACAGGTGGCCTGGCTGAGCGGACTGTTCTTCTCGGGGATGCTGCTCCCGCTGAACGTCTTCCCCGGCACGCTCGGCGAGATCGCACGGCTCCTGCCCTGGGCGTCGCTGCTCCAGGTGCCGGCCGACGTCTACCTCGGCCGGTACGAGGGCTGGGGCCTCGCGGGGGCGTACGCCTTCCAGGGCTGCTGGGCGACCGTCCTGCTCGCCGCGGGACGGGTGGCGCAGACGGCGGCGACGCGGAAGGTGGTGGTCCAGGGTGGCTGACGTCCTGCGCCCCCCGGCCCCGGGGCCGGGGGACGGCCACGGGCTCGGGGACGACCGGGGATCCGGACCCGGGGACGGGTACGGGACCGCCGACGCCCCTCCCGCCCCGGTCGGCCCCTGGGCCGCCTACCGGATGGTGGCCGGCATGTGGATCCGCTCCACCATGACGTACCGCTCCTCCTTCGTGCTCACCCTCGCCAACAGCTTCGTCGCCACCTTCTTCGACTTCGTCGTCATCCTGCTGATGTTCGGTCAGGTGGAGGGCCTCGGCGGCTTCGGGTTCGCCGAGGTGGCGCTGCTGTACGGCACGGCCGGCACCTCCTTCGGGATCGCGGACCTCACCATGGGCTCGCTCCAGCGGATGGGCAGACGCGTCCGGGACGGCTCGCTCGACACCTTCCTGATGCGCCCGGCGCCGCTCCTCGCCCAGGTCGCGGCGGACAAGTTCGCGCTGCGCAGGTTCGGCCGGGTCGCCCAGGGGCTGTTCGTCCTCGTCTGGGCCCTGGTCCTGCTGGACGACGTCACGTGGACGCCGGTGAAGGCGGTGCTGCTGCCGGTGACCGTGGCCTGCGGCGCGGTGATCTTCGCCGCGCTGATGGTCGTCGGCGCCGCCACGCTGTTCTGGATGCAGGACGCGGCGGAGGTGACCAACGCCTTCACCTACGGCGGGAACACCCTCCTGGGATACCCGCCCACGCTCTTCGCGCAGGACCTGGTGCGGGGTGTCGTGTACGTCGTACCGCTGGCCTTCGTGAACTGGCTCCCCGCGCTGTACGTGCTCGACCGGCCCGCCCCCGCCGGGGTGCCGGAGTGGGCGGCCTTCGCCTCGCCGCTCGTCGCGGCCGTCTGCTGCGGCGTCGCCGGACTGGCGTGGCGGGCCGGAATCCGTTCGTACCGATCGACAGGAAGCTGAGGCGGGTCGTGCCCTTCATCGAACTGGACTCACTGGAGAAGGTCTTCACGGTCCGCCGGAAAGCCGGCCTCTTCCGCCGCGAGAAGAAGGAGGTCCGGGCGGTCGACGGCATCAGCTTCGGCGTCGAGCGCGGCGAGATGGTCGGCTACATCGGCCCGAACGGCGCCGGCAAGTCCACCACCATCAAGATGCTCACCGGCATCCTCACCCCCAGCGGCGGCCGGCTCCGGGTCGCCGGCATCGACCCGGCCCGCGAGCGCACCCGGCTCGCCCAGCGGATAGGGGTGGTCTTCGGCCAGCGCACCACCCTCTGGTGGGACCTGCCGCTGAAGGACTCGTACCGGCTGATGCACCGCATGTACCGCATCCCCGACGCCCGCTACCGCGAGAACCTCGGCCGGTGCGTGGAGCTCCTGGAACTGGGGGAGCTGCTCGACGTGCCGGTACGCCAGCTCTCCCTCGGCCAGCGGATGCGCGGCGACATCGCGGCGGCCCTCCTCCACGACCCGGAGGTGCTGTACCTGGACGAGCCGACCATCGGCCTGGACATCGTCTCCAAGGCCAGGGTGCGCGAGTTCCTCCAGGACCTGAACGCCTCCCGCGGCACCACGGTCCTCCTCACCACCCACGACCTCACCGACATCGAACAGCTCTGCTCGCGGGTGATGGTGATCGACCACGGACGGCTGATGTACGACGGCGAACTGGCGGGGCTGCACGCCGTCGGCCGCAGCGAACGGCTCCTCATGGTCGACCTGGCACGCGAGCTGCCCCCGATCACCGACGTCCCGGGCGCCCGCTTCGTACGGTCGGAGGGCCCCCGCCAGTGGCTGGCCTTCCCCGCGACGGACTCGGCGGCCCCCCTGGTCGCGGCGGTGGCGGCCAGGTATCCCCTCCACGACCTCTCGGTGCGGGAGCCGGACATCGAGGCGGTGATCGCGAAGATGTACGGGGGAACTCGGGACGAGCGCCGGGAGTCCCTGATGTAGGAGGTCGAGTGCATTGGTGAGTTTCTCGTACACGGCGGCGGACGAGGAGAAGAGCAGAGGCGTCCGGCGCATGAAGGCGCTGGCGACGTCCCTGCTCCTCGCGGTCGCCCTGATCTACGCCCTGGCGACCTGGGCGGAGAACGCGGGCTGGGGCGCCTGGACGGGCTACGTCGCCGCGGCGGCCGAGGCGGGCATGGTCGGCGCGCTGGCGGACTGGTTCGCCGTCACCGCCCTCTTCCGGCGGCCCCTGGGCCTGCCCATCCCCCACACCGCCATCATCCCCACGAAGAAGGACCAGCTCGGCGCCTCACTGGGCCAGTTCGTCGGCGAGAACTTCCTGTCGGCCGACGTCGTACGGGGCCGGCTCGCGGCCCTCGGCATCGGGGCCCGCCTCGGTGGCTGGCTTGCCGACCCGGCCCACGCGGACCGGGTCACGGCGGAGGCGTCGACGGCGCTGAGGGGCGCGCTGACCGTCCTGCGCGACGCCGACGTCCAGGCCGTCGTCGGGGAGGCGATCACCCGGCGCGCCGAGGCCGCGGAGATCGCGCCCGGCCTCGGCAAGACCCTGGAGCGGATCGTCGCCGACGGCGCCCACCACCGGGCGGTCGACCTGATCTGCACCCGGGCCCACGACTGGCTGGTCACGCACGGCGACTCGGTGATGGACGCGGTGCAGGGCGGCGCGCCCGGCTGGACCCCCCGCTTCGTCGACCGCCGCATCGGCGAACGCGTCTACAAGGAGCTCCTCCGCTTCGTCACCGAGATGCGCGACATGCCCGGCCACCCCGCCCGCGGCGCCATCGACCGCTTCCTGGCCGACTTCGCGGCCGACCTCCAGGCCGACACGGACACCCGCGCCCGCATCGAACGCCTCAAGTCGGACCTCCTCGCCCGCCCCGAGATCCAGGACGTCATCGCCTCCGCCTGGGCCTCCGTCCGCTCCCTGATCATCGCCGCGGCCGAGGACGACCGCAGCCAGCTCCGCCTCCGCGCCCGCGCCTCCCTCATCTCCCTCGGCAACCGCCTCGCCACCGACACCCGCCTCCAGGCGAAGGTCGACGGCTGGGCCGAGGACGCCGCGGCCTACGTCGTGACGACCTACCGGGGCGAGATCACGTCCCTCATCACCGACACGGTCGCCGGCTGGGACGCCACCCAGACCTCCAAGAAGATCGAGGCCAACATCGGCCGCGACCTCCAGTTCATCCGCATCAACGGCACCGTCGTCGGCGCCCTCGCCGGCCTCCTCATCTACACGATCAGCCACGCCGCCGGCGGCTGACCGCCCGAGGCCACCGTCAGCCCTTCCCCCGCGTCACAGCCCAGGAGCCCGGTCCGTCAGCCCTTCTCGCGCGTCACGGCCCAGGACGCGGCGGCCACGGCCCCGGCGACGGAGAACACCGCCGGCCAGGCCCCGATCTTCTTGGCGAGCGGGTGCGACCCCGCGAAAGCAGCCACGTACGCCGTCGTCAGCCCCACGGAAGCCTTCACCCCACCCACCTGCTGCCACTCCCGAGCCGCCACCCCACCCGCCACCGCCAGCACGGCACCCCCGAGCGGCCGCTTCCTGGTCCACCGCGCCACGGCGTAACCGCCCACGAGTCCGGCGGCGGCTATGGCGGGGGGGGAGATACGGGGCATGACGGGGCCTTCCGGGTCGGGTCGTCGTTTTCCCTCCGAGGGTACGGGGCCCGGAGGAACTGCCGGGGCGGTGTGACGGTCGGCCGCGGCGAACGCGACGGCCGACCGATCAGTGAAGGACGCGCTATGCGGGCAACGGGTCTGCGTTGCCTTCGGTGACGCGTCGGATCTCTGCCAGGACGAGTGCCTTCCTCTCGTTCAGGAACTGGCCGTAGTCGTTGGCCATGAGGAACGAGGATTCGCCAACAGGAAGGAGATGCGACTGGAGGATCCCGGAGATCTCCTCTTCCCCCATCGCCTCCTTCATGGTGGCGATGTAGAGCGACGGGGCCCGACTTCCTATGCTCTGGTTGCTCCTCTTGTCGATCAGAGCACGGTTGAGGATGAGTTCCGAGGTCGCCGTGGCAGAGACCTCTTCGAGGTACTTCTTCGGGAACACGTGATGTGCGTCCACGCTCTCCTGAAGGATCTTCTCCGGTGTCAGGATGGATCCCGAGTGGAAGTCACGCGCACCGACACTCAGGGTCAGCGCCATGACGCCCTTGTAGAGGGCTTGGAGGTTGGTCCTTGCCGTGTCGAGGGTCTCCTCCGGGAAGGAGAAGTCCTCGACTGCCTCCGGGGGCGTCGGCTTTCCTGCGAGCCACGAGGTGAGGTCGGCGAAGTCACGCCCCGCCTGGCTGTTGCCTCCCTGGTCGTAGTTGCGACTGAAGACCGAGCACCAGAAGAAGCGGCGAATCTTCTGGAGCGCGGCACCGCTCTCCGCGCCGTTCTTGCCGTCGACGTCATGCCAGGCCGCTGCGAGCGGCACGATGATCATTGAGTAAGGCAGCCACTTGGGGGCGAGCACCCCGCACTCGTCCCGAAGGAAGGTGAGGGCCTTTGCGGTCCCCTGGGCGACGCGTTCCCAGTAGAGCTCGAGTTCCTCGGGCTTCAGGTCGAGAACGTCGCTGCGCTGCGCTGATGCGGTTCTGTTGGCAGTGCCCGAGAGATTCCGCCGGTTCGCCGTGGCAAGGAGGGAAACCGCCTGCAGGAGGGAGTAGGCGTCGACCTCGAAGGAGCCGAGAATCGGGTGCTTCTGCTGGGCTGTATCCCACATGTGTCGCAGGTCGACGCCCGCCGGCCAGAAGCGGGCGGCCAGGAGCTCGAACACCGTGAGCTTGATGCCGGTGCGGTTCAGCGTCTCAAAGATGCGGCATACCGCATCGAGAGGGGTGCTCTCGGGCAGCTCGACGACCGGGAAACGGTAGTTGCCGATGGGACGCAGGTACTTCCGGATCAGCTCCCGGAGTTTCTGCCGCCGCTCCTTCCAGTCCTCGAAGAGGTCGGAGACATCTTCCATCCCGTCAAGCCACTCTTCGATCCTGTCCGACTCGATCAGGGACAGGGGGAAGAGTCCGAGCCTCATCTCCTCCGCCGCGTTCTCCGGCGGGCGCTTCTTGAGGGAGCGGGCGTTGACCTCCCGGTAGACGATGACGTCATCGAGACGGCTTGCGTCGAGCGGACCGGTGTGATCGAAATGAAGACCCTGGAGCGCGTTGAGGTCAACGTAGAACCTCTGCTGACCGACCCCGCTCAGAGCGCGAAAAATCGAGGTCATGCGCTGCTGGCCGTCCAAGACCAGAGCAGCATTGGGGCGGAGCTCGACCTCGTCGAAGCCCTCGAAGGAGCGTCGCCTGATCTGTGGGGTCTTCTGCTCCCAGAAGAGAAGGGTCCCCGCCGGGTACCTCGCGATGATGGAGACGAGGAGCTTCTGGGTGTCGCTCGGATCCCAGACGAAGTCTCGCTGGAAGTCCGGTATGGCTAGCCGGCCTCGTCGCATGTCCGCCATCAGATCGTTGATGGACGGAGTGTCAGGAGTCGAGAGCTGCTTTTGCGAAGGAGTTTCTCGCGAGTTTATGGACACGCTTCCTCTACTTGCTGTGCTTACGGGGTCTTTGAAGGTCCTGGCTCTGCGGGCTGCGAGAACTTATCCGGCCGCGATGGACGAGTACGTGAGGACGTCGGCAGGGATCTCATGGTGGAGCTCCCAGGTGATCTCCATGGGCTTGCTGCCCTGGTGGTCGACGTACTGGGCCGGTCCCAGGAGCATCCAGGGCTGAGGCCCGCCGATGTCCGTCTTCTTGTACCTGCGGACGAAGAGGAGCACGTGCGAGCCGTTCTTCTCATGCGTCTGGTACCGCACCCCCGTGGGGGACGTCCTCGACGTCTGGTTCTGGGACTCCCAGTGGAAGAGGGTCTCGTTCAGCGCGTAGTCCCGGTAGCGCGTCTGCGGGGAGAAGTCCTTCTCGTCCTTCTCCAGGGTGATCAGCAGAGCGTCCGTCTGGATGTCCTCGCACCACTTCACGCCCTCGCGGAAATGAGCTGGCATGAAGCCTCCGATGGAGGACTGACCGAGGGCAGGAAGGATCTCCTCTCGGCTGTAGGAGGCGTGGATCGTCAGGGGCAGGTCGGCTAGGGGGCCGCGCAGGGGGACCGGGATGTGATCGGTCTGCCCAAGGGCGGACTCAAGGACCTGTCGGAGCTCGTCCCGGACGGCGTGGTGCGGACGAAGCGATTCCAGAGCGTCTTGGTACGAGGCGAAGCCACCGCCCAAGGGCCAGAGCGAGAAGAAGAACATGCGGGCGTAGGCGCGCTCGATCTCGTTGAGTTCGGTGTACGGCGGGGCGTCATCCGTGAGGAGCTGTGTGTAGGCCGCGACCCGACGGGGATCGTCCACGTGAAGAAACGCGGAAACGCGCTTCAGGAGCGCTTCCTCCCCTGCGGGGCCCGTGGCGGGAAGCAACCCTGAACGGCGCAGCAGACCGGTCCATGAGCTGCCACTGCGGTAGATCTCCTTGAGCTCGCGTCCGCTCTCCGTGAGGTACGCCGGCAGCCGGGTCTCGCCGTAGCGGCTCACTTCGCGCGCCAGCTGGGTGACGTTGACGCTGATCTGGCTGCGGATGTTGTTGATGATCAGGTCCTTGGCTTTGGACTCAAGGATGATCTGGCAGCCGGACGGCAACAGGGGGAAGTCCTGGTCGATGTTGGCCAGGAGTCGATTGCGCGTCAGGTTGGTCAGCGCCCGGAACTGCTCCTCGAACCGGAATTCCTTGCGGTGCTGCCCGATGAAGTCCAGCACGGTGAGGACCGCCTTGCTCTCCGTGCGACGCAGCCCGCGGCCGAGCTGCTGGAGGAAGACCGTCGCGCTTGAGGTCGGGCGCAGGAGGAGGAGCGTGTCGACGTCAGGGATGTCCAGGCCCTCGTTGAAGAGATCAACCGAGAAGATCACTTGGACCTCTCCGGCACGCAGCGCGGCCAGTGCGGCCATCCGCTGGTCGCGGGGAGTCTCCCCGGACAGCGCCACGGCATTGAGGCCAGAGCGCTGGAAGTAGTCCGCCATGAACCTTGCGTGGGCGACGGAGACGCAGAAGCCGAGGGCACGCATGCCCCCCGGGTTCGCCACCTTGTCCTGGACGGCGCGAACGACGAGCCGTGCCCTGGCGTCGTTGCCGCTGAACAGTTTGCTGAGGGCTGACGAGTCATAGGCGCCTCGCTTCCACTCAACGGCGCTCATGTCGGTGTTGTCGGTGATTCCGAAGTAGTGGAACGGACTGAGGAGGTCGTTCTCGAGCGCTTCCCACAGGCGCATCTCCGCTGCGATGCGTCCGTCGAAGAACTCGTCCTGGACGTTGCGGCCGTCCATCCGCTCGGGAGTCGCGGTCAGCCCCAGGAACTCCACCGGGCGGAAGTGTTCGACGATCTTCCGGTAGGTCGAGGAGACTCCGTGGTGGAACTCATCGATGACGATGACGTCGAAGTGGTCCGGGGACAGCTGGTCCAGTCGTTGTGCCTTGAGGGACTGCACGCTCGCGAAGACGTGCTGCCAGCCGCCAGGCACGAGCCCGCTGTGCAGTTCCTCCCCGAAGTTGGCGTCGACGAGCACGTCCTGGTAGGTCCGCAGGGACTGGCGAAGGATCTCCTGCCGGTGGGCGACGAACAGGAGCCGGAGGTCACGGCCGTGCTGTTGCCGAAGACGCTTGTAGTCGAGGGCGGCCATGACGGTCTTTCCCGTGCCCGTCGCCGCCACGAGAAGGTTCCGATGACGGTCGTGCACCTCGCGTTCCACCTGGAGGCGCTCCAGCATGTCCCGCTGGTGTGGGTACGGTCGTACCTCCAGCCCGGACAGGGTGATCCGCCGCTCTGTGCCGGAGCCCGTTCCACCGCCGGCCACCTGAAGCGCCTCGCTGAGGCGGGAGGCGTCGCGGGCGGGGTCGTAGGACTCGAAGGCCGGATCGCTCCAGTAGGCGTCGAAGGTCGCCTCGAACTTGCGAAGGACGTCCGGCGTCGCGACGGACGACAGACGTACGTTCCACTCCAGTCCGTCCAGCAGAGCGGCCTTCGAGAGGTTGGAACTGCCGACGTATGCGGTGTCGTAGCCGCTGTGCCTCCGGAAGAGCCACGCCTTGGCGTGGAGGCGTGTCGAGCGCAGCTCGTAGTTGACCTTGACCTCGGCGTTGAACCGCTGGACGAGTCGATCAAGGGCATGCCGCTCGGTGGCCCCGATGTACGTCGTCGTGATGACCCGAATCGGCACGCCGCGCGCATGGGCTGCTTCGAGGGACTGCTCGATCACCCGCAGCCCATGCCACTTCACGAACGCGCAGAGCAGGTCCACTCGGTCTGCCGTCGCCAACTCCGCTCGCAGCTCGAAGCCGAGGCTGGGGTCCTCCGGAGCGTTGGTGAGGAGCGCCGTCTCTGCCAACGGGGTCGCAGGACGGATCCGGTACACACCCTGTGCCTCCTCCTCGGCGACCGCGAGCAGTTGGCGTGGACCGTCAGCGACGAGGTCGATCCACTCGCGGGCGCCCTCGATGGTGTTCATCGACTCGAGGATGTGGTTGGCCGCATGTACGTGCTCTGCCGCGGGCAACCCCTGCAGGATGCGACGCACGGTGTCGGCCACGTGCTGCGCCAGCACGCGAGGGGAGGACTCCGGACCGACGGCCTCGTCGATGGCATGCCAGCCGCGGTCCCCGAGAGCTTTGAGCTGTGCGTCCAGACGCAGAGTCACCAACTGCTCATAGAGACCCGACACCGGCCCACCAGAGTTCGACCACGCACTCATCGATTCCCCTCCCTGATCAACCTCCCCATTGGTATCAGGAGTCACAGGGATATCGGTCGTGAAACCGCGAACGCGTTCCCCAGGGCAGGGCGGTCTTACGCCGTGCCGAGAGGCTCTGGCCAGGGCCGGACGACGCGGCTACGGCAGGACGGCGTTGTTGGCTCAGTCCTGCACCGCGCCCCCGTGGCACTTCCCGTACGGGCGTTCCGAGCCGCACCAGCAGGTGTCGGTTCTGGCGGGGGGCCAGGTGGTGGCGCGGGCGCGGGCGGCGAGGGTGGTGGCGTACTGGGGGAGGAGGTCGGCGTTGGAGGGGGGAGTGGACTCGGAGGCGGCGAAGGCTTCGTAGGAGGGGACGGTGGCGCGGACGATGCCGAGGTTGGGGGTGCCGGCCTG
Organism: Streptomyces sp. NPDC051180; assembly: GCF_040689545.1. Taxonomy (NCBI): domain Bacteria; kingdom Bacillati; phylum Actinomycetota; class Actinomycetes; order Kitasatosporales; family Streptomycetaceae; genus Streptomyces; species Streptomyces sp. NPDC051180. The sequence continues at coordinate 141,887 of NZ_JBFBBC010000006.1, forward strand.
GGCGAGTTCGCGGAGGGACGCCTCGATGTCGGTGAGGTGGGCGCGGTAGGTGGGGTACTCGGCTTCGAGCTCGGGGTAGGCGGCGAGGAGCTCGTCGAGTTCGGGTTCGGGCCAGTGGAGGACCGCGACGGGGAAGGGGCGGGAGAGGGCGGTGCGGTAGGTGCCCAGTTCGGAGCGGAGGCGGGTGATCTCCGCCTGGAGCTCCGCCGGGTCCGAGGAGCCGAGGGACCAGAGGCGCTTGGGGTCGTGGAGTTCGTCGAGGGGGACGGCCGCCGTGTGGAGCCGGTCGGCGAGGGTGTCCCAGTCGTCGTGGGGGAGGGCGAGCATGCGGCGGACCCGGTGGCGGGTGATGAGGAGCGACTGGGTCGCGTGGGGGAGCTCGGGGGCGGTGGCGAGGAGTTCGGCGGCCTCGGTGAGGGTGGACTCGGCCGCTTCGAGCTCGTCGTGGGCCTCCAGGGTCTCCGCCGTGGTCTCCCAGGCGGCCGCGTCGGAGGGCCTGGCGCGCCGGAGGCCGTCGATGATGGCGCGGGCCTCGGCCTCGTGGCCGTACTCCCACAGGTTGGCCGCCTTCAGCGCCCTGATGAGGTGGGGGTTGGCGGGTTCGGTGGCCAGGAGGTCGTCGTAGAGGGCGGTGGCGCCCGGGCGGTCGCCCGCGAGTTCCCGGTGGGCGGCGGCCTGGAGGTACAGGGGTTCCCGGTCTCCGGGGTACTGCGCTGCCGTGCGGAGGAGGCGCTCGGCTTCGGTGGTGTGGGCGGCAGGCGTGTCGGGGCGCATGTTCTCCACCGTACTGCTGTACGGGCCTGGAGAGTTGGCGCCTCAACGCTTATCGTGCCCCGCGTGCGGGCCAGGGTGGGGCAGCGGGTGCCGGTCGTCGTCCAGGGGCGGGGGCGCCGGCGCGGGGTCGCGCGGGTGCTGTGGGTCGGTGCCGAGACCGTCGTCACCTGCGGGGTCGTCGTGCTGCTGCTCGTCGTCCACCAGCTGTGGTGGACGAACCGGCAGGCCCGTGCGGAGGCCCGTGAGCAGGTGACCGCGCTGGAGCGCGAGTGGCAGGACGCGTGGGAGATCTCTCCCCCCGGCGACACGCCGGAGCCGACGGAGTCCGGGGGCCCGGTCCGGTCCCCGGCGCCCGTGGAGCCCGGGGTGTCCGGGTCGTCCGTCGGGCCCGGGACGGCGGACGGGAACGGCGCGCCCGCGGAGCCGTCGGGCGGGGCCTCGTCGGACACCTTCGCCGTGCTCCGCGTCCCGCGGCTCGGTCTGACGGTGCCGGTCGCCCACGGGGTGTCGAAGCGTTCCGTCCTCGACAAGGGGTACGTCGGGCAGTATCCGGGCACCGCCGCCCCCGGGGCCGTGGGGAACTTCGCCCTCGCCGGGCACCGGAACACCCACGGCGAGCCCTTCCGGCACGTCGACCGGCTGGTGGTGGGGGACAGGATCCTGGTGCGCACGCGGGCGCGTACGTACGTCTACCGCGTCGACCAGGTGCTGCCTCGGACGGCACCCCGTGACGTCGGGGTGATCCGGCCCGTGCCGCGGTCGCTCGTCAAGCCGTCCTACGGGTACGCCGAGGCCGGCGCCTATCTCACCCTGACGACGTGCACGCCGGAGTTCAGCAGCGCCTACCGGCTCGTGGTGTGGGCGAGGCTAGTCTCGGCCGGGTGATCAGACGCAGGCCGTGGCTCGGTTGGCTCCTCGTTCCGTACGTGCTGTTCGTGGCCGTGCTGCCGCTGGTGAACGGGGTGCCGCTGTTCGTCCTGTGGCTGTTGGGGGCCACGGTGCTGACCCCGGCCGCCGTCGCCCTCGCCCGCCGCGGCGATCTGCGGGAACAGCGGAGGTGGGAGGGCCAGGTGGGGCGGGAGAGCCAGGTGGGGCGGGCGGGCCGTGAGGGAGCCGCCGAGTGAGCGCCGTCGTCGTCGAGGGAGCCGCCGAGTGAGCGCCGTCGTCGTCGAGGGAGCCGCCGAGTGAGCGCCGTCGTCGTCGAGGGAGCCGCGGAGTGAGCGCCGCCGTCGTCTCCGTCTCCGTGTTCGGCGTGTTCATGGCCGTCACCGTCGTCCTGGGGCTCACGGCCGTCCGCCGGCACGAGGGCGGCGGGCTCGACGGGTGGTCGGTGGGCGGGCGGTCGCTCGGTCCGGTGTTCATCTGGGTGCTGATGGCGGGGGAGGGGTACACGAGCTTCAGCTATCTGGGGGCCGCCGGGTGGGGGTACAACTACGGCGCGCCCGTGCTGTACGTCGTCGCCTACATGTCCTGCGGCTACGCGGTGGGTTACGTCGTCGGCCCGATGCTCTGGGGGTACGCCCGCAAGCACGGGCTCGTGGGGCTCAGCGACATGGCCGCGCACCGCTACCGGCGGCCGTGGCTCGGCGGGGTCGTCGCCGTGCTGGCGACCGTGTTCCTGCTGCCGTACATCCAGCTGCAGATCACCGGCATGGGCGTGGTGGTGTCGACGATCTCCTACGGGACGATCGGGCTGGACCTCGCGTACTTCCTCGCCTTCGCCGTCACCACCGGCTTCGTGGTGGTGAGCGGACTGCGCGGCAGCGCCTGGGTGTCGGTGCTCAAGGACGCGCTCGTGATCCTCACGCTCGGGTTCCTGTTCGTGTACGTGCCGCTGCACTACTTCGGCGGGTTCGGGGAGTTCTTCGGGCGGCTCGTCGACGAGAAGCGGGAGTGGCTGAACCTGCCCGGGCACGGGGGCGAGCGGAGCGGGTACGGGGTCGGGTGGTTCGCCTCCACCACGGTGCTCAACTCCCTCACCGTCGTGATCTTCCCGACGACCGTCGCCGGCTACCTCGGGGCCCGGGACGCCGACACCCTGCGCCGCAACGCCGTCTGGCTGCCCGCCTACAACGTCCTGCTCTTCGTGCCCATGCTGCTCGGCACGGCGGCCCTCTTCGTCGTCCCCGGCCTCGTCGGCGCCGAGTCGAACCTGGCGCTGTTCAAGCTGGTCACGGACTCGCTGCCGGCGTGGGCGGTCGGGATCGTCGGGGTGGCGGCCGCGCTGTCGTCGATCGTCCCGATGGCCGTGTTCATGCTGGTCATCGGCACCATGTGGGGGCGGAGCGTGCTCAGCCGGGTGCCGCGTCTGCGGGCCCGCGAGAAGGGCCTCGCCCAGCTGGTGGTGGTCGTCGCCGGTGCGCTCGCCCTCCTCATGACGTACACCGCCCCGAACACCCTCGTCCGGCTCTCCCTCATCTCGTACGAGGGGATGGCGCAGCTGCTCCCCCTGATGCTGGTCGGGCTCGTGTGGCGGCGGATGACGCTGTGGGGCGGGCTGTCCGGGCTCGGCGTCGGCGTCGCGCTCGTCTGCGCGCTCGTGTTCTCCGGCAACGATCCGCTCGGCGGCGTCAACGCCGGACTGCTCGCCCTCGCCGCCAACCTCGCGGTCGCCGTCGCCGTCAGTCTCCTCCGCCCCCGGGAGCGGTCCGATGACCGCGCCGACGAGGACGTCCTGGCGCTGGAGGAGTTCACGGACGCGGCCGTGGGAGGGGTGGCGAGGAGGGGGTGACCCTCTTGGTGTCCCCCTGTGCCCCTGTGCCCCCGTTCCCCCGTTCCCCTGTGCCCTTGTCGGGCCGGGCGCGGGCTCACCCGGGGCGGCGTCCCAGCGCGAGGGTGAGGGCGGCGCCCGTGAGGGCGAGGGCGGCCGAGGTCAGCAGGGCGGTGTCCGGGCCGGCGGTGACGAGGGCGAGGGTGAGGGCGACGCCGGCGGAGGAACCGATGTAGCGGGCGGTGTTGTTGGCGCCGGAGCCCATCGCGGCGCGTTCGGGGGGTACGGAGTCGACGGCGAGGCGCGGGAGGGCGGCGTTCAGAAGGCCGCTGCCCGCGCCGGCCACGAGGAGGCCGGGGAGGAGCCGCGGCCAGGGGCCGTCGAGGCCGCCGAGCAGGGCCAGGACGCCGGCGGCGGAGAGGGCGAAGCCCAGGGCCAGTTGGTACGCGGCGGAGAGGCGGCCCGCGAGGCGACGCGCCTGGAGGGCCACGACGAACGCGGTGCCCGACCAGAGGACGAACAGCCAGGCGGCGCCCAGCGGTGACATCCCGGCCCCGCCCTGGAGCAGCGCGGGCACCACGCTGAACAGGCCGATCACCGCCAGCCCCGTGAAGAGCGCGCCGAGCGTCGAGGCGAGGAAGGCGGGCCGCCGCAGCAGGGCCAGGTCGATCATGGGGGTCCGGGCGGTGCGTTCGACCGCCACGAAGACGGCCGTCAGGGCCGCCGCGGCGAGGAGGAGCAGGCCCACCGGCAGCCGGAGCCAGCCGTCCCGGCCGAGCGTGAGGGCGGTGAGCAGCGCCGCCAGGGCGAGGCCGAGCGCGAACGCCCCGGGGAGATCGGGACGGGGAGCGGATCGCGGGGTCGTCGTGGCGATGGTCGTGGTCGGGCCCGTAGCGGTAGCGGTAGCGGTAGCCCTAGCCGGATCCGGAGCCGTTGCCGACTCCGTCCGAGGGAGGGCTCGGGTCCCCGCCGCCGCGATCGCCAGGGCGGCCGCTCCCAGGGCCGCGTACGCCAGGCGCCAGTCGAGGAGGCTCAGGGCGCCGGCGAGGAGGGGGCCGAGGGCGATGCCGCCGCTGACGGCGGCGCCCCAGACGCCGGTGGCCCGGACGCGGTCGCGGCCGGCGGGATAGGCGTGGGCCAGGAGGCCGAGGCTGCCGGCGAGGACGGCGGCGCTGGCCGCGCCCTGGGCGGTGCGGGCGAGGGTGAAGGTGAGGGTGGAGCCGGCGAGGGCGCCGAGGGCGGTGGTGAGGCCGAGGCCGAGGGTGCCGAGGAGGAAGACGCGACGGCGGCCGTGGGCGTCGGCGAGGCTGCCGGCCACGAGGAGGAGGACGGCGAGGCCGAGGGGGGTGCCGTTGAGCAGCCACGCCTGGGCGGAGGGCGGGGTGCGGAAGGCGGCGGCCATGGCGGGGAGGGTCAGCATCGGAGCCGTGTAGTTCATCAGCGCGACGGCGGTGGCGGCGGCGGTGACGGCGAGGGCGGCCCCGGGGCGGGGCACGCGGAGGGGCGGCGACCCGGTGAGGGCTGTGGCGGCGAGCGGGGACATGGCAGGAACCTCCACCCTTAGGTTCAGTGAATGAACCCACCGTACCAGCAAGGTTCGTTCAATGAACCCTCCGGCGTACGATGGGAGGCATGGCTCTCGGCAAGGACTACGCCCACCAGCAGTGCTCCATCGCCCGCGCCCTGGAGGTCGTCGGGGAGCGGTGGACCCTGCTCGTCGTCCGCGACGCCTTCTACGGTGTGCGGCGCTACAGCGACTTCCTCGTCCACCTCGGCGCCCCCCGCGCGGTCCTCGCCTCCCGGCTCCAGGCCCTCGTCGAGGCCGGCGTCCTCGACCGGCGCCGCTACCGGGAGTCGCCGCCGCGCGACGAGTACGTGCTCACGGAGCGCGGCCTCGCCCTCTGGCCCGTGCTGCGCTCGCTCGGTGCCTGGGGCCGGGCGGAGGTCCCCGGCGCGCTGCCGGTGCGCCGGTTCCACCACGCCGACTGCGGCACCGAACTGGGCTCGTACGGCGAATGCCCCGCCTGCCGCATCCCCGTCCCGCCGGCCGACGTCGAGATGCGGCCCGGCGCCGCCCTCGACCGGGACCCGGACGACCCGGTGAGCCGCGCCCTCGTCGCACCCCGCCGCCTCCTCGTCCCCCTGGAGACGGCCGACGCGTGAGCGCCCGGGAACTTCGGCACGGTCCCGTGCGTCATCAGGGGAGAACGCGCGACGGGCGCGGGCGCGCGCGGTTCGCGCGGCGGAGGTGACGAGGGGGTGGTGGGGATGACGGCCAGGGATCTGCTCCTGCGTGTCCTCGCGCCGCTGTTCTTCCTCCTCGCCGTCGCCGACCTGCTGCTCTCCGACGGCGCGAGCGTCTCCGCCGCCGTCGCCCTCGCGGCGACCACCGTCGTCTGCGCCCTGATCGGAGCGCGTACGGCCCCGGCCGTGCCGCCCACCGCCGTGCGGACCGCCATCCGCGACCGCGAGCGGCGCACCGCCTTCCTGCCGCAGCGCGACCCCGACGCGGCGGGCCGCAGAAGACCCCGAGCCCCCGGCCGTCACCTCCCGACGGCCGCGTAGGGGAGCCCGCACACCACACCGGACACGCCCTCGCGCGGATCCGTCATGCCGAGACCCGAATTCCTTCCGGTTTCCCCCGGCACGACGAGACCCCACGGAGGGCTCCCCCTTGTCCGTTTTCGCCTCGCTGGTCGAGCGGCTCGCCGACCTGCTCCAGCCGCTCTTCTCCACCACCGCCACGGCCGCCGCGATCGTGCTCTTCACCGCGGTCGTACGGCTCGCGATCCATCCGCTGTCACGGGCCTCGGCCCGCGGGCAGAAGGCCCGCACGCGGATCGCCCCGCAGCTCGCGGAGCTGCGCAGGAAGCACGCCAAGAACCCGGAGCGCCTGCGGAAGGAGATCACCGAGCTGCACGCGCGGGAGAAGGTGTCGCCGTTCGCCGGCATCCTGCCCAGCCTGCTCCAGGCGCCCGCGTTCCTGCTGATGTACCACCTGTTCTCGGGCGACCGGATGGCCGGGCACACCCTCTTCGCCGCCCCGCTCGGCGACCACTGGGCCGACGCCCTCGGCCACGGCGGGGTGTTCGGCCCGGCCGGGCAGGTCTACCTCGTGCTGTTCGCGCTGGTCGCCGGCGTGGCCACGTTCTCCTACCGGCGCACCAAGCGTCAGCTCGCCGAGCAGCCGCTCGACCTGGGGCAGCCGACGCCGGGCGCGGGCGCCATCGCCAAGGTGATGCCGCTGCTCTCCTTCGCCACCCTGATCACCGTCGCCGTGGTCCCGCTCGCCGCCGCGCTCTACGTGGTCACCAGCACCACCTGGACCGCCGTCGAGAGGGCCCTGCTGTTCCGCGGGGAAGGCACCCCCGAGGCGCTTGCTACTCGCGCGTAAGGGTCCAGTGTGTGAACGGGGTCTTGCAGACTGACCGGTTCTCTTGGAGGATCGACCAATCCTCCGATGGCCGCACTCCATCGGCCGGGGTACCGCAGGGCCCGTCCGGGCCCACCTCGACCACAGGGAGAAGACCATGAAGCTGCTGCGTGTCGGGCCGCCGGGAGCCGAGCGTCCCGCCCTGCTCGACCAGGACGGGACCCTCCGCGACCTGTCGGCCCTCGTCGACGACGTCGACGGCGGCCTCCTCGCCGACGCGGCGACGCTCGACCGGATCCGGGGCGCCGCCGGCGCCGGGGTGCTGCCCGCGCTCGACGCCACCGGGCTGCGGATCGGTCCGCCGGTCGGCCGGATCGGCAAGGTCGTGTGCATCGGGCTGAACTACCACGGCCACGCCGCCGAGACCGGTCAGGCCACCCCGGCCGAGCCCGTCGTCTTCCTCAAGGCCGCCGACACCGTCGTCGGCCCGGACGACACCGTGCTCGTACCGCGAGGTTCGGTGAAGACCGACTGGGAGGTGGAGCTCGCCATCGTCATCGGCCGCACCGCCCGCTACCTGGAGACCGACGAGGAGGCGCTCGCGCACGTCGCCGGCTACGCCGTCGCGCACGACGTCTCCGAGCGCGAGTTCCAGATCGAGCGCGGCGGCACCTGGGACAAGGGCAAGAACTGCGAGACCTTCAATCCGCTCGGACCCTGGCTGGTCACCGCCGACGAGGTGCCGGACCCGCAGGCGCTCGGTCTGCGGCTCTGGGTCAACGGCGAGCTCCGCCAGGACGGCCACACCTCCGACCAGATCTTCCCGGTCGCGGAGGTCGTCCGGTACGTCAGCCGGTTCATGACCCTGTACCCCGGCGACGTCATCAACACCGGCACGCCCGCCGGTGTCGCCATGGGGCAGCCGGAGCCGAAGCCGTACCTGCGCCCCGGTGACGTGGTCGAGCTGGAGGTCGACGGGCTCGGCCGGCAGCGCCAGGAGCTCAAGAGCGCCTGACCGCGAGTGCCCGGCGGCGAGGTCCGCCGGCCGGGCGCCGGCGGCAGTCGAGGTGAAAATGGCGGCGCCCCGCGTGGGGCGTCGCCATTCTCCTGTGCTTTTTTGCATATTGCCGGATATGGAACGAATTGTGCAGAACAGGGGCACGGGCGGCGGCGAGGGCGGGGACCCGGGCAGGGGTGGCGACGGGGACCGGGAGCGCCGGCGCGACCGACGCCGGCTCGCCCTCATCGCCGCGTCGACGGTCGGAGCCACCGCCCTGGTCGGCGCGCTGGCCGTGACCGGTCACGCGGATCCGCTGCCGGGCGGACTCGGCCCCTGCAAGCCGGGCAAGTGCCCGCCCTCGGGATACCCCGAGATCGGCAACGGGACCGTGGAATTCCGCGACGACAACATCAACATCTTCGTCGGCGGCGACTTCCTCGTCCGCGAGTCGGCGGCCGAGGCCGAGGGCAAGATCGTCGTCCTCGGGGGCTTCGACCAGAACAAGAAGGCGGGGGTCTCCGCGGTCTACAACGTCGGAGTCGCCGGCGTCGGTTCGCGGGTCCCGCCGAGCGACGGCACCGACTTCCTCACCGTCGGCAAGGACCTGAAGGTCGCCACCGGGCAGCGGCTGCTCGCCGAGGAGGGCACGGTGCACGGCGTCGTGCGGTACGGGGGCGCGCTCTCCGGCACGGTGAGCCCGACCGCGGTGCAGGACGACGACGCGGCCGCCCCGTACACGGCCCTGCGGGAGCAGCTCAGCGACGCCAGTCAGTGCTACGCGTACGTGAACGGGGCCTCCCGCACCGCCACCGGCACCGCCGTCAACAACGGCTACGAGACCCTCTTCACCGGCGACGGCAACTCGGCGCTCCAGGTCTTCAACGTCGACTTCGACCTGGAGTCGGCGAGCGGAGGCCAGCAGGGCATCACCTTCGCGGGCATCCCGGCGGGCGCGACCGTCCTCGTCAACCTCCTCGGCGCCGACCGCACGATCGACTCCTACAACGCCGGGCTGCCGGACGGGCTGCGCGAGCGCGTGCTGTGGAACTTCCCGGACGCGACGGCGGTGAAGTTCGAGGGCACGGCCCAGTTCTCCGGCAGCGTCCTGATCGGCAACCAGGCCAGCGCGACGACGGTGACCATGCCGGGCATCAACGGCCGGTTCTTCACCACCGGCAGCCTGACCCACTCCTCCGAGCCCACCGGGGGCGGCGGCCAGGAGCTCCACGCCTATCCGTTCAACGGTGACCTGCCGTCCTGCACGGACCCGACGCCGACGCCGACCCCGACCCCCACGGACCCGACGCCGACGCCGACCGATCCGACCCCCACCCCCACGGATCCGACGCCGACCCCGACTGATCCCACGCCGACTCCCACGGACCCGACGCCGACCCCGACGGATCCGACCCCCACCCCCACGGATCCGACGCCGACGCCGACCGACCCCACGCCGACTCCCACGGACCCGACGCCGACCCCGACGGATCCCACCCCCACCCCCACGGACCCCACCAGCGGGGGTTCGACCGACGGTGGCGGTGACACGGGCGGCTACGGAGACTCCGGCAGCTCCGGCGACGGCGGGTACGGCGACTCCGGCGACGGCGGTTACGGGGACTCGGGCGACGGAGGGTACGGCGACTCCGGCGGGTACGGCCAGGCCGGCGGCCACCAGGGCCCGAACGGCCAGCTCCCGGAGACCGGAGCGGGCACCGGGAAGATCGTCATGGGCGCCACCGCGGTCGCCCTCGGCCTCGGCGGCGGCGCCCTGGTGCTCCTCAGCCGTCGGCGGCGGCGTATGAGCTGAGCAGCAGCTCCAGCGCCTCGACGACCAGCGCGTGGTCCTCGGCCTGCGGCAGCCCCGAGACCGTGACCGAGCCGATCACGCCCGCGCCCTCGACCGCGACCGGGAACGAACCGCCATGGGCGGCGTACCGGTCGGGGTCGAGGCGCGAGGACGCCTCGAACGTCGTCCCCTTCGCGCGGAAGCGGGCGCCGACGAGGAAGGAGCTGGCGCCGTAGCGTTCGACGACCCGTCGCTTCCGGTCGATCCAGGCGTCGTTGTCGGCGCTCGACCCCGGCAGCGCGCAGTGGAACAGCTGCTGCGCGCCCCGCCGGACGTCGATCGCGACGGGGGCGCGGCGCTCCCTGGCCAGTCCGACGAGCAGGGTGCCGAGCGTCCAGGCGTCCTCGTACGAGAACCGGGGGAGGACCAGCCGGGCCTCCTGGGCCTCGATGGCGGCGACCTCGGGGGTGCTCACAGGCTCACCGTGACGCCGTCGCGGGCGGACGTCCGCGCCGCCTCCAGGACATCCAGGGCAGCGGCGGCCTCGTGCGCGGTGACCGGGACGGGGCCCGTGCCGCGCAGGGCCGCCGCGACGGCCGCGTAGTACGCCGGGTAGTCGCCGGGCTCCGAGACGACGGGGGTGCCGCCGCCGGTGACCGGGGACTCGCCGGCGCCGAGCCGGCCGGACAGTTCCTCCGGCTCCACGCCCCAGACGGTGCCGGACCCGGGCCGCAGGCCGTCGCGGAGGGCGGCCTCCTGGGGGTCGAGGCCGTACTTCACGAAGCCCGCGCGCTGCCCGAGCACCCGGAAGCGGGGGCCCAGCTGGGCGGTGGTGGCGCTGACGTACAGATGGGAGCGGACGCCGTTCGCGTGGGTGAGGGCGAGGAAGGTGTCGTCGTCGGCCTCGGCGCCGGGGCGGCGCACGTCCGACTCGGCGTACACCGAGACCACCGGGCCGAAGAGGACGAGCGCCTGGTCGACGACGTGGCTGCCGAGGTCGTAGAGCAGGCCGCCGATCTCCTCGGCGGCGCCGGACTCGCGCCAGCCGCCCTTGGGGCGCGGACGCCACCGCTCGAAGCGGGACTCGAAACGCTGCACCTCGCCGAGAGCGCCCTCGTCGACGAGCCGGCGGAGCGTCAGGAAGTCGTTGTCCCAGCGGCGGTTCTGGAAGACGGAGAGCAGCAGGCCCCGCTCCTCCGCGAGGGCGGCCAGTGCGCGGGCCTCGGCGGCCGTGCCGGCGAGCGGCTTGTCGACGACGACCGGGAGGCCGGCCTGCAGGGCGGCCGTGGCGATCGGCACGTGGGTCTTGTTGGGGGAGGCGACGACGATCAGGTCGAGCGCCTCGGCCCCCTGCTCCCACAGCTCCTCCGGGCGGGCGACGACCCGGACGCCGGGGTGGGCGGCCCGGGCCTCCGCGGCCCGCTCGGGGTTGCCGGTGGTGACGGCGGCGAGGACGAGGTCCTCGGAGGCGGCGATCAGCGGGGCGTGGAAGACGGAGCCCGCGAGGCCGTAGCCGACGAGTCCGACGCGAAGGGGGGTGCGGGGGTCGGTGCCAGTCATGCTCCTCACTTAAGCAACGCTGTTGCCAAAGTGCAAGCGACCGCCACAATGGGAACGTGAAGAGGGATCCGAGGGACCAGGGCGGCGTGAACGTGCCGGCGCTGCGCAGCCACAACGCGGCGCTCGTGCTCGACCTGCTGCGCACGGCGGGGGAGACCGGCATCAGCCGGCTGGAGCTGGCGGAGCGCACCGGGCTCACCCCCCAGGCCGTCAGCAAGATCACCGCCCGTCTGCGGGCCGACGGCCTCGCCGCCGAGGCGGGCCACCGCGCCTCGACCGGCGGCAAGCCCCGCACGGTGCTGCGCCTCGCCCCCTCCGCCGCGTACGCCGTCGGCGTCCACGTCGACCGTGACGCGCTCACCACCCTCCTCACCGACCTCGGCGGCACGGTCGTCTCCCTGCGCCGCCGCCCCCTCGACCTCGGGGAGGGCCCGGGCCCGGTCCTCGACACGGTCGCGGACGAGGTACGGGCACTGCTGGCGGAGGGGCCGGAGGCACGACGGAACGGCGACCGTCCCGGGCTCCCCGCGCTCCTCGGCGTCGGGGTCGCCATGCCGGGACCGCTGGACCACCAGGCCGGGGTGCCCGGCCGGGTGACGGGGTTCCCGGAGTGGGCGGGGCATCCGGTACGGGACGAGCTGGCCGGGCGGCTCGGGCTGCCCGTCGTCCTCGACAAGGACACCAACGCCGCCGCCCTCGGACTGGCCCTGCGGCCGGGCGCCCCCGGCTCCTTCGCCTACGTCCACCTCGGTACGGGGCTGGGCGCCGGCCTGGTCCTCGGCGGCGCGCCGCTGCGCGGGGACAGGACCGGGGCCGGCGAGATGGGCCATCAGACCGTCCAGCTCGACGGGCCCCCGTGCGACTGCGGGGGGCGCGGCTGCCTGGAGGTCCTCTGCCTGGCGGCGGTGGCGCGCGGGGAGCTCGACGAGGCCGCCGGGATCCTCGGTGCGGGCGCCGCCAATCTGGTGCGGCTCCTGGACATGGACCAGGTCCTGCTGGGCGGGCGGGTGGTGCTCGGCGCGCCGGAGGTGTTCGCGGACGGGGTCCGCGGGGTCCTGGCGGGGCTCGGTCTGGCGACGCCGGTGGACGTCGCCGGCACGGGGCCCGACGCCGTGGCCGAGGGTGCCGCATGGCTCGTTCTCGGTCCGATCTTCGGACAATAGGCTGATCGGGCGGAATGGTCGGGCCGTCCGGGGGTGCGGGCGGTGTCGCTGCCCGGCCCGTCCGCTCCGGCGTGGCAGCGTCGCGGCCGACCCGCACGCCCGCGATCAGTGAAGGCCCCGCCCATGCCACCCACTTCCCCGCGCACCCGCCGGGCCGCGACCGCCGCGGCCGCGACCGCGGTGCTCCTCACCCTGACGAGCCCCGCGATCGGCGCCCCCGCCCCCGACCCGCCCCCCGCCCCGGCCTGCGGGACCGCTCCCGACGACAGGTTCCCGATCGACACCCGGATCCTCGGGGGGCCGGCCGAGTACCCGGCGGGCGGACCCTTCCAGGAATGGAAGATCGACCTGACCAACACCACGGACGCGTCCTGCTCGGAGATCCACCCGGTGCTGGTGTTCACGGACGGCGCGCGCGCCCTGCGGCCCGCGCAGATCCGCTTCGAGTTCTACGACGCCGGGTCGGCGCGCTGGCGGCCGGTGGCCTTCGAGGCGACCGAGGAGGCCGAGAGCGTCGGCGCGTTCACGGACTTCGGCGGGTTCGCGGTCCCCGCGGGCGGGACCCTCAGCGTCCCCGTCCGGCTGGCGTTCGGCGCGGACACGACCCCTGACGAGGTCGTCGTCAACGCGGCGGTCGTCCAGCGCAGGGGCGCGGACGGCGACTGGATCGGCGAGTCGGGGGACTACCGCCTCACCGTGGGTCCCGCCGGACCCCTCGCGCCCCCCGAACCCACCGGGAGCGCCCGACCTGACAGACCCGCCGCGACCGAGGTGCCCGGACGGACGACCGTGCCCCCGGGCAGCCGGCCCGGCGCGAAGGAGCCGGCGGCCCCCGAACTCCTCACGCCGGGCGGCGAGCTGGCCCGTACGGGACGGGGTTCCGAGCGGGACGCCCTGCTGCTCGCCCCGTGGGCCGCGGCCCTGGTGCTCCTCGGTGCGCTCCTCGTGCGGACCGCCCGTCGGGCCCGGCACCGCTGAGCCACCTTCCGTACACCCTCCCGTTCACACCCGTCTGCGACCATCCGTCCCGTGAACTACCAGACCAGCCCCGGCGCCCCCGTCCGATCCGGTATCCCCGAGCACGGCCGCGTGCCCAAGTACTACGCGGTCAAGGCGAAACTGGCCCTGCTCGTGGACGAGTTGGGCGAGGGTGGGCTGCTGCCCACCGAACGGGACCTCGCCGTCCGCTACGAGGTCTCCCGCGAGACCGTGCGGCAGGCGCTGCGCGAACTGCTCCTGGAAGGGCGGCTGCGGCGCCAGGGCCGGGGGACGGTCGTCGCCGGTCCCAAGCTCGAACAGCCCCTGTCGCTCGCCAGCTACACGGAGGGCGTGCGCCGGCAGGGGCGCCGCCCCGGCCGCGGTCTGATCTCGCTGGACCGCTTCCCCTGCCCGGAGGCGCTCGCCCCCGAGGTGGGGGCCGAACGCGGCGAGCCCGTCTGGCACATGGAGCGGGTGCTGCTCGCCGACGACGAGCGGGTCGGCCTGGAGAGCACGTACGTCTCCGAGGCCCGTGTGCCGCGCCTGGACCTCGACTTCGACCCGGACTCGTCGTTCTACGCGTACCTCCACGACCGTCTCGGCATCGCGTTCGGCGACGCCGACGAGCGCATCGAGACCGTGCTCGCGACCCCGCGCGAGGCGCTGCTGATCGGGACCCCTCCGGCCCTGCCGATGCTGCTGCTCCACCGCGTCTCCCGGGACACCGCGGGCCGTCCGCTGGAGCGGGTCCGCACCCTGTACCGGGGGGACCGCTTCAGCTTCACCGCCCGTCTGGGGCCGCAGAGGTGACGGGGCGGCAGGGGTGACGGAGCCGCAGAGGCGATGGGGCGACAGGAGTGAGGGGGCGGCGGAGGTGAGAAGGCGGCGGACGCCGGGGCATCGGATCACGGAACGGTAACGGGTCTGGTCCAAGCTTGTCGGTCCGTTCACCGTCCCGTCGCCCACCCGATCCTCCCGGGTCACCCACCGGCACGACCGTTTCCGCCATGAAGGTGATCGTCGTAGGAGCCGGCGTGGTGGGAACCATGCACGCCTGGCACGCAGTGGAACGCGGCCACGAGGTCGTACACATCGAGCGCGAGGCCGAGGCGCGCGGAGCGTCCCTCCGCAACTTCGGCCAGATCTGGGTGAGCGGCCGCGCCGGCGGGGAGGAGCTCGACACCGCCCTGCGCGCCCGGGACCTGTGGGAGGGCATCGGGGCCCGCGTCCCGGGGCTCGGCTTCCGGGCCATCGGCTCCCTCACCCCGGTGCGGGGCGCCCTCGAACGCGCCGTCGCCGAGGCCGCCGTGGCCCGTCCCGACGCCGCCGCCCGCGGCTACCGGCTGCTGACCGCCGACGAGGCCCGCGCGGTCAACCCGGCCCTGCGCGGCGACTTCGAGGCCGCCCTGTGGTGCGAGCGGGACGCGGCCGTCGAGCCCCGTCTCGCCCAGCTCGCCCTCCGGGAGGCCCTCCTGGCCACCGGCAGGTACACCTTCCTGCCGAACCGCGAGGTCCGGGACGTGGTCACGGCCGACGGGACCGGCCACAGCGCGGTCAGGGACGACCGCGGCGAGACCCACACCGGCGACGCCGTCGTCCTGTGCACCGGCGCCTGGCTCTCCGGCCTCGTCCGCGAGATCGCCGGCGAGATACCGGTCCGCCGCGTCCGGCTCCAGATGATGCAGACCGAACCCCTCGGCGAGCCGCTCACCACCTCCGTCGCCGACGCGGACTCCTTCCGGTACTACCCGGCGTACGCCTCCGAGGCGCTGGACGCCCTCGCCGCCGGGCAGCCGCAGGACCCGACCGCGGCCGCCCACAGGATGCAGCTCCTGATGGTGCAGCGGCTCGACGGCGGCCTGACCATCGGCGACACCCACGAGTACGAGCACCCCTTCGCCTTCGACACCCTCGAAGACCCCTACGAGCACCTCACCCGTGTCGTCGAGTCCTTCCTCGGCCGGCCGCTGCCGAAGATCCGGCGCCGCTGGGCCGGGGTGTACGCGCAGTGCGTCGACACGAGCCGGGTCGTGCACCGCCAGAAGGTCGGCGACGGCGTGTGGCTGGTGACCGGACCCGGCGGGCGCGGCATGACCTGCTCGCCCGCCATCGCCGAGACGACCGCGAACGAACTGGGCTGGTGAACCGCATGACCCCCTCGACTCCCTCAACTCCCACGACCCCTGTGAACCACACGAACCCCAAAGCCCCCGCCGCCTCGATGAACCTGGTCGTCCTCGACATGGCGGGCACGACCGTCGCCGACGACGGCCTCGTCGAGCGGGCCTTCACCGTCGCCGCCGAACGCCTCGGCGAGGACCCGGCCGCGATGATCGGGTACGTCCGCGCCACCATGGGCGAGTCGAAGATCTCCGTCTTCCGCCACCTGCTCGGCGGCGACGAGGCACGCGCCCGGCAGGCCAACCTCGCCTTCGAGGAGGCGTACGCCGAACTCGTCGCCGACGGCAGGACCGCCCCGGTCCCCGGCGCCGCCGAGACCATCGCCGCCCTCACCGAGCAGGGCAGGACCGTCGTCCTCACCACGGGCTTCGCCCGGGTCACCCAGGACGCCATCATCGACGCCCTCGGCTGGCGGGACCTGGTCGGACTCACCCTCTGCCCGGCCGACGCCGGCGGCCGGGGACGCCCCTACCCGGACATGGTCCTCGCCGCCTTCCTCCGCACCGGCGCCGTCGACGACGTCCGCCGGATCGTGGTCGCGGGCGACACCTCGTACGACATGCTCTCCGGCGTCCGCGCGGGCGCGGGGATCGTCGCGGGCGTCCTCACCGGGGCCCACCGCGAGCCCGCGCTCACCGAGCACGGGGCCACCCGCGTCCTCCCCTCGGTCGCCGGACTCCTGGGCCTCATACGGGAGTACGAGGCATGAGCAGCGGGATCCGCTTCGACGGCGTCACCGTCGCGTACGGCTCCACCACCGTCCTCGACTCGCTCGACCTGACCGTCGAGCCCGGCGAGGTCATGGCCCTGCTGGGCCCGTCGGGCTCCGGCAAGACCACCGCGCTGCGGGCCGTCGCCGGCTTCGTCCGGCCGGCCTCCGGCCGGGTGTACATCGGGGACCGCGACGTCACCGGCCTCCCGCCGTACAAGCGGGGCATCGGCATGGTCGTCCAGCAGTACGCCCTCTTCCCGCACCTGCGGGTGGACGCCAACGTCGCCTTCGGGCTGAAGGCGCAGAAGGCGCCGAAGGGCGAGATCCCGGCCCGGGTCGCCGAGGCCCTGGAGATGACCGGCATGGCGGCCTACGCCCGCCGCTATCCGCGGGAGCTCTCCGGCGGCCAGCAGCAGCGCGTCGCCATCGCCCGCGCCCTCGCCATCCGCCCCGGCGTCCTCCTCCTCGACGAACCGCTCTCCGCGCTGGACGCCCAGCTGCGCTCCGGGATGCTCGCCGAACTCGCCCGGCTCCACCGCGAGCTGCCCGACGTGTCGATCCTGTACGTCACCCACGACCAGGTCGAGGCGCTCACCCTCGCCGACCGGATCGCCGTCATGGACAGGGCCCGGCTCCAGGACTGCGGCACCCCGCAGGACCTCTACCGGCGCCCCCGCACCGAGTTCACGGCGTCCTTCGTCGGCAACGCGAACCTGCTGCCGGTGACGGTCGGCAGGGACGGCGTGACCTTCGACGGGACCGTGCTGAAGGTGCCGGCCCCCGAGGCCGTGCCCGGCGCCGCCGCCACCCTCTGCGTACGCCCGCACCTCGTCGGGCTCGGCGACGGACCCAACGCCCTGCGGGGCCGGGTCGCCGAGGTCCAGTGGCGGGGGTCCACCCACCGGCTGTACGTCGAGGTCGGCGGGCACCGGGTGAAGGCGGACGTCCGCGAGCTGCGGGACACGCCGCCGCTCGGGACGGAGGTGACGGTGCACTTCGCACCGGAGGACGCGGTGCTCCTCTCCTCCGGGGTGGGACATGGCTAGCGCCGCGACCGTCACGGCGGCCGAGCCCGCCGCGCCCGGGACCCGCGGACGCGGCCCGCGCACCGTCCCCGCCTGGGTCTGGGCGCTGCCGCCCGTCGCCGTCCTCGGGCTGGTCTTCCTCTACCCCCTCGCGCTGGTGGTGCGGGAGTCGCTCGCCCCCGGCGCGTACGCCGAGGTCTTCGCCTCCGAGGCGTTCCGCGACGCGCTGGTCACCACGGTGTGGCTGGCCGTGGCGTCGACCGCCGGCTGCCTGCTCCTCGGCTTCGTCCTCGCCGTCGTGATCGCCTTCGTGCCCTTCCCCGGGGCGAAGGCGGTGTCGAAGTTCATCGATGTCTTCCTCTCCTTCCCGTCCTTCCTGATCACGCTGGCGCTGCTGTTCGTCTACGGCACCGCGGGCATGGCCAACGGCCTCTGGACGGACGTCACCGGCGACGCGAGCGGCCCGTTCCGGTTCCTGAACACGCCGTGGGGCGTGCTGCTCGCCGAGATCACGTACTTCACCCCCTTCGTGATCCGCCCGCTCCTGGCCGCGTTCTCCCAGCTGGAGACGGCGCAGCTGGAGGTGGCGTCCTCGCTGGGCGCGCGGCCGCTGCGCATCGTGCGGCAGGTGATCCTCCCCGAGGCGCTGCCCGCGCTGGCGGCCGGCGGCAGCCTCGTCCTGGTCATGTGCCTGAACGAGTTCGGCATCGTCCTGTTCACCGGGGCCAAGGGCGTCACGACGCTCCCGATGCTCGTGTACGGCAAGGCGATCCTCGAATCGGACTACGCCGCAGCCTGCGTCGTCGCCGTCGTCAACGTCGCCCTGTCCGTGGGCCTCTACGCCCTCTACCGGGGGGTGAGCCGCCGTGCTGGTGCATAGCCGCGCGGGTCGCTGGACGGCGTGGGCCGGGTTCGCGGTCCTCTTCGTGCCGCTCTTCGCCCTGCCCCTGCTGGTCGTCGTCGCCGCCTCGTTCTCCACCCACTGGTCCGGCGCCTTCCCCTCGGGCCCCACCACCGCGCACTACACGGCCGCCGTCCGGGGCGAGTCCCTCCAGGCGCTCACCACCAGCCTGGTCACCGCCGTCACCGCGAGCCTGGTCGCGCTGACCGCCGGCACCTGGGCCGCGCTCGCCGCGGCCGCGCTCCGCGAGCGGGGCAGGAGGGTCCTCGACGCCCTGTTCATGCTGCCGGTCGCCGTGCCGTCCGTGGTCGTCGGGCTCGCCGTCCTCGTCGCCTTCTCGCAGCCGCCGGTCCTCCTCAACGGCACCCGCTGGATCGTGATCCTCGCGCACACCGTGCTGGTCACGGCCTTCGCCCACCAGTCGGTCTCGGCCGCGATCCGGCGCCTGGACCCGGCGTACGAGCAGGCGGCCGCGAGTCTCGGCGCCCGCCCCGCGTACGTCCTGTTCCGGGTGCGGCTGCCGCTCCTGCTGCCCTCGCTGAACGCGGCGGCCGGGCTCTGCTTCGCCCTCTCCATGGGCGAGCTGAGCGCCACGATGATGCTCTACCCGCCGGACTGGACCCCGCTGCCGGTCCGCATCTTCACCGCCACCGACCGTGGCTCCCTGTTCACCGGCTCGGCGCTCGCCGTGGTCCTCATGGCCGCGACCCTGCTGGTCCTGCTCGCCGTCTCCCGCATCCGCACCAAGGCCACCTACCGCTAGGGGCGTCCCCCTGGCCCCGCCCGACCTCAGGAGAGAACGACGTCATGCTTACCCTGTCCACGATCGTCAAGCCGCTCGCCGCCGTCGCCGGCGCGCTCGCCCTCGCCGCCGCCCTCACCGCCTGCGGCGGCTCCTCCGCCGCCTCCGACGAGAAGGTCGTCACCGTCTACAGCGCCGACGGCCTCAAGGGCGAGGCGGGCGACGGCTGGTACGACAAGGTCTTCGCCGACTTCGAGAAGGAGACCGGCATCAAGGTCGAGTACGTCGAGGGGGGCTCCGGCGAGATGGTGCAGCGCGCCCTCCGCGAGAAGAGCAACACCCAGGCCGACGTCATCGTGACCCTGCCGCCCTTCATCCAGCAGGCCGGCTCCAAGGGCCTGCTCCAGGCGTACACGCCGAAGGGCGCCGACCAGGTCGCCGGCGGCGACAAGGCGTCCGACGGGACCTGGACCTCCGTCGTCAACAACTACTTCGGCTTCGTCCACAACAAGAAGGAGCTGCCGGCCGCGCCCCGGACCTGGGAGGAGCTGCTCGACGCCAAGTACAAGAACCGGCTCCAGTACTCCACGCCCGGCGTCGCTGGCGACGGCACCGCCGTCCTCATCAAGGCGATGCACGACTTCGGCGGCCGGGAACCGGCCCTGGCCTACCTGAAGAAGCTCCAGGCCAACAACGTCGGCCCGTCGTCCTCCACCTCCAAGCTGGCCCCCAAGACGGACAAGGGCGAGCTCCTCGTCGCCAACGGCGACGTCCAGATGAACTTCGCCCAGTCCAAGTCGATGCCGAACCTGGGCATCTGGTTCCCGGCCAGGGAAGGCGGCAAGCCCACCACCTTCGCGCTGCCCTACGCCGCCGGCCTGGTGAACAAGGCCCCGCACGCCGACAACGGCCGCAAGCTCCTCGACTTCATGCTCGCCGAGAAGGCACAGCGCGAGGTCAGCGCCGTCGGCGGCGGCTTCCCGTCCCGCAAGGACGTCAAGCCGACCGACGCCAACGCGATCCGGCTCGCCCGGCTGATGGAGGGCGTCGAGGTCTTCGAGCCGGACTGGGCCGACATCGACGCAAACCTGTCGGCGTACGTCGACGCGTGGAAGTCGGCGACGGGGAGCTGAGCCGCCGCCACGGGTACCGCACGAACGGCCGGGTGAAGATCACGGCTTCCTGACTAGGCTTGGGGACGTCGCCACAGCGCTGTCGCGGCGTCCCCAGCACACCGCACGTTTGTACGGCAGGAGTCCCGCACCCATGGCAGAGCGCAAGCCGATCGAATCCTGGCTGACCGACATGGACGGCGTCCTCATCCACGAGGGCGTCCCGATCCCCGGCGCCGACGCGTTCATCAAGAAGCTGCGGGAGACCGGGAAGCCCTTCCTGGTCCTCACCAACAACTCCATCTACACGGCCCGCGACCTGCACGCCCGCCTCCGCCGCATGGGCCTCGACGTGCCCGTCGAGAACATCTGGACCTCGGCGCTCGCCACCGCCAAGTTCCTCGACGACCAGCGCCCCGGCGGCACCGCGTACGTCATCGGCGAGGCCGGCCTCACCACCGCGCTGCACGACATCGGCTACGTCCTGACCGACCACGAACCGGACTACGTGGTCCTCGGCGAGACCCGGACGTACTCCTTCGAGGCGATGACCAAGGCCGTCCGCCTCATCAACGCCGGAGCCCGCTTCATCTGCACCAACCCCGACGAGACCGGACCGTCCCTGGAAGGCCCGCTGCCCGCCACCGGCTCGGTCGCCGCGCTCATCACCAAGGCCACGGGGAAGGATCCGTACTTCGCCGGCAAGCCGAACCCGCTCATGATGCGCACCGGGCTCAACGCCATCGGCGCCCACTCCGAGTCCAGCGCCATGATCGGCGACCGGATGGACACCGACATCCTGGCCGGCCTGGAGGCGGGCATGCAGACGTTCCTGGTGCTCACCGGCCTGACCACGCAGGCGGAGATCGACCGCTTCCCGTTCCGCCCGTCGAAGATCGTCGACTCGATCGCGGACATCGTCGACCGCGTCTGACGGCCCCCGGGCCGTCCCCTGCGGATGCGAAGAGAGCCGATCCGGGTGACCCTGCCTGTATCAGGAGGTCACGATGCGTTCAGGTTCCACTGCTCTCCGTGCCGCGGGAGCGGCCCTGGTACTCGTGCTGGCACCCATGGCCGGCGGCGCGTACGCCCACGACGGGGTGAAGGTCACCGTCACCCCGTCCACCGCCCCGCCCGGCGCCGACGTCGACGTCCGCGTCGAGGGCTGCAAGGGCACCACGGGTGCCGCCAAGTCCCCGGCGTTCGTCGCCGACGCCGAGCTCGTCGGCCGTGACGGCGGCAAGGGCCCGCTCTTCGGCGACACCACCGTCCGCTCCGGGCTGGAGAACGGCACCTACCGGATCAGCGTGACCTGCGACGGCCACGACCACCCGGACGTCGGCACCGTGCGCGTCCGCCACGAGCAGCCGACCCACAAGCCGACGCACCAGCCGACCCACCACTCCAGCCCGGTCGCCCCGGTCCGTGCGGGCGGGGGCGGCACCGCCGCCTTCGCGGCCCCCGCCGCTCCCGGTGTCGCCCAGACCACCGGCGACAGCGGCCTCGGCACCCCGTACACCCTGCTCGGCCTCGGCATGGCCGCGATCGCCGCCGTCGCCGTCGCCTTCCGCAGCGCCCGCCGCCGCACCTCCGGCTCCGGTACGGCCACGGGCGCGGAATGACCGCGGCGCCCGGCTCCCGCCCGGCGGGCACCGGGCGCCTGGTCACCGGCGTGGCCTGGGCCCTGCTGCTGCTCGGCCTCTGGCTGTGGGGCCGCGACATCACCGAGGGGCCCGAGGGCAGCTCGGCCCCGACCACCGGCGACATCGCCGCGGTCGGCCGCCCCCTCGGTGTGCCCCTGCCCCCGGCCCGCGCCCCCGTCGCGGCCGTCGAGCCCCGGCGGGTGGAGATCCCCTCCCTCGGCATCGCCGCGCCGGTCGTCTCCCGCGGCCTCGACGCCACGGGGGCCGTCGACCCGCCGCCGTTCGAGATGCCGCACACGGTGGGCTGGTTCGGTCCCGGCACCCGTCCGGGCGCCGCCGGCGCCGCCCTTCTCGTCGGGCACGTCGACACACGGACCCGGCCGGCCGTCTTCTACGGGCTGAGCGCGGCCCGCCCCGGGGCCAAGGTCCTCGTCACCCGGACGGACGGATCGGTCGCCGAGTTCACCGTCGACGACGTCCAGGTCTTCCCCCGCGAGAACTTCGACCCGTCCAGGGCCTACGGCGCCCGCGACCCGCACCGCGCCGAGCTCCGCCTCATCACCTGCGGCGGAACCTTCGACCGCGCCGCCGGCACCTACACCGCGAACGTCGTCGTCTCGGCCTACCTCACCGGTGCCACGCCCGCGGGCGCCTGACCGCGGCGGCCCGCGCCCCCCTCCCGGACCCGGCCGGGGAAAGACCAAGGCCCCCTCACCATCGGTGAGGGGGCCTTGACTCTGCGTGCGCCGCCAGGGACTCGAACCCCGGACCCGCTGATTAAGAGTCAGCTGCTCTAACCAACTGAGCTAGCGGCGCCTGCTGACAGAGAGAACTCTACCTGACCTGAAGGCGTGCTCCTGACCAATTCCGGTCGCCCCGGCCTGTCGGATGGTCATATCGGGCCGTCGGTCCGTCAAAATGCGACATGTCACGACAGTTGAGACACTGACGCCCGAAACAAGGGTCAAAAGATCTTGACGAGTGTGGAGGGGAATCGCATGAGCGTGCCGGTTTTCGAGGAGTTCGAACCCGCGGCCGACTGCGGCTGCCCGGGATGCGCCCAGCGCCGCCGCGACCTCGCGCTGGGCCTGCCCGTCCGGTCGGGCGGCCACCCGGCCGCGCACGGCGCCCGCCGCGCCCTGGTCCTGGTGACGGCGGCGGGCGTGGTCCTGGGCGGGGGCGGGGCCGGGGCGGCCGTCGCCCTCCCGCGCCCGGCGGAGCCCGCCGGCCCGACGGGGCCGTCCGTCCCGGTCGTCCCGGCGGAGGGCGACACCTCCGCGACCACGCCCTGGCCCGGCCCCGAGACCCCGCAGGGCGGCCGGGGGCCGCTGCACGGAGCGCCCGGACCGGGCTCCCAGACGTCGCCGAACGCCCCCGGCGAACCGGACCCCGACTCGGCTCCGACGGGCAGTCAGATCTCGACCGCCTCGCTGCCCCGGACGACCCGGGCCGACATCATCAACCGCGCCAAGCTGTGGGTGGCCGCGCAGGTCCCGTACTCCATGGAGAAGTACTGGTCCGACGGCTACCGCCAGGACTGCTCCGGCTACATCTCGATGGCCTGGAACCTCCGCAGCAACGAGTGGACCGGCAGCCTCGACCGATTCGCCGACCCGATCGACCGCACCGAGCTCCAGCCCGGCGACATCCTCCTCTTCCACAACCCGGCCAACCCGACCCGCGGCTCCCACGTCACGATCTTCGGCGGCTGGACCGACTACACCCACACCTCGTACGTCGCCTACGAGCAGACCAAGCCGCGCACGCGGAAGCAGCCGACGCCCATGGCGTACTGGGAGAACTCCGACCGGTACGTGCCCTACCGCTACCGGGGCGTGATCAGCGGCGCCACCGGCGCGGGCTCGACCGCGACCCCCACATCCTTCCCCGGGGCGGCGAAGTTCGGGCCGGGCGCGAACAACGCGTACGTCACCCAGCTCGGGAGGCTCCTCGTCGACCGCGGCGGCAGGAAGTTCTACAGCCAGGGGCCCGGCCCGAAGTGGGGCGAGGCGGACCGGCGGGCGACCCAGGCGTTCCAGCTGGCGCAGGGCTGGAAGGGCAAGGAGGCGGACGGCATCCCCGGGCCCGACACCTGGAAGCTCCTCGTGACCGGCGGCGGCCGCAGCATCGGCGGATCGGGTGGTTCGAGCGGTCCGAGCGCGCATGCGACGGGGTTTCCCGGGCGTGGCTACTTCCGTCCGGGCCAATCCAACGCATATGTGGAGAAGCTGGGCAAACAACTGGTGAAGCGGGGCTTCGGCAAGCACTACCTGTCGGGACCCGGTCCGCGCTGGACGGAGGCGGACCGCCGCAACGTCGAGGCGTTCCAGCGGGTACAGGGCTGGCGCGGCGCAGCGGCCGACGGCTACCCGGGCCCGGAGACCTGGCGGCGTTTGTTC
The DNA here is from genome assembly GCF_040689545.1 of Streptomyces sp. NPDC051180. Lineage (NCBI taxonomy): Bacteria > Bacillati > Actinomycetota > Actinomycetes > Kitasatosporales > Streptomycetaceae > Streptomyces > Streptomyces sp. NPDC051180. Next base: position 165,949 of record NZ_JBFBBC010000006.1, read on the forward strand.
CGATGACCCCGAGAGCATGAGGTGGACCCCGAATGACGGCATCGACCCCGCACCCCGCCGACTCCGGCGCGGCCGCCTCCCGTGACGCGGCCCGCACGGCCAGACGCCTCACCGACGGCACCCTCCCCCGTACCTCCCCGCCCCTCACCCGGACCCCTCCGCCGGATCCGGCCGCCGACGCGGCCGCGGGTTCCGGTGCCGGTCCCCTCGCGGGTGCGGGTGCGGGTGCGGAGGAGGGGGCCGTTGGCGTCGCCTCCGCCGCCCCGGCCGCCCCGGCCGCGCCGACGACCCCGTCGGGCGAGGCCCCGGGGCTCCCCACGGCGCCGGTGTCCGCCGACCGGGCCCCGTCCGGACCGGCCACCGCCCCGGCGGCCGACACCCCGACCACCCCGACCGCCCCGGCGGGCACCGCGGAAGCCGCCCCGCCCGCCTCCCCGTCGGGGGACTCCCGCCCCGTCGATTCCCCGGTCGCTCCCCGGGCGGACGCGACCGCCGGAGCGGCGGCGGGCTCGGGCCCCGCCGATCCCCTCCGGGCAACCCCCGTCGGCAGCAAGCCCGTCGGAGCCCGCTCGGACGGCTCGGGCACCGTTCCTTCCACACCGGCAACCCCGACAGCCCCGGCCGCCCATGCCGCGCCGACCGCCCCGGCGGTCTCCGTGTCCGAGGAGGCGAGGGGCGAGCGCCCCGGAGGCTCCGCGCCCGCCTCGCCGCCCACGCCTGCGGAGCCCGCCGCGTCCGGTCACGTGGCGGGATTCCGCATCGCCGACCCAGCGGCGGCGCGGCCGGTGGTCTCCTCGTTCCGGGTGACGACGGGCGATGCCGCGGACCCCGCGCCGGCCCGCCCGACGGGCGACGGCCCCGCCGGTTCCGCACCTGCCGGCCCGGCCGCCGGTGCCCCCGTCGGTACGCCCGCGAGCCCCGGCCCCGGCACGTCCCCGCCCGCCCGCCCGGCGGGCGCGTCCACCGGCCCGGCGGCCTCGGGTCCCGACGACTCCGGCCCCGCCCGCCCGGCGGGCGCCGCGTCGAGCGCGGTCGGCGGGGCGCCCGCGGCGTCCTCGGTCACGGCACCCGTCGGCGGGCGGCCGGAGGGTGCCGCCCGCGAGCCGGACGGGCCCGGGGCGCCCGCGGCGGCCTTCGAGGCGGGGGCCGTCACGCGCAAGTCGGCGGAGGTGTTCGCCGCCGCTGCGGTGCGGAGCGGGGGGACGCCGGCGGTTCCGGTGGCGGTACCCGCGGAGGAGGACCGGGAGCCGGCGGTCGCGGTGGAGAAGAGGGTGCCCGACTTCGGGAAGATCGCCGGGGCGGGGGTCGGGGCCGTCGCGGTGCCGGTCGCGGCCGCGGTGCGGGCGGCGCGGCGGAAGAACGTGATCGGGGCGGAGACGACGGGCTCGATCCCGGTGCACCTGCTGTTCCGGGACGAGCCGGGGGCCCCGGGGTCCGGGGCCGCGGGGGACGACGGGGGGCCGGACACGGTGGCCATGGCGCCGCCGCTGCCCCTGGCCGCGTCGCCGCTGTCGAAGAGCGGCGGGAAGACCGCGATCCCGGCGCCGTCGAAGACGCAGGCGTCGGCCGCGGCGGTGGTCGAGCACGTGAAGCGGTCCCCGCAGGACGGGGAGAAGCCGGAGAAGCGGGACGGGACCGCACGGCAGGGCAGGCACGCCCGGCACGCCCGGCAGGAGGAGGAGCAGGGGCCCGGGAAGGAGGCGGGGGCCGTGCCCGCCAAGAGGCCGGTGCCGACCGCCGATCCCGCGCTGGTGGAGCGGCCGGGGCCGGCGTTGCCCGGGTGGGTCGGTGTGGCTGCGGGCGCGCTGGCGATCGCGGGTTCGGCCGCGGTCGTGTGGTGGACGGGGGTCGTGCCCGAGGGGGCGGCGCGGATGCTGCGGCTGCCCGTGCGTCCGTACCACGGCATCCACCTCGGGCAGTGGGCGCTGCTGGCGCTCGGCGTGGTGGCGACGCTCTTCGCGCTGGGCGGTCTGGGCCGGGGCCGGGTCGGCTACGCGTGGGTGCTGACCCTGTTCGGTGACTACCGGGGCACGGTCCGGCGGACCGGTCTGGTGTGGGTGAGTCCGCTGCTGCTGCGTCGCCGGGTGGACGTACGGCTCCGGCACTGGCGCAGTGAGCCGCTGTCGGCGGTGGACGCCAAGGGCACGGCGCTCGACGTCACCGTGCTCGTGGTGTGGCGGGTGCGCGACACGGTCCGGGCGGCGCTGGGCGTCGACGGGCACGAGGAGTACCTGCGCGAGCAGGTGGAGGCGGCGATGGCGCGGGTGCTGTCGCAGCTTCCGGCGGACGCGTTCCACGAGGACGCCCCGACGCTCCGGGACGCGGAGGCGGTCGGCGAGGCGCTGACGCGGATGCTGTCGGCGGAGTGCGCCCCGGTCGGCGTGGACGTCTTCTCGGCGCAGCCGACGAGGATCGAGTACGCCCCGGAGGTCGCGGCGGCGATGCAGCGGCGACGGATCGCGGCGATCGACGCGAAGCACCGGGACAGCGTCCTGACGTCGGTGGTGGACGCGGTGGACGACGTGGTCCACCGGCTGACCAGTCGTGGTCTGGTGGAGCTGGACGACTACGAGCGCAAGGCGCTGGTCAAGGACCTGACGGTGGCGTTCTACACGGGCCGCACGGCTCCGGCCGAGGGTGCGTGAGGGGATGGACAGGTTCAACTTCCGTCCATACCTTGGTACTTGGTCCAGACCAAAATGAACCACCCGCACCAGGGCCGACCTGTCGGCCCGTACGACCGCACGCGTGCAGCACGACCCACCGGAACTCCCCACGTTCTCCTGGAGCGACAGCATGCGCAACAAGTCAGTCGGGGCGGCGGTGGTGGCGCTCGGCGTCGCCGGCGTCACCCTCCTCGGCACCGGCAGCGCCGGAAGCCACGGCTACACCGACTCGCCGATCAGCCGCCAGAAGCTCTGCGCCAACGGCACCGTGACCAACTGCGGATCCATCCAGTGGGAGCCGCAGTCGGTCGAGGGGCCCAAGGGCTTCCCCTCCGCCGGACCCGCCGACGGCAAGATCTGTTCGGCCGGGCTCGCGCAGTTCGCCGAGCTCGACGACCCCCGGGGCGGCGCCTGGCCGGCGACGAGCCTCACGGCGGGGCAGAGCTACAGCTTCCGCTGGCAGTTCACGGCCCGGCACCGCACCACCGACTTCAAGTACTACATCACCAAGAACGGCTGGAACCCGAGTCAGAAGCTGACCCGGGCCGCGCTCGACCCGCAGCCGTTCCTCACCGTCCCCTACAACAACCAGCAGCCGCCGGCGACCCTCTCGCACTCCGGGACCATCCCGGCGGGCAAGACGGGCCGTCACGTCATCCTGGCGGTGTGGACGATCGCGGACACCGCGAACGCCTTCTACGCCTGCTCGGACGTCAAGTTCTGACCGGTCGGCCGATCCCGGCCGTTCAGTTCTGACGATACGTCAGTTACAGTCCGGCCCATGAGGGGTGCGGACACCGTCGCGGAGCTCGTACGACGCCAGTGGGGCGACCACCGGACCGGTCTGAGGGACGAACACCACACCCTCACCCACCACCAGGTCGCCGCCGGCGCCGCCGCGCGGGCCGCACTGCTCGTGGACCTGATGCCACCCGTGCCGGGGGGCGAGCCGCACCTCGGCATCCTGCTCGACAACACGCCGGAGTACCCGCTCTGGCTCAGCGCGGCGGCCCTCGCGGGGGCCGCCGTCGCCGGGATCAACCCCACCCGGCGCGGCGCCGAACTCGCCCGGGACATCCGGCACACCGCGTGCCGCGTCCTCGTCACCCAGCGCGCCCACCTGCCCCTCCTCGACGGGCTCCCGCTGCCGGGCGTGCGCGTCCTGGTCACGGACACCGACGCCTACCGCGAGCTGCTCGCCCCCTACGCCGACGCCCGCCCCGGCGAGGCGCGCCTCGGCCCCGTCCGGCCCGACAGCCGCTTCCTGCTCTCCTTCACCTCCGGATCGACCGGCGCACCCAAGGCCGCGCTCTGCAGCCAGGGGCGCCTCGCGGCGGCCGGTGCCTCCCTCGTCGCCCACTTCGGAGTGCGCCCCGACGACGTCCACTACGTCTGCATGCCGATGTTCCACGGCAACGCGGTGATCGCCGACTGGGCGCCCGCGCTCACCGTCGGCGCCGGGGTCGCGCTGCGGGCCCGCTTCAGCGCCTCCCGCTTCCTGCCCGACGTGCGCCGCTTCGGCGCCACCTACTTCACCTACGTGGGACGGGCCGTCCAGTACCTGCTCGCCACCCCGCCCGGACCCGACGACCGCGACCACCCGCTCCGGCTCGGCTTCGGCACGGAGGCCGGGGCGGTGGACGCGGCCCGCTTCCGGGAGCGCTTCGGGGTCCCGCTCGTGGAGGGGTACGGCTCCTCCGAGGGCGGCGCGGCCGTCCAGCGGACCCCGGACACCCCCGCCGGCGCGATCGGCCGGGCCGCGGACGCCGACGACCTCGCCGTGATCGACGCCGGGACCGGCCGGGAGTGCCCGCCCGCCCGCTTCTCGCCCGAGGGCCGGCTCCTCAACGGCTCCGAGGCCGTCGGGGAACTCGTCAACCGGGGCCGGTCGCCCTTCGAGGGCTACTGGCGCAACCCCGAGGCCGAGGCCGCCCGGCTGCGCGACGGCTGGTACTGGACGGGCGACCTCTTCTACCGGGACGCCGCCGGCTTCCTCTACTTCGCGGGCCGCACCGACGACCGGCTGCGGGTCGACGGCGAGAACCTCGCGGCGGCGATGATCGAGCACATCCTCGCCCGCTGGGACCGGGCCGCCGGCGTGGCGGTGTACGCGGTCCCCGACCCGGTCTCCGGCGACCAGGTCATGGCGGCGCTCGCCCTGCGCGAGGGAGCCGCCTTCGACCCGGCGGCGTTCACCGCCTTCCTCGCCGCCCAGCCGGACCTGGGGACGAAGATGCCCCCCCGCTTCGTCCGGGTCGTTCCCGAACTCCCCCTCACCGCCACCAACAAGATCCACCGGGTCGCCCTGCGCCGCGCGTCCTTCCTCTGCCCCGACCCGGTCTGGTGGCGCCCCGCCCCCGGAGCCCCCTACGAACCCCTGACCCCCGCCGCGACGGCCGCACTCCGGGAGGAGTACGCCCGCCACGACCGCGCCCCCACCCCCGAGGCGGGGTAGGGCCCGCCCCACCCCGGACCCGCCCTCCAGGCCCATGGCACCGCACGGCGGTCGCCGCCTACCGTGGGCGCCCATGGAACCCCGCACCTGCCTGCAGGCACTCACCCGGACGCGCTTCCCGCTCTCGTCGTGGCCCTGGCGCGCGGCCGGATACCTGGCGAGCGGGGCGGTCGTCGGTGCGGCGGCCTGCCTGGTGTTCCTGGTCCTCGGGGTGTTCTCGCTGTTCGTGGTGGGGCTGCCGCTGCTGCTGCTCTCCGGGCCCGCCCTCGGCGGCATCGAGCGCCGCAGGCTCCGGCTGGTCGACCGCGACCCGGCGCCCGACCCGCACCGGGTCCCCGCCGCACCCGGACTCGCCGCGTGGCTCCGGGTCCGGGTGGGGGAGCAGGCCACCTGGCGTGAGCTCGCGTACGGGCTGCTGCTCGCCGTGGTGCTGTGGCCACTGGACCTGATCGTGCTCGCGGTCGGCGCGGGGCTGCCCCTCGCGCTGACGAGCGCGCCGCTCCAGCTGGCGGTGGACGGCCGGGAGGCCAAGGTCGTCAAGGCGTACCTGGTCACCTCCTACCCCGAGGCGTTCGCCGCCGCGCTGCTCGGCGCCGTCCTCCTCGTGGCGCTGGCCTATCCGCTCACCGCCGTCGCCGGAGCGCGGGCCGCCCTCGCCCGGGCGCTTCTCGCGCCGCGCGAGGCCGACGGGCCGGACGGCCGGATCGGCGAGGTCATCGCCTCCCGGGCCCGGCTGGTCGACGCCTTCGAGGCCGAGCGGCGGCGGATCGAGCGGGACCTCCACGACGGGGCCCAGCAGCGGCTGGTCGCCCTGTCGATGACGCTCGGCCTGGCCCGCTTCGACGCCCCGCCGGGCCCGCTCGCCGACCAGCTGGCCAAGGCCCACACGGAGGCCGGCCAGGTCCTGACGGAGCTGCGCGAGCTGATCCACGGCATCCACCCCCAGGTGCTCGCCGACTACGGGCTCGGCGCCGCGCTCGCCGACGCCGCCGACCGTTCCGCCGTCCCCGTCGACACCGACGTCGAGCTGCCCCGGCTGCCGACGAGCGTGGAGAGCGCCGGGTACTTCGCCGTCCGCGAGGCGCTCGCGAACATCGGCCGGCACAGCGGCGCGACCCGGGCGGTGATCACCGCCCGCCACGCCGACGGGCTGCTGCGGCTCGACGTCGAGGACGACGGGCGGGGCGCCGCGGACCCGGCCCGGGGGAGCGGGCTCACCGGACTCGCCGACCGGATCGCCGTCCTCGATGGCACACTGACGATCATGAGCCCGCCGGGCGGGCCGACCGTCCTGCGAGTGGAGATCCCGTGTCCCGCACTGCCCGAAAGCTCCGCGTCGTCCTCGCCGAGGACGGCGTCCTCCTCCGGGAGGGGCTGATCGGACTCCTGGCCCGGTTCGGCCACGAGGTCGTCGCCGCCGTCGGCGACGCGGACGCCCTGCGCGAGGCGGTCGCCGCCCACGACCCGGACATCGTCGTCACCGACGTGCGGATGCCGCCCGGCTTCCAGGACGAGGGGCTGCGTGCCGCGGTCGCCCTGCGCGCCGAGCGGCCCGCCCTGCCGGTCCTGGTCCTCAGCCAGTACGTGCAGCGCAGCTACGCCGCCGACCTCCTGGACGCGGGCGACGGCACCGGCGTCGGGTACCTGCTGAAGGACCGGGTCGGCCAGGTCGAGGACTTCCTGGACGCCCTGAACCGCGTCGCGGACGGCGGGACTGTCGTCGACCCCGAGGTCGTGCGGCAGCTGCTGCGCCGCCACCGGGACCCCCTCGCGGCGCTGACCCCCCGCGAGCGCGAGGTCCTCTCCCTGGTCGCGGAGGGCCACTCCAACGGGGCGATCGCCCGGCGGCTGGTCGTGACCGAGGCCGCGGTCGGCAAGCACATCGGCAACATCCTGGCGAAGCTGGACCTGCCGCCGGCGGAGGACACCCACCGGCGCGTCCTGGCCGTGCTGACCTACCTCCGGGCATGACGAGAAGACCCCCTCGCCGAAGCGAGGGGGTCTTCTCTGTCGGTGCGCCGCCAGGGACTCGAACCCCGGACCCGCTGATTAAGAGTCAGCTGCTCTAACCAACTGAGCTAGCGGCGCCTGCTGACAGAGAAAATACTACCCGGTCCCGGGGGGTGCTTCCGACCACCCCGCGGGACGGGTCGCCTCCGTGTCCTCAGATCGCCAGCGAGAGCACCACCGGGGCGGCCCTGCGGTTGAGCGTGTCCGCCGCCGCGCGGAGCCGGTGGGCGTGCTCGATCGGCAGGGAGAGCGCCAGACAGCCCACGGCGGAGCCCGCCGTCAGCGGGACGGCGGCGCAGACCGTGCCCACCGCGTACTCCTGGAGGTCCAGGACGGGCACGGTGGCCGGCTGGCTGTCGAGCTTCGAGAAGAGGATCCGCTCGCTGGTGATCGTCCGGGAGGTCAGCCGGGCGATCTTGTGGCGGGACAGGTGGTCCCGCCGTCCGTTCTGGTCGAGCTGGGTGAGCAGGCACTTGCCGACCGCGCTGGCGTGCGCCGCCGAGCGGAAGTCGACCCACTCGTTGACCTTGGGCGTGCGCGGGCCGTCGGCGAACTGGGTGATCTTCACCTCGCCGTCGATGTACCGGCTGATGTAGACCGCCGCGCCGACGGAGTCCCGGAGCTCGGTCAGAGTCTCCTGGAGCTTGGCCTCCAGGGCTTCGCGGCGGGTCAGGCCGGAGCCGAGGAGGACGAGGGAGTCCCCGATCACGTACGCGCCGTCGGCGACCTGCTCGACGTACCCCTCGCGCCGGAGCATGAGGAGCAGGGACGAGAGGTGGGCGACGGGCAGGCCGGTCTCGCGCGCGATCTGGACGTCCGTCACTCCGCCACCGTGCCGCGACACCGTCTCGAGGACGCGCAGGGCATATTGCACCGAGTGGAACGGCGCGGTGGGCTCGGGCTTCAGCGCCACGGTTTCCCCCTACCAGGTTGTGACCGCAAGCTTTCGTACCACGATAGCCGCCAAGGACCGTTTACGGGGCGGCTGTTGGCGAGAATGATGCGGACGATCCGGGCCGTACGCTGGGGCGCGCCACCCTGGCATATGCCCACGTCATGAGTGGTGCGGAGAGTCTCAGGTCAGCGGGGTGCGCGACGGCGCCCGTGCGACCGTTCGGCCGGTGGCCGGCCGGAGATTTTTTATCGCCGAACGGACCCGGCCACGGCCTCCGGGGTGGCCGAGAACCCTCCCTGGTCGCCGGAATAAGCGGAGACCCCCTCCTGTTGTAGCCCTGATGTCCCCGCGAGACCGTTCCGGGGGCGCGCCCGGGGAGCGTCTCCGGGCGACGCAGCCGCACCTGTGCCGAGGAGGGTCCCGACGGTGACCGACGACATTCGAGGAGAAGCGCGGGGGACCGCGCCCGTACCGCTGTCCGTACTGGACCTGGTGACCGTCGGCAGCGGGCGGACCGCGACCCAGGCGCTCGCCACCAGCGTCGAGCTGAGCCGGCTCGCCGAGCGGCGCGGCTTCCACCGGCACTGGGTGGCCGAGCACCACTCCATGCCGGGGGTCGCCTCCTCCTCCCCGGCGGTGATCCTCGCCCACCTCGCCGCCCACACCCGGCGCATCCGGCTCGGCTCGGGCGGCGTCATGCTGCCCAACCACGCGCCGCTGGTCATCGCCGAGCAGTTCGGCACCCTGGAGGCGTTCGCCCCGGGCCGGATCGACCTGGGCCTGGGGCGCGCGCCCGGCACCGACGGCGCCACGGCGGCGGCCCTGCGGCGCACCGACACCCTGAACGAGGGCGCGGACGACTTCCCCGAGCAGCTGGCCGAGCTGACCCGCTTCCTCGACGACGACTTCCCGGACGGGCACCCCTACGCCCGGATCCACGCCGTCCCCGGCCCGGTGCAGGGTCCGAAGGGGCGCCCGCCGGTCTGGCTGCTGGGCTCCTCCGGCTTCAGCGCCCGTCTCGCCGGCCTGCTGGGCCTGCCCTTCGCCTTCGCCCACCACTTCTCGGCCAGGAACACGATCCCGGCGCTCGACCTCTACCGGGAGTCGTTCCGGCCCTCGGCCGTCCTCGACGCGCCGTACGCCCTGATCGGCGTCTCCGCGCTCGCCGCCGACGAGGCGGCGCAGGCCCGCCGCCAGGTCCTCTCCGGGGCCCTGGCGATGCTGCGGCTGCGCACGGGCCGACCCGGCCTGGTGCCGACGCCCGAGGAGGCGGAGGCGTACGGATTCAGCCCGGCCGAGCGGGAGTTCGTGGACAGCTGGCTGGCGAACGTCGTGTACGGCACGCCGGACGAGGTCCGCGGGGGCCTGGACGACCTGCGGAAGCGGACGGGCGCGGACGAGCTGATGATCACGGCGAACGCGCACGGCGGGGAAGCCCGGCTGCGGAGCTACGAGTTGATCGCCGACGCCTACGAACTCCCCGTGCTCCCGGATTTCGTGGAGGGGTCGGCCGGGTGAAACCGGAGTTCCACAGGCCGGTTGGTCCAGTGCCGAACGGACCCGCGATCTGTCCTAAGTGAACCTTAAACCGCTCGTCACCGATGGTGGCGGGCGGTTTCGTTTTGTGCTGCACGGCTCTGACGAGGTCTTTCGCCATGAAATTGGTCTAGTCCTCAATCTGGTTCAGACCATTGACGTGCCGTTCATCCGGCGGCTATCACTTCCTCAGCTCCTGTACGGCACCACCCAGTACTCCCCCCATCGGAGGCCGCACGTGCACCCCCGTAAGCCCTTGATCGCCGCGCTCCTGAGCTCGGCCCTCGCCGCCGGTACGCTCGCCGCGACCGTCGGCCTCGGCTCCGCCCAGGCGGCCGACACGTCGACCACTGCCTCTGCGGGCAACGTGCGCATCGCGTACTACGACCAGTGGAGCGTCTACGGCAACGCGTTCTACCCCAAGCACCTCGACACCCGGGGCATCGCGAGCCAGCTGGACGTCATCAACTACTCGTTCGGCAACATCCACCCCACCAACCTCACCTGTTTCGAGGCCAACAAGGCCGCGGGTGACGACAACAACCCCAACGCGGGTGACGGTGCGGGCGACTCGTACGCCGACTACCAGAAGTCCTTCAGCGCGGCCGACTCCGTGGACGGCGTCGCCGACAAGTGGGACCAGCCGATCGTGGGCGTCTTCAACCAGTTCAAGGAACTGAAGGCGAAGTACCCCCACCTGAAGATCAACATCTCGCTCGGCGGCTGGACCTACTCCAAGTTCTTCAGCGACGCGGCGAAGACGGACGCGAGCCGCAAGAAGCTCGTGTCCTCCTGCATCGACCAGTACATCAAGGGCAACCTGCCCGTCGAGGGCGGCTACGGCGGCGCGGGCACGGCGGCCGGCATCTTCGACGGCATCGACATCGACTGGGAGTACCCCGGCTCCTCCGGCGGCCACCTGGGCAACCACTACGCCCCCGAGGACAAGCAGAACTTCACCCTGCTCCTCGCCGAGTTCCGCAAGCAGCTCGACGAGTACGGCGCGGCCAACGGCGGCAAGAAGTACATGCTGACCGCCGCCATGCCGGCCGGCCAGGACAAGATCAAGTACATCGAGACCGACAAGATCGGCCAGTACTTGGACTACGCCAACATCATGACGTACGACATGCACGGCGCCTGGGACGGCGACGGGCCCACGTACCACCAGTCGCCGCTCTACTCCGGCGCGAACGACCCGACCGACCCGATCGCCCCGGGCACCGAGAAGTACTCGATCGACAACGCGATCGACTCCTGGATCGACGGCAAGCCCGCCTACGGCATCGCCGGCGGCTTCCCCGCCAACAAGCTGACCCTGGGCTACGAGTTCTACTACCGCGGCTGGAAGGGTGTCCCGGCCGGGGCCGCCAACGGCCTCGCGCAGACCGCGACCGGCGGCTCCAACGTCCGCCCGCTGAGCCAGCAGGCCGGCATCGCGCACTACAAGGAGCTCGGCGGCATCGTCGACAACGCCTCCACCACCTTCTGGGACGACCAGGCGAAGTCCTCGTACTTCTACAAGGACGGCGAGTTCTTCACCGGCCTGAACCAGAAGTCCATCCAGGCCCGCGTGGACTACGCCAAGCAGCGCGGCCTGGGCGGCGCGATGATGTACTCGCTCCTCGGCCTGGACGAGAACGCCACCCTGCTGAAGCAGATCAACACCGCGCTCGGCGGCACCACCGCCCCGCCGACCACGACGCCGCCGACCACCCCGCCGACGACGCCCCCGACCACCCCGCCCACCACGCCGCCGACGACCCCGCCCACCTCGGGCTGCGGCTCGGTCCCGGCGTACGTGGCCGGCACCATCTACAACGCGGGCAACGAGGTCGCCCACAACGGCCGCAAGTGGAAGGCCAAGTGGTGGACGCAGAACGAGGCCCCCGGCACCACCGGCGAGTGGGGCGTCTGGCAGGACCTCGGCGCCTGCTGAGTGCCTGACCCGCTGAGCCCCTCATGACCGCTGCCCCCGCCCGGAATGTCCCTCCGGCCGGGGGCAGTTCCATGTCCGGCCAGGGACGGCTCCCCGCCCGGCCGCGGGCGGGGAGCCGCCTACACGCTCAGCGGCTCCGTGCCGATCAGCGCGTCGATGCGCTCGGGGGCCACGGCCCGCGAGTACAGCCAGCCCTGTCCGGTGTCGCAGCCGATCCGGCGCAGCCGGTCGGCCTGCCCCGAGGTCTCGACGCACTCGGCGGTGACGGTGAGCCCGAGCCGGTGCGCGAGGTGGACGAGCGCCTCCACGATCAGCTCGTCCGCCGGGTTGGCGTGCTCCTCGTCCTGGAAGCCGCGGACGAAGGAGCCGTCGAGCTTGAGCACCGAGACGGGCAACCGGCTCAGGTAGGCCAGGTTCGAGTAGCCGGTGCCGAAGTCGTCGATGGCGATCCGGACCCCCATGTCGCTCAGCGCCTGGAGCGCCTGGAGCGGCCGGCCCGCCGAACCCATCACGGCGGACTCGGTCAGCTCCAGCTGGAGCAGGTGCGGGGCGAGCCCGGTCTCGGCGAGGATCCCGGCGACGTCCGCGACCAGGTCGGAGTCCCAGACCTGGCGGACCGCGACGTTGACGCTCACGAAGATCGGGCGCTCGCCCGGATGGTCCTTCTGCCACCGACGGGCCTGGCGGCAGGCCGTGTGGAGGACCCACCGGCCGAGCTCCACGATGGAACCGTCCTCCTCGGCGATCCCGATGAACCGATTCGGCGTGAGGGAGCCGAACTGGGGGTGGTTCCAGCGCACCAGCGCCTCCACCCCGCGCACCGCCCCGTCCGCCAGGTCCACGAGCGGCTGGTACTCCAGCGCGAACTCGCCGAGCTCCACGGCCGGACGCAGCGTGGACGAGAGCGCCTGACGCGTCATCCGGTGGGCGTTGCGCTCCGGGTCGAAGAGGGTCCAGCGGGCCTTGCCGTCGGCCTTGGCCCAGTACAGCGTGGTGTCCGCGGCCTGCATCAGCGCCGTCGCCGTCGTCCCCTGCGCGGATCGCTCGACCACCCCGATCGAGGCGGAGACCGACAGGCGCTGCCCGGCCAGGTCGAAGGGGTGCTGGAGGGCGCACAGCACCGAGCGCGCCAGGTCCGCCAGTTGCTCGGTGCCGGTGGACTCCTCGACCAGGATCGCGAACTCGTCGCCGCCGAGCCGCGCCACCAGATGGCCGCCGCTGCGGGTGTAGCCGTCGCTGTCCGCGCACTCGGTCAGCCGGGCCGCCACGGCGGCGAGGAGCCGGTCGCCGACCCGGTGGCCCAGGGTGTCGTTGACGGCCTTGAAGCCGTCGAGGTCCAGGTAGCAGAGGCCGATCCGCCCTGTTCTGCCATACCCGTACGACTCGTATGAACGGTCGGGGGAGGGGGACGCGCCGGCCGGCCCGCCCTCGGACCCGGGCCCGACGACCGGGGCGGCGCCGTCCAGGGCCGCCGAGAGGCGCTCGAAGAACAGCGCCCGGTTGGGCAGCCGGGTCACCGGGTCGTGCATCTGGAGGTGGCGCAGCCGCGCCTGGAGCTCGCGCCGCTCGCCGATGTCGGTGACCGACACCAGGACGCGCCGGCTCTCGGGCATCGGGGCGACGGTGATCTCGGCCCACAGGGAGCGGCCGTCGGGGTGCTTGAGGCGCCGGGTGCAGCGGAAGCGCGAGCGGCGCCCGCGCAGCACCTCGCGGTACGCGTGCCAGGTGCGGCCGTCGGAGGCGAGGTCGACCAGGTCCGCGGCGGCCCGCTCCCGCAGCTCGCCGGGCTCGGTGCCGAGCAGGGCGCCGAAGGAGTCGTTGGCGGTGACCACGACGCCGTCCTCGTCCACGACGGCCATGGCGAGCCGGGCGATCCGGAAGGCGGCGTCGCGGTCGCGGAGTTCGGCACCGGGGTCTCCGGCGGTCCGGGGCGGGGCCGCGGGGCGCCCGCCGGTACGGCGTTCGGGTTCCGGGGCCGCCCGGTGACGCTCCGTGAGTGCGGGCTCGGCCGGCTGTGTCTCCGGCGGCTGTGGGTGCACCGATCCTTCGGGGGTTGCGCTCACCGATCGCTCCCGTAGTGCAGTCGGGCCGGTCACATGTGGTCGGGATGGTCGGCCGAGGAAGAGTGAGCCGATCATAGAGCCCGTCCGGGGGAGCGTTCCAGCTCCGGGGCGCGCGCGAGGGGCACCCACCCGTGTGTCGAAGCCCACCCCCGTGTGAGGCCCGATCGTCTCTGCGCGGGTCTGACGCAGGTCGATGACAGTCTGACCGAATGTGACTGTCCGTGAGCTGAAGTGCGCCCGTCTCGCGTCCACCCCGTGGCGCGCCTTCACCCGACCGGGGCAGCGGAAACATGCGAAACGCCTTGAATCGTCACAAGGTGGGTGGGGAGTCCCGCAAACGCGATCCGGAGGTCCACGTGAGGGGTCAGCAGCCACCCGGGGGAGTGGAACGCCCACGGCTGCGTGCCGGAGCGGCGGCCTTCACCTCGCTCGCCGCCCTGGCCGCCACCGGCCTCGTCGCGGGCCCCGCCGTCGGCGCGACGTCGGGAACCCCCTGCGCCCTGCCCCGTACCGCCGCTCATCACTCGCTCGGTCTCGACACCTGGAACGCGTCCTACCCGCGCCCCACGCGGACCCTCGACGCGGTCATGGTCTTCCTGTCCTTCCCGGACTCCGAGCCGCTCACCGAGCCCGCCGAGCTCGCCGCCGACCACTTCCCCGCCACCGGCGAGTTCTTCGAGCGGGCCTCCTACGGGCGCTTCGTCCTGCGCCCGCACCCCCAGCTGACCTGGACCAGGATGCCGCGCGAGTCCGGTGCCTACGACATACGGCGGGACTGGGACACCGGGAAGCGGGCCGACTACCTCCGCGACGCGATCGCGGCGGCGGACCCGGCCGTCGACTTCTCCGCGTACGACATCGTCTACCTGGTCGCCGACCCGGACGCCCCCGGCGTGGACTCGGACGCCACCAAGGTCGTCAACCTCGAACGCCCCCTGGAGGCCGACGGCACCGAGATCAAGCGGGTCGTCACGGTCTTCGAACGGCACCCGCCCGACCGCAACGTGCTCGCCCACGAGACCGGCCACGTCTTCGACCTGCCCGACCTCTACCGCCGCCCGGTGGACGGCAAGGGCGACTGGGACACCCATGTGGGGGACTGGGACGTCATGGGCAGCCAGTTCGGGCTCTCGCCGGACCTCTTCGGCTGGCACAAGTGGAAGCTCGGCTGGCTCTCGCGGGCCCAGGTCAGCTGCGTCCAGGGGACCGCCGCCCGGGTGATCAGCCTGGAGCCGACCGACGCCCCGGTCCCGGCCGGCGGCACCCTCGGCACGCGGCTCGCCGTCGTGCGCACCGGCCCGGACAGCGTCCTCGCCGTCGAGGCCCGCAGCGACGCCGGCAACGACTCCGAGACGTGCACCGAGGGCGTACTCGTCTACCGGGTGCGGGCCGGAGCGGCTTCCGGCGACGGCCCGGTCGAGGTCGTCGACGCGCACCCGCGCACCGAGGCGTGCTGGGACCGCTCGGTCTACCCGCCGCTCGCGGACGCCCCGCTGGAGGAGGGCGAGACCCTCACCGTGCCCGGTACCGGCGTCCGGGTCGAGGTCACCGACCGGACCGCGACGGGCGCCTGGACGGTCCGGATCACCCCGCCCGCCGTGGACTGAGCGGCGCCGTCCGGAGCCCGGGTCGGGACACCGCCCGCAGCCGGTCCGGAACACGAAGAAGCCCCCCGCTTCCGCGAGGGGCTTCTTCCGTCTGTGCGCCGCCAGGGACTCGAACCCCGGACCCGCTGATTAAGAGTCAGCTGCTCTAACCAACTGAGCTAGCGGCGCCTGCTGACGTCGTAGACATTAGCACCCGGATCGGCGGGAGGAAAAATCGATACCCGCACGTCGGCGGCGGAGGCCGCCCGGACGGCCCGTACACAGGCCCAGAGCACGACCTCGGGACCCGGCAGCCAGGGGTGGAGGGTGTCCGGGGCGACCAGCCAGCGGGGCCCGGAGCTGTCGCCGGGCACCAGCGGCGGGACGGTCACCGCGTCGCCGACCCCGTGGCAGAGCGGCCGGGGGACGGCGTCGCCCCACTCCTCCCAGTCGAGCAGGGCGGGCAGCCGCTGGGCCGTGCCCGGCGCGGTGAACAGCATCATCCGGCCCCGGTGCGTCGCGACGGGCCCGGAGCCGGGACCCTCCTCCCAGAGGCGGTCGAGCATCCGGCGCCCGAAGACCGGGTCCACGTTGACGACGTCGAAGACCGACCCGCAGGGCAGCGCGGCCGGCGAGGACGGACGGGCCTCCCAGCGGGTGAGGGCGGCGCCGTCCCCTCCGGCGGCCGAGGCGAGCCACGCAGCCCCGTCGGCGGTCACCCGGGCCGTCTGGTGCCGTCCCTCGTCACCCTCCCGGAGGAACCGGAAGACGTCGTGCGGGGTCTCGTCGCGCAGCCAGGTCGTCATGGATCAGGTCTACTCGCCGTGACGGACCGGTTTCCCAGGGTTCCCGAAAACCCGGACAGAAGGGTCCGGCGAGGAGTATCGTGCGGTCCGCATATGCCAGCTGACGCAGGCCGGACGCACGGGCCCGCGACGCCGGGTCCTACTCCTCCGCCGGGCCGCCGTTCGTCCGGATCAGGTCGCGGCCGAACTCGATCATCTTGACCGCGTAGTCCTCGGTCCACTGGGCGCTCTCGGCGACGGCCGCCGCCGTGAGCCGGTCGAACCGGCGCGGATCCGCGAGCTGGGCCGCGGCGATGGCCTGGAACTCGGTCGCCCGGTCCGTCGCCGCACGGAACGCCAGCGTCAGCTCCGTCGCCCGCGCCAGCAGCTCCCGCGGATCCTCGATCGACTCCAGGTCGAAGAAGTGCTCCGGGTCGGCGGTCGCCTCGGCAGGCTCGAAGACCAGCGGTGCCGGCCGCAGCCGTCGCTGTCCGCTCCGCTCCGCGGGTTCCGCCATGGTCCTTCTCCTCCTCGCACAGGCACGGCCCGGAATCCCGGGCCGTCTTCCATTGTCCCGCGCCCCGCAAGAGCGCGAACCCCCACGTCCGCGCCCCCGCGCTCCCCCGCGCCCCGGTGTGGGGTCCCGCGCGACGGGGCAGTGGGCCTCACGGGGTCCAGGTCACCCGGTGTTCCGCCAGGTGGGAGAGGACCGCGTGGTTCGCCTCCCAGCCGTCGGGGAACGACACCGCCGCGCCCAGCTGGACCGGCTCCGTCGACGGATGCTCGTCCAGGAGCTCCGTGACGCCCGCGCGGCAGACCACCACGCAGGCGTGCCGGTGCCGGGACGCGAGCACGCACAGCCGGCCCGTCTCCAGGTGGAAGGCGGTCGCGTCGGGGCGGCCGGAGAGCGGATGGAGGACGACCGTCACGTCGTACTCGCGCCCCTGGAGCCGGTTCGCGGTGTCCACCGTCACCCCGGTCACGCCGAGCTCCGCGAGCGCGGCCCGCACGGCCGCCGCCTGGTCGCGGTGGGCCGTCCCGACCGCGACCCGGTCCGGCGTCAGCGGCACCGGCAGCTCCGACCGCTCCGAGACCGCCACCCCGCCCCGGTCGAGCAGCCGGCGGACGACCAGCGCGACTGCGCCGACCGCCTCCGGGTCGGTCCGCGGGGTGTGCCGCGCCGGGAGTTCGAGCAGACCCCAGCCGGACTCCGCCGCCTCGTCGAGGACCCGGTCGGGGCCCGAACCGTCCGAGGCCACCGAGAAGGACAGCCTCCGGTCCCCCGGGCCGGTGCCGCTGCGGAACGGCGTGAACGGGTAGAAGGCGTCCGACACCAGCGGAGCCGCCGAGGCGGGCAGCCGCCAGGACACCGGCAGCCGGTGCTGCGGCAGCTCCGGGTTGTGCGCCAGCAGCGTCGAGACCGCGCTCGCCGACGGGTCGTACGACAGGCCCGCCCACTGCTCCGCGCCCACCACCGAGAACGGGTCGAGCTGCCCGGGATCGCCCACGAACAGCGCCCGCTCGAACAGCCCCGCCACGGCCAGCAGCGCGTCGGAGCGCATCTGGTACGCCTCGTCGACGATCGCGTGCGCCCACGGTTCGACGTTCTTCACGTGCGCCCACTTGGCCGAGGTCGACAGGACCACCGGCACCCCGGCCAGCTCGCCGGCCTTCGCCGACTTCCGTACGTTCTCCAGGTCGTCGAGCGCCTTGTCGTACGGGTCGCTGTCGTTCGAGTGCAGTCGGCCCACCTCAAGGTCCGGCTCCTTCTCGGCCAGCCGCAGCACCAGGTCGTCCACCTGCGCGTTCGTCTGCGCGACCACCATCAGGGGGCGCCCCGCGGCGGCCAGTTCGAGGGCCGCGCGGACCACCAGGGTCGACTTCCCGGCCCCCGGAGGAGAGTCGACGACCACACCGCGGGACGCGCCGTGCAGGGTGTCCGCGAGGATGCCGGCCGTCGCCAGGCCCGCCTCGGCGGAGGGATCGAACGCGGTCACAGCACGTCCTCGGGGGTCACGGCGTCGGGCAGTTCGACGGCGTCCGTCCGCGGGGGACCGCCGTGCGTCCAGGGCGTCTCCTCCGGGTCCGGCAGCTTCGGCCCGACCCGCTGCTCGTGCTCGAACAGCGTCCAGGCGATCCGCTCGCCCTTCTCCGGCACCGAACCCTCCGCGGGCTCCCGGGAGCGCCCCATCCGGTCCAGCACCCGCAGCAGCAGCGAACCGTCCTCCTCGTACCGCACGAACTCCGCCGCCTGCGGCTTGCCGTCGAGCGACCGGAAGACCTTCACCCGCTCGCCCAGGTGCGGCCGGTCGTCCGTGCGGACCGTGAGGAGGGGACGCGGCGCCGGCCGCTTCGACTCCGTCCAGGCCATCGTCACCTCCACCACCTCGGCGGTGAACGCCTCGCCCGCGAGCCGCCGGCCCGCCAGCACCAGCGGGTCGTCCAGCGCCTCCTGCGCCTCCAGCTGGCCCTGCGCCTGCTCACGGGCGGCGAGCTTGGCCGCCGCCGTCACCGCGTCGTCCCGGCGCGGCTGCGGCGGCTCGCCGGCCGCCACCCGGTCGCGGTGGGCGGTGAACGACCAGCGGTCCCGGGTCCAGCGGTCGGCGACCCTGGCCCCCTCCGGCAGCTCCCGCAGCAGGCCCACCGCCCGCCACACCGCGTCCCAGGTCGGCTTCAGCTGCGAGGCGACCAGCCGGCGCAGCTCCCGCTCGGCCGCGTGCAGTTCGCCGAGCCCCTCGTTGGCCGCCTCGCCGTCCTCGGCCGCGCCGATCGCCTGCCGGGCCCGGTCGTACCGCTCGATCGCGGGCGCCAGGAGCCGGTTGTCGAAGGCGGGGTCGGTGGCCGGTCCGGCCGGCGGGCACAGCAGCTGCCCCCGTGCGTCCCGGCCCACCTCGGCCCGCAGCGCCGCCTCGGCGCCCGGCTCCCCGTCGTACGGGTCGATCCAGGCGAGCAGCGCGCCCAGGTGCTGGTCCTCCAGGGAGGACTGCCCCGTCGCCCAGTGCCGGTTGAGGAGGTCGGTCGCCGCGAGCAGCAGCGAGGAGCCCGGCACCCGGGCCCGCTCGCCGAAGTGCGTCAGCCAGCGGCCGAGCAGCGGGACGCGCGGCGGCGCCGGGAACGGCGTCTCCGGGTCCTGCTCGGCCGTGCGCCGGAACCGCGTGGACCGCCCGAGCAGCCGGACGTACTCCACGCCCGCCCGGCTCGGCACGATCAGCTGCGGCGCGTCCGCGCAGAGCTCGACCTCGACCTTCACCTTCCGGCCGGTCTCCGGGTCCACCTCGCTGCGCTCCGCCGCCTCGACGACGTCCGTGAACGAGTCGACGTACGGCAGGACCTCCTCGGCCAGGTCGGCGAGGAACGCGAACCGCAGGTCCCGGTCCCGCGGCTGGGCCACCACCAGCAGCCGCGGCTCCGCGGGATCCGTGCCGACCAGGGCGCCGAGCGGCGCACCCGCCTCGCCCGCGGTCGTCAGCGGCACGAGGACCAGCGGCCGGTCCGACAGCCGCCGGTGCCGCACCGTCGCCAGCGGCTGGGCACGGCCCGACTCGACGGCCTCCATCCGGGCCAGCAGGGAGATCAGCGACATGCCAGGGCCTCCTCGCGCAGCGCCTTCGCCCGGCGCAGCGCCGCCACCGCCGGGTCCGCCGGATCGCCCTGCTCGCCGCGCGCCGCGGCCAGCACGGCGCCGACCGTCGTCAGACCGCCGAGCTCGGCCCGCACGGACCGGCCCAGGGTCTCCACCGCGTCGTCCTCCCGCGCCCTCGACCGGCAGTGGAAGGCCAGCTCGCAGGCGGCCAGGCACTCCGGCGCGTACTGGTGGGGCACGCACTCCACGGACGCCGCGAGCTCCTGCGGCGAGCGCTCCGCCACGTCGAAGCTGACGCCCTCCGGCAGGGCGGCGGCGATCTCGTCGATCCGGGTCAGGCGGTCCAGCTGGCGCCGGGTCACCGACCGCTGCTTGCGCACGTCGACGACCGACGCCGTCGGCACGTTCGAGAAGTCCTTCGGGCAGACGAGGACCACCGAGTGCGCGACCCGGGCGCCCTCGGTGCGCGCCGCCACCCGCTCCAGCGCCAGCACGTACACCGCGGCCTGGCGGGCCGCCGCGCCCACCTTGGCGGGGTCGGCCGACCCGTCGATCATCGGGAAGGACTTGATCTCCACCACGGTCCACCCGCCGTCGGGGCCGACGACCACGGCGTCCGGCTCCAGGTAGACCGGCGAGCCGGCCACCTCCAGGGCGAGCAGCGGATGGTCGAGCAGGGTCCACGTCCCGGCCCCCGTCGCCTCCCGCAGCGCGAGCGCGGTGCGGGCCGTCCGGCCCTCGGGCCCGGCCGCCGCGAGATCGGGCACCGCGACCTCGCCGGCCTCGTCCGCGCCGACGAGGCGCAGCAGCTCACGGCCGCCGTCCGCCTTCACCTTCGCCTCGAAGGAGTTGCCCCGCACGATCGCGAACTGCGACTGGCCGAAGGGGGCCGGCGCGCCCAGCTTGGCGGCCAGGGCGGACTTGTCGACCCCGGCGCCGTCGAGCAGGGCCCGGCGCCGGCAGCCGGGGTTCGCGGCGAGCGCCGCGAGCGCCCGCGCGTCCAGCGGACGCGGCACGGTGGCCGGTCCGCGCAGCTCAGCGAGCTGCCGTCGGGTGGTCTGCGGCGGTAGGGACGGACCGCTGTCCGGGGATGCGCTGCTCACCCGGGGAAGTCTCGCATCCGCCACCGACAACCGGGGGTGCTTCGGCCGCCTCGTCCTCCGGGCGGGTACGTCCCCGCCCGTCGAGGGCGCGCAGCAGGACGGAGGCGAGGAGCAGTCCGAGGCCCATCACGGCCACCCCGGCGACCGCGTCGAGCAGGTAGTGGTTGGCGGTCCCCATCACGACCACCGCGGTGACCAGCGGGTACGCCGCGCCGACGGCCTTCGTCAGCGGCGTGCGCCCGTACCGCCACAGCATCACCCCGCACCACAGCGCCCACCCCACGTGGAGGCTGGGCATCGCCGCGTACTGGTTGGTCATCCCGCCCAGCCCGCGCGGTGCGCTCGCCTCGCCGCCCCACCAGCCGTACGCGCTGAAGTGCGCCATCGTGTCGGTGAAGCCGTACGCCGCGTCGAGCAGCCGGGGCGGGCAGGTCGGCAGCAGGGTGAAGCCGACCAGGCCGAGCAGGGTGGAGACCATCAGCCAGGTGCGGGCGGCCCGGTAGTGGGCGGGGCGCCGCCGGAACAGCCACACGAGGATCGCCGGGGTGACGAGGTAGTGCAGCGAGGCGTACGCGAAGTCCGCCGGGATCCCCAGCGCCGGAACGTCCGTGAACAGGCGGTTGAGCGGGTGCTCGGCGTCGATCCCCAGCGCCTCTTCCGCCCGGAGGATCGCCAGCCCGTGCCCCACGGCCGTGGACTCGTCGCCGCGCACGAGGAGCCGCCCGCCGGTGTACGCCGCGTACACGACGCCGATCAGCGACAGCTCCGCCCACCACCGTGGCTTGCGCATGGAATGAGTCCCCCCAGAAGGTGTCCGCCCCGGGGAGTGACGCGGCGCGGCCCCGGAGGGTTGCCCGGAGGCCACTGCGAATTCAGGTGGGCGATGATGGGAGAAGGCACGTCCGCACCGTGAAACCCCTGGAGCGTCCTTCCCATGGCACCGCGCATCCTGCTCGCCCGGCACGGCCAGACCGAGTGGTCACTTCTCGGCCGGCACACCGGCAGGACCGACATCCCCCTGCTCGACGAGGGGCGGCGCGGCGCGAAGCTGCTCGGTGAGCGCCTGCACCGCGGGCCCTGGCAGGGTCTGCCCGGCGTGGAGATCCGCACCAGCCCGCTCGTCCGGGCGAGCGAGACCTGCGCGCTCGCCGGATTCGCCGACCGGGCCGAGCCCTGGGACGCGCTCATGGAGTGGGACTACGGGGCTTACGAGGGGATGACCCCGCCCGAGATCCAGGCCGTGCAGCCGGGCTGGTTCATCTGGCGCGACGGCGTCCCCGAGGGCGAGACGCTCGCCCGGCTCTCGGACCGCGCCGACGAGATCGTGAACTGGGCCCGCTCCGCCGACCGCGACGTGCTGGTCTTCGCCCACGGCCACATCCTGCGCTCGATCGGCGCCCGCTGGCTCGGCGAGGACGTGTCCTTCGCGGCCCGCATCCGCCTCGACCCGACGAGCCTGTCGGTCCTGGGCTGGGCGTACGGCGACCCGGCGATCGAGCGTTGGAACGACACCGGCCACCTGGAGTAGCCGCCCCCGGGCCGCGCGGCCGGAGGTCAGGAGGCGGCGAGGATCCGGCTCGTCTCGGCCAGCAGGCCGCGGATCCGGGCCGAGGCGATGCCCTCCAGGGACTCCGTCACCCGTCTCGCCTCCGCCGCGGCCTCGTCGCGGCGGCCGGCGTGCGCCAGGTCGCGGGCGAGGTGGGAGCGGTAGAGCGCGAGGTTGCGGGCGAAGTGCGGGTTCTGCAGGACCGTGGCCCGGTGGGCGTGGCGGGCCGCCCGGCCCCAGTCGCCCAGCGCCGACCAGCACTGCGCCTCCAGGGCCTCCCGCTCCGGCTCGCCGAAGAAGGACATCCACTCGGGGTCGCCGTCGGCCGGCCCCCGGTCGAAGAAGCCGTGGGCCCGCCCGAGGGCCTGCTCGCAGGCCGAGCGGTCGCCGAGCCCGGCCCACGCGCCCGCCTCGCGCAGCGACAGCAGGGACAGCAGCCGCGCCGAGTCCAGCGGCCGGGCCGCCCGCAGTCCGGCCTGCGCCGCCCGGACCGCCTCGCGGTACCGGCCGGTGTCCCGGGCCAGGAACGAGGTGTTGCAGAAGGCGTGCGCCTCCAGGGCCGCGTTCCCCGCCACGCGCGCGGTGGCGAGCGCTTCGGCGTAGTGCGAGCGCGCGTCCTCGTGCCGCCCCGAGTCGTGGGCCAGCCAGCCGACGGAGAGGGAGAGTTCGCCCGCGCCCGCGTGCAGCCGGTCCTCGGTGGAGCGGCGGGTCATGGTGCCGGTGTCGAGCAGCGCGTACGCGGTGCGCAGCGGCTGGGCGGCGACCTTGTAGAGCCCGTCGGCACCGTGCCGGTCGTCGAGCAGGCGGATCTGCCGTACGGCGTCCTCGACGGCCCACACCTCGGCGTCGCCGATCCGGTGGGTGCCGCGGGGTGCGGGGATCACGACGGCGGGGCCGCCGCCGAGTCCCAGCGAGGCGGTCGCCAGGGTGGCGGAGCCGCTCGTCATGAATGCGCGACGCAGCACGTCGCTCTCCTCATCGTTCCGGGTGGTGGTGACGGCGGGCGGCGCTGCCCCGGCCGGGACGGCCTGCCGTCGGCCGCGCACCGTCTCCCGCGCCGAGAACCCCAGGTCGGCCAGGCCGAGTCCGGGGAACATGTGCAGGAAGACCCGCTCGTAGGCGTAGTTGGGGCAGCGGATCTCGCCCGCCTCCACACGCCCGATGTAGCGGGCGTCGCACGCGACCTGTTCGCCGATCTCCCGCGCCGCCCGGCGGACGGCCGCCGCGAACTCCGCCGGCGACTGCTGTCCGCGGAGCCGGCGGAAGGCGGGATTGGGAACTGCCCGTGACATCGCCATGGCGAGCCCTCTCCTGGTGCTGCCGGGTGGTCCGGCGGCAAGAACGTACCTGCTGTGACCGGATGCCTACGCTGGGTTTGGCAACAAATCGGATATCTCGCCTGCGATCTGCCATGAACTGCCATCCTTTGCGGCGGCATGGCGCCGTAGCCGTTGACGCGCACGGGCGTTGAACCGTAAGGGAGAGACGGAACGTGTCTCCTCAGGAGCGAGGAGGGGTCCCATGTCGGAGATCGGATCGCAGTCGGCCACGCGGCACGCGCCCGCCCCGGACGGCGACGCCCCCCAGCAGCCCACCGAGCCCTGGGACCTGGTGACCGTGCCCGTCCGCCAGGGCCTGGAGGCCGTCGACATCCTGCGGCGCGGCGGCACCCCCGCCGTCGGACCCGTCGTGCACGACGGGACCTGCGACACCCTCGGCTTCCTGGTCCCGCCCGGCACCGCCGCCGGCTGGGACATGCCCGGCAGCGCCTGTACGCGGACCTCCGGGCGCGGGCTGCGCCTCCCCGCCCTGCCCGAGCTGCCCGAGCCCGCGGGGGACACGCCCCGGCCGGCCGGCTGGCTGCTGCCGCCCGGCGACACCGACCCGGTGACCGACCCGGCGGTGCTCCGCGAGGCTCTCGGCGAGGCGGCCCGGCTGATCGAGGCGGCCGACGGCTGCCGCTGAGCCGCGGACCCTCCGGGGCCGCCGGGCGGGCGTGTCCCGTGTGCCCCGATAATGGGGCGGTGGCCAGGAACAAGCAGCGTGACCGGGCGGCCGCCGCCGCCCCCGTCGTCGAGACCGTCGACGGCGGCCTCGCCGAACTCATACCCGACCGGGAACGCCCGCGCGGCTGGACGCTGCTCATCGACGGCGCCCCGCAGTCGCACGTCGACCTGGACGACCCGGCCCACCTCGGCTTCGAGTACCAGCGGCGCCTCGGGCACATCGCCGACCTCGCCGCCCCGCCGAACCGGCCGCTCCAGGTCGTGCACCTCGGCGGCGGTGCCTTCACCCTCGCCCGGTACGTCGCCGCGACCAGGCCCCGCTCCACGCAGCAGATCGTGGAGCTCGACGACTCGCTGGTCCGGCTCGTCCGCCGCGAACTGCCGCTCGACGCCGGGGCCCGCATCCGCGTGCGCTCCACCGACGCCCGCGACGGCCTGGCCAAGGTCCAGGACGGCTGGGCCGACCTCGTCATCGCCGACGTGTTCAGCGGCGCCCGCACCCCGGCCCATCTGACCAGCACCGAGTTCCTCGGCGAGGTCCGGCGGGTGCTGCGCCCCGGCGGCTTCTACGCGGCGAACCTGGCCGACGGTCCGCCCCTGGCCCATCTGCGGGGCCAGATCGCCACGGCCGCCGCCGTCTTCCCCGAACTGGCGCTGACCGCCGACCCGACGGTGCTGCGCGGCCGGCGTTTCGGCAACGCCGTGCTGCTCGCCTCGGACCGCGAACTGCCGGTGGCCGAGCTGACCCGGCGGGTCGCCACCGATCCCCACCCGGGCCGGGTCGAGCACGGCCGGGCCCTCGCCGACTTCGCCGGGGGAGCGGTGCCGGTCACCGACGCGAGCGCCAAGCCCTCGCCCGTACCGCCGCCCTCCGTCTTCCGCTAGACCGCGCGGTGCGCCGGGCTCAGGTGGCGCGGTCCTCGATCTCGACGCGGGGCGGGCTGTCGTGCCAGAGGCAGAAGACCGACAGCTCGCGGTTGTCCCGGGTGAACGTGACGCGGATCCAGGTGGGCTGCTTCCACACCTGCATCTGCCAGCCGGAGGCGGGGGTCGCCGAGACCAGTTCGCCGGAGGTCTCCCCGAGGTCGAAGGTGACCCGGCCGCCGTCGACGGAGTAGCTCTTCACGTCGGAACCCGAGCCCGAGCCCGGGGCGCTCGTGGGGGGAGCGGCCGACGTCGGCTTCGGGGTGCGGGACGGGGTCGGCGAGGCGGGGGCGGGCGTGGTCGTGGTGCCGGTGCCCGGGCCGGCGGACGCGCTGGGCGGAGCGGTGGGTTCCGTGGTGGGCGGCTGCCGGGTCGACGAGGTGAGCGGGTCGCTGCCGGAGGCGACCGTTCCGTCGGAGCTGCCGGCCGGCAGCGGCAGGGCGCGGGGAGGGTCGTAGACCGTGCCGGACAGCACGGTGTGCACTCCCCACCAGGACAGGGTGACCGCCGCGCCGGTGGCGAGCGACCAGGCCAGGGCGTGAACGAGTCCTCTTCGCACCGGGCCATAGTGCACCACCCCGCGAGCGGCCGTGCCGGAGGGTGGAGGTTGTCCTGCCGTTCCCCCGGATGGCGTACGGTGCCGCCCATGGCAAGTGTGCTCGTGGTCGAGGACGACCAGTTCGTGCGCTCCGCCCTCATTCGGCAGCTGACCGAGGCGTCCCACACGGTACGGAGCGTCGGCACGGCCTTGGAGGCGCTGCGCGAGGTCGCCCATTTCCGCTTCGACGTCGTGATCCTGGACCTCGGTCTGCCGGATCTGGACGGGTCCGAGGCGCTCAAGATGCTGCGCGGGATCACCGACGTACCGGTGATCATCGCGACCGCCCGGGACGACGAGGCGGAGATCGTCCGGCTCCTCCACGCCGGCGCGGACGACTACCTGGTGAAGCCCTTCTCGGTCGACCACCTGTCGGCCCGGATGGCCGCCGTCCTGCGGCGCGCACGGGGTTCGGCGGGGGAGGCACCGCCGTCGCGGGCGATCCGGGTCGGCGGGCTGTCGGTGGATCCGCTGCGCCGTCAGGCGGAGCTGGACGGGACGCCGTTGGACCTGACCCGCCGCGAGTTCGACCTGCTGGCCTTCCTCGCGGGACGGCCCGGCGTCGTCGTCCCGCGCAAGGAGCTGCTCGCCGAGGTGTGGCAGCAGTCGTACGGGGACGACCAGACCATCGACGTACATTTGTCATGGCTGCGGCGGAAGCTGGGCGAGACGGCCGCCCGGCCCCGCTACCTGCACACCCTGCGCGGGGTGGGCGTGAAGCTGGAGCCGCCCCGGGAGCCGCAGCCGTGAGATGGGCGCTCGTCAAGGTGTCCCTGGCCGTCACCGCGATGGTCGTCATCGCCTTCGCCGTCCCCCTCGGGCTCGTCGTCAAGGAGATGGCCCGCGACCGGGCGTTCTCCAATGCCGAACGGCGGGCCGCCGGGCTCGCCCCCGTCCTCGCCATCACCATCGACCGCGACGAGCTGGACAAGGCCGTCGCCACCACCGAGGACGGGTCCGCCGGACGGCTCGCCATCCACGTGCCCGCCGCCGAACCCGGCGACGAGCCCCTGGAGATCGGCACCAAGCGGGCCGACGAGGAGGAGCTCGCCGCCACCCGGGTCCTCGGCAGGGCCTCGATCGCCGAGGTGCCCGGCGGCTTCGCCCTCCTCCAGCCCACCGCGCTCAGCAGCGGCCAGGTCGCCGTCGTCGAACTCTTCGTCCCCGAGGGCGAGGTGACCAACGGCGTCGCCACCGCCTGGCTGGTCCTCGCCGGCGTCGGCATCGCCCTGATCATCGGCTCCGTCGCCGTCGCCGACCGGCTCGGCATCCGGATGGTCCGGCCCGCCCAGCGGCTGGCGGGCGCCGCCCACGACCTCGGCGAGGGCCGGCTCGGCGCCCGGGTGCCCGAGGAGGGGCCGCCGGAGCTCAAGTCGGCCGCCGTCGCGTTCAACTCGATGGCCGACCAGGTCGTCCAGCTCCTCGCCAACGAGCGCGAGCTGGCCGCCGACCTCTCCCACCGGCTGCGCACCCCGCTGACCGTGCTCCGCCTCAACGCCGCCTCGCTCGGCTCGGGTCCGGCCGCGGAGCAGACCCGCGCCGCCGTCGAGCAGCTGGAACGCGAGGTCGACATCATCATCCGCACGGCCCGGGACGCGAAGCCGCAGACCCAGGCGACCGGACCCGGCGCCGGCTGCGACGCCGCCGAAGTGGTCCGCGAACGGATGGACTTCTGGTCCGCGCTGGCCGAGGACGAGGGCCGCCGGGTGCGGGTCGCCGGCGTCGAGCGCCCGGTCCGCATACCCGTCGCGCGCCCCGAACTCGTCGCCGCGCTCGACGCGCTGCTCGGCAACGTCTTCCGGCACACCCCGGAGGGCACCGCCTTCTCCCTCGACGTCCACAACGGCGACGACGCCGTCATCGTCCTCGTCTCCGACGCCGGCCCCGGCATCGCCGACCCGGCCGCCGCCCTGGCCCGCGGCAACAGCGGTGCCCGCGCCGGTTCCACCGGCCTCGGCCTCGACATCGTGCGGCGGATGGCGGAGACCACCGGCGGCGACGTCCGCATCGGGCACTCGGTCCTCGGCGGCACCGAGGTGCGGATCTGGATCGCGCTCGACGGCCTCAGGGGCGGCGGCGCGACCGGCCGCCGCGGCCACCGCCCGGCCCGGCGCCGACGCGGCGGCGGGACGGGGACCCGGCGGGCCGTGGACGGCTGAACAGGGCCCGGGAGCCCCGCCGGCGACGCGACCGCGCGCCGGCGGGGACGACCGCGCTCCCCGGGCGGGCGCCCCGCCGCCCGAACCTTTCCTGGTTCCGATGGCTTCCTTAAGCGGACCGTAAGAATCCCGGCCGGTGTCCCCGGAACCCCGTTTGTCCGTTTGCCCCTCGCTAGCGTGCTGCCGCAGCACCACCCCCCACACCCCCGGCAGGCAGAGGCAGGCACGCGATGGGCATGAACGCGCACCGGCGCAGGGCGACCACCAGGACCAAGGCCGTCGGAGCGATCGTCGCGGCGGCGGTCGTCGGCGGCGCGGCATTCGCCCTCACCGGCACCGCCCAGGCCGCCGCCGTCGGCGCGGCCTACACCAGGACCAGCTCCTGGACCGGCGGCTACACCGGCCAGTACGTCGTCACCAACGCCACCTCCGCCGCCCAGTCCGACTGGACGCTGGAGTTCGACCTCCCCCAGGGCACGGCGATCAGCTCCCTGTGGAACGGCGAGCACACCGTCTCGGGCCGGCACGTCACCGTGAGGCCCGCGAGCTGGAACCGGCAGCTCGCCCCCGGCCAGTCCGTCACCGTCGGCTTCGTCACCTCGGCCGCGGGCCAGGCGGGCGACCCCGCGAACTGCCTCATCAACCAGGCGGTCTGCTCGGCCGGCGGCCCGGCCCCCACCCCCAGCGGCCGCCCCACCGAGCAGCCCACCGCGACCGCCTCCCCGAAGCCGACGGCGACCGTGAAGCCCACGCCGACCGCCACGGCCACCACGAGCCCGAAGCCCACGGCCACCGCCACCGCGACCCCCACCCCCAGCCCCACCCCGACGTCCACCACACCCCCCGGCGCGGCCGCGAAGTACGCGCCGTACGTCGACACCTCGCTCTACCCCACGTACGACCTGCTCGCGACCGCCGACGCCACCGGCGTGAAGGAGTTCAACCTCGCCTTCCTCACCTCCGGCGGCGCCTGCGCCCCGCTGTGGGGCGGGGTCACCGACCTCGCGAGCGACCGCGTCGCGTCCCAGATCGGCGCCCTGCGCGCCAAGGGCGGCGACGTCCGCGTCTCCTTCGGCGGCGCCGCCGGCCACGAGCTGGCCCTGAACTGCGCGAGCTCCTCGGCGCTCGCCGCCGCGTACGGCAAGGCCATCGACCAGTACAAGCTGACCAAGGTCGACTTCGACATCGAGGGCGCGGCCCTGCCCGACACCGCCGCCAACACCCGCCGCTCGCAGGCGATCGCCCAGCTCCAGAAGTCCCACCCGGGCCTGAACGTCTCCTTCACGCTGCCGGTCATGCCCGAGGGCCTGACCCAGCCGGGCGTGGACCTGCTCGCCGACGCCAGGAGGAACGGGGTCCGCGTCGACGCCGTCAACATCATGGCGATGGACTACGGCCCCGCGTACAGCGCCGACATGGGCACGTACGCCGTCCAGGCCGCGACCGCGACCCAGGCCCAGGTCAAGGGCGTCCTCGGACTCTCCGACGCGGCCGCCTGGAAGGCCGTCGCCGTCACCCCGATGATCGGCGTCAACGACGTCGCCAGCGAGGTCTTCAGGGTCGACGACGCCACCCAGCTGGTCGACTTCGCGAAGTCCAAGGGGATCGGCTGGCTCTCGATGTGGTCCTCGAC
The DNA here is from genome assembly GCF_040689545.1 of Streptomyces sp. NPDC051180. Lineage (NCBI taxonomy): Bacteria > Bacillati > Actinomycetota > Actinomycetes > Kitasatosporales > Streptomycetaceae > Streptomyces > Streptomyces sp. NPDC051180. The sequence goes on from NZ_JBFBBC010000006.1 coordinate 195,436, forward strand.
CCGCGACAAGCAGTGCGCGGCCGGCGCGGTGAACTACGCCGACGCCACCTGCTCCTCGATCCTCCAGCAGCCCCTGGCCTTCACCAAGGCGTTCGCCGCGTACAAGTAGCCCCTCGTCCCTCCCGAGCCCCCACACCCCCACACCCCCACCCCCCACACCCCCCACACCCCCACACCGCGCGCCCCGGTCGGTACCACCCCACCCCGACCGGGGCGCGCACCCCTGTCCGCCCTTCCCTCTCTCCGCTACGAGGCGCGTGAGCTCTTCCACTCGTCCGCGTAGTCGTCGAAGATCGCCCGCAGGTGGTGACCGATCTTCAGGTAGTCGAGGTCGTCGAGGTTGGCGAGCGAGACCCGCACCGACCACTCGGGGCCGTCGAAGCCGCCGCCGTTGAGCAGGACGACGCTGGTCTGCTCGGCCAGCCGGAACAGCGGGTCGACGGGCTCGTAGTTCTTCACCAGGAAGTCCGCGAACTCCTTCCCGTGCACCCGGCCGGCCTCCGCGAGCAGATCGAGCTCGATGTAGTAGCAGGCCCGCCGCGGATCGTCGGCGATCTTCATCCCGGCGCCTTCGAGGAGCAGGTCGAGCCGGCGGCGCACGATGGCGCGGATCCTCTCCTTGTAGTTCTGGCCCTCGTCCAGCAGGTCGAAGAGGGAGAAGAGCGCCATCATCACCTGCTGGGGCAGCGAGAGCCCGGCGGTGTGGTTGAGGGCGACCTGACGCGAGTCGGCCACGAGCCGGTCGACGAACCGGATCTTCTCCGGCTCCAGGCTGAGCGTGGCGTACCGCCTGTCCAGTCGGTCCTTCTCGGTCTGCGGCAGGTTCGCCAGCATCTCGTCGACGACGTTGTCCGCGTGGACGCCGATGACGCCGAGCCGGTGGCCGGTGCAGCCGTAGTGCTTGGAGTACGAGTACACGAGCAGCGTGTTGCGCGGCAGGTCCGCGGCGAGCGACCGGAAGCCCTCCACGAACGTGCCGTACACGTCGTCCGTGACGATCAGGAGGTTCGGGTTCCGTGTGGCGACGATGTCCTTGATCTGGTCCGTCACCCGTCGGCTGAGCGCCAGCGACGGCGGGTTGGAGGGGTTGACGAGGCAGACCAGCCTGACCGACGGGTCGGCCAGCTTGTCGACCTCCTCGGTCGGGTAGCGCCACTCGCGCACGCCCGCCTCCGCGAAGAGGCTCGCCTCGACCGTGACGACGTCGAACTCGTAGTCGTCGAGTTCGGGGATCTCGATGTACGGGGTGAAGACCGGCACCATGAGCGCGATGCGGTCGCCCTTCCTCAGGATCCCGTTCTTCATCAGCGAGTCGAAGATGTAGCACATGGCGGCCGTGCCGCCCTCGGTCGCGAAGAGCGACAGCTCGTCGGCGGGCGGGCGCTTGTCGAACAACTCGTCGTGGAGGTAGCCGCGCACGATCCGCTCGGTGTGGGCGAGGATCCGGTCCGGCACCGGGTAGTTGTCGCCGATCGAGCCGTCGGTCAGCTCGTGCACGAACGCGTCCTTGTCGAAGCCGAAGCGCTCGACCGCGTACTCCACGCACTTCCGCAGCAGTTCGATCCCGGGCAGGCCCGGGTGCTGCCGCAGGAAGGCGTCGAAGCGGTCGCCGGAGCCGGCGAGTTCCGGCATGCCGCCGAGGTCGTCGGCGGTCCACACCCGGCGCGACTCCGAGAGGGCGAAGTAGCCGAGCGCGTGGAACGCCTCCCGGGGGCCGGTGGCGACCCAGTTCGGGTTCCCCCGGCCCGCGTTCAGCATCTGCGTCTGCGACTTCTCCTTCTGGCCGGGCTCGTCGGCCTGGGCGGCCTGGGCGATCTGGATGAACTTGTCCTTCAGCTCGAACGGCGAGAGCTGCGCGAAGGACCGGATCTCCTCGCGGGTGAACGTGGTCTTGGGCACGGTGGGTCCTTCAGTGGTTGAGGATGACGATGACGGCGCCCCAGATGGTCAGCAGGACGTTGCCCACCGCGTAGGGGATCGTGTAGCCGAGGGTCGGGATCTGGGACTTCGCCTGTTCGTTGATCGCCCCGATCGCGGCGGTCGTCGTCTGGCCGCCGGCCAGGACGCCCATCAGGATCGGGAAGCGGATCCCCTGGACGTGGTGGCCGACGAGGAAGCCCACGATCAGGGGGACCACCGTCGCCACCGCGCCCCAGAGGAGGAGCCCCCAGCCGGCCGTGGACAGGCCGCTGGTGAAGCTGGGGCCCGCGTTGATGCCGACGACCGCGACGAAGAGGCAGAGGCCGAGGGTGTCCATGAACCACTGGGCACCGGGCGGCACGTTGCCGTACGTCGGGTAGCGGCCGCGGATCCAGCCGAAGACCAGGCCCATGATCAGCGCCCCGCCGGAGGTGGAGAGCGAGATCGGCACCCCCGACACCGTCAGCGCCGGGATCCCGATGCAGCCGCCGAGGAAGATGCCGAGGCCGACCCAGAGCATGTCGGTGGCGAAGGAGGTGGGAACCGGCTTGCCGATGGCCTTCCCCGCCGGGTCCACCAGCCGCTTCGGGCCGGTCAGGATCACCGTGTCGCCGCGCTCCAGCGTCGTGGTGAGCCGGTACGGGAACTCCGCTCCCGAGCGGTAGATCCGGTCGATGTACACACCGACCATGAAGGGTTCGCGGCGCAGGTCCGCGACGGTCTTCCCGAGCTGCTCCTTGTCCGAGGCGACGACGTGCAGGGTCTCGGTGCGGTACCCGAGCAGCTCCACGTCGTCGGTCTCCGGACCGATGTGCGCGCGGGCGTCGAACGCGACGAGCGAACCGCGGAGCGCGCTGACGGCGACCACGTCGCCGGAGCGCAGGACGGTCCCCTGGTCGTGGTCGAGGATCCGCCCCTCGCGCCGCACCCGGGTGATGTAGATGCGGTGCCCGAGCTCCTTCTGCTGGTTCTCGAAGTCGTCGATGGTCCGGCCGGCCAGGGGGGAGTTCCTCAGCTCGTAGGCGCGCAGGACGACCTCGTAGTAGCCCTCGCCGAGGTCGGGGTCGTCGCCCGGGGTGTCCAGCTCCTTCGCGAGCCGGGCCGACTCGGCGGCCAGGTCCCGCTTGTAGAGCTTGGGCAGGACGTTGGCGAGGAGCATCGCGCAGAGGATCGTGCCGAGCGGATAGGTGACCGCGTAGCCGATGGCGACCAGGTTCTCCTCGGTCTTCATCTGCTCGGGGGAGAGCCCCGGCAGGTTGCCGATGGCGTCCTGGGCGACACCGATGACGGCCGACTGGGTGAGCGCGCCGCCGAGGAGCCCCGCCGACAGCCCGGGTCCGTACCCCAGCATCACGGCGAAGCCCCAGGAGACGAGGAGGCCCGTCACGCAGACGACGACGGCGTTGACGACCTGCGGCAGTCCGTCCTTCTTCAGGCCCCGGAAGAACTGGGGGCCCACCTTGTAGCCGAGGGCGAAGAGGAACATGGTGAAGAAGAGGTTCTTCACCGTGCCGTCGATCGTGACCTTGAACTGCGCCCCCAGCAGCAGGCCGGCCACCAGGCAGCCGGTGACGGCGCCGAGGGCGATCGCCTTGTAGCGGAGCTTGCCGAAGAGGAATCCGAGCGCGACGGTGATGAAGACGAGCAGCTCGGGGTGGGGCTGGAAGATGTTCCGGTTGAGGAAGTCGATCATCGGGGCTCCTCACGCTCCCAGGATGCCGACGAGCAGCGGGCCGGTCAGGGGGAGGAGGAAGTTGGAGAGCGTGTACGTGATCGTGTAGCCGAGCATCGGCACGGAGCTCTGGGCCACCTGGGTGATCGAGGTGATCGCCGGGGTCGAGCACTGCTGGCCCGCGATGGCGCCGATCAGAAGGGGTTTCTCGATCTTCAGCAGCTTGCGGCCGACGAGGAGCGAGAGCGTCGCCGGGACCAGGACCATGGCGATCCCCGCGAACGGGAGCAGCGCGCCGTACTCCTTGAGCAGGGGCCCGGCCTGGGGGCCCGACACCAGGCCCGTGCAGGCGATGAAGATGGCCAGGCCCATGTCCTTGAGGGTGGTGGCGGCCTGCGGGGGGAAGGCGCCGAAGGTCTGCGTGCGGGAGCGGAACCAGCCGAAGAGCAGGCCGGAGACCAGGCAGCCGCCGCCGGTGCCGAGCGACATCGGGACGTCGCCGAACTCGACGACGACCTGCCCGAGCAGTGAGCCGCAGACGATGCCGAACCCCAGGTAGACGAAGTCGGTGGCGTCGTTCCTGACGGTCGCGCCGACCTTGGCCGCCAGGCTGCCGAGGCCCGAGCGGGCGCCGACCAGGGTGAGCACGTCGCCGCGGTGGACGACGGTCTCGGGGGTCGCCGGCAGGTGCTGCTCGTTGCGCAGCACGTCGGTCACGTACACCCCGCCGGTGGAGAACTCCGGGTGCTCCTTCGTCAGGGTGTCGAGGGACTTGCCGACCGCTCCCTTGTCGGTGAGCGAGACCTGGGTGGTGGCGAGCGGGGTGTCGAGACCGGGGATCGCCGGGGTCTCCGGTCCGATGGCCCGGCCCGCCTCGATGATGTTGGCCCGCCGGCCGACGGCGAGCACCAGGTCGGAGAGGGTCAGCTCGAAGTCCGGCGGGGGAGGGGTGTGGACCTTGCTCCCGCGCTTCACCGCCTCGACGGTGACCCGGCCGCCGAGCGCGCGCTCCAGGTCGCCGACCCTGGCGCCGTCCGCCTGGGTGACCAGGAACGTCCGGCCGACCATGTTCGGGAGCGCCTCCAGCTCGTCGGACTCCAGGCCGCCCCCGCCGCCGCGCATCCGCTCCCAGAGCGCGCGCGAGGCGTCGCGGAGGTTGATGCGGAGCATCATCGGCATGATCTGGCTGGTGTAGATGACGATGGTGACGAGGCCGAAGAGGTAGCAGACGGTGTACGCGGTGGCCACGTGGCCCTGGTACTGGGAGATCTGCTCCTGTGTCAGGCCGGGGAGGTTGCCGATGGCCTCGGTGGCCGTGCCGACGACCGCGGACTCGGTCGCGGCGCCCGCGAGGATGCCGGCGGCCGTGCCGACGTCGAGGTCGAAGGCTTCGGCGAGGCCGAGGGCGATGCCGACGACGGAGACGACCTCGATCAGGCAGAGGGCGAAGAAGCGCAGGCTCTTCTTGTTGAGGTTGGCGAAGAACTGCGGGCCGGCCAGGTAGCCGAGGGAGAAGATGAAGAGGGCGAAGAAGATCGTCTTCACGTCGTCGGAGACGGTGACCTCGGCCCAGGCGCCCACCAGCAGCGAGACGATGAGGGTGCCGCAGATGCCGCCGAGGGTGATGGGGCCGACGCGGAGCTTGCCGACGAGGTAGCCGGCGGCGAGGCAGAGGAAGAGGGCCAGTTCGGGGTTGTCACGCAGGACTCCCACCCGGCCTCACCCCACCCAAGACGGCTGAAAAGTGAAGATATTGGACATAGGGGGAAGCTAGCAGGGGTAAGGGGGGGAAGTGGATCGACGCCTCGCCCGTACGGGTGAGACGCCGGCGACGGGGATCGACCGAGGTCGACGGAGGTCGGCAGAGCTCGACGGAGGTCAGCCCTTCACCGCGCCCCGCATCACCCCGCCGACGATGTGCCGGCCGAACAGCGCCAGGACGACGAGCAGCGGCAGCGTGCCGAGCAGCGCACCCGCCATCACCACCGACTGGTCGGGGACCGTGCCCCGGCCCAGTCCGGTGAGCGCCACCTGCACCGTCGGGTTGCCGGTCTGCGTCAGCGCGAGCACCGGCCAGAAGAAGTCGTTCCACGCCGCCACGAACGACAGCATCGCGAGGACCGCCATCGCCGGGCGCGCCGCCGGCAGCACCACGTGCCACACCGTCCTGGCCGTCCCCGCCCCGTCCATCCGCGCCGCCTCCAGGAGCTCGGGCGGCAGCGCCCGCAGCAGGTGCTGGCGCATGAAGAAGACCCCGAAGGCCGAGACCAGCGACGGCAGGACCACGGCCTGGAGCTCGTCCGTCCAGTGCAGCCGGGCGATCATCAGATAGAGCGGCACCGCGCCCAGCTGGGGCGGGATCAGCATCGTCGCGCCCACGAGCAGCAGCAGGACGCCCCGCAGGCGGAACCGCAGCCTGGCGAAGGCGAAGCCGGCGAGCGTGGAGAAGAGCACGGTGCCGGCGGCGACCGCCCCGGCCACCAGGGCGGTGTTCGCCAGCGCCTCGCCGAGCCGGGCGTCGGTCCAGGCGATCTCCACGTTCCGCGGCAGGTTCCGCCCGAACCGGAAGGGCGGCGGGGTGGCCGCCAGCCGGGTGTTCGTCCGCGAGGCCGCCACCGCCGTCCACACCAGCGGGAACAGGGAGACGGCCGCGAAGAGCGCGAGGAGCGTGTACGTACCCCAGCCGGCCTTCTCCGTCCTCATCGCGCCGCCTCCCGGCGCGCCAGGAACGTCCGGGCCGGCCGGACCGCGCCGAACACCACGACCAGGATCAGCAGCATGGTCCAGGCGATGGCCGCGGCCCGCCCCAGGTGGAGGTTGACCCAGCCCTGCTCGTACAGATAGAGCCCCAGCGTCTGGAACTGGTGGTCCGCGCCGCCCGTCGCCCCCGCCCCGCTGCCGAACAGCAGCGGCTCCCCGAACAGCTGCATCGCGCCGATCGTCGACACCAGCCCCGTGAAGGCGAGCGCCGGCCGCAGCCCCGGCAGCGTCACGTGCAGGAACTGCCGCCATCGCGAGGCCCCGTCCAGCGCCGCCGCCTCGTACAACTCGTGCGGAACCGTCTGCATCGCCGCCAGATAGATCAGCGCGTTGTAGCCGGTCCAGCGCCAGACGACGATCGACGCCACCGCGCACCGGGACGCCCACGGGCCGTTCTGCCAGTCGACCGGGGGGAGGCCGACCAGTCCGATCGCCCAGTTGGCCATCCCGTGGTCCCGGCCGAAGAAGAGCGCGAAGACCAGGGTGGCGGCCGCCACCGAGGTGGCGTACGGGGCGAGCGCCACCACCCGCAGCGCGCCCCGGCCCCGCAGCCGGACGTCCAGCAGGTGCGCCACCCCGAGCGCGAGCAGCAACTGCGGGACGGTGGCCAGGATCCCGATCGTGACCGTGTTCGCCAGCGCGTTCCAGAAGAACTCGTCGTGGGCGAGGCGGGCGTAGTTGTGCAGCCCCACCCACTCCCGCTCGTCCGGCGCGGTCAGCTCCATCCGGTACAGCGACGCCCACGCGGTGGCGGCCAGCGGCAGCAGCCCGAAGGCGCCGAAGAACACGAAGAACGGCGCGACCAGCGCGTACGGCGCCCAGCGGGAGCCCGTACGGGTGCGCCGGGGCACGGACCGGCCGTCGGTCACGGCGCTCACCGGTCCAGCGCGTTGTCGATCGCCCTCATCGCCGCCCGCCAGGCCGAGTCCGGGGAGCGGCCCGCCTGGTCGACCTGGAGCATGCCGACGTCGGCGAGGGTCTGGGAGACCAGGGCGTCCTTCGGGCCGATGGGGGCGCGGGGGACGCCCAGCGCCGCCCGGGCGAAGAGCGCGCCGACCGGGGCGTCGCCGAAGTACGGGTGACGGGCGTCGGCGACCTCCGGGAGGGAGTAGGCGGCCGAGGCGCTGGGGAAGCTGCCGCGGCGGGCGAAGACCCGCGCCTGCTGGGCGGGCGCGGTCAGCCAGGCCGCGAGCCGGGCCGCCTCCGCCCGCTGCCGGCCCGCCGACGGCACGACGAGGAAGGAGCCGCCCCAGCTGCCCGGCCGGGGCGCGGGGGCGATGTCCCACCGGCCGCGCCCGGCCGGGCCCGCCTTGTCCTCGATGTAGCCGAGCATCCAGGCGGGGCAGGCGAGGGCGGCGAACGCCCCGTTCGCGAACGCCTGGTCCCAGCCGGGGGTGAACTGCTGGAGCCGGGCGGTCAGCCCCTGCCGGGCGAAGGCGGCGGCGAGGTCCCAGGCCCCCCGAACGGCGGGGTTCTCCGCCACGATCAGCTCGCCGCGCTCGTCGTAGTAGCGCGGGGTCACGCTGCCGGTGACCGCCGCGAGGACCCCGGAGGCGGAGTCGGTGAAGGCCGTGCCCTGCGGGGCCCGTTCGCGGTACCGCATCCCGGCCGCCAGGTACTTGCGCCAGTCCCCGGCCCACAGCCGGCCGACGGCCTCCCGGTCGGCGGGCAGCCCGGCCCGTGCGAAGAGGTCCTTGCGGTAGCAGACGGCCTGCGGTCCGATGTCGGTGCCGAGGGCGAGCGTCCGCCCGTCGGGGGCGGTGCCCTGCGCCCACTTCCACGGCAGGAAGGCGCCCCGGTCGACGCCGGGGGCGGTGCCGAGCTCGTCGAGCCGCTCCGCCTGGGTGGCGAGCACCTCGGCGATGTTGCCGACCTCCACGGCCTGGACGTCGGCGAGGCCGGAGCCGGCGGTGAGGTGGGTCAGCAGCTGCGGGTAGTAGACGTCGTTGCGGGTGAGGACGGTCTGCCGGACGGCGACGTCGGGGCGGAGCCGCATGTAGGCGTCGTAGAGCCCGGCCTCCTGGTAGCCGAAGGTGCCGAAGACCCCGACGGTGAGGGTGACGGGCCGTCCGGCGCCGTCGACCTCCGGTCCGACGCTCCGCGGGGTCGGTTCGGCGGGGTCCGCGGCGCAGCCGGCGAGCAGCGCGGAGCCCAGGAGGAGGGCGAGGAGGCCCCGGAACGCGGCGCCGCTCCTCCTGCCCATGGACCCCGACCGTAGTGGGCCGGAGCGCCGGGGGCGGGGAGCCGGTCCGGCGGCGCCACCCGTCCGGAGGTACGCCGTCGAACGTCCTCGACGACGTACGGACGGCCCTCACCTGCTCGTGGGGCAGGGGTAAACGACCGAGGCCCCGGTTCTTTCGAACCGGGGCCTCGGCCTTCAGGGTGAGTAACGGGACTTGAACCCGCGACATCCTGGACCACAACCAGGTGCTCTGCCAGCTGAGCTATACCCACCATGCCCGGAGGTTTTCCCGAAGGTTTCCCTGACCGGCCGAGAAGAAGTCTACAGGGTCCCGGAGGGTGCTCGCGCCCGCGTTTTCCCGAGGGGGTTTCCGGGGGCGCGAGCAGGGACTATTCGGCGGGCACGACGTGGCGGGCCGCGATCTGCTTCGCGGTCTCCGAGTCGGGGCCGGGCTGCGGGACGAAGACCGCCTCGCGGTAGTAGCGCAGCTCGGCGATGGACTCGCGGATGTCGGCGAGCGCCCGGTGGTTGCCGTTCTTCTCCGGACTGTTGAAGTACGCCCTCGGGTACCAGCGGCGGGCCAGCTCCTTGACCGAGGACACATCGACGATCCGGTAGTGCAGGTGGCCCTCCAGGGCCGGCATGTCGCGGGCGAGGAAGCCGCGGTCGGTGGAGACCGAGTTCCCGCACAGCGGCGCCTTGCCGGGCTCCTTGACGTGCTCGCGGATGTACGCGAGGACCTGGGCCTCCGCGTCGGCGAGCGTGGTGCCGTCGGCGAGCGCGTCGAGCAGCCCCGAGGACGTGTGCATCCGGCGCACGATCTCGGGCATGGTCTCCAGGGCCGCGTCCGGCGGGCGGATCACGATGTCCACCCCGTTGCCGAGCACGTTCAGTTCCGAGTCGGTGACCAGCGCGGCCACCTCGATGAGTGCGTCGTCCGTCAGCGAGAGCCCGGTCATCTCGCAGTCGATCCACACCATGCGATCGTTCATGTGTCCACCTTAGGGGGTGTCGACCTTGGGCGGAGCAGGCCGACGGGCGCCCGGGGGAAGGTGTCCCCGGGCGCCCGTGGGTCCTGCTGTGCGCGGCTTGTGGCCGTGCGGGTCCGTGGCTACGGCGCGCTGCGCTGGCCGGGCAGCGCAGCGCGTCCCGGCGCGTACACGTCGGACTGCGGCTTGCCCGGCTCCGCCGACGGACGCCGGACGGCCGCCGGGACCTGCACCGGCACGACCGGGTCGAGCACGACCGTGCCCGCCTCGCCCTGCGGCCGCCGGGCGCGGTACGCCGCCCGGTACGCGGCCGGCGAGGAGCCGAGCTGGCGCCGGAAGTGGCCGCGCAGCGCCACGGGGGAGCGGAAGCCGCACCGGCCCGCGACCTCGTCGACCGAGTAGTCGGAGGTCTCGAGCAGCCGCTGCGCCTGGAGCACCCGCTGGGTGATCAGCCACTGGAGGGGGGCCGAACCGGTCAGCGAGCGGAACCGGCGGTCGAACGTCCGCCGTGACATGTACGCGCGAGCGGCCAGGGTCTCCACGTCGAACTGCTCGTGGAGGTGCTCCAGCGCCCAGGCGACGACCTCGGCCAGCGGGTCGGCGCCGATCTCCTCGGGTAAAGACCTGTCGAGGTAGCGCTCCTGACCGCCGCTGCGCCGCGGCGGGACGACCAGCCGGCGCGCCAGCGCGCCCGCGGCCTCGGTGCCGTGGTCGGTCCGCACGATGTGCAGACACAGATCGATTCCGGCCGCGGTGCCGGCGGAGGTCAGCACGTCCCCGTCGTCGACGAAGAGCTCCCGCGGGTCCACGTGGACCGACGGGTAGCGCTTGGCGAGCGTCGGCGCGTACATCCAGTGCGTGGTCGCCGGGCGGCCGTCGAGCAGGCCGGCCGCGGCGAGCACGAACGCACCGGTGCAGAGTCCGACGATCCTGGCGCCCTCCTCGTGTGCCCGGCGCAGCGCTTCGAGTGCCTCCGCCGGCGGCGGCGAGGTGATCGACCGCCAGGCCGGGACGACGACGGTGCCCGCCCGGCTGATGGCCTCCAGGCCGTACGGCGCGGCGAGTTCGAGCCCGCCGGTGGTCCGGAGCGGGCCGTCCTCGCCGGCGCAGACGAGCAGCCGGTATCGGGGCACTCCGGCGTCCTGCCGGTCGATGCCGAACACGGAGAGCGGGATGGAGCTCTCGAAGATGGGGCCGCCACTGAACAGCAGCACCGCGACGACTTCGCGACGGCGGCGCCCGGACAGCTTCCGTGCGGCCTCCGGTGCGGCGGAGTCCTGGCTCATGACGCTAAGCCCCCCTCGGTGTTCGCGTCTCCCTGGTCGTGTCGCTCCTGCACGTTTCCCCTCGGTTTTGCACGAGACCCCAGTCTTCGGTACCCATGATCGAATCTACTGTGTCCCGTGGCGCCGGCGTGACAAGTTCTCCATCCGGTGGATTGTCGACAAGGCAACTTGGCGCGAAGCGATCGATGGCGAACTCTCCGGTCCGAGAGCCGCCGAGAACGCGGTCCGACCGGGAACGACCCCGTACATGGGGGTGCGGGGGCGTGGGGCGGGGCTTCCGCCGCTCTCCGTACCGGGGTTGGGCAATCGTTCCGCCAAGGACGCGCCGACGAATGGAACTTGGCTGAAAACATATGGGTTCGGGTGTACGAACCTGTCAACTCGACGGGGGTCGGAGCGCCCCGGACCCCCTTCAGGCGCGGGGGCGGCGCCTCCCGCGCACGCTCTCGGCGTGCAGACCGCGCTCCGAGCGGCGCAGCAGGACCCGGCAGGCGGCCGTCACCGACACGAGTCCGAGCGCCGTTCCGGCGGCCCCGCCGAGCGAGGTGCCGTAGGCGACGAGCACCACCGGGACCAGCACGCAGCAGAAGGCCGCCCAGCGGACGACGTCGTCGGCCTGCCCTCCGGTTCCCGGTTCCGGGGCCGGCGCCGGTTCCGGGGTGGCGGCGACGGCGGCGGACGGTGACGGGGCGGGCGCGCGACGCCGTCCGCGAGGGGCGGCCAGGGGGGCGGCCAGGGTGGCGGAGTGGGCGGCGGAGGTCTGGCCGGCGGCGGTCGATGGTGCGGGCACGGGCGGTCTCCCTGCGACGGTGGGCTGGACCTGTGGCAACGAGGAACGGAACGTTCCGGTCACTCTCGGCGACGTCCGTTTGGCCCCCGTACGGACGCCTGTAGGGCACAACCGGCATTGCCAGATCCCGAGCCCCTCGTGCATGCTCCCTGGAACGCCGCCCGCGGGCGGCGGGCACGCCAGGAGTGGCACTGCGGGCTCTGGGCAGGAGAGGAGTGGCGCCGTACCCTTGGGGGTATGGGGTTGGGAAGATGATTCCCGGACACAGCTCCGCCGCCACCCGTCGTTCGTCCCCCCTTTTCCCCGTCCCTTCGCACGAGGACCCTCTTCGCCGAGACACCGATGGCCGGTCACGAATTCCCCGAACCCGCGGACCGCAAGCGCGTCGCCGATTCCACGGTCGACCCCCTCGCGGTCGAACAGCCACGTCACGCCTGCGACCCGGCCTTCCGGCACGGGGTCGTCGTCGGCTTCGACGGCTCCACGTCCAGTGAGCGCGCCCTCGCGTACGCCATCGGCATGGCCAGGCGCAGCGGATCGGGCCTGATCATCGTGCACGTGGCCAACCGGCTGCCCACCACGGTGTGGGCCGGTTGCGAGCCGCCCGTCTTCGTCGACGTCCCCGATCACCGGACCGAGGTCCTCGGTCTGGAGCTGGCCTGCGCCGAGCACCTCTCGGAGGTGCCGTGGATCCTCGTCGAGCGCGGCGGCGACATCTGTCACGAGCTGGAGGAGGTCGGCCGGGAGTACTCGGCCGACGCGATCGTGGTCGGCTCCACGCACGGGATCGTCGGCCGGATCTTCGGCTCGGTGGCCGGCCGGCTCGCGCGCCGCGCCCAGCGGCCCGTCATCGTCATCCCGTAGCTCCCCGCAGTCCGCCGGTCCCGCCCGTCAGGGCGGTCCCACGAGTCCCGGCGTCCCCAACGGTCCCTTCGGATACGGCGGTTCGCCGTTCTTCTTTCTCAACTGCCGTCATCCGGCCATAAATTCGGCCTTCCTCAGGTGAATTGTGCGCTTGTGAAGGGTACATAAAGGTCACCGGAACACAGCAGCTCACGCAGAACACCTGCGCATCTGAAGGGAGCCCGCCGTGGACAACGAAGTCGCCGCGGGAAACACCACTTCCACTCTCGGCAACCTCGCACTGGGACTGACCCTGCTGGCCTTCGGCCTGGGCGGTACCGGTGTGGTCGACAACGTCGCGGCAGCGGACGCCGCGGGCCTCGCCACCTGGGTCGGCGGGGTGACGCTCTTCCTCGTCGGCCTGCTCGCCCTCCGTGCGGGCGACAAGGGGGAGGGCACGGCGTTCGCGGCGCTCGGCGCCTTCTGGTTCACCTGGGGGACCGCGACGGGCGGCGGGGCCTCGGCCGACGCCGCCGGGGTCTTCCTGCTCCTGTGGGCGCTCCTGGCGCTCACGCTGACGCTGGCCTCCTCGGGCAGCGGACTCTTCGGGCAGGGCGTGTACGGGCTGTTGTTCGTCGCCCTCCTGCTGCTCGGCATAGGGGCGCTCGCCGACAACGGGGGCCTCGGGAAGGCGGGCGGCTGGGTCGCCGCCGTCGCCGGCCTCGTCGCCTGGTACGGCGCCACGGCGGCCGTCGCCGGCTGGCCGACCGCCCTCGGCCGGGCGAGCCGGAGCGCGGCCCCGGCGAGCTGACCGGGCAGCCGTACCCGGCCGGCGAGTGAGCCGAAGGGCTGCGGGAGCGCCCCGGAGGCGAAGCGGGCCTCGAAGGAAAAGAGCGGTCCCCGTGCACCTGGGTGTGCACGGGGACCGCTCTCGTGTCCGGTCGGACCGCCGGGGGACAGGCCCGGCGGCGCGGCTCGGGGGGACAGGCCCCGAGGCCGCTACTCGACCGTGACGGACTTGGCCAGGTTGCGCGGCTTGTCGATGTCGCGGCCCATGGCGAGCGCCGTGTGGTACGCGAGGAGCTGGAGCGGGATGCCCATGAGGATCGGGTCCAGCTCGTCCTCGTTCTTCGGCACGACGATGGTGTGGTCGGCCTTCGCCTGCGGCTGGTGCGCGACCGCGAGGATGCGGCCGCTGCGGGCCTTGATCTCCTCCAGGGCGGCGCGGTTCTTCTCCAGCAGGTCGTCGTCGGGGACGATCGCGACCGTCGGCAGGGCCGGCTCGATGAGGGCGAGCGGGCCGTGCTTCAGCTCGGAGGCGGGGTACGCCTCGGCGTGGATGTAGGAGATCTCCTTCAGCTTGAGGGACGCCTCCAGGGCGACCGGGTAGCCGCGCACCCGGCCGATGAACATCATCGACTGGGCGCCCGCGTACTCGGCGGCGATCTTCTTGATCTCGTCCTCGGTCTTGAGGATCTCCTCGATCTGCGAGGGCAGCTTGCGCAGGCCCTCGATGATCCGCTTGCCGTCGGTGACGGACAGGTCGCGGATGCGGCCCAGGTGCAGGGCGAGCAGCGCGAAGGCGGTGACCGTGTTGGTGAAGCACTTGGTGGAGACGACGCAGACCTCGGGGCCGGCGTGGACGTAGACGCCGCCGTCGGCCTCGCGGGCGATGGCCGAGCCGACGACGTTCACGACGCCGAGGACGCGGGCGCCCTTCCGCTTGAGCTCCTGGACGGCGGCGAGCACGTCGTAGGTCTCACCGGACTGGGAGACGGCGATGTAGAGGGTGTCGGGGTCCACGACCGGGTTGCGGTAGCGGAACTCCGAGGCCGGCTCGGCGTCGGCGGGGATGCGGGCCATCGACTCGATGAGGCCCGCGCCGATGAGGCCGGCGTGGTACGAGGTGCCGCAGCCGAGGATCTTGATGCGGCGGATGGTGCGGGCCTCGCGCGGGTCCAGGTTCAGGCCGCCCAGGTGCACGGTGGAGAAGCGGTCGTCGATCCGGCCGCGCAGGACGCGGTCGACCGCGTCGGGCTGCTCGGAGATCTCCTTGTGCATGAAGGTGTCGTGGCCGCCCATGTCGTAGGAGGCGGCCTCCCACTCGACCGTCTCGGGGGTGGCCGTGGTGGTGGCGCCCGAGGTGGTGTACGTGCGGAAGTCGTCGGCCTTGAGGGTGGCCATCTCGCCGTCGTCGAGGGTGACGACCTGGCGGGTGTGGGCGATCAGGGCGGCGACGTCGGAGGCGACGAGCATCTCCTTCTCGCCGATGCCGAGGATGACCGGGGAGCCGTTGCGGGCCACCACGATGCGGTCGTTGAAGTCGGCGTGCATCACGGCGATGCCGTAGGTGCCCTCGATGACCTTGAGCGCCTCGCGGACCTTCTCCTCGAGGGTGTCGGCCTGGGAGCGGGCGATGAGGTGGGTGATGACCTCGGTGTCCGTCTCGGAGGCGAAGACGACGCCGTCCGCCTCCAGCTTGGCGCGGAGCTCCTGGGCGTTGTCGACGATGCCGTTGTGGACGACGGCGACCTTGTTCTCGGGGTCCAGGTGCGGGTGCGAGTTGACGTCGCTCGGCGCGCCGTGGGTGGCCCAGCGGGTGTGGGCGATGCCGGTGGTGCCGGTGAAGCGCTTGGGGACCTTGGCCTCCAGGTCGCGGACGCGGCCCTTGGCCTTCACCATCTTCAGGCCGGCGGCCTTCGGGCTGGTGATGACCATGCCGGCCGAGTCGTACCCGCGGTACTCCAGCCGTGCCAGGCCCTCCAGCAGCAGCGGGGCGACGTCACGCTTACCGATGTAACCGACAATTCCGCACATATAGCTGTAACCCCTCCAGGTCAGTGATGGTGCTTTCCGGCCGCCGCGGCGGCGTCAGCCGTAGACGATGCGGCGCAGCTGCCGGAGCGAGAGCTCCTGCGGCGCCACGGCCCGGTGCGGCAGTTCGGCCGCGATCCGTTCGAAGATCTCGGCGTTCACGGCCCCGCCGGACTGCAGTTCGCGGTGGCGGCGGCGGACGAACTCCTCGGTCGTCTCGTCGAAGTACGCCAGCACGTCGAGCACCACCCGGGCGGCCTCACCGCGCTGGAGCGCGGTGCTGCGGACCAGATGGTCGATGAGGTCGTCGTGCGACGGGCGGCGTTCGAGCACCCGTCGATACTGGGGGTTCCTCAGGCCCTTTGCAAGAATCCTGCCCGAAATCGGGCAGGAGTGCCATGATCGTCGAGGAAAACGGCTCCGTTGGTCCAGACCTTGATCGGCGAAGGGGGTGAACGGTACACAGGGGACCGAGCGGATGTACGGACAGCGGATATAAGGACATACGGACGTGCCGATCGCCCGAAGGGGAGCTTGCCCGTGAGACAGCGCCGAAGGATCCCCGCCCTCGTGGGCTCCCTCCTCCTGGTCGCCGCCGCCGGAGTGGCCTGCGGCGAGGCATCGGCGGGCGGCCGGGTGCCCGCCGCCGAACCCGAGGTGCGCCCGCTGGGCCGCATCGTGCCCGTGCCCGCCTCCGTCACCCCCGAGGGCGAGCCGTACACCCTCACCCGGACCACCCGCATCGGCGTCGACGAGGACTCCGCCGAGGCCCGTGCCCTCGGCCGCTACCTCGCCGGCCTGCTGCGCCCCGCCACCGGCTTCCCGCTGCCCGTCGTCGACGAGGACGCCGCCCGCGACGGCATCCGCCTCCGGCTCGCCCCCGACGACACCGGGCTCGGCGACGAGGGCTACCGGCTCGCCTCCTCGCCCGACGGCCTCACCCTCACCGCCCGCGCCCCCGCCGGCCTCTTCCGCGGCGTCCAGACCCTGCGCCAGCAGCTCCCCTCCGCCGTCGAGCGCGGCACCGTCCAGCCGGGACCCTGGAAGGTCGCGGGCGGCACCGTCACCGACACGCCGCGCTACGCCTACCGGGGCGCCATGCTCGACGTCTCCCGCCACTTCTTCACCGTCGACGAGGTGAAGCGGTACATCGACCAGCTCGCCCTCTACAAGGTCAACACCCTCCACCTGCACCTCTCCGACGACCAGGGGTGGCGCATCGCCGTCGACTCCTGGCCCCGGCTCACCGCCCACGGCGGCGCCACCGAGGTCGGCGGCGGGCCCGGCGGCTTCTACACCAAGGAGCAGTACCGGGAGATCGTGCGGTACGCGGCCGCCCGCTACCAGGAGGTGATCCCCGAGATCGACATGCCGGGCCACACCAACGCGGCCCTGTCCTCCTACGCCGAACTCAACTGCGACGGCGTCGCCCCGCCGCCCTACACCGGCGTCAAGGTCGGCTTCAGCTCCCTGTGCGCGTCCAAGCCCGTCACGTACGACTTCGTCGACGACGTGATCCGCGAGATCGCCGCCCTCACCCCCGGCCGCTACCTCCACATCGGCGGCGACGAGGCGCACTCCACCAGCCACGCCGACTACACGGCCTTCATGGACCGGGTGCAGCCCGTCGTCGCGAAGTACGGCAAGACCGTCGTCGGCTGGCACCAGCTCACCGGCGCCACCCCCGCCGAGGGCGCCCTCGTCCAGTACTGGGGCCTCGACCGCACCCCGGCCGCCGAGAAGGAGCGCGTCGCCGCCGCGGCCCGCAGCGGCACCGGGCTCGTCCTCTCGCCCGCCGACCGCACCTACCTCGACATGAAGTACACGAAGGACACCCCCCTCGGCCTCTCCTGGGCCGGCTACGTCGAGGTCAGGCGTTCCTACGACTGGGACCCGGACTCCTACCTGGCCGGGGCCCCGGCGTCCGCCGTCCGGGGCGTCGAGGCGCCGCTGTGGACCGAGACGCTGGCCACCTCGTCCGACCTGGAGACGATGGCCTTCCCCCGGCTGCCGGGCATCGCCGAGCTGGGCTGGTCACCGGCGGCGAGCCACGACTGGGAGACCTACAAGGTCCGCCTCGCCGAGCAGGCGCCCCGCTTCGACGCCCTCGGCATCGCCTACCACCGCTCGCCCCAGGTGCCCTGGCCGGCGGAGTAGGGCATGACGACGGCCCCGGCGGAGGACCGTACTCCGCCGGGGCCGTGTCGGTCCCTCAGGCGAACCGCGCGATCGGGTTCACCAGGTCGCCGACGAGCTGGAGGGCCGCCGACGGGTCCGCCAGGTCGACCATCTGCCGGTTGTTGCGCAGCTGGAGGCGGTTGAGCGCGGAGAGGGCGAAGGTCCCCGCGAACATGTCGTACTGGGCGAACCGGTCCGCCAGCTCCGGCTTGGAGTCCTGGTAGCCGCGCACGCACTCCGCGACCGTCCGCCAGAAGGAGTCCTCGTCGAGGACGCCCTCCGCGGCCAGGGTGGCGCCGAGGAAGCGGAAGAAGCAGTCGAAGACGTCCGTGAAGACGGACAGCAGCTTCATGTCCTCGGGGACCTCGGCGCGCACGCGCTCCACGGCCGGCGGCAGGACCGCGGCCGGGTCCATGACGACGATCTCCTCGGCGATGTCCTTGAAGATCGCGCGGGCGACCGTGCCCTGCTCGTCCAGGACGAGGATCACGTTCTCGCCGTGCGGCATGAACGCCAGGTCGTAGGCGTAGAAGCTGTGCAGGACCGGCAGGAGGTAGGCGTCCAGGTACCGGCGGAGCCAGCCCGTCGCCTCCAGGCCCGACTCCTTGATCAGGGCGCCCGCGAAGGACGCGCCCGCGTGGTCCACGTGGAGCAGCGAGGCCATCGTGGCGAGCCGCTCGCCCTCGGCCAGCGACGGCACGGGGGACTCGCGCCAGAGCGCGGCCAGCATCTTGCGGTAGGGGGAGTAGCGGTCGGTGGCGGCCTCGTACTCCAGGTGCCGGTAGCCGACGGCCGCCCGCTCGCGGATGATCGAGAAGCGGGCCGCCGCGAAGACGGAGTCCGACTCGATCAGCTGGTGCAGCCAGTCGTTGATCGCCGGCGTGGCCTCCATGTACGCGGCCGACAGACCGCGCATGAAGCCCATGTTGAGGACCGAGAGGGCCGTCTTGACGTAGTGCCTCGACGGGTCGGAGGTGTTGAAGAAGGTGCGGATCGACTGCTGGGCCAGGTAGCTGTCGTCGCCCTCGCCCAGGTAGACCAGACGCTGCTGCGCGACCTCGGCGGCGAAGGTGACGGACAGCTTGTTCCACCACTGCCAGGGGTGGACCGGCATCAGGAGGTAGTCGGCGAGGTCCAGGCCCCGGGCGGCCAGGACCGCCGCGAAGCCGTCGACCGCCGCGTCGCCCAGCTCGGCGCGGACGAAGGCGTCGTAGTCGATGTCCGCGCCGGCGGTGAAGGTGGCGCGGTCGCGCCGCGCGGCCAGCCAGATCAGGTGGATGGGGCTCGCGGCCTCGGGGGCGTAGGCGCGGAACTCGTCGACGCCGAAGCCGAGCCTGCCGTTGTTGGCGACGAAGCAGGGGTGGCCCTCGGTCATGCCGGTCTCGATGGCCTGGAAGCCGGCGTGGGCCAGCTCGGCGGAGGTGACGGGCGGCTTGGTCGCCTTGAAGGCGGTGCCGGCCAGGGTGGAGGAGATCTCCTCCAGGTAGACCGGCAGGATCTCGTCGCTGAGGCCGAGGGCGCCGCGCAGGTCGGTGACGAAGGCGAGCGCGTCCAGCGGGAGCTGCTCGTCGCCGCGGTGCCGGCTGATCGACTCGGGGTAGACCTGCCAGTGGTCGAGGGCGAACCGGTCCGCGGTGAAGCGGTACTCGGTCGTGCCGTCGTCGCTGAGCACCTGGTAGCGGCTCTCGCCCAGCTCCTGCGGGTTCAGCAGCCGCTCGTGGGCGAACTCGGCGAGGCCCTTGCGGACGAGGGCGCGGTTGGCGTCGGCCCAGCGCTCGGGGGTGAGGTGGGCGACGGGGTCGGTGAAGGTCATGCCGCCACCGCCACGGCCGCCTCGAACTGCGCACGGGTGCAGAAGCTCAGCAGGGCCTTCTTCTCCGGCTTCTGGATCTCGCGCTCCGGCACGAAGCCGACGGCCGCGTTCAGCGCGTGCACGGCCTTGTTGGCCACGTCCGGCTCGACGACGACCCGCCGGGTGGTCGGGTCGGCGAACAGTTCCGCCATGACGGCGGTGATCACGGTCCGGGTGAAGCCGTGCACGGGGGTGTCCGTGGGCGCGACGAGGAAGTGCATGCCGACGTCGCCGGGGAGCGGGTCGTACAGCCCGACCAGCTCCAGGTGCGCCGGGTCGTACCGCTCCATCAGGAAGGCGGGCTCGCCGTCGACCAGCCCGATGAAGACGTGGTGGTGCGGGTGGGCGCTGAACGCCGCGTACTCGCGCTCGACGTCCTGGAGCGTCGCGCCCTGCATCATCCAGAAGGCGGCCTTGGGGTGGGTGACCCAGGGGTGGATCAGCCGGGCGTCCTTCGTCGGGTCGAAGGGACGTATCTGGACGGTCATGCGGCGAACTCCTGGAAGGCGATGGTCTTCTCGACGGGGTAGTACTCGTATCCCAGCATTGCGCCGATGATGTAGGCGTTGCGGTACGCCCCCATGCCGAGGTCGGGCGAGGTGATCGAGTGGGTGTGGACGCCGGCGTTCTGGAGGAAGACGCCGCGGCCCGTCGTGTCGATCGCGTAGTTGCGGGCCACGTCGAAGCGGCCCTGGCCGTCCCAGTTGAGCCGGTCGCGGACCGGCTCCAGGAAGGCGGGGACTGCGTACTTGTAGCCGGTCGCGAGGATCAGGCCCTCGGTCTCCAGGGTGAAGTCCTTCTCCTGCTCCTCCTGGCGGAAGCCGAGCGTGTACGTCCCCGAGGCGGCGTCGTACGCGGCGTCGTGCAGCGCGGAGTTGGTGAGGAGCCTGGTGGGCACGGGGCCGTCCAGGTTCTTCTGGTAGAGCAGGTCGAAGATGGCGTCGATCAGCTCGCCGTCGATGCCCTTGAAGAGGCCCTTCTGCTGGGTCTCCAGGCGGTAGCGGGTCTGCTCGGGGAGCGCGTGGAAGTAGTCCACGTACTCCGGCGAGGTCATCTCCAGGGTGAGCTTGGTGTACTCCAGCGGGAAGAAGCGCGGCGAGCGGGTCACCCAGTTCAGGCGGTAGCCGTGGACGTCGATCTCGCTCAGGAGGTCGTAGTAGATCTCGGCGGCGCTCTGGCCGCTGCCGACCAGGGTGATGGACCGCTTCTTCTGCAGCTCCGCCTTGTTCGGCAGGTAGCGCGAGTTGTGGATCAGGTCGCCGCCGAGCTCCGCGCAGGTCTCGGGGACGTACGCGGGGGTGCCGGTGCCGAGGACGATCCGGCGCGTGCGGAAGGTCTCGCCGGCCTCGGTGGTCACGGCGTAGACCTCGGCGGCCTCGTCGAAGACGACGGTGGCGACGGTGGTCGAGAAGCGGACCGAGGAGAGCTTCCCGGCGGCCCAGCGGCAGTAGTCGTTGTACTCGGTCCGCAGCGGGTAGAAGTTCTCGCGGATGTAGAACGAGTACAGCCGGCCCTTCTCCTTCAGGTAGTTGAGGAAGGAGTACGGCGAGGTCGGGTCGGCCATGGTGACCAGGTCCGACATGAACGGCGTCTGGAGGTGGGCGCCTTCGAGGAACATCCCCGAGTGCCACTCGAAGTCGGGCTTCGACTCCAGGAAGAGGCCGTTCAGCTCGTCGATCGGCTCGGTCAGGCAGGCGAGTCCGAGGTTGAACGGACCGAGCCCGATGCCGATGAAGTCGTGGATCTCAGGCGTGGACAAGGTTCTCTCCCAGGTACTGCTCGGCGTGGCCGGCGATCAGATCGAGGACGGCGGCGATGTCGGCCGCGGTGGTCTCGGGGTTGAGCAGGGTGAACTTCAGGTACTGGCGGCCGTCGACCTTGGTGCCGGCGACGACGGCCTCGCCCGAGGCGAACAGGGCCTTGCGGGCGTGGAGGTTGGCGCGGTCGATCTCGGCCGCCGGCACGTCGCCCTCCGGGACGTACCGGTAGACGAGGGTGGAGAGCTGCGGCGCGACCACGACGTCGTAGCGCGGGTCGGCGGCGAGCAGCTCGAAGCCCTCCCGGGCCAGGTCGCAGACCTCGTCGAAGAGCTCGCCGACGCCGTCGGCGCCCATCACGCGCAGCGTCATCCACAGCTTGAGCGCGTCGAAGCGGCGGGTCGTCTGCAGGGACTTGTCGACCTGGTTCGGTATCTGCTCCGCGACGGTGCGCAGGGGGTTCAGGTAGTCCGCGTGGTACGTCGCGTGGCGCAGGGTGGCGCCGTCGCGGACCAGGACGGCGGAGGAACTCACCGGCTGGAAGAAGGACTTGTGGTAGTCGACGGTGACCGAGTCGGCGCGCTCGATGCCGTCCAGGAGGTGGCGGCGGGTCAGGGAGGCCAGCAGGCCGCAGCCGTAGGCGGCGTCCACGTGCATCCAGGCGCCGTACTCCTCGGCGAGGGCGGCGATCTCGGGCAGCGGGTCGATGGAGCCGAAGTCGGTGGTGCCGGCGGTGGCGACGATCGCCATCGGCACGAGGCCCTCGGCGCGGCAGGTCTCCAGCTCGGCGGCGAGGACGACGGACTGCATCCGCTTGTTCGCGTCGACCGGGACGGAGACGACGGCGTCGCGGCCCAGGCCGAGGAGGGTCGCCGACTTCTGGACGCTGAAGTGGCTGCACTCGGAGGAGAAGATGCGGAGCCGGGACAGGTCGTCGGTCTTGGCCTCCTCGCGGGCGAGGAGCAGGGCCTGGAGGTTGGACTGGGTGCCACCGCTGGTGAAGACGCCGTCGGCGGCCGGGCCGAAGCCGATCCGTCCGGTCGTCCAGTCGATCAGCTTCCGCTCGATCAGCGTGCCGCCGGCGCTCTGGTCCCAGGTGTCGAGCGAGGAGTTCACGGCCGAGAGGACGGCCTCGCCGAGGACGGCCGGGATGACGACCGGGCAGTTGAGGTGGCCGAGGTAGCGGGGGTGGTGGAAGTAGACCGCGTCCCGGAGGTAGACGTCCTCCAGCTCGTCGAGGGCGGCGGAGGCGTCGCCGAGCGGCCGGTCGAGGTCGACGGCGTCGACGACGGGGGCGAGCTCGGCGGGCGTCACGCCGGTGAAGGGGCCTCGCGTCGTGGCGAGTTTCCTCGCCACCCGCTCGACTCCTTCGGTGACGGAGCGCCGGTAGCTCTCCGCCGTGGCGTCGTTGAGCAGGTGGGAGCGCATGCGGGGGCCCTTTCGGGAGGGAACGCCAAGGGGACGCTGAGGTCACGCCGAAGCGGGATCGATCAACAGCAGTTAGGTTAGCCTAACCTAATTTTACAGCGCAACGGCCCCCCAACCCCGAAGGGCCGGAGGGCCGTTGTGCCGAAAGGTCCGTACCTACACGTCGTCCTGCGTCTCGTCCGGGACCTCGCGCAGGGCGTCCTCGGACAGTCCCCTGCGCCAGTAGCCGACGAAGGTGACCCGTCGTCGGTCGAGTCCGCGCTCCCGCACGAAGTGCCGGCGGAGCGCCTTCACCGCACCGGACTCGCCGGCGATCCAGACGTACGGGGCCTCGCCGGGCAGCTCCGCCCCGCGCACCGCGTCCACGGCGGACGGCGCCCCCTCCTCCCGGACGAGCCAGGTCACCGTGGCGTCCGCCTCCGTGGCGAGCTCCATCCGGTCGCCGGAGTAGGGCACGTCGAGGAACACCTGCGCGCGCGTCTCGGCCGGCAGCCACTCCAGGATCGCCGAGGCCGCCGGGAGGGCCGTCTCGTCCGCCCAGATCAGGACGGAGTCGGCGTCCTCCGGCAGCCGGAAGCGGACGCCCGTGTTGTCCGTGACCGCCGGCCCCAGCACGACCACCCGGTCGCCCGGCTCGGCGCGGCCGGCCCAGCGGCAGGCGGGCCCGCCGTCCTCGTGGAGCGCGAAGTCGATGTCGACCTCGTCCGGCGCGGTGCGCTGCTCGCGGACGGTGTAGGAGCGCATCACGGCCCGCTCGTCGTCGGGCATCGCGCGCCAGGCGCCCAGGATCGCGTACATGTCGGGGTCGTCCAGCGGCGGCAGGACGGGCGCCTCCTGGCCGGGGTGCGGCAGGAAGAGCGAGAGCGACTGGTCGCGGCCGCCGGCGGCGAAGTTCTTCAGGTCGTCCCCGGTGAAGGTGACCCGGACCAGCGAGGGGCCGAGCCGCCGGGTCCGGTCGACCTGGAGGGAGAAGAACTGGAAGGGGGCGGTCTCCGCGTGCGTCATGAAAACATAGGTTAGCCTAACCTCATAAATCTCCACAGGGGTGGGGGAGAGCCCGCCGCCCCGAGGGGACGACGGGCTCTCGACGCGCTGCGGACCGGATCAGGCCGGCAGGCCCAACTCCCGCGCGATCAGCATCCGCTGGACCTCGCTGGTGCCCTCGCCGATCTCCAGGATCTTCGAGTCGCGCCACATGCGGGCCACCGGGTACTCGTTCATGAAGCCGTAGCCGCCGTGGATCTGGGTGGCGTCACGGGCGTTGTCCACCGCCACCGTGGAGGAGTACAGCTTCGCGATCGCCGCCTCCTTCTTGAACGGCTCGCCGAGCACGAGCCGCGAGGCCGCGTCGCGCCAGCCGATCCGGGCCATGTGCGCCCGGGTCTCCATGTCGGCGATCTTGAACTGGATGGCCTGGTTGTCGCCGATCGGACGGCCGAACGCCTGCCGCTCGTGCGCGTACTTCACCGACTCGTCCACACAGCCCTGCGCCAGGCCCGTCGCGAGCGCCGCGATCGCGACCCGGCCCTCGTCCAGGATCCGCAGGAACTGCGCGTAGCCGCGGCCCTCCTCGCCGAGCAGGTTCTCCACGGGCACGCGGACGTCGTCGAAGGACAGCTCACGGGTGTCCGAGGCGTTCCAGCCGACCTTGGAGTAGGGCGCGGCGACCGTGAAGCCGGGCGTGCCGGAGGGCACGATGATCGAGGAGATCAGCGGACGCCCGTCCGCCTTGCGGCCGGTGACCGCGGTGACCGTCACCAGACCCGTGACGTCCGTACCCGAGTTGGTGATGAAGCACTTCGAGCCGTTGATCACCCAGTGGTCGCCGTCCCGCACGGCGGTGGTGCGGGTGCCGCCCGCGTCGGAGCCGGCGCCGGGCTCGGTCAGACCGAACGCGCCGAGCATCTCGCCCGCGCACAGCCGCGGCAGCCACTCCCGCTTCTGCTCCTCGGTGCCGAAGCGGAACACGGGCATCGCGCCGAGCGAGACCCCCGCCTCCAGGGTGATGGCCACCGAGGAGTCGACGCGGGCCAGCTCCTCCAGGGCGATGCCGAGCGCGAGGTAGTCGCCGCCCATGCCGCCGTACTCCTCCGGGAACGGCAGGCCGAACAGGCCCATGCGGCCCATCTCGCGGACGATCTCGTACGGGAACTCGTGCCGCTCGTAGAAGTCGCCGATCTTCGGGGCGACGACGTCGTGCGCGAACGCCTCGACGGTGCGGCGGAGTTCCTCGTGCTCTTCGGTGAGCCGGTGGTCGAGGGACATGGGATACGTCACTCCTTGTGGGAGAGGGCGCGGACGGTGCGGGACGGGCTGGGCCGGCCCAGTTGCTCGGCCATCCACCCGCTCGTGGCGGTGAGGGCGGCCAGATCGACCCCGGTCTCGATGCCGAGGCCGTCGAGCATCCACACGAGGTCCTCGGTGGCGAGGTTGCCGGTCGCGCTCTTCGCGTACGGGCAGCCGCCGAGGCCGCCGGCGGAGGCGTCGACCGTGGTCACCCCGTGCCGCAGCGCGGCCAGGGTGTTGGACAGTGCCTGCCCGTACGTGTCGTGGAAGTGCACGGCGATACGGGAGGTGGGGACCCCGGCGTCGTTCAGCGCGGTCAGCAGCGCCGCGACATGGCCGGGGGTGGCGACGCCGATCGTGTCGCCGAGGCTGAGCTCGTCACAGCCTATCTCCGCCAGGGCCTTGGCGACGCGCACGACCTGCTCGACCGGCACGGCGCCCTCCCAGGGGTCGCCGAAGCACATCGAGAGGTAGCCGCGGACGGTGAGCCCGGACTCTATGGCCCGGGTGACGGTCGGCGCGAAGAGCGCCAGCGCCTCGTCGACGGTCCGGTTCAGGTTGGCCTTCGCGAAGGACTCGGTCGCCGAGGCGAACACGGCGATCCGGCGGACGCCCAGCGCGAGCGCCCGGTCCAGGCCGCGCTCGTTCGGCACCAGCACCGGCAGCCGCACCGGAAGGTCCCGGACCAGCGGGTAGAGCTCCTCCGCGTCCGCCAGCTGGGGCACCCACTTCGGGTGCACGAAGCTGGTCGCCTCGACGGTCGTCAGCCCCGCGGCGGCGAGCCGCCGGACGAACTCCGCCTTCACGGCGGTCGGCACGGTCGTCTTCTCGTTCTGCAGCCCGTCCCGTGCCCCGACCTCGTGGATCCGGACCCGGGCGGGGAGGGAGGGGTCCCTCACGGTCATCGGCAGGCTCACGCGTCCTCCTCCTCACGGGGCGTCACCACGGCCAGGATCTGGTCCATGGCGACGGTGCTGCCGGGCGTCACGTCCAGCTCGGTGACGGTCCCGGCGTGCGGCGCGGAGATGACGTGCTCCATCTTCATCGCCTCCACCACGAGCAGGCTCTGCCCGGCCTCGACCTCGTCCCCGACGGCCACCTTCACCACGGTCACGGTCCCCGGCATCGGCGCCGCGAGCGTGTCCGCGCCCCCGTGCCGCGCCCCGCTGAGCGCGGCCTCGACCGGGTCGTGGTCCAGGACGTTCCAGGAGTCGCCGTCCCGGCCGAGCCAGGAACCGGCGCGCCGGAAGCGATGGGTGATCCCGTCCACCGTCACGGTCACCGAGGTGTCCGTGACGTGCCCCCCGGCGGGCGCGCCGACCGTGACGGGTTCGAGGCCCGCCACCCGGAACGGGAAGGCCAGGGGCTTCGGGGTGCCGCCGAGGCGGAAGCCGCTCGGCACCGAGAACGGGTCCGTCCAGCCCTCCCGGGGCTCCGGCGCCAGCGCCGCGAGCCGCACGGCGGCGGCCGCCGCGTACACCTCGTCCGGCACGCCGGCCGGGACCAGGCTCTCCGCGTCCCGCTCCACGAGACCGGTGTCCAGGCGGCCGGCGACGACGTCCGGGTGGGCGAGGAGGCGGCGCAGGAACCCGGCGTTGGTGGGCACGCCGAGCGTGACGGTGGAGGCGAGCGCGGCGCGCAGCCTGCGCAGGGCCGCCTCGCGGGTCGGCGCGTGCACGATGACCTTGGAGAGCATCGGGTCGTAGAGGGAGGAGACCTCCGTGCCCTCCGAAAGCCCCGAGTCGGTGCGGACGCCGTCGCCCTGCGGCTCGTGCAGGGAGAGCACCGTGCCGCCCGACGGCAGGAAGCCCCGGGACGGGTCCTCCGCGCAGACGCGGGCCTCGATCGCCCAGCCGTCGAGGCGGACGTCGTCCTGGCCGAAGGGGAGCGGCTCGCCCGCGGCCACCCGCAGCTGCCACTCCACCAGGTCGACGCCCGTGACGAGCTCGGTGACCGGGTGCTCGACCTGGAGGCGGGTGTTCATCTCCATGAAGTAGTACGAGGAGGGATCGCCGCCCGGGACGATGAACTCCACCGTGCCCGCGCCGACATAGCCGCAGGAACGGGCCGCCTCGACCGCCGCGGCCCCCATCGACGCGCGGATCTCCGGGGTGAGGAGGACGCTCGGCGCCTCCTCGATGATCTTCTGGTGGCGGCGCTGGAGGGAGCACTCGCGCTCGCCGAGGTGGACCACGTTGCCGTGGGTGTCCGCCAGGACCTGGATCTCGATGTGCCGGGGGCGGTCGATCCACCGCTCCACCAGCAGCGTGTCGTCGCCGAACGAGGAGCGGGCCTCGCGGCGGGCCGCCGCGATCTCGTCGGTCAGGACCGCGAGGTCCCGGACGAGCCGCATGCCCTTGCCGCCGCCGCCCGCGCTGGGCTTGAGCAGGACGGGGGCGCCCAGTTCACGGGCGGCCTCCTCCAGTTCGGGGTCGGCGGCGCCCGGGACGACCGGGACGCCCGCCGCCTTCACGGTCTCCTTCGCGCGGATCTTGTCGCCCATGAGGGAGATCGCCGCGGCGGACGGGCCGATGAAGACCAGCCCGGCGTCGGCGCACGCCTGCGCGAACCCGGCGTTCTCGGCGAGGAAGCCGTACCCCGGGTGGACGGCCTGCGCGCCGGTGCGGCGGGCCGCGTCGAGCAGCGCCGGCACGGACAGATAGGACTCGGCGGCCGGCGGCGGACCGATCCGCACCGCCGTGTCCGCCTCCCGCACGTGGCGGGCGTCGGCGTCCGCGTCGCTGTAGACGGCCACCGAGCGCACGCCCATCTCGCGCAGGGTGCGGATGACGCGGACGGCGATCTCGCCCCGGTTGGCCACGAGGACGGTGTCGAACATGCTCTGCATCTTCTGGGAGCCCTTCACATCCGGAAGACGCCGAACTGGGGGTCACCCAGGGGCGCGTTGGCACAGGCGGTCAGGGCGAGGCCGAGGACCTGACGGGTCTCCGTCGGGTCGATGACGCCGTCGTCCCACAGCCGGGCGGTCGCGTAGTAGGCGTTGCCCTGGCTCTCGTACTGCTCGCGGATGGGGGCCTTGAACGCCTCCTCCTCCGCGGCGCTCCACTCGTCGCCGAGCTGGTCGCGCTTGACCGTCGCGAGGACGGACGCGGCCTGCTCGCCGCCCATCACCGAGATCTTGGCGTTGGGCCACATCCACAGGAAGCGGGGGGAGTAGGCCCGTCCGCACATCGAGTAGTTGCCCGCGCCGTACGAGCCGCCGACGACGACCGTCAGCTTCGGGACCCGGGTGGTGGCCACGGCCGTCACCATCTTGGCGCCGTGCTTGGCGATGCCGCCGTGCTCGTACGCCTTGCCGACCATGAAGCCGGTGATGTTCTGCAGGAACACCAGCGGGATGCCGCGCTGGTCGCACAGTTCGATGAAGTGCGCGCCCTTCTGGGCGGACTCGGCGAACAGGATGCCGTTGTTGGCGACGATGCCGACCGGGTGGCCGTGGATCCGGGCGAAGCCGGTGATCAGCGTCTGGCCGTACTCGGACTTGAACTCCTGGAAGCGGGAGCCGTCCACGACCCGGGCGATCACCTCGCGCACGTCGTACGGGGTGCGGGAGTCCACCGGCACCGCGCCGTACAGCCCGTACGGGTCGACCTTCGGCTCCTCGGCCGGCTCGACCGACCAGGGCAGCGGGCCGCGCTCGGGAAGGGTGGCCACGATGTTCCGGACGATGCGCAGGGCGTGGGCGTCGTCCTCGGCCAGATGGTCGGTGACGCCGGAGATCCGCGAGTGGACCTCGCCGCCGCCCAGCTCCTCGGCCGTGACGACCTCGCCGGTGGCCGCCTTCACCAGCGGCGGGCCGCCGAGGAAGATCGTGCCCTGGTTCCGCACGATCACCGCCTCGTCGCTCATCGCCGGGACGTACGCGCCGCCCGCCGTGCACGAGCCCATGACCGCGGCGATCTGCGGGATGCCCGCGCCGGACATCCGGGCCTGGTTGAAGAAGATGCGGCCGAAGTGGTCCCGGTCGGGGAAGACCTCGTCCTGCATCGGCAGGAACGCGCCGCCCGAATCGACCAGGTAGAGGCAGGGGAGACGATTCTCCAGCGCCACCTCCTGGGCCCTCAGGTGCTTCTTCACCGTCATCGGGTAGTACGTGCCGCCCTTGACGGTCGCGTCGTTGGCGACGATCACGCACTCGCGGCCCGACACCCGGCCGATGCCCGCGATGACGCCGGCGGCCGGGGCCTGCCCGCCGTACATGCCCTCGGCCGCGAGCGGGGCCAGCTCCAGGAACGGCGAGCCCGGGTCGAGGAGGGCGTCCACCCGGTCCCGCGGCAGCAGCTTCCCGCGCGCGGTGTGCCGGGCCCGGGACTTCTCACCGCCGCCCAGGGCGGCCGCCGCGAGCTTGGCGCGCAGGGTCGCCGCCAGCTCGCGATGGGCCGCCTCGTTGGCCTGCCAGGCCGCGGACGCGGGGTCCGCCGCGCTCGTCAGCACAGGTGCCTGCTGCATCCCTCGAGCTCCCTTGCTCGGTTAATGAGCGTTAACGTACGCCGCCCAGGTTAACGACCGCTAACCGGGTTGTCTAGAATCGAATCCATGACCACGACCCCGACCGCCACCGGCAGGACCGATGCCCCGACGCGGCGCGAGCAGATCCTCAGGGAAGCCGCCCGCCTCTTCGCGGCGCGCGGCTTCCACGGCGTCGGCGTCGACGAGATAGGGGCCGCCGTCGGCATCAGCGGCCCCGGCCTCTACCGCCACTTCCCCGGCAAGGACGCGATGCTCGCCGAGCTCCTCGTCGGCATCAGCGAGCGGCTCCTCGACGGCGGCCGCCTCCGCGTCGGCGAGGCAGCCGGCGACCCCGCCGCCCTCCTCGGCTCCCTCATCGACGGCCACATCGACTTCGCCCTCGACGACCGCCCGCTCATCACCCTCCACGACCGCGAACTCGACCGCCTCAAGGACGAGGACCGCAAGCGGGTGCGACAGCTCCAGCGCCAGTACGTCGAGCTCTGGGTCGCCGCCGTCCGCGAGCTCCACCCCGACGCCGGCGAGTCCGAGGCCAGGACCGCCGTCCACGCCGTCTTCGGCCTGCTGAACTCCACCCCCCACCTGGCCGCCCTCGGCCGCGGCCCCATGGAGGACCTCCTGCGCCGGCTCGCCCACGGGGCCTTCGGCGCGCTGGGCGGCTGACCCCCGCGGCCCCGCCGGCGACACCCGCCGGTCCACGGGCCGGAACCGCTTGCCCCGGACAACCGGTGCTCGGACAGAATGGCCCCATGCCGATACTCAGCCGCCCCGCCCTTGTCGAGCACCTCGTCCGCACCCGGATCGCGGGAGACGTCGCCACACCGCGCGACAACAACCTCTCCCACTACCGCAAGCTCGCCAACGGCGACCGGCACTACTGGCTCGGCCTCGAACTCGGCGACCGCTGGGCCGACGAGCAGGACGTGCTCGCCGTCATGGCCGAGCGCTGCGGCGTCGTCGACGACCCCGCCCACCGGACCGGCCAGGACACCATCGACCCCGAACTGACCGTCGACGGCCTCGACCGCATGGCCGCCCGGCTGCGCAAGGCCGCCGCCGGCCGCGAGCGCGTCCTCTTCGCCACCGGCCACCCCGGCGCCCTCATCGACGTCCACAGCCGCGTCGCCGCCGCGCTGCGCGCCCGCGGCTGCGACATCGTCCGCATCCCCGGCGGGCTGATCGCCGACGAGGGATACGTCGTCCAGTTCGCCGACGTCGCCGTCTTCGAGCGCGGGGCCAGCCTCTGGCACACCCACTCCCCGGAGCCCATGAACGCCGTCCTCGACGCGCTCGGCGAGGCCGGGCGGCCCGACCTCGTCATCGCCGACCACGGCTGGGCCGGGCGGGCCGGTCAGCGCGGGATCGACTCCGTCGGGTACGCGGACTGCAACGATCCCGCGCTCTTCATCGGCGAGGCGGAGGGGACGATGCAGGTCACCGTGCCGCTCGACGACCACGTGGTCGACCCCCGCTTCTACGAGCCCATGACCGCCTACACCCTCCACGAAGCCGGCCTCACCCCCTGACGCCGCGCCCCCGTCGTGGGGTGCCCCCGTTGTGGGCATTCGTTCCGCCGGCGCGGCGCCCCCTCGTTGTGGGCAACTGTTCCGCCGGCGCGGCCCCCCTCGTTGTGGGCAACTGTTCCGCTGGGGCGGAACGGGTGGGCACAACGGAACGGCGCCCCTTGCCGGGCCGAGGCTTTCCGCGCCCGGGCCCGCACCCCCGTGCGCGTCGCACTGCCGGTGCGGGTCCAGGCACAAGGGGCAGGGGCGCGGCCGAGCGCGCCGTCCCGTGTGCCCACCCGTCCCGCCCCAGCGGGACGATTGCCCACACCGAGGGCGGCACGGGCTCGGCTCGGTCCGTGCTGCGCACGGAGGGGCCAGGCCCGCCCCACCCCCCGGGGTCAGGGGCCGGGGGTGGGGTCGAGGTAGAGGCGGCGGATGGAGGGGAAGCGTGCCCGCAACCGCGCCTCCGCGTCCTCGCAGGCCCGTTCGATCTGCGCCGCGGAGGCCACGTCCCGGAAGTCGACCTTCGCGGCGACGAGGACCTCGCCGGGCCCCTGGATGAGGGTGACGAGGTCGAGGACGTCGACGACGTGGGGGACGGTGAGGAGCTCCTCGCGGACCGCGTCCCGCATGGGCGCGGGGAGGGGGCGGCCGATGAGGAGTTCGGCGTTGGCGCGGCCGAGGACCCAGGCCACGTAGACGAGCAGGGCGCCGATGAGCAGGGAGGCGACGCCGTCCCAGACGGAGGAGCCGGTGATCTGGGCGCCGAGGAGGCCGCCGGCGGCGAGCAGGAGGCCGGTGAGGGCGGCGGAGTCCTCCATGACGACGGCCTTGACGGTGGTGTCGGGGGTGAGCCGCAGGTACTCCCCGAAAGTGGCCTTTCTGCGTTCCGCCTCGGCCTTGACCTGCCGGGCGCCGGTCCGGAGGGAGTATCCCTCCAGGAGGAAGGAGACGCCGAGGACGATGTAGGAGACCGTCGGGTCGCCGAGCTCCTCGCCGTGGACGAGGGTGTGGACGCCGTCGTAGACGGAGAAGACCGCGCCGCCCACGAAGGTGGCGACGGCCGCGAGCATCGCCCACACGTACCGCTCGCCCGCGTATCCGACGGGGTGGTCCTCGTCGGCCGGCTTGTCGCTCCGCTTGAGCGCGGTGAGGAGCATGACCTCGGTGACGGTGTCGGCGACGGAGTGCGCGGCCTCGGAGAGCATCGCGCTCGATCCGCTGATGACGCCCGCGGCGGCCTTGGCGACGGCGATGCCGAGGTTCGCCGCCGCCGCCACGATCACCGTGAAGGTGCTCTCCTCGTTCCCGCCGCCGCTCTTCCCGCCGCTGTCCGTCATGTCCCGGACGGTATGTCCGGCCGTCAGCGTGGGATGCGAACGACACCCTCCTGGATGACGGAGATCGCCAGCTTCCCGTCCCGGGTCCAGATCCGGGCCTGGCCGAGGCCGCGGCCGCCGGAGGCGGAGGGCGACTCCTGGTCGTAGAGGAGCCATTCGTCGGCGCGGAAGGGCCGGTGGAACCACATGGCGTGGTCGAGGGAGGCACCGACGACGTCCCCGACGGCCCAGCCGCCGCGCCCGTGGGCGAGCAGGACGGAGTCGAGCAGCGTCATGTCGGAGACGTAGGTGGCCAGGCAGACGTGCAGCAGGTGGTCGTCGGCGAGCTTGCCGTTGGTGCGGAACCAGACCTGGGAGCGGGGTGCGCGCGGCTCGCCGACGGAGCCCCACGGCGGGGTGTCGGCGTAGCGCAGGTCGACGGCGGCCCGGGCCTCGACGAGCCGGTCCGCGACCTCGCGGGGCAGGTGCCGGGGGAGCATCTCGGCGGCCGTCGGCAGGGACTCCGGGTCCGGCGCGGCCGGCATGGGGTCCTGGTGGTCGAGCCCCTCCTCGTACGCCTGGAAGGAGGCGGAGAGGTGGAAGATCGGCTGTCCGTGCTGGACGGCGACGACCCGGCGGGTGGTGAAGGAGCGGCCGTCGCGGATGCGGTCGACCGTGTAGACGATCGGCGCGCCCGGGTCGCCGGGCCGCAGGAAGTACGCGTGCAGGGAGTGCGCGAGGCGGTCCTCGGGGACGGTCCGGCCCGCCGCCACCAGCGCCTGGGCGGCCACCTGGCCGCCGAAGACGCGGGGGACGAGCGCGGACCGGGACTGCCCGCGGAAGATGTCCCGCTCGATCCGCTCCAGGTCGAGCAGGTCGAGCAGGGCATCCAGCGCGTCGTGCGGTTCGGGCACCTGGACTACAGGCCCATCGACTTGGCGATGATCGACTTCATGATCTCGCTGGTGCCGCCGTAGATGCGGTTGACGCGGTTGTCGGCGTACAGGCGGGCGATCGGGTACTCGTTCATGTAGCCGTAGCCGCCGTGCAGCTGGAGGCAGCGGTCGATGACGCGGTGCGCGACCTCGGTGCAGAAGAGCTTGGCGCTCGCGGCCTCGGCCGGGGTCAGCTCGCCGGCGTCCAGGGCCTCCAGGGCGCGGTCGGCGACGGCCTCGGCGGCGTCGACCTCGGCCTGGCAGGCGGCCAGCTCGAACTTGGTGTTCTGGAAGTGCGCGACCGGCTTGCCGAAGACCGTGCGGTCCGTGACGTACTGCTGGGCGAAGCGGACGGCGGCCTTGGCCTGGGCGTAGGCGCCGAAGGCGATGCCCCAGCGCTCGGAGGCCAGGTTGTGGCCGAGGTAGTAGAAGCCCTTGTTCTCCTCGCCGAGCAGGTCCTCGACCGGCACCTTCACGTCGACGAACGCCAGCTCGGCGGTGTCGGAGGTGCGCAGGCCGAGCTTGTCCAGCTTGCGGCCGATGGAGTAGCCCTCGGACTTGGTGTCCACGGCGAAGAGGGAGATGCCGTGGCGGCGGTCCTCGGCGGTGGGCGCGGAGGTGCGGGCGCAGACGATCACGCGGTCGGCGTGGACGCCGCCCGTGATGAAGGTCTTGGCGCCGTTGAGGACGTAGTGCGTGCCGTCCTCGGAGAGCTTGGCGGTGGTCTTCATGCCCGCGACGTCGGAGCCGGTGCCCGGCTCGGTCATGGCGAGCGCCCACATCTCCTCGCCGGTGACGAACTTCGGCAGGTAGCGCTTCTTCTGCTCGTCGGTGGAGAGCATCTTGATGTAGGGCAGGGCGAGCAGCACGTGGACGCCGGAGCCGCCGAACTGGACGCCGGCGCGCGAGGTCTCCTCGTAGAGGACGGCCTCGAACTTGTGGGTGTCCAGGCCCGCGCCGCCGAACTCCTCGGGCACGTTGATGCCGAAGATGCCGAGCTCGCCCAGCTTGTCGTAGAACTCGCGCGGCGCCTGGCCCGCGGCGAACCACTCGTCGTAGACGGGGACGACCTCGGCCTCGATGAAGGCGCGGATGGTCTCCCGGAACGCCTCGTGGTCCTCGTTGAATACGGTACGGCGCACGATGCGACTCCTCCGGTGTGCGGGCCCATTTGTCTAAGCGCTTGCTCAGTCTGCCGTCAACGAAGTTACCCAGCAGTCACCCACCCTGTCCAGACTCCTCGCCTGTGATCCAGGCCCGCCCCACGGAGTCGTACCCGTACACGGGCCGCCCCCTCACCCCGCTCGTCCGAAAGGGTGCCCCGTCCTCGTCCCCGATCCGGACCGAGCCCCGGCGCCCCTCCGAGCTCCACTCCAGCTCCAGGTACCAGCGGCAGTCGCAGTTCGCCGTCCCCGCCGAGACCAGGAGCTCCTCCGGCTCGGCGGCGCTGACCGCGTACGGGAAGGAGACCGCCGGGAGCGTCCGGCCCTCCTGCCCGGAGGCGTCGTACCCGTCCCGCGCCCGCGCCACCGGCCGCGGTCGGTCCAGGTCCACCTCGAAACGGCGCGGCGTCACCGCCCCGCCGCACCCGTCGTCCATCCGGTACGCCGCCCACGGCAGCGGCGCGCCCCGCTGCACCACGCGCACGTGCAGCGCCTGGAGCACCACCGCCGCCGCGGACTTCCCCTGCACCGACACCCGCACCAGCGTCTCGCCGCCGTCCACGGCCCCCTGCGCCGCCGCCCAGCTCCGCGCGTCGGCCGCCTCCGGCGGGGCAGCGGGCGTCCGCTCCGCGAGGTAGGTGTGCCCGCAGCCGTTCCTCCAGAGGTCCGAGGCGACCGTCCACGTCAGCGGCGCCGGTGGTTCGGCGGCCCGCTCCCGGGCCTTCCCGGGCAGGAGTACGGCTCCGAGCGTCACCGTCGCCACGACCGCCAGCGCCCCGCCGACCACGCCCGCCCACCCCCATCGGTGCCTCCGCCGCCCGGCCGGGAGGCCCGGCCCGCGCGCCCGCACGGGTTCCAGCTCGGGCTCGGACACCGCCTCCGGGGCCGGTACGGGCGTCGGGGCCGGTACGGGCTCCGGAAGCGGCTCGGGGCCGGGCTCGGGGGCCGGCTCCGCTCCGGGTTCCGGCGCCGGAGGGCGGCGGGCGCCGTCCGCACGGGCCCAGGCCGCCTCCAGGGCGCGCCGCTCCTCCTCGTCCGCCCCGCACAGCAGGGCGAGGCGGTCGACCACGGCGAACTCCTCCGGGACGGTCGCGCCGGAGCAGTAGCGGTGGAGGGTGGACGCGCTGACGCTCAGGCGCCGGCCCAGCGCCTCGTAGCTCCTCCCGTCCCGCGCCTTCAGCCCGCGCACGAGCCGCGCGAACTCCTCGACGGCGGCGTCCTTCGGCATTCCATCCCCCTCGGCCCTGCGTCCCACCCTTCACGTCCTTGCACGTCAGCAGGGGTGGAATGGTTCCGGGACGGAGGGTGGGCGCGTCACCGTTGCAGGCGGCGGGCGGCCGGCCCGACGCTGGTGGAGCACTGACCGAACCACCCGACGGGGGATCCACCACCATGAACACGCTCCGCACCGCACTGGCCACCGCCGCCGCTGCCGCCCTCGGCCTCGCGGCCCTCGCCACGGCCCCGGCGCAGGCCGCCGCGCAGCCCGCCTTCCTCGCCGCCTCCCAGATGCCGCCGTCGTCGACGCCGTGGACCGCTACCCAGGTCTTCACCGGCGTCCCGGAGAACGGCGGCGCCCTCTGCGCCCCCTACAAGATCCCGGCGCAGAACTCCCGCTACCGCGAGTTCTCCACCGAGCTCGACACCAACGGCGTCCAGATCACCAACGTCGCCCGCACCGAGGCCGACGCCGTGAAGCTGGTCGACACCCTCCGCAAGGCGCTCGCCGGCTGCGGCCCCCTCCTCGAGCGGCAGAACCCGGGCCTGAAGGCCGTCAGCGCCTCCCACGGCAAGGTCGCCGTCGAGGAGGGCGCCTGGGTCTACAGCCTGGACACCGCCGACCCGCAGATCGGCAGCACCGACATCCACCTCTTCTCGGTGGGCCGCGACGGCCGCACCGTCACCCTCGTCCGCTGGGGCCAGATGGGCGACCTGAAGGACGCCCCGCTGACCGCCTTCAAGACGACGACGAAGACCGCCGTGAACAAGCTCTACTGATCCGCACCCGCCTCAGTGGTGCCGCAGGGCGAACCACAGCTCCATCCGCACGTCCGGGTCGTCCAGGTCCCGGTCCAGGAGCGCGGTGCAGCGGGCGATCCGCTGCCGGACCGTGTTGCGGTGGACGTCCAGCGCGGTCGCCGTCCGGTCCCAGCTCCCGTGCAGCGACAGCCAGACCCGCAGGGTCTCGGTGAGCGGCTCGGCGAGCGGGGCGAGGACCGTGCGGGCGTGGGCGGCGGCCTCCGCCGGGTCCACGAGCCCCCCGAACCCGGCGGGGCGGTGCCGGGCCAGGGGCGTACGGGACGCCTCCGCGCGCCGCAGGGCCCGCGCGGCCTCCGCGTCGGCCGCGGCGAGGTCCCGGGCGTGGGCGGGGGCGGCGGCCCCGAGCGTCCACCCGGGCTGGGCGGTCAGGGGCGCCGAGGCGGGGAGGAGGAGCCGTACGGGGGTGGGGGCGGGGGCCCCGTCGGCGCCGGCTCCGGCGCCGTCCGTCGCGCTCGTCCCCGCGTCCACCAGCGGTGTCCCCAGCGCGGCCGCCAGCGAGGCGGCCGCGAAGGGGGTGCCGTCGCCGCCCCGGGCGTGCACGACCGTCCAGGGGCCGGGGCCGAGGGGGGCGGCCGCCTCGGCCGGGGGAGTGCCGAGGAGGAGACGGACCAGGGCGCCGTCCCGCACGGCCGCGTCCACGCCGCGGTGCGGGGCGGTCAGCAGGGAGAGCAGGACGACGGCGACCCCCGCGATCGTGTGGTCGCCGGAGCCGCGCCGCTCCGTCGCGAGCCCGAGCGTCAGGCCGTCGCCGCCGCCCAGCGCGTACGCCGCGAGCCGCAGACCGCCGCCGTCGCCGCTCGCCGACGCGGGCCCGCCCGGACGCGGGCCGAGCACCCCGGCCAGCTCGCGCAGGGCCCGATCCGCCTCCTCCGGCACCGCGCGGCCCGCCGCCGCCGACTCCGTGCCGTCCGCCCCGAAGAGCACCGCCCGCCCCGCGATCCGGGAGGCGAGGGCACCGAGCACCGCGGGGACCGGCGCCGGCCGCGCCGCGGCCGCCGCGAGGGACTGCTGCGCCTCGGTCACCCGGCGCAGCTCGCGCAGCCGGGCCTCGGCCATCAGCCGCCACAGCGCCCGCGCCACCGCCGTGAACGGCGTCCTCGGCGGCACCTCGACCAGCGGCAGGCCCCGGTCCGCGCACGCCTCCACGAGCTCCGGCGGCACCGTGTCGTAGACCGGCGTCACGCCGAAGGCCAGCGCCGCCGCCCCGGCCTCCGCCACCCGCCCGACGTAGTGCGCGGGATCGCCGAGCTGCACGCCCGCCGTCATCAGCAGCTCGCCGCCGAGCAGATACGGATACGGGTCGGCCATCTCCGAGGTGTGCACCCAGTGCAGCGCCACGTCGTCGGGCCCGGTGAGCAGCCGCAGCCCCAGCTCCCCGCGGGCGAGGAGCGCGGCCAGCGGGACCGGCGGCGCGGGAGGGGCGGGGGAGCCGTCCACGGTGACCATGAGCTGGACCCTTCGTACATCACGCGCCCGTACAGTGGAGGAAACGTACACTTCAATGGCGCTTTCGGGCGACTTACGGTCGAGCCGGACCCAACCGACACCCCTGGAGGAACCCCGGCCATGAGCAGCAGCGACCAGAGCACCCCGCGCGGCCCGATCGACTCGTCCCGCATCCCGCGGTACGCCGGTCCCGCGACGTTCGCCCGTCTGCCGCGGCTCGACGAGGTCGGCACCGCCGACGTCGCCGTGGTCGGCATCCCCTTCGACAGCGGCGTCTCCTACCGCCCCGGCGCGCGCTTCGGCGGCAACGCCATCCGCGAGGCGTCCCGCCTGCTCCGTCCGTACAACCCGGCGCAGGACGCCTCCCCGTTCGCCCTCGCCCAGGTCGCGGACGCCGGTGACATCGCCGCCAACCCGTTCAACATCCACGAGGCCGTCGAGACCATCGAGGCCGCCGCCGACGACCTGCTCGCCACCGGCGCCCGCATGATGACCCTCGGCGGCGACCACACCGTCGCCCTGCCGCTGCTGCGCTCCGTCGCCAAGAAGCACGGCCCGGTCGCCCTGCTCCACTTCGACGCGCACCTCGACACCTGGGACACCTACTTCGGTGCCGAGTACACCCACGGCACCCCGTTCCGCCGGGCCGTCGAGGAGGGCATCCTCGACACCTCCGCCCTCTCCCACGTCGGCACCCGCGGCCCGCTCTACGGCAAGCAGGACCTCACCGACGACGAGAAGATGGGCTTCGGCATCGTCACCTCCGCGGACATCTACCGCCGGGGCGCCGACGAGGTCGCCGACCAGCTGCGCCAGCGCATCGGGGACCGCCCGCTGTACATCTCCATCGACATCGACTGCCTCGACCCGGCCCACGCCCCCGGCACCGGCACCCCCGAGGCCGGCGGCATGACCTCCCGCGAGCTCCTGGAGATCCTCCGCGGCCTCTCCTCCTGCAACCTGGTCTCCGCCGACGTCGTCGAGGTCGCCCCGGCCTACGACCACGCCGAGATCACCGCGGTCGCCGCGTCGCACACCGCGTACGAGCTGACGACGATCATGTCCCGCCAGATCGCGGCCGGCCGCGCCGCGAAGTGACGCCGGTCGGGTCGTGGGCATACGTTCGGCAGGGCGGAACGGGTGGGCACGACCCGACCACCGGGCCGCACCCGACCACGTAGCCACGCCCCGAGGGACCCGATGACCCACGACCACGACCTGGTACTGCGCCCCACCCCGGCGCAGACCGCCGCCGCCCTCGCCCCTCCGGAGGGCCGCACCGGCGGTGACCTCGTCATCGAGACGCTGTCCGGTCTCGGTGCCGCGACCGTCTTCGGCCTCCCCGGCCAGCACGCCCTCGGCATGTTCGACGCGCTGCGCCGGTCCTCCCTGCGGTACGTCGGCCTCCGCGTCGAGAACAACGCGGGCTTCGCCGCCGACGGGTACGGCCGGATCACCGGCGAGGCGGCCCCGCTCCTCCTCTCCACCGGCCCCGGCGCGCTCATGTCGCTGGCCGCGCTCCAGGAGGCCGCCGCCGCCTCCGCCCCGGTCCTCGCCATCGGCAGCCAGATCCCGGCGGCGGGGCTCGGCGGCGGCCGGCACGGCTACCTCCACGAGCTCCGCGACCAGCAGGCGTCCTTCCGGGACATCGTGAAGTCCGTCCACACCGTCCGCACCCAGTCCCAGATCCCCTCCGCGCTCGCGGCGGCCTGGGAGTCCGCGCTCACCGCCCCGCACGGGCCGGTGTGGGTGGAGATCCCGCAGGACGTGCTGCTCGCGCCGACGACGCTGCCCGTGGTCACGGCGATGGACGCGACGCCCGAGGAGGCCGCGCCGCGCCCCGAGCTGACGGCGGTCGCGGCGGACCTGCTGTCGAAGGCGGCCAGGCCGGCGATCATCGCGGGCGGCGGAGTCGTACGCTCCGACGCCTCCGGGAAGCTGCGCGCCCTCGCGGAGCTGATCGACGCGCCCGTCGTCACCACCTTCGGCGGCAAGGGGGCCTTCCCCTGGAGGCACCCGCTCTCCCTCCAGTCCTGGCTGGAGGACCGGCACACCACCGACTTCCTGGAGGACGCCGACGTCCTCCTCGTCGTCGGTTCGGGCCTCGGCGAGCTGTCCTCGAACTACCACACCTTCGCCCCGCGCGGCCGGGTGATCCAGATCGAGGCCGACGCCGGGAAGCTGGAGTCCAACCACCCGGCGCTCGGCATCCACGCGGACGCCCGGCTCGCCCTCCAGGCCCTCCTGGAGACGGCGGAGCGGCGCACGGACCCGACCGCCGCCGAGCGGGTCGCGGCCGTCCTGGCGAAGGTCGGGGACCGGATCGCCGCCCAGGACCTCGGCCTGGAGCAGCGGGTCGTCGCGGCGGTCCGCGAGGCGCTGCCCGACCGGGCCCCGAGCTTCTGGGACATGACGATCCTGGCGTACTGGGCCTGGTCGGCCTTCGACCCCCGCCACCCGAACACCATGCACTCAGCCCAGGGCGCCGGCGGCCTGGGCTACGCCTTCCCGGCCGCCCTCGGCGCGGCCGTCGCCGACCCGTCGGGGCCCGTCCTCGCGGTCTCCGGCGACGGCGGCGCGATGTACTCGATCGCGGAGCTGGCCACCGCGCGGCAGTACGACCTCGACGTCACCTGGCTGATCGTCGACGACGGCGGCTACGGCATCCTCCGCGAGTACATGACGGACGCCTTCGGCGCGACCGAGGGCACCGAGCTCACCCGCCCCGACTTCGTGGCCCTGGCCGAGTCCTTCGGCGTCCCCGCCGCCCTCACCTCCCCGGACACCCTGGCGGCCGACCTCGCCAAGGCCCTCGCGACCCCCGGTCCCTCGGTGGTGGTCCTGCCGGCCCTCCTGCGGATGTTCGAGCCCACCCACCTGTGACGGCGCCCCGACCGCGGCCGATTGTTGCGGCGGGATGAAATCGCACGTCGGCCGTGTTGGGTCTTCCGGTAGAGAAGGACGGACGGGAGGCCACGGGTGGCGGCGGTCGGGCAGAAACAGCAGGGGTGGGCTCGGCGACTGGCCGCGTACGCCTGGCGGTACAAGGCGAACACGCTGCTGGCGCTGGGGTCCTCCCTGGCCGGCATGGCCGTGCTCGCGCTGGTGCCGCTGCTGACCAAGGTGATCATCGACGACGTGATCGGGACGAAGACCCGGTCGCTCGGCGTGTGGACCGGTCTCCTGATAGCGGCCGCGGTCGTCGTGTACGTCCTCACCTACGTCCGCCGCTACTACGGCGGGCGGCTCGCCCTCGACATCCAGCACGACCTGCGCACGGACATGTACCGGACGATCACCCGGCTGGACGGGCGGCGGCAGGACGAGCTGTCGACGGGCCAGGTCGTCGGACGGGCCACCAGCGACCTCCAGCTGATCCAGGGCCTGCTGTTCATGCTCCCGATGACCATCGGGAACTTCCTGCTCTTCTTCATCTCGCTCGCCGTGATGGCCTGGCTCTCCCTGCCCCTCACGCTCGTCGCGCTCGCCGTCGCCCCCGCCCTGTGGTTCATCGCCAAGCGCAGCCGCACCCGGCTCCACCCGGCGACCTGGCACGCCCAGCAGCAGGCCGCGGCCGTCGCCGGCGTCGTCGACGGCGCCGTGACCGGCGTCCGGGTCGTGAAGGGCTTCGGCCAGGAGGACCAGGAGACCGGGAAGATCCGCGAGGCCGGACGGAAGCTGTTCGCCGGGCGGCTGCGCACGATCCGGCTGAACGCGAGGTACACCCCCGCCCTCCAGGCCGTCCCCGCCCTCGGCCAGGTCGCCGTCCTCGCCCTCGGCGGCTGGCTCGCCTACCGGGGGCAGATCACCCTCGGCACCTTCGTCGCCTTCTCCTCCTACCTCGCCTCGCTCGTCGGCCCCGTCCGGATGCTCGCCATGGTCCTCACCGTCGGCCAGCAGGCACGGGCCGGCGTCGACCGGGTCGTCGAGCTCATCGACACCGAGCCGGTCATCGCCGACGGCACCAGGGAACTCCCGGCCGACGCGCCCGCCACCGTCGAGTTCGACGACGTGTCCTTCGCGTACGAGGACGGCCGGCCCGTCCTCGACGGCTTCTCCCTGGAGATCCGCTCCGGCGAGACCGTCGCCGTCGTCGGCGCCTCCGGCTCCGGCAAGTCCACCGTCTCGCTCCTGCTGCCGCGCTTCTACGACGTCACCCGCGGCGCCGTCCTCGTCGGCGGCCACGACGTCCGCGAGCTGACCCTCGACTCGCTGCGCGCCGCCGTCGGCCTCGTCCCCGAGGACTCGTTCCTCTTCTCGGACACCGTCCGCGCCAACATCGCGTACGGCGCCCCGGACGCCACCCAGGAGCAGATCGAGACCGCCGCCCGCGCCGCCCAGGCCGACCGGTTCATCGCCGAACTGCCCGAGGGGTACGACACCCGGGTCGGCGAGCACGGCCTCACCCTCTCCGGCGGCCAGCGCCAGCGCGTCGCCCTCGCCCGCGCCATCCTCACCGACCCCCGGCTGCTCCTCCTCGACGACGCCACCTCCGCCGTCGACGCCAAGGTCGAGCACGAGATCCACGAGGCCCTGAGGTCGGTGATGGCGGGCCGCACGACCCTGCTCATCGCCCACCGCCGCTCCACCCTCGGCCTCGCCGACCGGATCGCCGTCCTCGACGGCGGCCGCCTCTCCGACATCGGCACCCACGAGGAGCTGGAGGAGCGCTCGGAGCTCTACCGGCGCCTCCTCACCGACCCCGACGAGCTGGGCGCCGTCTCGCCCGGCCACGTGACCGCGCCGGCCGAGCCCCCCGAGGACCGCACGCTGCGGGCCGAGCTGGACGCCGAGTTCGACGCCGAGCGGGGCATCACCCCCACCCTGTGGGTACGGGACGGGGCCGCGGACCGTGCGAGCGCCGTGCCCGGGGCCACCCCCGAGCTGCTCGCCGCCGTCGCCGCCCTGCCGCCGGCCACCGACACCCCCGGCATCGACGAGGCGCGGGCCGTCGCGCCCGAGGACGCCTACGGGCTGCGCCGGCTGCTCCGCGGCTTCGGCGTCCCGCTGCTGATCAGCCTCGGCCTGGTCGCGCTCGACGCGGGCGCCGGGCTGCTGCTGCCCGTCCTGATCCGGCACGGCATCGACGAGGGCGTGAACCGGCTCGCGATCGGCGCCGTCTGGGCGGCCTCCGCGCTCGCCCTGGTCACCGTGCTCGTGCAGTGGGTCGCGCAGACCGCCGAGACCCGGATGACGGGGCGGACCGGCGAGCGGGTCCTGTACGCCCTGCGGCTGAAGATCTTCGCCCAGCTCCAGCGGCTCGGCCTGGACTACTACGAGCGCGAGCTGACCGGCCGGATCATGACCCGGATGACCACCGACGTGGACGCCATGTCCACGTTCCTGCAGACCGGCCTCGTCACGGCCTTCGTCTCGGTCGTCACCTTCTTCGGGATCATGCTCGCGCTGCTGGTCCTCGACCTCCAGCTCGCGCTGGTCGTCTTCGCGACCCTGCCGGTCCTGGCCCTCGCCACCTACTTCTTCCGCCGGTCGAGCGTGCGGGCGTACGAGCTGGCCCGGGACCGGATCGGCATCGTCAACGCCGACCTCCAGGAGTCCGTCTCCGGCCTCCGCATCGTGCAGGCGTTCCGCCGCGAGGACTCCGTCGCGGACCGCTTCACCGCCCGCAGCGAGGAGTACCGCGAGGCGCGCGTGCGGGGCCAGTGGCTGATCTCGGTCTACTTCCCCTTCGTCACCCTGCTGTCCTCGGCCGCGGCCGCCGCCGTCATGGTCGTCGGCGCCAACCGCATCGAGGCCGGCACGCTCACCACCGGCGCCCTGGTCGCCTACCTCCTCTACATCGACCTCTTCTTCGCCCCCGTGCAGCAGCTCTCGCAGGTCTTCGACGGATACCAGCAGGCATCCGTCTCGCTGAGGCGGATGCAGGAGCTCCTCCGGGAGCCGACGTCGACGGCCGCCGCCGACGCGCCCCTGGACGTGCTGTCGCTGCGCGGCGAGATCGCCTTCGAGGACGTGTCCTTCGGCTACGGCTCCGCCGACGACGGCGAGGAGGCGCTCACCGGCGTCGACCTGCGCATCCCGGCCGGGCAGACCGTCGCCTTCGTCGGCGAGACCG
The DNA here is from genome assembly GCF_040689545.1 of Streptomyces sp. NPDC051180. NCBI lineage: Bacteria > Bacillati > Actinomycetota > Actinomycetes > Kitasatosporales > Streptomycetaceae > Streptomyces > Streptomyces sp. NPDC051180. The sequence goes on from NZ_JBFBBC010000006.1 coordinate 239,168, forward strand.
GCGCGGGCAAGTCGACCCTGGTGAAGCTGGTCGCGCGCTTCTACGACCCGACGGGCGGGCGGGTCACCGCCGACGGCACCGACCTGCGGGACCTCGACCTCACCGCGTACCGCCACCGGCTGGGCGTCGTCCCGCAGGAGACGTACCTCTTCGCCGGGACGATCCGCGACGCCATCGCGTACGGCCGCCCCGCGGCGACGGACGCCGAGGTCGAGGCGGCGGCCCGGGCGGTCGGCGCGCACGAGATGATCGCCACGCTCGACGGCGGCTACCTCCACGAGGTCGCCGAGCGCGGGCGGAACCTCTCGGCCGGGCAGCGCCAGCTGATCGCCCTCGCCCGCGCCGAACTCGTCGACCCCGACATCCTGCTGCTCGACGAGGCCACCGCCGCCCTCGACCTGGCCACCGAGGCCCAGGTCAACCAGGCCACCGACCGCCTCGCCGGGCGTCGGACCACGCTCGTCGTCGCCCACCGCCTGACCACGGCCGCCCGCGCCGACCGGGTGATCGTGATGGACCACGGCCGGGTGGCGGAGGACGGCACCCACGAGGAGCTGCTCGCCCTGGGCGGGCGGTACGCGGCCCTGTGGAGCACCTTCATCGGCGAGCCGCAGCCCCAGCGGGTCTGACCGCGCGGACGGGGGGCGCGGCTGGTGCGACCGGCCGCGCCCCTCCCTCGCCCGGCGGACCCTCACCCCTCCCGCACCACCGGAAGCAACCGTTCCGGGGCCGGGCGCGTCGTATGCCCGTACGGCGATTCACCCGGGAGGGGAGCCCATGACCACGGATCCGGAACCCGAACGCCGCCACGGCGGCCGACGGCTGCTCACCCGTGGGCTCGCCCCGTTCCTCGCCGCCCTCGCGCTGCTCCTGCTGCCGGGGCCCGGCCCCGGCGCCGGGACCGCCGAGGCCGCCTCCCTCTGCCACGGGCGGCCCACCAGGACCTACGCCTTCGCCACCGGAGAGCTGCGCGTCTACCGGACCCGGCACTACGTCTGCGCCGTCACCGTCGCCAAGCGGCCCGGCGTCCGCCGTCCGATGACCGTCTCCGTCCAGCCGCGCGGCGGGCGCCCGGCGGTCCGCTCCGGACGGTTCGACCGGCAGAGCGGGCCCGTCACCGTCCACGCCCTCAACCGCTGCGTCCGCGTGCACGGTTCGGTGGCCGGGGTCGGCCGCTCGACGGGCTGGATCCTGTGCTGATGCGAAGGAAAGTCCAAGGGTAAGGACCAACTGGGTCTGGCGGTCCACACGTTGCCCCCGCTAGGTTCACGACACCGTTGTGAACCAAGGGGAGGACGAATGCGCAAGTCGCTCAGATGGCTGGTGTCGCTCTCGGTGCTCATAGGCACCGTCGGCTCCACGGGCGTGGCCACCGCCGCGGACACGGAGACCGGGGCCACGGCCGTCGCCGACTCGCAGAGCACGGACATCAAGGACCGCATCCTGGCGATCCCCGGGATGAGCCTGATCGAGGAGAAGCCGTACGCCGGCTACCGCTACTTCGTCCTGGAGTACGTCCAGCCGATCGACCACCACCGCCCGTGGGCGGGAACGTTCAAGCAGCGGCTCTCGCTCCTGCACAAGGACACGAGCCGCCCCACCGTCTTCCGCACCAGCGGGTACGGCCTGAGCACCACGCCGAGCCGGACCGAGCCGACCCGGATCATCGACGGCAACCAGGTCTCCATGGAGTACCGCTTCTTCACGCCGTCGCGCCCGCAGCCCGCCGACTGGTCCAAGCTGGACATCTGGCAGGCGGCCAGCGACCAGCACCGGATCTACGCGGCGCTGAAGCGGATCTACGGCCAGAAGTGGCTCTCCACCGGCGCCTCCAAGGGCGGCATGACCGCCACCTACTACGAGCGCTTCTACCCGCGGGACATGGACGGCGTCGTCGCCTACGTCGCCCCGAACGACGTGGTGAACAAGGAGGACTCGGCCTACGACCGGTTCTTCGAGACGGTCGGCACCGAGGACTGCCGCGACCGGCTCAACGCCATGCAGCGCGAGGCGCTGGTCCGGCGGGAGCCGCTGGAGAAGAAGTACCAGGCGTGGGCCGAGTCCGAGGGCGCCACCTTCAACACGGTCGGCTCGCTCGACAAGGCGTACGAGGCCGTCGTCCTCGACTTCGTCTGGGGCTTCTGGCAGTACTACGGCCAGGACGTCTGCGACCAGATCCCGGACGCGAAGACCGCGAGCGACGACACCGTCTACGAGACGATCGACGCCTACTCCGGCTGGTCGGCCTACACCGACCAGGGCCTCGAGTACTACACGCCGTACTACTACCAGGCCGCGACCGAGCTCGGCTCGCCCACCATCAAGCAGCCGCACCTGAAGGGCCTGAGCCGCTACGGCTACCAGCCCGCCAGCAGCTTCGTGCCGCGTGAGATCCCCATGAAGTTCAAGCCGCAGGCCATGCGGGACGTCGACGACTGGGTCCGCAAGAACGCGAACCGGATGCTCTTCGTCTACGGCGGCAACGACCCGTGGGGCTCCGAGCAGTTCCGCCTCGGCAAGGGCGCGCGCGACAGCTACGTCTACGTGGCGCCGGGCGCCAACCACGGCGCCAACGTCGCCGGCCTCGTCGAGGCCGAGCGCGAGAACGCCACCGCCCGCATCCTGGCCTGGGCCGGCGTCCCCGCCCCGGCCGTCCAGGCGGCGCAGCCGCTGGCGCGCTTCGACGCCCGCCTCGACTCCGCGGTCGACGAGGACGCGACGCGGGAGCACGGCCTGCGGCCGTAGCCCCTCGCGGCAGGAGGTGGGGTGCGTCCGAGGGGCGCACCCCACCGCCGTGTCAGCGGTACGACAGTCCGTATCCCACCGGGTAGAGCACCTTGGAGGGGTCGTCCGCGCTCTGCACCGGGACCGGGAGCCGGCCCCGCGGCCGGGCCCGCCCGGCCAGCACCCGGACGGCGGCGCGGAGTTCGACGTCGGTCCAGGAGTAGGAGGCCAGGGTCGCCCGCTGCCCGCCGATCCGGGCCACGTCGTACGGGTTGCGGATCGCGACCGTCACGACGGGCACCCCGGTGGCGACGAGCCGCGCGACGAGGGTGCGCTGCGGGCTGGTCGCCGTGACGTTGTACGTGCCGACCAGCACCACGTCCTTCCCGGCCGCCGCCGCCACCGCCTCCTCGATCCTCGCCGCCGTCGGCGTGATCCCGGTGGACAGCGCGGTGGCGGTGAAGCCCAGACCGGTCAGGGCCGTCGCGAGCGTCGTCGTCGGCGGGCCGGTGGTGCCGGACGGCGAGGCCGGGTCCGCCCCGACGACGAGCACCGAGCCGTGGGAGGACGGACTCAGCGGCAGGAAGCCGCCCTCGTTGACGAGCAGGGTCGTGGTCGCCTCGGCGATCCGGTCGGCCCGCGCGAGGTGGGCGGCGGCGCCGACCACCCGGTCGACGCCGGACCGGGTCACGTACGCCTGCCGGAACAGCCCCAGCTTCGCCTTGAGCCGCAGGATCCGCAGGATCGATTCGTCGAGCCGGGCCTCGGTCAGCTCGCCCGATGTGACCGCCGCCAGGACCGCGTTCCAGGCCACGTCGAGCTTCGGCGGGTTCAGCAGCTGGTCCACGCCCGCCCGGAGCGCGAGGACCGGGACGCGCGCGTCGCCGTACTTGGTGCGCACCCCCTCCATCCCGAGGGAGTCGGTCACCACCACGCCGTCGTAGCCGAGCCGTTCGCGCAGGATCCCGGTGAGGATGGGCCGGGACAGGGTCGCCGGGTCCTCGCTCGGGTCGAGCGCGGGGACCACGATGTGCGCGGTCATGATCGAGTCGATCCCGGCGGCGATCGCCGACCGGAACGGCGGAGCGTCGAGCCGGTCCCACTCCTCCGGGGTGTGGGTGATGGTCGGCAGCCCGTAGTGGCTGTCGACGGCGGTGTCGCCGTGCCCCGGGAAGTGCTTCGCGGTGGCCGCGACCCCGGCTCGCTGGTAGCCCTTGACCTGCGCCGCGACCAGCCCGGCGACCGCCCGCGGGTCCGAGCCGAAGGAGCGGACGCCGATCACCGGGTTGGCCGGGTTCACGTTCACGTCGGCGTCCGGCGCGTAGTTCTGGCGGATGCCGACCGCCGCGAGTTCGGCGCCCGCGATCTGCGCGGCCTTGCGGGCGTCCGCGGGCGAGCCGCCGGCGCCGAGGGCCATCGCCCCGGGCAGCAGGGTGGCGGGCTCGCCCATCCGGCAGACGATGCCGTGCTCCTGGTCGGTGGAGATGAGCACCGGCACCGGGGTGGACCCGGCGAGCGCGGCCCGCTGGATGCCGTTCGAGAGCTCCGCGATCTGCCGTGGGTCGCGGGTGTTGTGGGCCCAGGAGAAGTAGATGACACCGCCCACGTGGTAGCGCTCGACCAGCTCGGCGGCCGTGCGGACGCCGATCTCCGCGAGGTTGGCGTCGATGTCGGCCTGGTCCGGCTCCGTCGCGGAGTGGCCGTAGACCCGCATCACGAAGAGCTGGCCGACCTTCTCCTCCAGGGACATCCGGTCGATGATCCGGCGGAGCCTGCGGTCGTCGTACCGTTCGGGTTCGGCGTGGGCGGGGGTGCTCACTCCGGTGACGGCGGCCGCGGCGGCTGCGGCGGTCACCGTGAGGAGGGTGCGTCGGGAGGGGGCGGGGGCGCGGTGGTGCACTGATGCTCCTTCCGGCCGTGCGGGGGTCGGGGATCGGGCGGAAGCATCCCGTGAAGGAAACTTCCAAGGAGTCACGGATAGCCCGAAAGTAACTGCCAGGTCAAGGACCCGCGCAGGAATCGCCCGGCCGGAAACCGGTGGCGTCCCCGCCGCCACGGCCGTACGGTTGACCGGTCCACCCGCCAGGAAAGGCGCGCATGACCTTCGAGCACATCACCGTCGACACCCCCGCACCCGCCCCCGGCGTCGTCCTGCTCGCCGGCATCCCCGGCAGCGGCAAGTCGACCGTCGCGGCGGCCCTCGCGGCCCGCTTCGCCTGCTCCTCGCACATCGAGGTCGACCACCTCCAGGAGCTGATCGTCCAGGGCTGCCACTGGCCCACCCCCGACGGCGACCCCGAGGCCGACCGCCAGATCCTGCTGCGCGCCCGCAACGCCTGCCTCCTCGCCGACAGCTTCGCCTCCGCCGGCTTCCTCCCGGTCCTCGACGACGTCGTCGTACGCCGCTCCCACCTCGACTTCTACCGCGCCCACGTCCAGGCCGCCCCGCTCCACGTGGTCGTCCTCGCCCCCGGCCCCGACACGGCATGGGAACGCAACAACGCCCGCCACAAGCGCCTCACCACCAACTGGGCCTTCCTCGACGAGGCCATGCGCGAGGAGCTCTCCGGCGAAGGCGTCTGGATCGACAACGCGGACCAGACGATCGAGGAGACGGTCGAGGCGGTCCTGGCGGCCACGGGACTGCCGGCGGTGAAGTAGGCCGCCCTCAGCCCCCGGAAGCGCGGGAACCCGTCCGTCCTCCCGCCCTTCCGGGGGTCTCCACGTGCCGTCACTCCCGCAGTGGGGGGCTACCCCCGGGGCCGGGCCGTCGACTCCCTGAGCACCAGTTCCACGGGGACGTTCACCGAGCCGCCCGCCGGGGGCTCCTCCGTGTCCATGGCCAGGCGGCCGGCGCGGATGCCGGCGTCGTGGAGGGGGAGGTGGACCGTGGTGAGGGCGGGGACGGCGTCGATGGAGAAGGGCAGGTCGTCGAAGCCGGCGACGGAGACGTCGCCCGGGATGGACAGGCCGCGCTCGCGCAGCGCCGCGCAGACGCCGAGGGCGACCGTGTCGTTGGCCGCGACGACGGCGGTGAGGTCCGGGTCGCGGGCGAGGAGTTCGGCGGTCGCCTCGTAGCCGGACCGGCGGTCGTAGGGGCCGTGGACGGTCGGGCCCTCGGCGACGCCGGCGGCGGCGAGCGCCTCGCGGTGGCCTTCGAGGCGGTGCCGGGTCGTCGTCCGGTCGGCGGGCCCGGCCACGTACCCGATGCGCCGGTGGCCGAGACCGAGCAGATGGTCCGTCAGCCGCCGCGCCCCGGTGCGGTTGTCGAAGACGAGGGCGGCGGTGTGGGCGTCGCCGGGCACCGGCGGGCGCCCGCAGAGCACGACCCGGGTCCCCGCCTCTGCGAGCTTGGCCAGTTTGGCCGCCGTGGCCGCCAGGTGCTCCGGGTCCTCCAGTGATCCGCCCATGAGGATGACGGCCGCGGCCCGCTGCCGCTGGAGCAGGGTGAGGTAGGTCAGCTCGCGCTCGGGGGAGCCGCCGGTGTTGCACACCACGGCGAGTTTCCGGCCCCCGGCCCGCCCGGTGGCGCTCTCCCCGATCGCGCTCTGCGCCGCGCTCGCCATGATCCCGAAGAAGGGGTCGGCGATGTCGTTCACCAGCACTCCGACCAGGTCGGAGGTGGCGGCGGCGAGGGAGCTCGCGGTGCCGTTGAGGACGTAGTCCAGCTCGTCGACCGCCCGCAGGACGCGCTCGCGGGTCGACGCGGCGACCGGGTAGTTGCCGTTGAGCACGCGGGAGACGGTCGCGGGCGAGACCCGGGCGCGGGCTGCCACGTCCGCCAGGGTGACGGTCATCGGGTGCGTACCTCCGGGGCCCTTGTCGACGGTGATGTCGGCAGGCTAGCGTCATCGTCGATGGAAAGCGCTTTCTATCGAAGCGCGGAGCACCGGGGAGAGGAATCTTTCGTGACACGCAGGACAGTCCGCATCGCCATGAACGGCGTCACCGGACGCATGGGCTACCGCCAGCACCTCGTCCGCTCGATCCTCGCCCTGCGCGAACAGGGCGGCCTCGACCTCGGCAACGGCGAGACCCTCTGGCCCGAGCCCGTCCTCGTCGGCCGCCGCGAGCCCGCCCTGCGCGCCCTCGCCGAGCGCCACGGCCTCACCGAGTGGTCGACCGACCTGGACGCCGTCCTCGCCGACGACACCGTCGACGTCTACTTCGACGCCCAGGTCACCTCCGCCCGCGTCGAGGCGATCACCAAGGCCGTCGCCGCCGGCAAGCACGTCTACACCGAGAAGCCCACCGCCACCGACCTCGCCGGCGCCCTCGCACTCGCCCGGCTCGCCACCGAGAAGGGCGTCAAGCACGGCGTCGTCCAGGACAAGCTCTTCCTGCCGGGCCTGCTCAAGCTCAAGCGGCTCGTCGACGGCGGCTTCTTCGGCGAGATCCTCTCCGTGCGCGGCGAGTTCGGCTACTGGGTCTTCGAGGGCGACTGGCAGGACGCCCAGCGCCCCAGCTGGAACTACCGCTCCGAGGACGGCGGCGGCATCGTCGTCGACATGTTCCCGCACTGGGAGTACGTGCTCCACGAGCTGTTCGGCCGCGTCACCTCCGTCACCGCCCAGGTCGCCACCCACGTGCCGCGCCGCTGGGACGAGCACGGCAAGCCCTACGAGGCCACCGCCGACGACGCCGCCTACGGCATCTTCGGTCTCGAAGGCGGCGCCGTCGCCCAGATCAACTCCTCCTGGACCGTCCGCGTCAACCGCGACGAACTCGTCGAGTTCCAGGTCGACGGCACCCACGGCTCCGCCGTCGCCGGACTGCGCAACTGCCGCGTCCAGCACCGCTCCGCCACCCCCAAGCCCGTCTGGAACCCCGACATCCCGGCGACCGAGCCCTTCCGCGACCAGTGGCAGGAGGTCCCGGACAACGCCGAGTTCGACAACGGCTTCAAGGCCCAGTGGGAGCTGTTCCTGCGCCACGTCGCCCTCGACGAGCCGTACCACTGGGACCTGCTCGCCGGCGCCCGCGGCGTCCAGCTCGCCGAGCTGGGCCTGCGGTCCGCCGCCGAGGGCCGCCGCCTCGACGTCCCGGAGGTCTCCCTGTGATCCGGCTGCCCGAAGCCGGCGGCGGCACGCGGGAGTACACCCCCCGGGCCGAGCCCCTCGCCGTCCCCGCCGGCGGCGCCCTGACCTCCCGTGCGGTCTTCTCCGCCGCGCACGTCGTCGCCGACCCGTACGCCGACACCACCCCCGACTCGCCCGCCGCCGTCGACTGGGACGCCACCCTCGCCTTCCGGCGCCACCTCTGGTCCCACGGCCTCGGGGTCGCCGAGGCGATGGACACCGCCCAGCGCGGCATGGGCCTCGACTGGGCCGGGGCCGCCGAGCTGATCCGCCGCTCCGCCGCCGAGGCGAAGGCCGTCGGTGGCCGCATCGCCTGCGGCGTCGGCACCGACCGGCTCACCGGCCCCGCCGACCTGGTGGACGTCCGCGAGGCGTACGAGGAGCAGCTCGCGCTCGTCGAGGAGACCGGCTCGCAGGCCGTCCTGATGGCCTCCCGCGCGCTCGCCGCCGCGGCCGGGGACCGGGAGGACTACCTCGACCTCTACGGCCACCTCCTCCGCCAGGCGAGCGAGCCGGTCGTCCTGCACTGGCTGGGCCCGATGTTCGACCCCGCCCTGGAGGGCTACTGGGGCTCGGCGGACCTCGACGCCGCCACCGAGACCTTCCTGGAGGTGATCGCCGCCCACCCCGACAAGGTCGACGGCATCAAGGTCTCCCTCCTCGACGCCCGGCGCGAGGTCGAGCTGCGCCGCCGCCTCCCGGAGGGCGTCCGCTGCTACACGGGCGACGACTTCCACTACCCGGAGCTGATCGCCGGGGACGAGCAGGGCTTCAGCCACGCGCTGCTCGGCATCTTCGACCCCCTGGGCCCGCTGGCCGCCGAGGCGGTCCGCACCCTCGACACCGGTGACGTCGACGGCTTCCGAAAGATCCTCGACCCCACCGTCGCCCTCTCCCGGCACCTCTTCGAGCCCCCCACCCGCTTCTACAAGACGGGTGTGGTGCTCCTCGCCTGGCTGGCGGGCCACCAGGACCACTTCGCGATGGTCGGCGGCCTCCAGTCCGCCCGCTCGCTCCCGCACCTCGCCCGCGCCTACGAACTCGCCGACGGCCTCGGCCTGTTCCCCGACCCGGCCCTCGCCGAGGCCCGGATGCGGTCCCTGCTCACGGTGTACGGAGTCCCCGCGTGAACCTCGCCCGCTTCAGCGTCAACCAGATGACCGTCAAGCAGCTCTCCCTGCCCGAGCTGGTCGCCGCGTGCGTCCGGCTCGGCGTCCCGGGGGTCGGGCTGTGGCGCGAACCGGTCCGGGAGTACGGCATCGAGGCCGCCGCCGACCTCGTACGGGACGCCGGCCTCACCGTCACCACCCTCTGCCGGGGCGGCTTCTTCACCGCGGACGGCTGGGAGGCGGAGAACCGTGCGGCGATAGACGAGGCCGTGACACTCGGCACCGACACCCTCGTCCTGGTCTCCGGCGGCCTCACCCCCGCCTGCCCCGACCTCCCCTCGGCCCGGGCCCGCATCACCGAGGCCGTCGGCGTCCTCGCCCCCTACGCCGGGGAGCGCGGCGTCCGCCTCGCCATCGAGCCCCTCCACCCCATGTACGCCTCCGACCGCTGCGCCGTCTCCACCCTCGACCAGGCCCTGGAGATCGCGGAGCACTTCCCGGCCGCGCAGGTCGGCGTCACCGTCGACACCTACCACCTCTGGTGGGACGACCGCGCCCCGGCCGCCGTGGAGCGCGCCGGCGCCGCCGGCCGCATCCACTCCTTCCAGCTCGCCGACTGGACCACCCCGCTCCCGGCCGGAGTCCTCAACGGCCGGGGCCAGTTGGGCACCGGCGCCATCGACCTCCGCGCCTGGGCCGACCTGGCCGAGAAGGCCGGCCACACCGGCCCGGTCGAGGTCGAGCTCTTCAACGACGACCTATGGGCCAGGGACGGAGTGGAGGTCCTGGAGGAGACGCTGGAGGCGTTCCTGGCCGTCTGACGAACCTCGCGGCGCCTGTGCGGAGGGGCCCGAGGAGAGGCCGCCCGGCCGTGCGGGGCCGTACGGCCACGGGCGGGCTACTTCGGGGGGCCGCCCAGGAGGTCGCCCAGGCCGCCGGCCTTCTTGCCGGCCGCGCGCTTGGCGAGGGCGGCGACGACCACCGGGACCAGGATGTCGACGGCGCGGGCGACGGTCGCCGGGGGAAGGCCGGTGCGCCTGGCGACCGCGTTCGCCGCCGGCCCGGCCAGCTTCGTCAGGACGCCGGCCATGAGGCCGCCGGTCGCGAGGCCGCCGAGGGTGGCCACCCCCTGGAGCGGCGGCTCGGCCGAGGTCACCTCGTCGACGGCGGCGCGCACCTCGTCGGCGGCGGCCGGTTCGGACGCGGCCCGGCGCAGTTCGCCGGAGAGCTCGGCGACCGAACCGTCCACGAGCCGCCGGGCCCCGTCGGTGTCGGTGCCGAGCAGCCCGGCGATCTCCTGGAGCCGGTCGTCGCCGAGCTCCGTCAGGACGTCGTCCTGGAAGGAAGAGTCAGTCATGCCCGAAACGCTACGGTCCATCCCTTTCTCCGGCACCCGGAACCGGCCTCGCTCCACGGGCCCGTCCCCGAGTGTCCGAGCCCTTCGCTACGGTCGGTGCATGTCCAACGACGGTCGCGGGCCGGCAGTGGTCGAGGGGGTCCTGGAGCGGATCACCTACGCCAACGAGGAGAGCGGGTACACGGTCGCCCGTGTCGACACCGGGCGGGGCGCGGGGGACCTGCTCACGGTCGTCGGGGCGCTCCTGGGGGCGCAGCCGGGGGAGTCGCTGCGGATGGAGGGGCGCTGGGGCTCCCATCCGCAGTACGGGAAGCAGTTCACCGTCGACAACTACACGACGCTCCTGCCCGCCACGATCCAGGGCATCCGCCGGTATCTGGGCTCGGGGCTCGTGAAGGGCATCGGGCCGGTCTTCGCCGACCGCATCACGCAGCACTTCGGGCTCGACACGCTCGACATCCTCGAAGAGGCGCCCGCGCGCCTGATCGAGGTCCCCGGGCTCGGCCCCAAGCGGACGGCGAAGATCACGGCCGCGTGGGAGGAGCAGAAGGCGATCAAGGAGGTGATGGTCTTCCTCCAGGGCGTCGGCGTCTCCACCTCCATCGCGGTGCGCATCTACAAGAAGTACGGGGACGCCTCGATCTCCGTCGTGCGGAACCAGCCGTACCGGCTCGCCGCGGATGTCTGGGGCATCGGTTTCCTCACCGCCGACAAGATCGCCCAGTCCGTCGGCATCCCGCACGACAGCCCGGACCGGGTGAAGGCGGGACTGCAGTACGCCCTGTCGCAGTCCACCGACCAGGGGCACTGCTTCCTGCCCGAGGAGCGGCTGATCGCCGACGCGGTGAAGCTGCTCGGGGTCGACACCGGCCTGGTCATCGAGTGTCTTGCGGAGCTCGCCGAGGATCCCGAGGGGGTCGTGCGCGAGGTGGTGCCCGGCCCGGAGGGCCCGCCGGTCACCGGGGTGTTCCTGGTGCCGTTCCACCGGGCCGAGCTGTCGCTCGCCGGGCAGCTGCGGCGGCTGCTGGGGACCGGCGAGGACCGGATGCCGGCCTTCCGGGACGTGGCCTGGGACAAGGCGCTGGCCTGGCTCGCCGACCGGACCGGGGCCTCCCTGGCGCCCGAGCAGGAGGAGGCCGTCCGGCTCGCGCTGACCCGCAAGGTCGCGGTCCTGACCGGTGGCCCCGGCTGCGGCAAGTCCTTCACGGTCCGCTCGATCGTGGAGCTGGCGCGGGCGAAGAGGGCCAAGGTGGTCCTCGCCGCCCCCACCGGCCGGGCCGCCAAGCGGCTCGCGGAGCTGACCGGAGCGGAGGCGTCCACCGTCCACCGGCTGCTGGAGCTGAAGCCCGGCGGCGACGCGGCCTACGACCGCGACCGGCCCCTCGACGCCGACCTGGTCGTCGTGGACGAGGCGTCCATGCTCGACCTGCTCCTGGCGAACAAGCTGGTCAAGGCCGTGGCACCGGGTGCACACCTGCTGCTCGTGGGGGACGTCGACCAGCTGCCCTCGGTCGGCGCGGGCGAGGTGCTCGGCGACCTCCTCGCCCCCGGCAGCCCGGTGCCCGCGGTCCGGCTGACCCGGATCTTCCGGCAGGCCCAGCAGTCCGGCGTCGTCACCAACGCGCACCGGATCAACGCCGGCACGCCGCCCCTCACCCAGGGCCTGCCGGACTTCTTCCACTTCGTCGAGGAGGAGACCGAGGACGCCGCCCGGGTCGCCGTGGACGTCGCGGCCCGCCGGATTCCGGCCAGGTTCGGCCTCGACCCGCGCCGGGACGTCCAGGTCCTCGCGCCCATGCACCGGGGCCCGGCGGGCGCCGGCTCGCTCAACGGGCTGCTCCAGCAGGTCATCACCCCGGCCCGTCCCGACGTGCCGGAGAAGAGGTTCGGCGGCCGGGTCTTCCGGGTGGGCGACAAGGTCACCCAGATTCGCAACAACTATGAGAAGGGGGCCAACGGGGTCTTCAACGGTACGGTCGGCGTCGTCACGGAGCTGGACCCCGTCGAGCAGCGGCTCACCGTGCGGACGGACGAGGACGAGGAGGTGCCGTACGACTTCGACGAGCTGGACGAGCTCGCCCACGCGTACGCGGTCACCATCCACCGCTCGCAGGGCAGCGAGTATCCGGCGGTGGTGATTCCGGTCACCATGAGCGCCTGGATGATGCTTCAGCGGAACCTGCTCTACACGGCCGTGACCCGGGCCCGGAAGCTGGTCGTCCTGGTCGGCTCCCGCCGGGCGATCTCCCAGGCGGTCCGTACGGTCTCCGCGGGCAGGCGTTTTACCGCACTCGCCCATCGCCTCACAGGGCACGCCCTCGTGTGAAAGATCACGGAGGGCTATCGGAACCGGGGCGAAGGGGGCAGGATAGGGAGGTTGGCGGCACTGAGTGCCGCCGATTGGCCCAATGGTCGACCCCGAGTGCACTCTCCTGAGCCAAATGGGGGATGGTAGAGACAGTCAGGGCACCTCGAAGAAGAGGCACTACGTCGGTGAGGGATGACGTGAGCGACAACTCTGTAGTACTGCGGTACGCGGACGGTGAATACACCTACCCGGTGGTCGAGAGCACCGTCGGCGACAAGGGCTTCGACATCGGGAAACTCCGAGCCCAGACCGGACTGGTCACCCTCGACAGCGGATACGGCAACACCGCCGCCTATAAATCCGCGATCACCTACCTCGACGGTGAGCAGGGCATCCTGCGGTACCGCGGTTACCCCATCGAGCAGCTGGCGGAGCGCTCCACCTTCCTTGAGGTGGCGTACCTGCTGATCAACGGTGAGCTGCCGAAGGTCGACGAGCTGGCGACCTTCAAGAACGAGATCACGCAGCACACGCTCGTCCACGAGGACGTCAAGAACTTCTTCCGCGGTTTCCCGCGGGACGCCCACCCGATGGCGATGCTGTCGTCGGTGGTCTCCGCGCTGTCCACCTTCTACCAGGACAGCCACAACCCGTTCGACGAGGAGCAGCGCCACCTCTCCACGATCCGGCTGCTCGCCAAGCTGCCGACGATCGCGGCGTACGCGTACAAGAAGTCGATCGGTCACCCCTTCGTCTACCCGCGCAACGACCTCGGGTACGTCGAGAACTTCCTGCGCATGACCTTCTCGGTCCCGGCGCAGGAGTACGACCTGGACCCGGTCGTCGTCAACGCGCTCGACAAGCTGCTGATCCTGCACGCGGACCACGAGCAGAACTGCTCGACCTCCACCGTGCGTCTGGTCGGCTCCTCGCAGGCGAACATGTTCGCCTCGATCTCCGCCGGCATCTCGGCCCTGTGGGGCCCGCTGCACGGTGGCGCCAACCAGTCGGTCCTGGAGATGCTCGAAGGCATCAAGGCCAACGGCGGCGACGTCGACTCCTTCATCCGCAAGGTGAAGAACAAGGAGGACGGCGTCCGCCTGATGGGCTTCGGCCACCGGGTGTACAAGTCCTTCGACCCGCGCGCCAAGATCATCAAGGCGGCGGCGCACGACGTCCTCTCCGCGCTCGGCAAGTCCGACGAGCTCCTGGACATCGCGCTCAAGCTGGAGGAGCACGCGCTCTCCGACGAGTACTTCGTCTCGCGCAACCTCTACCCGAACGTGGACTTCTACACGGGCCTCATCTACCGCGCGATGGGCTTCCCGACCGAGATGTTCACCGTGCTCTTCGCGCTCGGCCGCCTCCCCGGCTGGATCGCCCAGTGGCACGAGATGATCAAGGAGCCGGGTTCCCGCATCGGCCGCCCGCGCCAGATCTACACCGGCGAGGTCCTCCGCGACTTCGTCCCGGTCGAGGCCCGCTAGGACCTCGCGAGGCCCGGTGGCCCCCGGCGAGTGAGCCGAAGGGGCGCGCCGGTGCCGGGACGGCGACCGCGCGCAGGCCCGACGAAGGAGGGTCGAGCACGGTCGTCGTCCCGGCACCGGCACCGGCGCCCCGGAGGCGAGCGAGCCCCCCAGAAGAAGCGAGAGGCGCCCCGCCGTCGATCCCCCCACGGGTCGACGGACGGGGCGCTTCCCTTTTCCCGGTGCGGATTCCCCCCACGGGATCCGGGCCGGGCGTCTGCGGTGTCAGCAGAAGCTGCGCGGGTCGGGCGCGATGCGGTCTGCCGGGGTACGTACGGGAGGGCCGCTCAAAGCTCCCCGGTGCACGTGCCCCGGCCAACGCTTGCCTGGAACGTCCCCCAAGACATTCCATGAACGTCCCCCAAGACGTTCTCGGCATCGCCCACTTAGACTCGCGAACAGCCCAGATGGTTACCCCCCAATATCTGTGATCTAGATCTCCTTGTGAAGGTCCTGTGCGTCACGTGTAGGTGAAATCACGTGAAGCGACGGAGACGAAGGCTGTTGGATACGACGAAGACGGACGAAAAGGCCATGGCGAGGCCGGCGATCATCGGGTTCAGCAGACCGGCCGCCGCGAGGGGGAGCGCGGCGAGGTTGTAGCCGAAGGCCCAGCCGAGGTTGCCCTTGATCGTCGCGAGGGTCCGGCGGGCGAGCCGGATGGCGTCCGCCGCGACGCGCAGGTCGCCGCGGACCAGGGTCAGGTCGCTCGCCTCGATGGCCGCGTCCGTGCCCGTCCCCATGGCCAGGCCCAGATCGGCGGTGGCGAGCGCCGCGGCGTCGTTGACCCCGTCGCCGACCATGGCGACCGTCCGGCCCTCCGCCTGGAGCCGCCGGACGACCTCGGCCTTCTCCTCCGGCAGCACCTCCGCGATCACCTCGTCGATGCCCACCTCGGCCGCCACGGCCTCCGCGACGGCCCGGTGGTCGCCGGTGAGCAGCACCGGGCGCAGACCGAGGCCGCGCAGCCGGGCGACCGCCTCGGCGCTGGTGTCCTTGACGGTGTCGGCGACGGTGAGGGTGCCCCGGGCCACCCCGTCCCAGGCGACGTGGACGGCGCCGGGCGCGGCCGATCCGGGCACCTCGACGCCCTCGGCGGCCAGGAGGGCGGCGCGCCCGACGAGGACGAGCCGGCCCTCCACGGAGCCGCGCACGCCGAGCCCGGGGACGTTCTCGAAGGTCTTGGGGACGGGGAGTTCGCCGCACCGCTCGGCGGCGCCGGCCGCGACCGCGCGGGCGACCGGGTGCTCGGAGGCGTGCTCCAGGGCGCCCGCGAGCCGCAGCAGTTCGGTCTCGTCGGCGGAGTCGGTGCCGTACGTGCCGCCGTGGACGTGGACGTCCACGAGCCGCATCCGGCCGGTGGTGACGGTGCCGGTCTTGTCCAGGACGACCGTGTCGACGCGGCGGGTGGACTCCAGGACCTCGGGGCCCTTGATGAGGATGCCGAGCTGGGCGCCGCGGCCGGTGCCGACCATGAGGGCGGTCGGGGTGGCCAGGCCGAGGGCGCAGGGGCAGGCGATGATCAGGACGGCGACGGCCGCGGTGAAGGAGGCGGTCGGGTCGTCGGTGAGCAGGAGCCAGGTGACGAGGGTGCCGAGCGCGAGGAGGAGGACCACGGGGACGAAGACGGCGGAGATCCGGTCGGCGAGCCGCTGCACCTCGGCCTTGCCGCTCTGGGCGTCCTCGACGAGCCTGGCCATCCGGGCGAGCCGGGTGTCGGAGCCGACGCGGGTGGCCTCGACGACGAGGCGGCCGGAGACGTTGACGCAGCCGCCGGTGACGGCGGAGCCGTCGACGACGTCGACCGGCAGCGACTCGCCGGTGAGCAGCGAGGTGTCGACGGCGGAGGAGCCCTCGACGACGGTGCCGTCGGTGGCGATCTTCTCCCCGGGGCGTACGACGAAGTGGTCGCCGGCCCGCAGTTCGGCGACCGGTACGCGGGTCTCCCGGCCGCCGCGCAGGACGGCCACGTCCTTGGCGCCGAGCTCCATCAGGGCGTGCAGCGCCGCGCCCGCCTTCCGCTTGGCGCGGGCCTCCAGGTACCGCCCGAGGAGGATGAAGGTGACGACCCCGGCGGCGACCTCCAGGTAGATCGAGGAGGAGGCGTGGGCGCGGTCGGCGGTGAGGTCGAAGCCGTGCCGCATGCCGGGCATGCCGGCGTCGCCGAGGAAGAGGGCCCAGAGCGACCAGCCGTAGGCGGCGAGGGTGCCGACGGAGACGAGCGTGTCCATGGTCGCGGCGCCGTGCCGCAGGTTGGTCCAGGCGGCCCGGTGGAAGGGGAGTCCGCCCCAGACGACGACGGGGGAGGCGAGGGTGAGGGACAGCCACTGCCAGTCGTCGAACTGGAGCGAGGGGACCATCGCGAGCAGGATCACGGGCGCGGCGAGGAGCGCGGAGACGGTGAGCCGCTGCCGGAGGGAGGCGAGCTCGGGGTCCTCCGGGGTCTCCGGGGCCTCGGGGGCCGGCGGGAGGGGTTCCTCGGCGGTGTAGCCGGTCTTCACGACGGTGGCGATCAGCTCGTCGACGCCGACGTGCGGGGCGTGCTCGACGTGCGCCTTCTCCGTGGCGTAGTTGACGGTGGCGGTGACGCCGTCCATCCGGTTGAGCTTCTTCTCGACGCGGGCGGCGCACGAGGCGCAGGTCATCCCGCCGATCGTCAGCTCGGTGACGGTGGTGCTTGGCATGCGCGGTTCCAAACGGGAGCAGGGCCGTACGAGGTAACCGTACGGCCCTGCGACGCCTGTTCGGCGGGGGTCAGACCAGCTCGTAGCCGGCCTCGTCCACGGCGGCGGCCACGGCCGCGCGGTCGAGGGCGGTGTCGGAGACGACGGTGACCTCGCCGGTCTTGGCGACGGCGGTGACGGAGGAGACGCCGGGGATCTCGGAGATCTCGCCGGAGACCGCGCCTTCGCAGTGGCCGCAGGTCATGCCCTTGACCTGGTAGACGGTGGTGAGTTCGGTCTTGGTCTCTGCGGACATGGCGCGCTCCTCCTGGGGGTCAGGGTCCTTGACCCTCCACTTTATACCCCCTAGGGGTATAAATGCCACTCGCGGCGCCGACGCCGGGCGGGCGCGCGCAACCGTCCCGAGGCACAGTGCTCATGGTAGACACCCGATATGTCGCATTCGGGGAGTACGCTCATCCTGATCATGGCGATCGCCGTCCTGGCGCCGCTGCTCGCCTACGCGGTGGGGCGCAGGTTCCCCGTTCCCCTGGTCATCTTCGAGATCCTGCTCGGCATCCTCATCGGCCCCGACGTCCTGGACTGGGCCCGCTCCGACGCGCTGATCGACGGGCTGTCGCAGCTCGGCCTCGCCATGCTGATCTTCCTCGCGGGCTACGAGATCGAGTTCGGCAAGGTGCGCGGCGACACCCTCAGGCGCTCCGTGTGGGCCTGGACGGCGGCCCTGGCCCTCGGCCTCTCCACCGGCGTCCTGCTCGGCGGCGGCTACACCCGGGGCGTCTTCATCGGGGTGGCCCTGACCAGCACCGCGCTCGGCACCGTCCTGCCCGTGCTCAGGGACGCCGGCGAGCTCCAGGGGCGGTTCGGCTCGGTCGTCATGGCCTTCGGGGCCGTCGGCGAGTTCGGTCCCATCATCGCGATGGCGCTGCTGCTCAGCGGGCGGGGCGCCGCCGAGTCCACCGTGCTCCTCGCCGTCTTCGCCGCGCTCACGGCCGGCGCCGTCCTCTGGGCGCTGCGGCCCCGTCCGCCGTGGTTCTCGAAGGTCATCGCCAGGACCCTGCACAGCAGCGGCCAGTTCGCGGTGCGGTTCGTCTTCCTGCTGCTCGCCCTGATGCTCGGCGCGTCGACGGCGCTCGGGCTCGACGTGCTGCTCGGCGCCTTCGCGGCCGGGCTCGTCACCCGGCTCGTGCTGACCGGTGCGGCGCCCGACTCGGGGCCGGAGATCCTGGCGAAGATCGAGGGCGTCGGCTTCGGCTTCCTCGTCCCGGTCTTCTTCGTCGTCACCGGGATCGAGTTCGACCTGGACTCGCTCCTCGCCGGCGGCCGGCCCCTGATCCTGCTGCCGGTCTTCCTGCTGCTCTTCCTCGTCGTGCGCGGCGGACCGATCTGGCTCCTGGCCCCGCGCGACCTCGACCGGACGGACCGGGGAGGGCTCGTGCTCTACGGCTCCACGGCGCTGCCGCTGGTCGTCGCGATCACCACCATCGGCGTCGACGACAAGGCGATGCCGGCGGGCGAGGCGGCGGCCCTGGTCGGGGCCGCCATGGTCTCGGTCCTGGTCTTCCCGCTGCTCGCGCTGAGGCTGCGGGCGCGGGCGGGGAAGGGTCCGGGGGAGGCGGCGTCGTCCGCGGAGGCGGTCAGCGGGTCGGAGACGTGGTGACGGCCCCGTCGGTGACGAGGGGGGCGAGGTAGCGCAGCAGGACCGTCTTGAGCTCGGTCACCGTCGCGTCCCGCTCCGGCCCCTCGGGCGCGGCGAGCACCAGCCCCAGCCCGCCCTTGAAGATCGCGAACGTCATGCCGGCGATCCGGGAGCGGTCCTCGGCGGGCAGCGCGGGGGCGTAGTGCGCGATCACCTCCTGCACGCTGGTCAGCAGCGACGCGTGCAGGGCGTCGTGCTCCTCGGCGATCCGGCCGGGCACCTCGGAGCCGTGCATCAGGGCGAGGAAGACCGGGTTCGCGCAGTTGAACTCGATCATCGGGTCGACGACCACGTCGAGCAGCTCGGGCAGCGGGAGGGTGAGGTTCTCCGCGGTGAACGCCTGGCCGTGGGCCTCCCGCATCTCGTGGAGGAGGCGTCCGCCGAGCTCGATCGCGATGGCCTCCTTGTTCGGGAAGTACTGGTAGAGGGTGCCCGGCGAGACGTGCGCCTCGCGGGCGATCGCGTTGGTGCTGGTCGCCGTGTACCCGTTCGCGCAGAAGACGTTCGCGGCGGCGTGGAGCAGCTGCGCGATGCGGCGTTCGCCGCGCGCCTGGCGGCGGCGGGGCTTCGACTCCTCGGACACATCGGACATGGCTGTCCCCAGCTCTCCTCAACACGTTTGACAAACACGAGAGGTCGCTCGCATATTTGGGAAATGCGAGTGATCACTCGTGTTTGCCAGTCTATGGCAATGGGCGACCCATGCGACCTGCCGGGAAGCGAGCGCAGGGGTCAGGTGAAGGGGACACCGGGTCATGGCCGAAGTCAAGAAATCAGCGACCGGCGGGGCCGCAAGCCCAGGTCAAGGGGGGTCCGTGGGGGGCTGGACGCGTTTCGTGACCGCCCGGCCGCGCCTCACCCTCCTGGTGGCGCTCGTGCTCACCGCCCTCGCGGTGCTGGCCGGCGGAGGGGTCGCCGACCGCATGGGCAGCGGCGGCTGGGAGGACCCCGCGGCCGAGTCCACGTACGCCACGAAGGCGCTGGAGCGGGAGTTCCCCGGCTCCCAGCCGAACGTGCTGCTCCTCGTCGACGCGAAGGCCGCCGCGGGAGCGGCCGGGGCGGCCCCGGGCCGGGCCGCGGTCGACGACCCGGCCGTCGCCGCCGAGGCCCGCAGGCTCACCGAGCGGCTCGCGGCCGAACCGGGCGTCGACGGCGTCGGTTCCTACTGGTCCACCGGCTCGCCCGCCCTGCGCTCCGAGGACGGCCGCCAGGCGGTCATCGCCGCCCGGATCTCCGGCGAGGAGAAGGAGGCATCCGCCGTCCTCGACCGGATCGCCCCCGAGTTCCGGGGCGCGCACGGCCCCGTGGAGGTCTCCCTCGGCGGCGGCCTCGCCGTCCGCCACGAGATGCAGACCGTCATCCAGGAGGACCTGCTGCGGGCCGAGCTCATCGCCCTGCCCCTGACCCTCGTCCTGCTCGTCATGGTCTTCGGCAGCGCCGTCGCCGCCCTCCTGCCGCTCGGCGTCGGCATCGTCGCCATCCTCGGCACCAACGCGGTGCTGCGCGGCATCACCGAGTTCACCGACGTCTCCGTCTTCGCGCAGAACCTCACGACGGCGCTCGGCCTCGGACTCGCCATCGACTACGCGCTGTTCGTCGTCCGCCGCTACCGCGAGGAGCTGGCCGCCGGCGCCGACACGTACACCGCCGTCCGCACGACCCTGCGCACCGCCGGGCGGACCGTGCTCTTCTCCGCCCTGACCGTCGCCGTGTCGCTCTCCGCGATGCTGGTCTTCCCGCAGTACTTCCTGCGCTCCTTCGCCTACGCCGGCATAGCGGTCGTCCTCCTCGCCGCGACCGCCGCGCTCACCCTGCTCCCGGCGGCCCTCGTGCTGCTCGGCGACCGGGTCAACGCCCTCGACCTGCGGCGCCTCCTGCGCCGCCGCGGCCGGACCGGTGCCGCCGGGACTGCCGGGACCACGGGGGCCGCCGCCGGCCCGCGCGCCGAGGACGCCGCCGGCGCCGGGTGGGCGCGCGCCGCCGCCCTCGTCATGCGCCGGGCGCCGGTCTTCGCCGTGCTCACCACCGCCGGCCTGGTCCTGCTCGGGCTGCCCTTCCTCGGCGTGAAGTTCGGCACCGCCGACGACCGCCAGCTGCCCGTCACCGCCTCCTCCCGGGTCGTCCAGGACCAGCTGCGGGACGGCTTCCCCGGCAACCCGGGCGGCGGGATCACCGTCCTCGCCGAAGGCCCCGCCACCCCCGCGCAGTACGCGGCCTACCGCGAGCGGATAGCCGCCCTGGACGGCGTCGACCGGGCCGACGGACCCGTGACCGCGCGCGGCGGCCACGCCTACTTCACCGTCGTGCCCGAGGGCGAGACCGTCGGTGCCGCGGCCCAGCGGGTTGTGGGCGAGCTCCGCGCCGTCCCCGCCCCCTTCGACACCGCCGTCACCGGGCAGTCCGCCGTCCTCGTCGACTCCAAGGAGGCCCTCGCCGAGCGGCTGCCCTGGGCGGCGGCGATCGTCGTCCTCGTCACCCTCCTGCTGGTCTTCCTGCTCACCGGCAGCGTCGTCATCCCCCTCCAGGCCGTCGTGCTCAACGCCCTCAGCCTCACGGCGATGTTCGGCGCGGTGGTCTGGGTCTTCCAGGAGGGGCACCTCGCCGGGCTCCTCGGCTTCACCTCCACCGGGGACATCGAGACGACCCTGCCCGTCCTGATGTTCTGCGTCGCCTTCGGACTCTCCATGGACTACGGGGTGTTCCTCCTCTCCCGCATCAAGGAGGAGTACGACGCCACCGGCGACCACGAGCACTCCGTCCGCTTCGGCCTGCGCCACACCGGCGGCCTGATCACCGCCGCCGCCGTGATCCTCGCCGTCGTCATGGTCGCCATCGGCACCTCCCGGGTCACCAACACCAAGATGCTCGGCCTCGGCGTCGCCGTCGCCGTCCTCATGGACGCGATGGTGGTCCGCAGCCTCCTCGTCCCCTCCGTGATGAAGCTGACCGGCCGCTTCACCTGGTGGGCCCCCGGGCCGCTGCGCCGCTTCCACGACCGCTTCGGCGTCAGCGAGTCGGACGCCCCCCGCCCGGCACCGGCCCCGGAGGGGACCGGGGCCGGCGGGGAGAGCGGGGAGCGGCGGGAGACCGCGACCGCGCGTCGATGAGGCGGCACGGCGCGGGGGGGGGGGGGGGGGCGCGGGGGCGCGGGGGGCGGGGGGGCGGGGCGCCGGCGGGGGGAGGGGGGCGGGGGGTGGAGGGGGGCGAGCGCGGCCA